>NZ_LT900217.1:1317947-1976920 GCF_900199375.1 Gordonibacter urolithinfaciens
GGCGATCGCCATCGTCGGCAGCGTGCGGGCGCGAGGGGGGTTCGCTCCCGCGCCCGCACGCCTTCTACGCTTTCCGCACTTCCACCCAGAGGTCGAATTGGGCCGCGCCGCCGCCGATGGGGTCGCAGAGGCCGCCGCCTCCGGCGAGCGTGGGATCGTCGGGCAGAAGCTCGTTCATGCGGAAGCCCCGGCCGCGGCCTCCGGCGAAGCCCGTCTTCTGCTTGCCGGGCTCATCGCCGTCGAGGACGCCCTCCTCTTCCAGGTAATCGGGCGCGGGACCCACCTGCTGGCCGTCGACGGTCACCGCTCGCGCGCCGTAGCCCTTGTGCCCGAACGAGTAGTTCGAGCCCACCACGCCAGGACGGATGCCCTCGGTCACGCGCACATGGCCGGCCATCGCCCCGACCGATCCTTCGATCTCCACGGCGTCGCCATTGGCCAGGCTGCGCGCCTCGGCGTCGGAAGGGTGCATCCACACGAAGTTCTCGGTGGTCGTCTCGCGCAGCCAGGGCGCGGCGATGGTGCGATGCGAGCCGTTCGTGCGGGCCTTCCAGTTGATGAAGGCGAGCGGGCGCTCGGGCGGGTGCTCCATCGGCGTGCCGTCGGCGAACGCCACCGGGGCGGGGTGCGCTAGCCCGTCGAAGTTCTCTCCGGTCAGAGCGTTCTTGAGCGAGGCGGTCTTCGGATCGTAGAATTGGCACAGCCCGCCGTAGCGCGCCTTGATGAGCTCGCCCTCGTAGCCGTCGCCCTTCGCCGGATCGGCCGAGGCGAACCTCCCGCCGCGGTTGAGCACGTACACCACCTTCGGCCATTCCTCATTGGTGACGGCCGCCTTCCACGCCGCCAGGTCGAACGCCTCGCCCAGCGCGCGCGTCCGGGCGCGCTCGAACAGCGCGAGCTCCTCGGAGTCGGCGTCGGGCACGGGCTCCTTGCCCGTGTAGGCGATGTTCGCGGCCATCTTCAGCCAGTAGTCGTACTCGTTCGACAGCGCCGCCGTGCCACCCGCGCCGTCCTTGCCCACCGGCACCGCGCCCTCGCCCACGCCCGGCAGGTTGAGGCGCGCCATGAGGTCCAGGTACACGTCCTCCACCGAGCGCGGGCCCTCGTACGCCCGCACGGCCGGCTGCCCCAGCTGGATGAGCTGGTAGGGCTGGTTGGGATAGATGCTCTCCTGGCTGAACCGCTCGAGGTACACCTTGTCGGGCAGCACGAAGTCGGCGTAGCGCGACGTGTCGCCTATCTCCACGTCGAACGACACGAGCAGGTTGATCTTGGCCTGGTCGCCCAGCACGTCGACCAGGCGGTCGCCGCCCGGCGTGGAGTCCACGAGCGAATGGCGGTGGATGAACAGCGCGCCCAGGTGGTCGTACACGTAGCCGGCGCGCAGCGCGGGCACGATCTCGTGCGAGAGGTTGCCCGGCAGCGGGTACCACGGCCGCGGCGCGGGATAGCCGGCCTGCTTGAAGTAGCTGGTCTTCTCGTACTCCACCTTCTGGCGCGTGATGGGGATGCCCCAGCCCGCGTGCGCGTCGGGCACCTTCTTCAAATCGTAGCGGCCCTCAAACGGGGCGAACTTCGCGCCCGCCGCCAGGTGCCCGCCCTTCCAGTCGTGGTTGCCGATGAGGAAGTTGAGGTAGCCCGCCGCCCGCACGGCGTCGAAGCCGTTGGCGTGCATGGCCGGGCCGCGGTAGCTCATGACGCAGGCGCGCTTGCCGTGCGAGGTGAACTCGCGGGCCACGTCGGCCACCACGGCGGGGTCGATGCCGGCCTCGGCGGCGTACTCCTCCATCGTGCGCTCGCCCACGCGCTCCTTGAGCAGCGAGAACACGCTTCGCACGCGCGCGGGCTTGCCCTTGATCTCGATCTCGGCGTCCACCTCGAGGTCAGCCAGACCCGCCACGGCGTCGGCGGCCACCAGCTCGCCGTCCGCGAACACGAAGCGCGCGTCGTCCTTGAGCGCCTCGCCGTCCGACCCGGCCTCGCCGGCGCGCCCGAGCAACTTCGCCGTGACCACCGGTGCGTTCGGCAAATCGACTGCCACGAGGTGCGTCGCGTCACTCCAGGTGGGCTCGCCGATGACCGCTGCGGCGGCCTTGCCCGGCGCGCGCAGGTACGCCTCGTCGTAGCGCCCGTTGTCGATGATCCACGCCATCATGGCGAACGCGAGCTCGGCATCCTTGCCGGGCACCACGGGCAGCCACACGTCGGCCTTCGACGCGCTGCGGCCCTGGCGCGGGTCCACCACGTACAGCTTCATGCCGCGCTCGCGCGCGACGGACAGGCGCGGTGCCAGCCACGACGGCCCCTTGTTGGCCGTCATGGGCTCGGTGCCCCAGATGATGAGGCATTCGCAGTGGTCGATGTCGGCGTACATGCGCTTGTGGTTCGTCGTGGGGTGCGTGCGCACGTTGGCCATGACGCCGGTCATGCCGCATACGCCGCCGTGGTTGAAGTTGTTGACCGAGCCGAACCCCTGCTGCGTGAGGCGGTCGCCGATGAGGAACATGCGATCGCCGCCGGCCGAGCAGAACAGGTTGGACTTCGGGCCCAGGTCGGGGTGCGACGTGTCGATGAGGATGTCGGCCCACTTCACGTCGAACGCGTCCTGGGTCATCTCGCCGGACTCCACAAGCGCGACTTCGGCCTCCACCTGCTTCTTCGGCGCCCAGGCGTACCATTCCGCAATACCGGGCGTGCCGAGGGTCGGCGAGCCGTGCACGATCTCGTCGAGCGCCGTGTCCCAGTCCACTGTTTCCCACTCGTCGCTTCCGCGCGCGCCCACACGGCGCAACGGACGGGTGATGCGGAACCGATCGTGCACGAGCTGGACGCCCGACTGGCCTTTGAGGCAGATCATGCCGCCATTGGTCGCGCGGCCCTCGCGCGCCATGCCGTCGCCGGGAGCGAGCGCCTCCTCGGGCCGCGTGCCATAAGGCACGGGCGCGTAGGGCTGCGAGTTGAGCGGCGAGTACGGGTTGCCCGCGATCTTGCGCACGAGCGCCGTGGCCCCCTCGTTGGCCTGCGGGCCGTCGGCCGCATCGCACACGCGCACCTTGATGGTGCAGTACGTGTTGCAGTTGTTGCACATCGACAGGATCACGTCGTCGGCCGCGTACGCGCCGGTGGCGGTGCCTCGTCCATGTGGTGTGTCGGTCATAGGATCGTCGCTTGCCATATAAGCCCCCAATCCGGTTCCTGCCGCCAAAGCGCCTAACGCCACCGCGCAGCCCGCACCCACAACCGCGCGCCGCGACGGCGTGCCGAACACGCTTGCGGAATTCGGCTCGATCATACCGCTCGCACAAGAGCACGCAGACGGCGTTGCTACCGTTGGCGCGTATTCCGCGCCGACACCGCATGTTTCCTTCGACCGGCCGTCGTTACGCTGCGCTTCCATCGCGCACCTCCTTAGCCCTCGAGCCTTCGCCGCACGATGACGCATCCGCATCGGGCACCGCCTTTGTATACGCGCTCTCCAGCCAAACTTCTCCCTCACTCGCACCCATGCGCTCGAGCGGCAGCAACCTTACTGCCAAGCCGTAGCAACCCACAGCCAGCCCCAGCACAAACAGCGCCACCATCACCTCGCCGAGGCTCGGCACATAGACCGGCGTGGGCATACCAGCCAAGAGCGGCACCGAAAACCCGGCCACCACCAGCACATAGCGCAACGCCAGCACGCCCGCCAGAGCCGCCAGCGCGGCAGCCACGGCCCACGCGCCGCCAGCACTGCCGCGATCGGCCCCAACGGCGCCGCCATCACGAGCGCCGCGCGAGCGCGCCGCGCCCACCGCCAGCAGCACCGCTGGCGCCACGAGGCCCAGCCCGATCTCACCCAGCCAGAACAGCGGCGCCAAAGGACCTGCCACCATTGCCTGTACGGGGGCAGCCACCGCCGGGTCTCCCGACAGCAGCGCCGGCGCCACTTGGAAGAATATGCAGAACGCCAGCGCAAACAACGACGCGGCCAGCACGCGGTTCAACCCCACGAGCACGCCGCCGTCCGGCTGCGCCCCGCGCAAGCGTGCCAGCAACCGGTACGCAACGACCAGAAACGCGGCCGCCGTCACGATAGCCATGACGTAGAACAGCACCGACGTGATGCCGCCCTCCCACAGCCCGCGGGTTTTCACCGCGGCAAAGAACATGCCCGTGCCGCCCGGAGGCCCCACAAACGAGGTGGCCACGCCCACGCCGGCCAACACGCGGATGGCCAAGTTCACGTTGCCCCGCCGCCTGAGCACGTCGGGGCTCGTCGCGCCCGCCGCCGATGCTTTCACACCCGACAACTCCGCACCTAACGCTCCCGCGCCCGGCGCGTCCGCGACCCCGTCGCCGCCCGCCGCAGCCTCGGCCGTGCGCTTGTCGTTCAGCAGCACCAACGCGAACTGCACGATGGCGATCACCATGAAGAACACGTACGCCTTGATCTCCCAAGCCAGCGGCGACGACCAGTGGAAGAACAGCAGCGTGCCCAGCGAGTGCCGGATGGCGCCCAAGTCGATGCCGATGAAGATCATCGACACCACAAGCGACACCATGCTCAAGCCCAGCGACAGGCGCGCGATGGGCGCGAAGCGCGGCAGCCTCAGCAGGTACACCAAAGCCGACAGCAGGTACAAACCGCCCGCCAGCCCCGAGAACCAGATGTACACCACCACCCACAAACCCCAGGGCACGGCGTTCGTGGCCCCGGCCATGCCCAGGCCGTTCGCCAGCCGGTCGAACATGAAGTACGCGCCCGCTGCCAACAGCACGCCCACGATAACGGCCCAACCTACCGTCGCGCGGCGCGAGAACGCCGCCGGCAACGCGTAAGCCTGCAACCGCGGCTCGCGTGAACCCCGCGCTTTTCGCGCCTTTCGCTCAGCGCTCGATGTCATAGCTCTTCACCTCGATCATTTCAGGTAGTAGACGGACGGGTTCGTACCCAGCTCTTCGCGCAGGCGGAACGCCCGCGGAGAGGCCGCCAGCTGCGCCACCTTCGACGCCGGGTCGTTCAAGTCGCCGAAGTACCGCGCGTCGCCGATGCACGTCTCGCAGCACGCAGGCGCCTCGCCCTCGGCGATACGGTGCGCACAGAACGTGCATTTGCGCACCGTGCCGTACGTACCGCGATACTTCCCGCGCGCCCCACGATCCACGCCGTACTCGGGCGCGGTCACCTGGTCGGCCGCCTGCATCTCGACGGCGTACGACGAGCCTTCGTCGGCCGACCGTGCGCCGTAGGGGCAGGCGGCGATACAGTACTTGCAGCCGATGCAGCGATCGGCGTCGATGACCACGATGCCGTCCTCACCGCGGTACGTGGCCTGCACGGGACACACCGACACGCACGCCGGGTTCTCGCACTGCATGCACGGGCGCGGCACCGCCTGTATGCGCACGTTGGGGAACGTCCCCGTCTCCTGCTCGAGCACCACGTTGTACGTAACGCCGGGCGGCGTGCGGTTCTCGGCCTTGCACGCCACGGTGCACGAGTCGCACCCGACGCATTTCGCCAGATCGATGACCATGCCCCAATGCGGGCGGGAGGAATCTTCCATGCGGCACCTACTTTCCTAACGGGGAGCACCACGACCCGAGAGGGCCGCGGTGCTCCAAAGGAGAACAGGCGGTCCCAGGGGGAAGGAGACCGCCTGCGGTAACGGCCATCGGCTGCCGAGGGGAATGCGGGCCGAGGCCGAGAAAGGTCAGAGGAACAGCACCGGCAACGCCGCCAAGATGACCAGCAGGCGCAGAAGGAAACCGCCCACGAGCACGCCCGCCTCACCGATGAGGCTCACCACCAGCGACGTGGTAGACGTTTCCACCCGCTTCGCAATGAACACCGGATAGCCCTCGATGCAGAACGGCGCCACCAAGCCCAAGACGACGATACCGCCCCAGAACGCCGGAGCATACTGCCCCGCTATCAGGGAGTGCACCGATGCCGCACCCTCGAAGCTGCCGGCGCTCACGATGACGAGCATGGTGAACAACACCACCATCTCAATAGCCGAGAGGATGACGTGCGACTTCTTGATGAGCCACATGTGCTCGAAGCGCTCGCGATCGGTGACGAGGCCCACAAGCGACGTGGCCGCGAGGCCCGCCGACAGCGCCGACACCACGAACAGGATGGGCAGGATGGCGTTGTTCCACAACGGGTACGCCTTCACAACGCCCAGCAGGAAGCCGGTGTAGGCCGCCACAGCGAACGCGAACACGATGCCGATCCACGTGAGCCACTTCGGCACCTTCTTCTTCAGTATCTCGAGCACGGCCGCCGCCAAGGCTACCGGCATATAGACGCAGATGAAGTACACGCCCAGCGTCATGACGGAGCCGGGGTTCGACACGAGCCAGAAGAAGCGCAGCGGGTTGTGCAGGCCGGCTTCGGCGTCGATCATGAGCATGAGCAGGCCGAGCCCTAAGAACACGGGCGCGATGATACGACCGGCGATGCGCATCTTGTTGCTGTCGGGATACTTGGCCTCTACGAACGCGGCCGTCAGAAACGCTCCGGCCGAGGCGCCGGCCAGAAACAGATACCATGCGATCAAAGGTCCCCAAACCATGGTTTCATCACCTCACGTAGTAGATCTTGGAAGCGGTCAGGTTGCTTGCGAGCGGTTGCGCATGGTACTGCGCGATAGCCTGCGAGATGTCGCTCTCGGGGTCGTCCAGGTCGCCGAACACGCGCGCCCCGGATATGCACGTCCCCACGCAGGCGGGCGGGTTGCCCGGCTCACCGTTTTCCCAGCAGAAGCGGCACTTCTCCACCACGCCGGTCGACTCCTGCACGATGCGGGCCTGGTACGGGCACGCGGCCATGCAGTACTTGCAGCCGATGCACTTCTCCGGGTCCACCAGCACCACGCCGGAGTCCGTGACGTACGTGGCATGCGTGGGGCACACGGCCGCGCAGGGCGCGTCCTCGCAGTGCTGGCACTGGGTGGGCACGATCTCGTTGTACACGTTCGGGTACGTGCCGGTCTCCAGCTCGTGGAACTTGATGAACGACTCTCCGGGCTCCAGATGGTTCTTGGCCTGGCAGGCCAGGCGGCAGGCGTAGCAGCCCACGCACTTCTTCGTGTTGATAAGCATTCCGTAGCGTGCCATGTTATGCCTCCACCTTCTTCACCGTAACCGCAACCTCCTGGCTCATCATGGAGCCCACGCCCGGTTCCATGTCGAACGGGATGAAATCCGTGAGCGCGATGCCGTAGCGGTACGCGCGCGTCTGGGCCGGCGAGTCGCCGCCGTAGTGCGTGGGCAGGAACACCACGCCGGGCTTGAGGCGCTGCGTCACACGGGCCTCCACCTGGCCCACGTGCTCGCTCGATGCCACTTCCACGGTGTCGCCCGTCTGCACGCCCAAATCCTCGGCGTCCTGGGCGGATATCCACAGGCGCTCCATGTGGTACTCGCGCGAGATGGCGTTCAGGCAGGCGATGTTCTGCGTCATGGTATGGGAGTGGATGCCCTGCTTGCCGCCCACGATGGCGAACTCGCCATCCTTCGGCGTAACCTTGCGCGGGATCCACCCGATGACCGGGTTCAGGCCCGCAGCGCCCACGGCCTCGGAGGAGAACTCGAACTCGCCCGACGGCGTCTTGAACTTCGGCGTGCCGTACTGGAAGTTGGGGTCGGGCAGCTCCACCACGCCCTCCCGCTTCATGGTGTCGAGGTCCACGCCCACGGTGGCCAGCTGGGCGGCGGCCAGGTCCTCGGCTGTGAACTGGAAGTACTCGCCCACGCCGCAGGCCTCGGCCAGGCCGTTGAATATCTCGTCGCAGGTCTTGGCGTCTGGCAGCACCTTGTCGATGGCCACGGTGCGCATGCCCACGAAGTGCTTCTTGCCGCCGATCCACTCGGGCAGCTCCAGGCGCTCCAGGTACGTGACCTCGGGCAGCACGTAGTCGGACTGCAGCGCCGTCTCGGACATCTGCACGTCGATGGTCACGGCGAGCTCGGCTTTCTGCAGCGCCTCCGTCCACATCTTCGGCTGCGCGTAGCCCTTCGCGGCGTTGGAGTTGTAGAAGAAGAGGCCCTTGATGGTTCCGTCGAGCGCCGCCTTGAGGGCGGCCAGGTTCGTGCCGGCGCTGTCGAGGGCGAGCGGGTACTCCTTGTTGCCCACGCGCTTGGCCTGGGGCTTCGGCGGGTCGGCGAAGCGGGCGTCAGCCAGCTTGCCGGCCGCCGGCGACGACGTGAGCAGCGCGCCGCCCTTGGCGCCGTAGGAGCCCAGGAGCGCGTTCACGGCCGAGGCGGCACGGGCCGTCTCGAAAGAGTTCTGGTACGAGCAGCCGATGACGGCGCGCCAGCCCGCCTCGATGGAGGCGGCGGGGGCGGCCTTCGCCATGGCGCGCGCCAACTCCCGGATGCGCTCGGCGGGCACGTCGGTGATCTTGGCGGCCCACTCGGGCGTGTAGTTCCTGGCCTGGGCGGCGAACTCGTCGAAGCCCGCGGTGCTCTGCTCCACGAAGCCGTGGTCGTAGAGGTCCTCCTCGATGAGCACGTTGCAGAGCGCCAGGATGAACGCCAGGTCGGTGCCCGGGTTGATGGGTACCCAGTCGCTCGAGAAGATGCCGGAGTTGTTGAGGCGCGGGTCAACGCTCACGATGCGCGTACCGGCTTCCTTGGCCGATGCGAGGCTCTGCACGGACGAGGGGCGGATGCCGTCGCCGTAGCTGCGGCCGATGAACATGACCATCTTCGCGTTGGCGAAGTCGGTGGAGTAGTTCGACGCGCCCATGGTCTGCTGGTAGGCGCTCTCCTTCGACAGGTTGCACGACGAGGAGTGCGCGTACACGTTCGGACTGCCCAGCGCGTTCATGAAGCGCTTGGAGTAGTACTTGCCCGACGGGCGCGGATCCTGGATGATGGCGAGGGACTCGGGGCCGTCCTTGGCGATGATGGCCTGCACCTTCTCGCCGATCTCACGGAAGGCCGTGTCCCAGTCGATGGGCTCGAACTCGCCGCCCTCCTTGCGGCGCAGGGGCTGCGTGACGCGCTCGTCCGAGTACGCCAACTGGGCCAAGCCATGGCCGCGGCCGCAGATGCGGCCCTTCGAGTAGGGGTGCACCTCGCTGCCCTTGAGCGTGTACAGCCTGCCGCCCACCGTGGTAGCCACGAGGCCGCATTTGCTGGAGCAACCGTTGCAGAGCGACGGCGCCGTCTTCACCTCGCCGGACGCCGCGCCATCCGCCTCGGCGGCCTGCGCCTCGGCGCGCCAGGCGCCGAGCGAGAGCGACCCCGCGGCGGCGAGGGCGGCCGTGGCGGCCGTCCCCTTCAGAAACGTTCGCCTTGAAACGTCTTCGAACATCCCATTCCTCCCTTTCGTCTTTTCATGCTGATCGGTTTTGGTGAGGCAGGGGGCGGGATGACGCCCTATCCACGACGGAGCATCATCCCGTCCCCCTGCCTCACCCTGCACCTGTCTTCGTCGCAGCCCGCCCGGCCAGCGCGACGAGGGCGCGCAGGTGGGCGATGCCCTCCGCGAGCGCCGCACGGCGGGCGTTGTCGAGCCGCTCGGAGCGGGCGGCCCCATCGGCGCTGCGGCACAGCGCGGCGTCGTAGTCGTCCAGCCAGTCCAGGTGGTCGCGGGCGACGTCGGACGCCGCCTGGGCATTGCCGTTCTGCAAAAACAGGGCCAGCAGGTCGAGCGTGAGCGCCAGATGGTCGGGCGTGGCGGCGAAATGCGCGGGAACCTCTATCTGGAGCGTCGCGTACACGCTTTGCAGGTGGCGCGCCGCATCGCCCAGGTACAGGCCGCGCTGGGCGCCGAAGGCGTTGCCCGGTGCGGACGACCACGGCTTGTAGAGCGATTCCACCGGCAGCGCCGCCAGCGGCATGCCGGGCAGGAGCACCTCGTTCTGCAGCGTTGAGCGCACCTCCCACGAAGGCAGCGCGAAAGGATGCGGGAAGAGGGCGCCTCCGGCTCCGCCTGGGAACGCCGCGTCGGGAAACGGGCTCGATGCATCGTCCTCGGCCGCGCACACTGCTTTCCGGCCCGCCCCATCGAGGAGCATCGTTGCCGCATCGTGCGCCTCCGGCTGCATGGCGATTTTGGATACGTCGCCGTATTCCGCTTCGGTGAGAACGGAAAACAAAGGCGCAATGAGCGATAATACGGTGACTACGTTCGAAGTCGCGTCCACGGCGGGTATCCTTTCCTCGATGCCCCCATCGTAGGCGCGAGGCGGGAAACGGTTGTCATCAATAATTGATGATTTGCCCCTTTCCCCTGCTAAACGCTTTGTTGAAAGCAACGTGCCGAAACGGGCGAAGCGAAGGCGTTACGCGCTCGTCACCTCTACGGCACCATACGAGATAGGGGAACCGGTGTCCGTCGCACGCGATCGGCGCAGCATGCGCATGGTGTGGAAGACGATGCGCCTGCGCCATGTGGGCATGGGTTTCTTCTGGGCCTGCAGCATGCTCACGTTCCGCAGCTCCATCCTGTTGTCGGGCTCCGCCAACACGCCGGAATACGAGTCGCTGGTGGTCATCGTGTCGTTCGTTGCTAACATGACCACCATGCTGGCGGTGGCCGCCTGGGTCGAGAACGACCCCGTGCGCATCGACCGCCTGCCCATCTGGCCCCTGCCCGTGCTCGTGGTCGCCGGCCTGCTGCTGGTGTTCGCCGCCGGGCGCGCAGGAGGCGGCGCGCTGCTGCCGCTGCTGTTGGGAGGGGCCGTGGTGGCGGGTGTTGGCTACGGCCTGTTCTGGGGAAGCTGGGCCGACTGCTACGGGCGCATGCATCCGGCGCGCACGTCGTTCTACCTGCCGGTGACGTTCCTGCTCACCGCTGCGCTGTTCCTGGCCGTGTCGCTCTTGAGCGAGAACCTGGGCGTGCCCGCCATCGTGCTCATGCTGCCGCTGCCCTTGGCTTCGTACGCATGCCTGCTGCGATGCCGAGCGGAGCAGCCGGACGGTCGCGCCGCGCCCTCGGGCGGGACGCGCCGCTCGCTTGCCGCGCTGGGCTCGCTGCTGGGGTTGATAGTGGCCAGCCTGGTACTCTCGTGCCTGTTCGGCTTCGTATGGGAGCTCACCGTGTTCTCGGTGGGGTCGGTGAACGAGGCGCACCTCAGCCCTCTCGTGGCCAACCTTGCGGTGGCTGCGGCGCTCGTGGGCCTCGTGCTGTACGCGCGCACGCGCATCAACCTGGACCTGGCTTACCGCATCATCGTGCCGGTGATCGTGGTGCTGTTCGCCGTGCTGCCGTTCTTCTGGGAGACGAACCCCGTGGCGCTCAACATCATCATGAGCGCCAGCTACGGCTTGTTCGACGTCATCATCTGGTCGCTCGTGGCGGCCTGTTCCTACGACTTCGCCGTGTCGGGCTACATCGTGGGCGGCATCGTGCGCTCGCTGTCCGTGCTGCTGCGCCTGGTGGGCATGGGCATCGGGTTCCTCATCACGCTCGTGCCGGGCAAGCCGTCGGCGCTCATCGTGGGCGTGTCCATCGGCGCGCTGTACGTGCTGGTCATGTTGGGGCTGTTCAACGCGCTGCGCCGCAAGCGCCGCCTGGCGGCAGGCGACGGCAAGAACCGGGACGATGCGTACTTGGACGGAGTGGCAGTCCCGCCGCAGGTCGGAGGGGCGCCCGCGCCCGTCGCCACTCCCGCAGATGCTGCGGCCGTCTTCGCACCTGCGGTGCCCGCCACCGCGGCCGCGCACGCGCCCGCCATGCCAGCCGCGACCGCTTCCGCAGCACCGGAACCGGCACCGTCACCTGCCGCACCCGAAGCCCCTACCCCGACGGCCGCCGACGATGCCGAGCAGGTCCTCTACACCGCCATCGCAGAAGACTACGGCCTCACCCGCCGCGAGGCCGAGGTGCTGCCCTTCCTGGCTCGCGGCCGCTCCGCCAAGGTGATCGCCGAGGCCCTCTTCGTGTCCGAGAGCACCGTGCGCACCCACATCCGCCGCATATTGGAAAAGACCGACCTTCATTCGAAGCAGCAGGTCATCGACCTGATCGAGCGGTACGGGTAGCAAGGCGCCAGCACGGGCGCGCATCGCGCCCGCTGCATGCCCGCCCCGTCACCCTTCGGTTCCCTCCCGCTTCCCGGCCGGCCGCAGTAGATCCATGAACTCCTGCTGAGAATGTACTCCGCATTTGGCGTAGATATTGCGCGCATGCGCATGCAAGGTGTTCAAGGAAATGATGAGCTCATCGCGAATGTAAGGCCGACTCCTTCCGGCCAGCAGCAGCTCTGCCACCTCCGTCTCCCTGTTCGACAGGCCATAGGTCGCCCGCAGCTCCTCCGCCTGCTGCGCGAACAAGGCGCTGATGTCGTCGGCAGTGGACGTACTGTCAGCAGCCCCGCCCTCCGCCTTATCATCGCGGCCCGACCAGCGCGGACTCATGCGGAAGAACGACCAGCGCGGATTGAAGCCCACCACCATGGCAACCAGCAGCACAGCCACGAAGAACAGCAGCGACTCGTTCATCACGTTCGCAGCGGTAACGCCGTCGATAACGGCCAGTCCGTACCATGTGCCGACGAATATCCCCACCCCTTCGGCAGCGAACAACGCGCCGAACAGCAGGTAAGCAGGAACATTGGAACGCCGAACGAACTTCGGGGCGGCAATCCAGAAACTGAACTGCACGCCGAACATGCCGATGAAGTTCACCGTATACGCCACGATCCGCTGCACCGGGTCGTCGTAGTCGTAGTACAGCAGCGCATAGCTGAGCAGCAGGAGCGGCAGCCCCCAGCGAAACATGAGCGTGAAGTTAAGCTGGCGCGACAGCTTGATGCACGACAGCAGGGCGATGATGGAGAGCACGGACGAGCACGAGAACGGCACGAGGTAGTGCAGGAACCGATCGCCTACCACATCAGGCGTCGAGAGCAGCCGAAAATACGCGAACTGGAACCAGAGCATCGCGAACAGCAGGCTCAACGTTGCGACTCCCGCCAGAGCGGAAGCAAGCTCGCGTCCATCTATCAGCCGATCTACTTTGACGCCCACATCCGCCCCACCCGTGGACAAATCGGCAGCACGAAAGGCGAAGTACATGGAAAGCAGGGGGAGCAAGGCGTTCACTGCCATCGATGCGGGCCCTTTAAGGGCAAGGAGGATGAAGTAAAGGAAAAACGACAGGATAAACGAAGCCGGCGCAGAGAATTCTATGGCAGCCTCGTTGTAGCGGCTCATCCGGTCTCCCCAGACCAACGCCATCATAGCGAAGCCGACGCCGGCAACCATGCCGCCAACGGCAGATACCGTCTGGTACGTCGACTCGTAGAAGAAGCTCGTCCAGATAACCACGGTCCCCACCGAGGCGAAAAGGGCCGCCACTACCCCGAACGATTTCTTGCCCGCAAGCCGCGTTCGCGAGGAGGCAACCATGAGCACAAGGGACGCCACGGCAATGAGCAGGCCCGCCCAAACCCAAACACGCTCGCTGCTGCGCACCACGCGGATAACGGGAACCAGCCCGCACGAGAAGAAGGAAAAGTAGTTCCACGCCAAGAAGAAAGCGAACCCTATCGCCTGCTTCCGGTACCCCTTCATGTGCCCTGCAAGATACTGAACCATGCCGTTGTCCCCCCTCAAGGCAGATCTCCGAGGTTCGGCGCACGACCTCTTCCCCATCCAATAGTAGCGCAAACTGGCAAGAATGTCGGTGGCGTGGCAACTGCCCACCTGGGACGATGCGAAAATAGTCACATCATGATTAGGCCTGCGAGGCCTTCTGCGCCAAGCATTACGGCAATGCGGTGATGCGCGCGGGCTCCCTGCCGTGGATGATGACAGGGTCGGATGCAAGCGCAACCGACGCACTCAACAGAGGAGAAGGAGGGAGTATGGCAAGGACCAACCTAGATCGCAGGAGCTTTCTGAAAGCTGCTGGCGGCCTCGGCGCCCTGTCGATCGCTGGCGTGGGGATCGCCGGCCAGGTGCCTAAGGCACAAGCAGAGGAAACCGCGTTTCCCGAACAGCAGAACGGTCAGCCCCTCGAGGCAACCGTCGATACCGTGACGGGCAAGCTTGAGGTCAACGAGGACGTGATCGTGCGCTACAGCGCATGCCTCGGCTGCTATAGCTCGTGCGGCAACCGTCTCAAGCTGGACCGGCAAACGGGTCGCCTCATCTCGGTGGGCGGAAACCCTTATCACCCGAGCTGCGCATACCCGTTCTTGAACTTCGACGAGCCGCTCAGCGAGGCCTACCAGGCCATGGGGTTCGCACCCGGCAAGGGAAACCTCACCCGCGGCACCGTGTGCGGCCGGGGGCAGGCAACCCAGGACGTATACGCGCAACCCGACCGCATTACCGCGCCGCTCAAGCGCGCCGGCAAGCGCGGCGAAGGCAAATGGAAGGCAATCACCTGGGACGACCTTATCAAGGAGGTCACCGAGGGCGGCAAGCTGTTCGCCGACGCGGGCGAGGATCGCGAGGTCGAGGGCTTCAAAGCTCTCCATGATACCGTGACGCCTTTGAACCCCGACTGCCCCGACCTGGGACCGGTGTCGAACCAGTTCGTCATGCTGGGCGGACGAGGCGACGGCCGCACCACCATCGGAACCCGTTTCACCAACTGCTTCGGCTCGCTAAACCAGTATGGCCACGGCTCCACTTGAGGCGGCTCCCAAACAGCGCGTGCGCTGGCAGAGACCGCTTCGAACAACACCCAACCCGACCTGGAGGAGGGCGAGTACGTCTTATTCATAGGAGCATTCCCCGGAGCAAACGGCAAGAGCTTCCAGGGAATCGCCAAGCGAACCCTCGATCGCCTGAAAACCGGCAAATGCACCATCGACGTGGTGGACCCGGTGCTGGGCAACGGCTGCGTGACCCCCACCGTCGAGGGTATCACCTGGATACCCATCAAAACGGCAACGAACGCAGCATTCGCACTCGGCATCATCCAGAAGATACTCGATGACAAGACCTACAACGCCACGTTCCTATCCTACCCGAACTACCAGAGCGCGTTCGCAGGCGGTTTCGCCTCGTACACGAACGCGAGCCACCTCGTCATCGTAGACGAGGACCACCCGAACTACCGCAAGCTCATGCGCGCCGCCGACGCGGGGCTCGAGGAGCCGGCACCCGACCCGAAAGCCACCGCTCCCGTCCAACATTATGTCGTCATCGACCAGGCCACGGGGCAACCCGCCCTGCACACCCAATGCGACGCCGCAACCATCGAGTACGAGGGCGAGGTAAACGGCGTGAAGGTGCGCAGCAGCTTCCTCTTCTTGAAAGACAACGCCTACGAGCACACGATGGATGAGTACGCCCAGATCACAGGCACGTCAGTCGCCACCATGGAACGTATAGCGAAAGAGTTCACCGCACATGGGACCAGGGCGTCGGCGCGCCTCGGGTTCGGCGGGACAGCCACTGCCAACGGCACCCAGGGCGTGCTGGCCTATCCGGCGCTCAACGGGCTCATCGGCTCCGACCAGATGACCGGCGGATGCAACTGCTACCGCATAGGCGTGAAGACCACGGCCGACGGGGCCCGTTACAAGCTGGCCACCGTCAAGGGCAAGCCAGCCGTTTCCACCAAGAACGCCACGTACCTTTGCCGCACCCAGAAGCTGTTCTCGCAGACCGACGAGTACAAGGCGCGCGTAGCGGCGGGCGAGAAGGACCCGAAGCCCAAGCTTCCTTGGCTCAACGTTCCCTCCACCTCGGATAACCAGGCGCTCGTCTCCATCGTGAACGAGTACCCCTACCGCGCGAAGATACTCGTCTCCTGGATGACGAACACGCTGCAGGCCACCTCGGGCGCCCTGCGCGACAGCGTCATCGAGAAGCTCAAGGACCCCGATGTGGTGCCGCTCCACATTGCCTGCGACGCATTCATCGGCGAGCATGCGCAATTGGCAGACTATATCGTGCCCGACACCACGCCGTTCGAGAGCTTCGGCGTAGTCACGCAAGAGGGCTACTGGCGCGGCCAGGGCAACACGGTGCGGTGGCAAGCGAAACCGCCAAGCACCGTCGAGCTTGCCGACGGCCGCTTCGCAAGCTTCGAGGCCTTCTGCGTCGACGTTGCACGTGCCTGCAACCTTCCCGGCTTCGGCGAGAACGCTATCGAGAGCGCAGACGGCACCTTCTATCCATTGAACGATGCAGCCGACTTCTTCTTGAAGGCCGTGGCCAACCTGGCCTACGCCATCGAGCCGGTGGCCGATGTGAGCGACGAGGACGTGCGGTTGCAGGCGCTCGATGAACTCCCCGCCTCATGGCAAGACGCGGTCACGGCCGAGGAGTGGCCGAAGGTCCTGAACGTGCTATCCCGCGGCGGGCGCTTCTGGCCCATCGAGACCAGCCAAAAGGACGGCCGCAGCGCGTACGCCAAGGAGTACCTGGTGCAGTACTACAGCGAGAAGAAGGCCTTGAACAAGAACCCCTATTCAGGTGCCTATCCTGACGCGGCCCTGCGCTACGTGCCCGAGGATTTCTGCGACCGAACCCCCATCGCCGACGTGTACGACGAAAAGGAATGGCCGTTCCGATCCACGAATTACAAACCCCGATTCCGCTCGATATCCATGCAGGCGAACAGCCCGCTCATGCGCGACCTGTGCGAGAAGAACTACCTGGAACTCAACCTGGAGGACGCGGCGGCGCTGGGCATCGGGGACGGCGACATCGTGCGTATCGCGAACCCCACGGGCGACATAATGGAAGGCGAGGCCATGGTACGCGCCGGCATTGCGCGCGGCACGTTCGGCGTGGCTTTCGGCTACGGGCATCGCGCTTATGGAACCCAGGATCGCGAGGTCGACGGCACGCTGGCGAAGGGCGACCCCGCCATCGGCGCCGGCATCCATCTGCAGACGATGCTCGACCCGACGCTCGAGGAGGGGGTCATCTACCCCCACGTCGACAGCGATGCCGGCTCGCCCGGCCGCAGCGGCGGAATGTACCGGATCGAGAAGGCATAGGAGGGAGTGATCATGAGCACCTCAACGAAGCGTTTCGGCATGCTGATCGACCTATCCCTCTGCATCGGCTGCAACGCGTGCGCCGTCGCCTGCAAGCAGGAGAACGGCGTGCCGCTCACGAAGTTCAACACCTGGGTGGAAAGCTGGGACGTGGGAACCGGCGAGCAGGCTCGCCGCGCCAACCAACCGAAGCTGTGCAACCATTGCGCCGATGCCCCTTGCGTGAAGGTGTGCCCGACAGGCGCCAGCTACCGCACGGAGGACGGCGTGGTGCTGGTTGACGCCGAGAAGTGCATCGGCTGCAAGTACTGCATGGCCGCCTGTCCTTACCAGGCGCGATGGGTCGATGACGACACGGGCGAGGTGGGCAAGTGCACATTCTGCCACCACCGTACCGCACACGGCCTGCTGCCTGCCTGCGTGTCCACCTGCGTAACCCGCGCACGTTACTTCGGCGACCTGGACGACCCGTCGAGCGATATAGCGAAAAAGGTCGCGGACGTCGGGGGCGAAGCGCTCTTCGCCGACCTCGGATTGAACCCGTCGGTTCTCTACGTGGGACTTTCGCAGGTTGAGGGCCTGCCCGCAACATCCGCCATCCACCGTGGCGGCAACGTCGTCAAGCCGTACGAGGGGTGATCAGCATGGTATGGGATGGAATCATCGCAACGTACCTGTTTCTGGCAGGATTGGGCGCCGGCGCGTTCGCGCTCGCCGCGCTCGCGGGCTTCGTGAGACCCGATGCCGTGAAGCTGCGCACCATCGGCTACGTCATCGCGCCCATCGCGGTGGGCGTGGGCACGGTGCTGCTCATGGTGGATGCCAAGGCGGGGCTCATGAACCCGCTGCGCTTCTTCGGGCTGCTGGGCAACTTCTCGTCCATCATGGCGTGGGGCGTGGTCATCCTCGTCGCGTTCATGGCGGTGAGCGCGATCGCGTTGGTGGTCATGCTCGTGAAGAAGGCCACGCCCAAGGCGCTGGACGTCGTGGGCCTCGTGTGCGCCGTAGCCGTGGCCGTGTACACCGGCATGCTGCTGGGCGACGCCCCCGGCTTCCCGCTGTGGAACCCCATCGTGCTGCCGCTGCTGTTCCTGGTCTCGGCGACGTCGACCGGCTTCGCGGCCGTACTCCTGGTCGCGCACCTCATGAAGGCGGAGGGCTTGGAATCCCTCGGTTTTTTGAGGAAGGCGGGGCTCGTGCTTCCCGTTGTCGAGGCCGTGCTGATCGCCGCGCTTCTGGGCGTCGTGTCCGGCACGGGCGGCAGCGCGGCGCTTGCCGCAGCGGCCTCGGTTGCCAGCTTGGCGTTCGGCGCGTACGCCGTGCCGTTCTGGCTGGGATTGGTTCTGGTGGGGCTGGCGCTGCCCTTCTGCCTGGAGCTGCTCCAAGCGTCCAAGGCCAAGAAGGCTGCGAATGACGGCTCGGGTTCGACCGGCCTTGCCGTCACCGGCGAGGTTGGCGTGCTGGTGGGCGGCTTCCTGCTGCGCTACCTGGTTATCATGGCCGCCGTGCCGGTGGTGCTGTTCTAGCACCCCGATCTGGCGAGCTTTTCGCTCGACACGTCCGCAGCCGCCGGCTTCTCCCTCCCGCGGCGGCTGCGGATGCTGTCTTTGGGGCACCTGGCGCGCTAGTTCGTCACGTCGCCCGACTGGTTCAGGCTGATGGGATCGCCCACGAACGTCGAGGGGGCCTTGAACAACGTCTTGAAGAAGTCCTTCGTGCGCGCGGGGATCTCGCGCAGGTCGTACTGGGCCTGCTTGCTGTAGGCGTGGTAGTCGCTCGGCACGCCCAGGGCCTCGACGCCCAGACCCTGGGCGGAGTAGAGGGCCCGGTACAGATGGTAGGTCTGCGTGGCCACCACGATGCGCTCGGCACCGAACACGTGCTTGGCGCGGTACATGCTCTCGTAAGTGGAGAAGCCCGCATGGTCGCAGAAGATATCCTCGCTGGGGACGCCTTGGGCGATGGCGTAGTCCTTCATGGCCTTCACCTCGTTGTACGACACCGTGGAGTTGTCGCCGCTCATGATCATCTTGGGCGCGGCGCCCGCACGGTACAGCGCGATGCCGTCGTCCAGGCGGTCCTGGAGGATGCCCGACGGCGTGCCGTCGGCGAACACGGAGGCGCCCAGCACCACGATGGCATCGGCACCGAAAGCCGCGGCCGTCTCGGTGTCGACGATGGCGTCCTTCGTCGTGGTAACCGTGGCGAGGTTCGTTCCCGCCACGACCAACGCCGCAACGACCGCGCACCCGACCACGAACCCGACCATACGCCTCAACCATCCATGTTTCTTGTTACGTGTCATAAGGTTTGATGATAGCAAACGCACGCAAGCGGCAGGCTGCCGCAACACGGCCGCCATCGAATCTCACGGACTTGTCCACAAACAACGGTTGAACCGATGCCTCGATGCCGGCAAGAACGCTCTGCGGCGCCCGGCCGCTCCTCGCGCAGCCAGCTAGCGCAGCACGCACCGGTGGCCCGGCGTGGCGCTGCAGCCGTTGCATGAGACACAGCGCGAAACCGCCTGCGGGTCGGCCGCCCAGCGGTTCGGCAGGTCGGGCTCGCAGATGAGGGGACGGCACAGGCCGAACCCGGCAATACCCTCGTCGGCCAAGCGCTCCATCGCGTCGACGCGGCGGTTGCCGCCCGTGAGGATCACCGGCACCGGCACGGCCCGCGCCAGCCGCCGCGCGTAGGCGGCGAAGAACGGCTCGCCGGCGAAATCGCGCGCGCGGCAGGCACGCCACGGACCGCTCACCTCGATGGCCGAAACGCCGGCTTCCACCAGCAGCTGCGCCGCCTCCAGGCTGTCGTCCTCGGTCAGGCCGCCCTCCACGCCGTCCGAGCTGTTCAGCTTCACGAGCACGGGATATTCCGCGCCTGCCTCCCGCCGAATGGCCGCGAGCGCCTCCACGACGATGCGCGCGCGGTTCTCAACAGGGCCGCCGTACTCGTCCGTCCTACGGTTGAGCAGCGGGTTCAGGAACTGGCTCAGCAGGTAGCCGTGGGCGGCATGCAGCTCCACCCCGTCGAACCCCGCGTCGCGCGCACGACGGGCTGCCGCGGCGAACGACTCCACGAGCAGGCGGATGTCGCCCCTCGAGGCCTCGACGGGGACGATGCCCGTCTTGGGGTTGGGCACCGCCGACGGACCCAGGATGCGCGCGCTCGGGGGATCGAGCTTCGTTGCGGAGCCTCCGTACACGATCTGCGAGACAACGCGCGCGCCGTAGGAATGGAGGCGTTCTACCAGCTCGCGGTACTCCGGCACGAACGAGTCGTCGTAGATTCCCAGCATGCGCGGGTTCGGCTGCTCGTCGGGCGTCACGTACGCGTACCCCAAGATGACGGTGCCCGCCCCGCCGGCCGCCAGATCCTCGCAAACCGCCGCCAGCTCCGGCGTGAGGTGCCCGTCGTCGGTGGCCAACCCCTCGTAGGTCGCCGCCCGCACCAACCGGTTCCTCGCCCGCAGGCTCCCGATGCACATCTCCTCGAACAGCGTGCCCATGATGCCCTCGCTCTCCTCGTGCCCGTTTTCAGCGGATTAATGCAATGATTCTAGCAGTTCGCCGCGCAAGGCGGCATGTAATCGGGAGCCACGTACGTCAAGACACCGCCTATGCCGGGCTTCAAGAACTGCCACTTGCTCCCGAGGGCGGTTCATGGTGCAAGCTCCCCTGCCTGAAGAGGAAGAGGGCATCCCGAACACGCCCGGGATGCCCTCTGCAGCCAGAATACGAAACAGGATGCCCGCTACTTCGCCACGATGTTCACCAGGCGGCCGGGGACGAGGACGACCTTCTTCACGTCCTTGCCTGCGAGCGCCGCCTCCACGGCGGCGAGGCCGGCGGCCTTCACGTCGTCCTCCGCAGCATCGGCGGCCACCGTGATCTTGGCCTTCACCTTGCCGTTCACCTGCACGGCCAGCTCCACCTCGTCGGCCTTGGCCTGCTCGGGGTCAAACTCGGGCCACGGCTGCGTGTGCACGGAGCCCTCGCGGCCCAGCACCGCGCTCCACAGCTCCTCGGCCCAGTGCGGGGCGATGGGGGCCATGAGCTTCACGATGACCTCGGCCACCTCCGGGTCGATGGCGCGGGAGCCCTCGCAGGCCGCACGCTCCTCGGGCGAGCACTTGCGCAGGTAGTCGGCCGCCGCGTTGCACAGCTCCATGATGGCGGCGATGGCGGTGTTGAAGTTGTTGCGGTCGAAGTCGTCGACCACCTTGCCCGCCACGCGGTGCCGCTCGCGCACGAGGGTCTTGAGCGCCTCGACGCCCTCGGCCTCGCTCGCGCCCGGCTGGTAGAGCGTCTCGTCGCCCGCTTGGCCCACCAGGTCGCACACGATGCGCCACGCGCGGTTCATGAACTTGTAGATGCCGGCCAAGCCGCCCTCGTCCCACAGCAGATCCTTGTCGGGCGGGGCCATGAACAGGATGTAGGCGCGCACGGCGTCCGCGCCGTACTCGGCGATCATGTCCTCGGGAGCGATGACGTTGCCCTTCGACTTGCTCATGGTCTCGCCGTGCTCGTCCTTCACCATGCCCTGGCACAGAAGGTTCGCGAACGGCTCGTCGAAGTCGACCATTCCCAGGTCGCGCAGCACCTTCGTAAAGAAGCGGCTGTACAGCAAGTGCAGGATGGCGTGCTCGATGCCGCCTATGTACTGGTCCACCGGCAGCCAGCGGTTCGCCTTCTCGGGCGCGAACGGCAGCTCGTCGTTGTGCGGGTCGGTGTAGCGCAGGTAGTACCAGCTGGAGCACGTGAACGTGTCCATGGTGTCCGTCTCGCGCTTGGCCGGGCCGCCGCACACGGGGCACGTGGTGTTCACGAACGCCTCGTGCGTGGCCAGCGTCTCGCCGGCGGCGAGGTCGATATCCTCGGGCAGGCGCACCGGCAGGTCGCTTTCCGGCACGGGTACCAGGCCGCACTCCGGGCAGTGGACGGCCGGAATGGGATTGCCCCAGTAGCGCTGGCGGCTGATGAGCCAGTCGCGCAGGCGGAACTCCACCTTCGTGCGGCCGAGGCCCTGCGCCTCGAGGTCGGCGATGATGGCGTCCACGGCCGGGCTGTGCTTGCCGCCTGTCATGCCGGTGTACTTGCCGGACTGCACGAGGACGCCCTCGGCGTCGTAGGCGTGATCCCAGTCAACGCTCGTCACGCGACGCTCCTGCACGCCGTCGAGCTCGGGAAACAGCGGATCGTCCTCGCCCAAGATGATGGGGATGATGGGCAGGTCGTACTTGCGCGCGAATTCGAAGTCGCGCTGGTCGCCGCAGGGCACGGCCATGACCGCGCCGGTGCCGTAGTCGCTCACGATGTAGTCGGCCACCCACACGGGCACTTTCTCGCCGTTGACGGGGTTCACCATGTAGCGCCCGGTGAACGCGCCGTGCTTCTCGCGGTCGCCCTGGGCGCGCTCCACGGCGCTCACCTTGGCGGCCTGCTCCACCACCTCGCGCACGCCGGCCTCATACTCGGTGCCGGCCACGAGGTCCATGAGGCCCTTGTACTCGGGGGCCAGCAGGAAGAACGAGCAGCCGAACAGCGTGTCAGGGCGCGTGGTGAACACGGTGATGAGGTCGTCCTCAGTCGGCTCGGCGGGCGCTTCGCCGTCGGGCCCGCACAGCGTGAACGTGACCTCGGCGCCCTCGGAGCGGCCGATCCAGTTCGCCTGCATCTGCTTGACGCGCTCGGGCCAGCCGTCCAGCTGGTCGAGGTCGTCCAGCAGCTCCTGGGCGTAGTCGGTGATCTTGAGGTACCACTGCGTGAGGTCGCGCTTCTCCACCGCGCCGTGGCAGCGCCAGCACTCGCCTTCGGTGACCTGCTCGTTCGCGAGCACCGTCTCGCAGTTGGGGCACCAGTTCACCGGGCTGTTGCGGCGCTCCACCAGGCCCTTCTCCCACATCTTGAGGAAGATCCACTGGCCCCAGCGGTAGTACTCGGGGTCGCACGCCACCACGGTGCGGTCCCAGTCGTAGCTGAAGCCCATGCGCTTGAACGACGCCTTCTGCGTATCGATGTTCTCGTAGGTCCACTTCGCCGGATGGTTGTGGTGCTTGATAGCCGCGTTCTCCGCCGGCAGGCCGAACGCGTCCCAGCCCATGGGGTGCAGCACGTCGAAGCCGCGCATCTTGGAGTAGCGCGCGATGACGTCGCCGATGGTGTAGTTGCGCACGTGCCCCATGTGGATGTCGCCCGAGGGGTACGGGAACATCTCGAGCACGTAGCGCTTCGGCTTGGAGGCGTCCTCGGTCACTTTGTACAGGTCGGCGTCGGCCCACGCCTTCTGCCAGCGGGGCTCGATCTCATGCGGGTTGTAAGGTTTCATGGCGGTGTCTTTCCTCGTCAGGTCTCGCCCTGTCGGACGGGAGCGCCACGGCAAGGCGATGCCGCCCGCGCGCGTCCGCGCAGGGGGCTCGATTCGCGAATGCTCCCATTATAGTGATTTTCCCCTGCACCGGGGGTTCTCCACGCAAATTCGAGCCGATCAGGCGGGGCAAAGTCCCCGGGTTCCGAGTAGATTGGGGATCGCAGGAACCTTGATCAGCGCCGCGCGTGGCGATCATCGGCGAGCAGGGCTCCGAACCAGTACGAAGATGCACCGGCCAGCACAAGGTGGTCGCCGAACTCGAGCTCGAACGGCTCGGCACCGTCGCGGGCGCTGTCGTACACAACGCGGCCCTCGCGCAGAACGCGGCTCCCATGGACCGAGCCTTGGTCCTCCAGAAGCCATCTTCCACCCTCCCCTACGATACGACAATGCCGACGCGAAACGCAGGGATCCGTCTCAATGATGTCGCAATCGGTGTAACGGCCGATGGAGAACGGGCGGTCGGATGCGACTGTCCACCAGTTGCCCAAGGCATCAGGCTCGTCGCTCGCGTACTTGACGAGGCAGGCACAGCCTTCGCGCCGAACGGCTCGATCCGGATCGTTGCCCTTGCCATCTGGGATGGTGAGAGGCGTCTCATCGGCCAGCTCGCACACGAAGCGCTCGTCCAAATGGCCGAACGTCATGAGGTGGAAGTACGAGGATGCGAGCACAACCAGCATATCTTCGCTACGCACAGCAGGCTGCTGCTCGCACCAAACGAACAGCGAGTTCATCTCGTTCGCGATGCGATCGAGACGCAGCTCCACACGCCCGTCCTCGCGCTCATGCTCCAACCCGCGCTGCACGTCGGTCCACAAGGGACCGCAGAAGTAAATGACAAGGTCCCCGACAGTGCAATCGGGGCCATTGCAGAGATCGGCGCTCAGCAGCCGCGCCGCATCGTCGAACACCTGCGGGTTTCTCTCGTAGCTGGCACGGAAGTCCTCCACATAGCGTCGCGAGTGGACGAGTCGCGACAGCACCGCCGCAGTGCGCTTCCTGATGGTGGGATTGTCATGGTTGATGTAGTGGCCGTTCGTCCCAAGGTAGGAATAGAGGACCTTGTGGTTCACCCGGCCGCGCGAGAGCGATCGGATATGCTCGGCAAAATAGTACAACGCCGTGTGCCATCCCCGATCCTCGCCCGACACGTCGAATGACCGTGCCTGTTCGGTGTTCGTCGTCAGCCGCACCTTGTCCCCTTTATCTCAACTGCTTTGTCAAGCATACGTTTGCACCGGTAAATCGTTATTAGGTTATTCGTCTTGGCGAGGTCGGCCTATTGCGCAACACTATTGCTTGGCTCATCGGGCGGTAAATCAAGCAGGGGAAAGGCAGTCGACGCTGGCGTAGGAAGCGGTGCGGCGGCAGCGGCAAGGGGGCAAGACGCGCCGGAACCAGCATAAAGAGCCGCCAACCGACCCACCTGCTCGATCAGTTCGGACGAGCTCGGACGCAGGCCCGGATCGAGCGCAACGCACGACCGAACCAGTTGGCGCACATCATCGGGCAGGCAGGGATCGACGCGCGGAACGCCTCCCCCGCGGAAGTACGCCGACCAGAAAGAGAAGTCGTCACGCAGGCGCGGCGGAAAGGGATACGGCCAGCGACCCGTGAGCACTTCGTGCGCCACAATGCCGAAAGAGAACACGTCCAGGTTCTCGTTTTCCCATCCGGGCGTGCGCATGATACCCTCCGGAGCCGTGTAGCCATATGAGCCGCAGGGCACGGCGTCCGTCGGCTCGCCCAGAAAGAAGGCCGTATCGAGATCGATGACGGTAGCTCGCTCGACGGGAGAAGGCGATACGATGATGTTCGAGGGCTTGAGATCTTGATGGATGAGGGCGGCGCCGGAGCCCCCGCAGCGTCCCAGATCGTGCAGGTCGGTCGCCACTGCGAGCAGCAGCGACAACGAGTCCGCCAGAAGAAGCGGCCGACGCTCGCGAGCACGCTGCGTAATAATACGAGAAAGAGGAGCGCCTTCAGCCCAGGCAGAAACCAAGTAGAGCCACTTCCCGTGCGAAGGGCGCAAGCGCGAGTCGCGAAGCACCCCGGTCGCAGCGAAGCGTGCACCGAATGCCGTCACTCCTCTTTCTTCGGTGTCGCCGCTAGCAGTTTCTCCGTTCGCCGCGCGCCTGCTCGCTACCGCGCCAGCTCCTCTCTCCTCTGACGCGGCTTTACGCGACCCCGCAACCAACCGCGCGAGAAGGCTTCTCTGATGCTCCAAGTAGCGGCCGTCCGCTCGCAGTGTTTTCAGGCAGTAGGCGCGGCTCTGAAGCATGTCCGAGAAGCGGCATACATGCACGCTTGAACGGCTGCTTCTCGACACGAGCTCGATCGACAGGAAAGGCTGGGGCACGGCGGGGGTATCGAGATGATGCGCAGAATGGACATGCATACCCACCCTCCATTTCGCCGACGCGCCATCAGCCGTCAAGACGCGTGCTCCGTACAGGGCCCTTACGCAGGCTCGTCTCTAGCAAGGGGCGCTAACGCAGGCGGTCGCACGTGAACCGCTTTAGGTTGCTCTGGAGTTATGGTCGACCATGCGGGCCGTTTGGTTTTCGGGAGCCTTCCTTTATCGCACTATAGCCTGTTGAGGCGCCTGTACGGGTTGCGCAACTTTACGGAGCGTCGGTGCTAACGCCGACGAAGGATTCAAATGGAATCGCGCGGAGACACTTTCCGGCGAAATGAAGTTCGCTGGGAACAGCCTAGCGAAGCCAAGGAAGAGCCCCGCAAGCTCAACCTTGCACGAACACGAAACAGTCGTCGGTGGAGCGGGCCCCGTCGTAGACGTGGCCGAGCTGATCGAAGGCGCGCAGGTCCTCGGGGCATTGGACGTTGCGCTCGGCGCACCAGCGCACCATCGAGCCGCGAGCGGCCTTGGCGGCGGTGGCACGCTGCTTGAGGCGGCCTTGCGTGTCGACGGTGCCGAACAGGCAGGTCACGATGCGCGGCGCCCGCGCGCCCGCGATTTTGGCGTGCGGGAGGACGGCCTTGGCGTATTCGACGGATGCGAGGTTCACGATGATGTCGGCCTCGTCGGCAAGCGCGCGATAGAGACGGTCGCCCCAGAAGGCGTAGAGGTCAGGCGCGCCGCCTGCAGCTAGCTTCGCCTGCATTTCCAGGCGGTACGGCACCACGCCGTCAAGGGGGTGCAGCATCCCGTAGAAGCCCGAGAGGATGCGCAGGTGCTCCTGCACGTAGGCCAGCTGCGCCTCGTTCATGACGCGCGGCGCTAGGTGCTGGTACTGGATGCCCTCGTAGGCGACCACCGCCGGTGTCAGCGCGCCCTCGGCCCGCAGGTCCATGGTGCGCACCCGCTCGAAGTTGAGCTCCGCCAGCATATCGCTGCATCCCCAGAGCGCCTTCGCCTCGCCGTACGACAGCGAGCGCAACGCTTCGAGCAACTGCTCCGCATCGTCGATAAACCGAGGCAGACCGTGCCACGCAAAGGCGTCGTCTACCACGTTCATCTTCTTGGCCGGCGAAACGATGAAGCGCATGGCTCCTCCCTTTCGTTGTTTCCGCTGCACGATTCGGGCGTCAGTCGCGCCACTCCCTCCGCATGACCTCCCACTTCGCGTCGCGGGCGGCTTCGACGGCGGCCATCTCGTCGTCCGAAAGCGCGCGGAAACGGCCTTGGCGGCGCAGGTAGGCCTCGACGCTGGCGAACTGCTTGGGGTCGCGGTTCAGGCGGAAGCGGCCTCCGGGCTGGCCGGACACCTGCTCTCCCTCGTATTCGGCGAGGTACCAGAGCCCCGTGTCCACGATATCCTTCGCGATGTCCGCCATCTCGTCCACGCCGCAGCCCCAGCCGGTGGGGCACGGGGCAATCACGTGGATGTAGCGGGTGCCGCGGATGTCGCGCGCCCGCTCCACCTTGCGGATGAAGTCGTTCAGGTAGCCGACGCTTGCCGTGGCAGCGTAGGGGATGCCGTGCGCCGCCACGATCTCGAACAGGTTCTTCTTCTGCGTGAGGCATCCGTGCACGTTCGAGCCGGCCGGCGTGGTGGTGGTCTTGGCGCCGAACGGGGTGAGCGAGCTCTTCTGGATGCCCGTGTTCATGTACGCCTCGTTGTCGTAGCAGATATAGAGCACGTCGTCGTTGCGGTCGATGGCGCCCGAGAGCGCCTGCAGGCCGATGTCGGCCGTGCCGCCGTCGCCGGCGAAGCCCACCACCGTGCAGTCGTCGGGCTTCTTGCCCTGCGCGCGCAGGCCGGCCTCGATGCCGGTGAGCACGCTGGCCGTGGCAGCGAACGGCGTGATCATCGCGTTGTTGGCGAAGGCGAGCTGCGGGAAGTTGAACCCGACGGCGCTCATGCAGCCCGCGGGCAGCGCGGCCACGGCGTTCGGCCCCAGCACTTTGAGCGCCGCGCGCAGGGCGAGCGACCCGCCGCAGCCCGCGCACGCCTTGTGCCCGAAGAACAGCTCGTCGTCGGTCATGTTCTTAGCGGTGACGGCCATGGCTATCGGCCTCCTTCCGAGACGGCATCCGCCGGCGAGTCGATCCCCAAAAACGACACATGCGGCAGGTCGGCCGTGCCCTCGGCCGCCTGCGCGAGGACGCGGAACATTCCTTCAACCTGGGCTTCCGAGATGTCGTCGCCGCCCAGGCCGCCGATGAAGTTGTACGAGGGAACGCGCACTCCCGCCTGCTGCAGCGCCGAGTTCACGTTGGTGTACACCGTGCCCTCAGCGCCGAACGAGACGTCCTTCTCCAGCACGCCCACGGCCTTCGCGCCGGCGAGCGCGGTGGCAATGAGCACGCTCGGCATGGGGCGCAGATAGCGGATGCGCAGCATGCCGGCGCGCACGCCCTGCGCGCGCAGCTTGGCAACCACGCCGCGTACGAGGCCCGCCACCGACCCGAGCGTCACCAACACCACGTCGGCGTCGTCGCAGTCCACGCACTCGATCATGCCGGTGTAGCGCCGCCCGAACACCTCGGCGAAGCGCGCCTCCGCTTCCTTGATGGCGCGCGGCGCGGCCTCCCGCATGTCGTGGTGCTCCCAGTACTTGAAGTAACGGTCGTAGTCCGGCCCCGCCGAGAAGCCGATGCTCACCGGGTTCTCGAAGTCGAAGCTGTTGCCCGCGCCGTCGTAGGGCGGCAGGAACGCGTCGGCCTGCTCGGAGGTGGGCACGTCCACCGTCTCGTAGGTGTGCGTGAGCGCGAAGCCGTCGAGGTTCACCATCACCGGCGTGCGCACGGCAGGGTCCTCGGCCACGGCGTAGGCCATGAGGGCCAGGTCGAGCGCCTCCTGGTTGTTCTCGGCATACACTTGGATCCAGCCGTGGTCCAGAAGCGAGAGCGAGTCGCGCTGGTCGCCGTAGATGTTCCACGGCAGGGCGGTCGCGCGGTTCGCGTTCATCATGACGATGGGGAACCGGCCGCCCGACGCGTAGGTCAGGCACTCGGCCATGTACAGCAGGCCCTGGCTCGACGTGGCCGTGAACGTGCGCGCGCCCGTGGCCGACGCGCCGATGGCGCACGAGAGCGCCGAATGCTCGCTTTCCACGTGCACGTACTCGGCGGCGAGCGAGCCGTCCTCCACCATCTCGCTCAAGCGCTCCACCACCACCGTCTGCGGCGTGATGGGATACGCGCTGATCACCTGCGGGCGCGCCAGCCGCACGCCCTCGGCAAGGGCCTCGTCGCCGGAAAGGAACCGCTTCATCGGGCATCCGCCTCGCTTTCGGGGATCATCGTGATGGCACCGAACCGGCACGCCTTCGCGCACACGCCGCAGCCCTTGCAGAAGTCGTAGTCGATGGCGACGGGGGCGCCGCCGGGAGCGGGGTCGGGCACTTTGAAGACCGTGCCGTCAGGACAGTAGAGGTAGCACTGGAGGCAGCCCGTGCAGGCGGCCGGGTCGATCACAGGTCGGATGTTGCGCCAGCCCGCGTTCTTCACCGTGAGATAGCCGCCTTCGAAGCACGTGGAATGCGCGAACTCGGCGGGATCGAGCGCGTCGGAGCGCAGCGTGGGGATGGCGGATACGGGGCGCAGGGGCCGGTCGCCTTCCACTGGCACCGTAGCGGATTCTTCGGCTCGCTCCGCCCGCTCAGGTTGACAAGCCGGCCCGCCTTCTTCGCGGCGGGACACCGCCTCGCTCGCAGCCCGCACGATCTCGATGTTCTTCGCATGCAGCTTCGCGGGCATGTACTGGCGGATGGCCCCCTCGACGTCGGCCAGCTCAACCCTCTCGCACAGCGCCGCCAACGCGCCCAAGAACACCGTGTTGGGAATGGGCCTGCCCAGAACCGCGCTCGAGATGCCGTCGGCGTCGAGAGCCACGATGCGCGGGTCGTCGAACGTGCGCGTGCTGTTCGCCAACACCAGCCCGCCGGGCTTGAGCTCGCGCTCCCACCCGTCGCCGAGCAGCGTGTCGTCCAGGTACACCACGTAGTCGGCCTGCGCGATGGCGCTGCGGTCGCCGATGGGCGCGTCGGCCATCTTGGTGAACGCCCGCATGGGCGCGCCGCGCCGCTCGGGGCCGAACGAGGGGAACGCGAGCGCGTGCCTTCCGTCCGCCATCGACGCCGCCGCGCCCAGAAGCCGCGCCGCCGTGAACGCGCCCTGCCCGCCGCGGCCGTGCCACAATACCTCGATCATGCAGTCTCCCGTTCTCTTGCATTTGATCGTGCCAGTATAGCGCTGCGGCCGTGCCGAGACGGCGGCGCGGCGGCCGGCCTGCCCGCATTCTTCAGCAAATGGGCAGCGATCCGCCCATCATGCCAGCCCGCCTCGTCGCGCTGTCCTTTGCCGGAAGGGATGCATTTCTCGCCCGGATGACGCTTTCCCGGCCGATACTGCCGAGAAAAGGCCGGTTTGGCAATCCGAGCGCTGGAAGCTCCCCGACAGGCCGAGGCGCGATCAGGCGATATGTCGCCATCGGCGTCGCACGCCGCACAACAGCCCAAAAAACAGGCGCCCACGATTGCCAAACCAGCCCTTTCTTGGCACTTCCCGGCGAAAAGCGCTTCAGCCCATATCCGCCCCCCTTCCACCCCCTCCTCGACCGCCTTTCAACGCCGCAAGCCCGCCCTCAACTCGCTGTTTGCTGCTGCTATGAATCTTCGGGGCGCGGCCGTGCACGAACTATATAATGCTCGGAGAGAGAACCGACGAGAAGGCACCGCGAAGGAGTTGGCGAGCACCGTGATGGACCGCCCCACGTTTGGCAAGAAGCGCCCGGCGACGCATCGGGAACCTGCAGGTTCCGGCGAGGTCGAAACGCGCGTCCTGCCGACCGCCAACAACGCCGAGCAGGCGCCCTCGGGCGAGGGCGCGCAGAGCCCTCGCGGCAAGCATGGCCGACGCACTCCCGGGCCCAGCGCGCAGGAAGGGCACGTCGAAACACCCGGCGACGTGCTGCGCGGCGAAAGCGACCGCGACCAAGCAGGACGGGGAGCCCGCGACGCCAAGGCACGCAAGCCCCGCAAGCCCAACTTCGTCACGCGCACGGTGAACCACTGGTGCAACCGGCTGCTCGGCGCCGTGTCGGAGCGCTCGCTGGCCGCCCAGGAAGAGCAGTACGCCGCGCATCGCACCACGCGCGACTACGTATGGAACTCCCTGGGCATCGGCGCGTGGGGCATGGTGTTCCCCGTGCTCACCGTGGTGGTCACGCAGCTCGTGGGCGTGGAGCAGGCCGGCATGTTCTCCATGGCGTTCGTCACGGGCATGCTGCTCATGTTCCTGGCCAACTACGGCGTGCGCACCTACCAGGTGTCGGACCTGGACGAGGCGCACTCCTTCTCGGACTACCAGCTGAACCGCTGGATAACCTGCGCCCTCATGGTGGCAGTGGGCGTGGCGTACTGCTCGATACGCGGGTACGCGCAGGACATGTTCACCATCAGCCTAGGTGTGTACGTGTACAAGATGGTGGACGGCCTGGCCGACGTATACGAGGGGCGGCTGCAGCAGGTGGACAAGCTGTACCTGGCCGGCGCCTCACAGGCGTTCCGCTCGGTAGTGGTGCTCGTGGCGTTCTCGTTGTGCCTGCTCATCACTCGCAACCTGCCGGTGGCCTGCATCGTCATGGCCGTGGCCGCAGCCCTGTCGTTCGTGGTGCTCACGTTCCCGCTGGCCCTGTTCGAAACGCCGAAGTCGCGCCGCGTAAGTCCTTCCAGCGTCGCGCGGCTGTTCAAGCAGTGCTTCCCGCTGTTCCTGGCGCTGTTCCTGTACGCGCTCATCGACAACATGCCGAAGTTCGTCATGGAGGGCGTGCTCTCCTACGACAACCAGCTGTATTTCAATGCGCTGTACTTCCCGGCGCAGGGCATCCTGCTGACCATCGGGCTCATCTACAAGCCACTGCTCGTGCGCATGGCGGAGGCGTGGAGCGACCCCGAGAAGCGGCGAAAGTTCGACCTGATCATCGTCCTTATCATGGTGATCATTGTGGCGTACACGGGAGCGACGGCCCTTGTCATGGGATGGATCGGCATCCCCGTCATGAGCTTCCTGTACGGGCTGGACTTCGAGCAGTTCCGCGGCCTCCTGTTCATCATGATCGCCGCGGGCGGCGTGACGGCGGCCATCGATTTTCTGTACCAGGTGATCACCGTGCTGAGGCGGCAGCGCGCCGTGACGAAGCTCTACGTCATCACGTTCGGATTCTCGCTGTTCGTGCCGCTTCTGCTGGTGAACTTCACGGGGCTGCCGGGCGCGGTCATCGGCTACCTCATTGTGATGTGCATCCTGCTGGTGCTGCTGGTGAGCGAGTACGTGAGCATCCGCCTGGGCTTCTCCAAGGAGACGGAAACCGAGGCCAGCGCCATAGCCCCCAGCCCGAGCGCGCACGGACGCTCCACGACCGCACGCGCCGCCGCCCACGAGAAGGCCCGCGTGCGCGCGATCGAGGCCGAGCTGGAAGCCGAGGGCGAGACCGCACGCGGCATGTCCCCCGCCCGCGCAGCCGCCCACGCGAAGGCGCGGGCGCGCGCCGAGGAGGGAGCTGCGGCGGATGTCCTCGGAGCGGCCGGCACCCCCGACGACGAGAGCCCACTGCCGCAGTAGGCGAGGATCGATTTTCAGTCGGCGTGCAGCAAACCCCTTCCGCGCGAACCTCGGCGGTGATGACTTGGCGGAACCCTAGAACCGTGCGTACCTCTCCAGGTTCTTCTTCAGGGTGTCCACGAAGCGCTGGCCCACTTCGCCCAGCTGCCCACCCTTGCGCACGACGTAGCCCAAATGCAGCCGCACGTCGGTTTCAAGGGGCACGGTGTTCAAGCCGGCGCCATCGGAGATGCCCACGAGGATGCCGCTCGTCACCGTGTAGCCGTTCAGGGCCACGATCAGCTCGGAGAGCGAGGCGCGGTCGGTGCAGGCGATGGACTTGGCGCGCGGCACGCCGGCCAGCGCCTCCTCGGCGAAGGCGACCGGGGAGTCCTCGTCCTGCTCGAAGTAGAGGTACGGGTAGTCCTCCATGTCCTCGAGCGTGAGGCTCGCGGCGTTCACCATGGGGTGGCTCGCCGGCAGCGCGACGCGCGGCGCCGACTGGATGAGCTCCACGAACTCGAGGCCCGCCGCGTCGAGCGCGGCGTTCACCTCGTCGGCCGTGGCCGAGGTCTCGAACAGCACGCCCAGCTCGCTCTTCCCGCTGGCGACGTCGTCGATGACGCCCTGGGTCGTGCGGTCGCGCAGCGCATAGGCGAAGGAGTCGCCGCCCAACGCCAACACGGTGTGGGCGAACGTCTGCACGTTGAACAGGTAGTGCTGGCCGGAGACGGCGAACGTGGTTTCGGTGGTGGTCATAGGTGGAATCCTTTCAACAAGATTTCCTTCTCGCGGGTCCAAAATCAGTCAGCGAGGGTGCCCGTGGTGCCGGAGATTCGTGGGTTGGCGAAGGTGAAACGTACTTCGGTACGTGAGGCTTCGCCAACGCGCGAAGATTCGGTGCCACGGGCAGCCGCAGCGTCGGCCCGTTCCGACGGCTGACAAGCCGTCGGAACCTACTGGCAGCCGCGTTCGTCGATGAAGCGCGACGCCTTGTGCTCGGACGACGTGCCCAGCTTGCCCGCATCATACACGATAACCTTCTGCGGGCGCACCCCCACGTGGGCCTTGATGGCGGCCATGGTGCGCTTCGCCACCTCGTCGTAGGGCTCGTCGCTGCCCAGCGCGCGCTCCACGGACACCTCGTACTTGCAGGTGAAGTCCTTCTCGTACACGCGGATGGAATACTCGCCGGTCAGGCCCTCCAGCCCGCGCACCACAAACTCGATGTCGGTGGGGAACACGTTCACGGCGCTCACGATGAACATCTCGTCCTTGCGCCCGGTCACGTGGATGCGCGCCAGCGTGCGCCCGCACTCGCACGTGTCGGTGGACACGTAGCCGATGTCGCCCGTGCGGAAGCGGATCATGGGACGCGCCTTCTTCATGAGCGTGGTGTACACCAGCTCGCCCGTCTCGCCCGGATCCAGCACCTCGCCGGTCGTCGGGTCCACCGTCTCCACGAGTATCTGGTCCTCCACGATATGCAGGCCGTCGTGCGCTTCGCACGCGGCGGCGCAGGCGCCGTAGATGTCGGACAGGCCGTAGAAGTCCACGACCTTCGCGCCCCAGAGGTTCTCGATGCTCTCGCGCGTAGACGGGATGGAGCCGCCCGCCTCGCCGGCCACGATGATGGTGTGGATGTTGAAATCGGTGCGCGGGTCGTAGCCCTTCTCCTTCGCCACCTCGCCCAGGTGCCACGCGTAGGACGGCGACGTCCAGATGACGGTGGGCTGGTACTGCTTCAGCACGAACAGCAGGCGGTCCGAGGGCACGGCGCCCACCCAGATGGCCAGCGCGCCCAGGCGCTGCGCGCCGATGACGTCGGGGCCGCCCACGTACAGCGCGAAGTTGAGCGCATGCACGTAGCGGTCGTTCGGGCGCATGCCGGCCTGCCAGAACAGGCGCGCCTCGGTATCCTGCCACAGGTCGAAGTCCTCCTGCGTGAAGGGGCTCACCGTGGGGACGCCCGTGGAGCCGGACGAGGTGGCCATGAAGATGACCTCCTCCTCGGGTACGGAGCACATCTCGCCGAAGAAGCTGCCCACGTGCTGCGTCTCGCGCTCCGTCTTCTTGTCGATGAACGGGAACTTGGCGATATCGTCGAGCGTTTCGATATCGCCCGGCGCCACGCCGGCCTCGTCGAACGCGCGGCGGTAGTACGCCGTGTTCTCGTATGCGTAGGCCACCATGTCCTTCAGGCGCTGCAGCTGCAGCGCCTCGAGCTCGGGCCGCGGCATGCATTCGATCTCCGGATCGTAGTATTTCTGGGATACGGGGATGTCCTTCGCCATGGTTGCTCCTTGATCGGTTCTCGTTTCCTCCGCTGCTTGCACGCCCGCGGCGGACAACGCCTGCACGACCGAACGCCGAGCGCCCGCTTGGGGTTTCCGCGCCTGCCTGCCCGCGCCGAACGTTTCACATGTAACATTCGTTCGCTATCTGGGCTCTCGCAGGTAAAAGCAGCACATTGCATGAAACCACTAACGGGCGGCGAATACAACCTTCTAAGCCATTCGATGTTCTGATGCTTTGCTATCGCTAAAACAGATAGCTTAGCAAGATGCGGAAGTGAACGTATCTAATCGCCCGCGCTCGCTTCGCACAAGCTACTTCGCGCCCAGCGCCTCCTCCGCTGCCGCAGCGTCTGCGCCGACCTGCGGGCGCGATCCACCTGCCCACCGCGCCCGCAGGTCGGCGTCCCATTTCTTCGAGAACGGCAGCACGTCCACCAGCGCTACCACCGAGAGCACGCCCAGGATGGTGAACACGGCCAGCGGGCTGTCCACGCCGCCGGCCAGCGCCTGCGCGGCCATGCTGAGCAACGAGCCGTAGATGATGGACGTGTTGATAACGGACAGGTTGAGCGGGTACTTCGCCGACCCGTAGCGCTGGCGGGCGAAGGCCGACGCCACCACCGGCTCGCCGCCGTAGGCGAAGCCGCAGCACAGCGCGCCGGCGATGTAGAGCGCCGGGGTGCCCGTGGCGAACGCGCCGATGATGCAGGCGCAGGCCAGAGCTGCCACCGCGCCGTCCACGAACATGGTGACCTTCACGTTCGTGCGGTCGTAGATCATGCCCACCACCACGCGCGCCAGGCCGTTGCAGGTGGACACCAGGCCCACGAGCAGCGTGGCGAAGGCGGCGTCGATGCCCACGAGCTGCGCGTTGGCCGCACAGTTGCCGATAGTGGCCAAGCCGATGGCCACCACGATAACGGCCCAGATCCAGAACAGGTACAGGATGGGCGTCTTGAGCAGGAACGGCTCGTCGGCGCCATCCCCGCCCGCCGCACCGCCGGCTGCCGCCTGCTCGGGCGCCATGAGCGCCACGATGTTCTCGGGCGGACGGCGCAGCATAAGCGCCGCAGCTGCCGCCACCACGCCGCCGGCCGCGCCCACGCCCACGAACACAGGGCCCAGGCCGAACAGCGGCACGAGGTTCACCGAGAGCGTCCCCAGGATGAGCGACCCCAGGCCGAACCCCATCATGAGCACACCCGACGAGAACCCCACCTTGTCAGGGAACCACAGATTCGTCGTGGACACGATGGTGTTGTACCCCATGCCCACGCCCAAACCGCCCAGCGTGCCGTAACATAGGTATACCACCGCAATGCTCCCCTTCGCGAACAGCCCGGTGCCCGCGAATCCGACGAAGAACAGCACGGCCGCGATGACGATGGTCCCCTTCACGCCGATCCGCCGCTCCACTTGGGAGCCTATCACGGCGCCGATGCAGAACGCTATCATCATGATGTTGAACGTGAGGCCGACAGCCCCCTTCTCCAGTTCGAACGCGGCGCCCATGGGCGCTGCGAACATGGAGAACGCGTAGATGAGCCCTAAGAACAGCAAGGCGAACGTCGAGCACGCCAGCGTGCGCATGCGCTCGGACTTGACCCGGGCAACCGTCGTTTCGGACATAGTGCTCCCCCTCCGTGCGAGTTGACGCCGCCCCTTGCAGGCCCCCTTTGCCCCGACCGCGACGAAAAACGTCGAACGGCCGCGGAGCGGCAATCCTTCCCTCGCATTGTCACCGAATTCTCCGCCGAGCCATATGGCGTTCAGAGTGAGAAACCGCGCTTTCATACAGGGGTAGCTAGAGAGCACACAGAATAAAAAAGCGAGCCAAAGCCGTGGCCTGATGGAGCGCCCACGCCACGGCGATCGCCGCCGCCAGGCCGATCGCCAAGCCGCGCGCCTCGTATCTCGCGCACTCACAGCCAGTGAAACCGTACGGCATAAGCGCCCACTTCACGTGAGCTCCCCCTAAGTTACCGTAAAAACCCTCAATCCCGCTACCGCTTCATCAGATAACAAGCTAGAATAAAAAGACTCTCGCAGGTTGACCCCCTCACCTCCAGCGCAAGCAGCTGAACCCCCGTTTCTGCAGCATTCCTTCAGGTTGAAGGCGACTCGGGGGAAGGCGTCCACCAAGCGAGTTCCGCACGAGCCGGACAGCCCAGTGGGCTGTCCGAGCGAGCAGGACTGCCGAGCGACTGGACGCCTTCCCCCGAGTCGCCAACCGCCACAAGAAAAGGAAGCCCACCATGACCCTTCAGCAGCTTCGCTACCTCATCGCCATTGCCGAGTACGGCTCCATCAACGCGGCGGCACAGAACCTGTACGCCTCGCAATCGAACCTGTCCACGGCCATCAAGGAGCTGGAGCAGGAGCTGGGCATCACCGTGTTCACGCGCAGCAACCGCGGCGTCACGCTCACGAACGACGGCACGGAGCTTCTGGGCTACGCGCATCAGGTCATCGAGCAGGCCGACATGCTGGAGCGGCGCTACGCCACCGGCACGGACAAGCACCTGCGGCTGGCCGTGTCCACGCAGCACTACGCGTTCAGCGTGCAGGCGTTCGTGAACGTCGTGGAGCAGTGCGAGGGAGACGACTACGAGTTCATCCTGCGCGAGAGCAGCACCGGCGAGATCATCGACGACGTGCGCACGTTCCGCAGCGAGGTGGGCGTGCTCTACACCGACGGCTTCAACCGGCGCGTGCTGCAGAAGGCCTTCGCCGACGCCGACGTGGCGTACGCCCCGCTGTTCGACGCGCACGTGCACGTATTCGTAGGCGAGCACCACCCGCTGGCGGGCGCGCAGCTGCTGGCGCCCGAGGACTTGGAGCCCTTCCCGCGCTACTCGTTCGAGCAGGGCACGGCGAACTCGTTCTACTACTCGGAGGAGCCGCTTTCGTACCTGCCCCATGCGCGCAACATCCGCATCTCGGATCGCGGCACGCTCACTAACTTACTGACCAGCCATAACGGCTATACGCTGTCCACGGGCGTGCTGTCGGCCGAAATGCAGTCGGGCATCGCCAGCATCCCCCTCGACGTGGACGAGCGCATGCAGGTGGGCTATATCATGCACAACGAGCGCCGCCCGAGCCCCCTGCTGCTGCGCTACATCGACGAACTGCACGCCATCATCAAGGCGAACCCGAGCGTGGAGGCGCGCCCTGCGTAGAGGAGCACGGCGCCTCTCCGGTCTGCAGCTGCAAAGCCCATGAAGCGCGTGTGGCCCGCCGTGTTCGGTCGGGAACCGAGGCCGGCGGGCCACACGCTGTTGTGCAGAACTTCCCGGAGGGGGGAAGGTCTCGCCTAGTGGATAGAGCTGCTCACATAGGGCGTCTTGTCCTTGAGCACCACGTCGTGGGCGCCGCCCTCGACGATGGACGTGGACGACACCACGGTGAGCTTCGCCTTCTGCTGCAGCTCGGGAATGGTCAGCGCGCCGCAGTTGCACATGGTGGACTTCACCTTCGACAGCGTGAGGTCCACGTTGTCCTTGAGCGTGCCGGCGTAGGGCACGTAGCTGTCCACGCCCTCCTCGAACGACATGCCCTTCTTGTCGCCGCCCAGGTCGTAGCGCTGCCAGTTGCGGGCACGCGCGGAGCCTTCGCCCCAGTACTCCTTCATGTAGGAGCCGTTGATGTTCACCTTGTTCGTGGGGCTCTCGTCGAAACGGGCGAAGTAGCGGCCCAGCATGACGAAGTCGGCGCCCATGGCCAGGGCCAGGGTCAGGTGATGGTCGTACACGATGCCGCCGTCAGAGCAGATGGGAATGTAGACGCCCGTCTCCTCGAAGTACTCGTCGCGGGCCTTCGCCACCTCGATGGTGGCCGTGGCCTGGCCGCGGCCGATGCCCTTCTGCTCGCGCGTGATGCAGATGGAGCCGCCGCCGATGCCGATCTTGATGAAGTCGGCACCCGCGTCGGCCAGGAAGCGGAAGCCCTCGGCGTCCACCACGTTGCCCGCGCCCACCTTCACGGAGTCGCCGTAATGCTCGCGAATCCATTCCAGCGTGAACTTCTGCCAATCCGAGTAGCCCTCCGACGAGTCGATGCACAGCACGTCGGCACCGGCCTCCACCAGCGCCGGCACGCGCTCGGCGTAGTCGCGCGTGTTGATGCCCGCGCCCACCTGGTAGCGCTTGTGCGCGTCCAGCATCTCGTTGGGATTGGACTTGTGCGAGTCGTAGTCCTTGCGGAACACCAGGTACATCAAGTGGTCCTCGTCATCCACCACGGGCAGCGAGTTCAGCTTGTTGTCCCAGATGATGTCGTTGGCAACCTTCAGGCTGGTATCCATGGGCGCCACGATCATGTTCTCGCGCGGCGTCATGAAGCTGGCCACCTTCTCGTCCATGGACATACGCGACAGACGGTAGTCGCGGTCCGTCACCACGCCCACCAGCTTGCCGTGCGCCGTACCGTCCTCGGTCACGGGCATGGTGGAGTGGCCGTGCTTGTCCTTGAGGGCCACCACGTCGGCAAGCGTCATCTCGGGCGAGAGGTTCGCGTCGCTCGTCACGAAGCCGGCCTTGTAGTCCTTCACGCGGGCGACCATGGCCGCCTGGTCCTCGATGCTCTGCGAGCCGTAGATGAACGACAGGCCGCCCTCGGTGGCCAGCGCGATGGCCATGCCGTCGTCGGACACGGCCTGCATGATGGCGGACACCATGGGGATGTTCAGCGAGATGGCCGGCTCCTCGCCACGGCGGTACTTCACGAGCGGCGTCTTCAGGCTCACATCCTGCGGGATGCATTTTGCCGACGAGTAACCGGGTACCAGCAGGTACTCGTTGAACGTGCGGGACGGCTCATCGAAATAGTAGGCCATGAACTCCTCCATCTGCGGTCGGCGCGGTCTGCGCGGGCGGGTTGCGGCGCGGATGCGATCGGCGCCGCGCGGCACATACCGCCGACACCCCGTCAAGCATCCGTTGCTTAGGTGTTACCCGCTATTATAGCCACGGTCGAACGGCAACCGAGGGCAAGAGCGCCGAATATGAAGAAATATTCGCGCAGGACGAGCCGCAGCGAGAGGACAAGGGCCCACAGGGCGACGCTCATGGCGTTGCGAGCTCCCCGCTGTTTGCGTAGGCCCTCACGCGATCGGCCAGCTCTTGGCGCGCAAGCAGGTGAGGCAAAGCTCCTACACCATCCCCAGCCACACCTGCACGATGGGCACGTATCCCGCCACGAACACGGCCAGGATGAGCGCCGGCAGCGCGAAGCGCACGTAGCCGCGGGCCCAGCGGGGGAAGCGCGCGCCTTCGCCCGTGTCGGCCTCGCGCACAAACGCGTCCCAGCCCCAGCCGCGGCGCGTGGTGCAGAACAGCAGGAACACGAGCGCGCCCAGCGGCAGCACGTTGTTCGACATGAGGAAGTCCTCGATGGCCTGGATGTTGCCGATGCCCGGCACCTCCACGCCCGCCCACACGTTGAAGCCCAGCACGCACGGCAGCGACAGCAGCGCCAGCGCCACGCCGTTCACCAGGCACGCCTTGTTGCGCGACCAGCCCCACTCGTCCATGCTGAAGCTCATGATGTTCTCGAACACCGCGATGACCGTGGAGAGCGCCGCGAAGCTCATGAACAGGAAGAACAGCGTGCCCCACAGCTGCCCGAACGGCATCTGCGAGAACACGCTCGGCAGCGTGATGAACACGAGGCCCGGGCCGCTTCCCGGCTCCACGCCGAACGCGAAGCACGCGGGGAAGATGATGAGGCCGGCCATGAACGCCACGAGCGTGTCGAGCCCCGCGATGCGCAGCGCCTCGCCCGTGAGGCGGTAGCGCTTGTCGATATAGCTGCCGAAGATGGACATGGAGCCCACGCCCACCGACACGGTGAAGAACGCCTGCCCCATGGCCGCGAACACGGCGTCGGCGAACGTTCCCCAGCCTCCCGCGAACAGCTTGCCGAAATCGGGCATGAGGTAGAATGCGAGGCCCTCCTGCGCGCCCGGCAGCGTGACCGCCCGCACCACGAGCACCGAGAGCACGGCGAACAGCGCGATCATCATCACCTTCGTGATGCGCTCCACGCCGTTGCGCAGGCCGGCGCGCGTCACCAGCACGCCGATCAGCACCACGGCCAGCATGAACGCGACCATCTGCACCGGGTCGGCCAGCATGCCGTCGAACACGCCCGCCACGCCGCCCGCATCCAGGCCCTCGAACGTCCCCGCGCCGCTGAACAGCATGAACGCGATCATCCAGCCAGCCACCGTGGTGTAGAACATCATGAGCAGGTAGTTGCCCGCGAGCGCCGGCCACTTGAAACGGCGCCACTTCGTGCCCGCCGACTCCAACTCGTCGAAGCTGCGCGCGATGCCCTTCTGGCTGGCGCGCCCCACCGCGAACTCCATCACCAGGATGGGCAGCGCGAACACCACCAAGAACAGCAGGTACATGAGCACGAACGCCGCCCCGCCGTACTCGCCGGTGATGTAGGGGAAGCGCCACACGTTGCCCAACCCGATCGCACAACCCGCGCTGATCAGGATGAACCCCAGGCGCGAGCCGAATTTTTCTCGAACCATGAATCCTCGCTTATCGAAAAGCGCCCGGCGGTTCCACCTCGCCGAGCGCACGAATGCAACCGGGAAAGTGTAGCGGAAAACGCCTGCCGGGCCAACGCGCGAGCCGAGGACACAGCAAACGGCTTGGCATGCGGGCGGAAGCCCGCATGCCAGGCCGCCAAACGAACCTACGCGTTCTTCAGGAACGCCTCGTAGCCCTTGAAGGCCTCGTAGATGTCGGCCTTGCTCGTGACCTCCCACGGGGCGTGCATCGAGAGGACCGGCACGCCCGAGTCGATGACGTCCATGCCGTACTTGGCAGGGATGTAGGCGATGGTTCCGCCGCCGCCCACGTCGACCTTGCCCAGCTCGGCGGTCTGGAACGACACGCCCGCATCGCCCATGACGCGGCGGATGCGCGCAACGTACTCGGCGCTCGCGTCGTTGGAGCCGCTCTTGCCGCGCGAGCCCGTGTACTTGTTGAACACGAGGCCACGGCCCAGATACGCGCTGTTCTTCGCCTCGAACGCGGCGGCGTAAGCGGGGTCGAAGCCCGCGGACACGTCGGACGACAGCATGCTCGACGCCACCAGCGCGCGGCGCAGCGGCAGCGGGCCGCCCTCGTCGGCCAGCTCCATGATCTCGGCGACGGTGTTCTCGAAGAACTGCGACGCCATGCCCGTGGCGCCCACGCTGCCGATCTCCTCCTTGTCCACCAGCACGCACATGCCGGTCTTCTCCAGCGCGGCGTCGGCTAGCGCAAGCTGCGCTGCGAGCGACGTGTAAGCGCACACGCGGTCGTCCTGCCCGTAGCCGATGACCATGCTGCGGTCGAACCCGAGATCGCGGGCGCGCCCGGCCGGCACGGCCTCGATCTCGGCCGACAGGAAGTCCTCTTCCGCAATGCCGTACTTCTCGGCCAGCAGCTTGAGCGCGAACGCCTTCACCGGTTCCTTCTCGGCCAGCTTCTCGTACACCGGCCTGTCGGCAGCGTCGGCCTCAGTGGCAGCGGGGTCGGCGCCCGCGGCGGCATCTCCGTCAGCCTCGTCCTTCTCGATGACCAGCGGGCGGTTCCCTATCAGGATGTCCAGGTCCTCGCCTTCCACGACCTCGCTCGCCTTCTTGCCCATCTGCTTGCCCGCCAGGTGGATGAGCAGGTCGGTCACGCAGAACACGGGGTCGCCCGCGTCCTCGCCCACGTTCACCTCGACCACGGTGCCGTCCGTCTTGGCAATCACGCCGTGCAGCGCAAGCGGCAGCGTGACCCACTGGTAGTTCTTGATGCCACCGTAATAGTGCGTGTCGAGGTGCGCCAGGCCGTTGCTCTCCGAGAACGGGTTTTGCTTGAGGTCGAGGCGCGGGGAGTCGATGTGCGCGCCCAGGATGTTGAAGCCCTCCGCAAGCGGCGCCGAGCCCAGGTGCGCCAAGATGAGCGCCTTGCCGTGCGCCTGCGCCCACACCTTGTCGCCGGCTCGCAGCGCGCGGCCCTCGCGTACCGCCTCGTCGAGCGGGCGGTAGCCACGCTCCTCGGCCAGCGCGATTGCGGCGGCGGCGCATTCGCGCTCCGTCTTGTTGTCCGAGATGAAGTCGATGTACTCGGACGCCAGCTGCTCGAGCGCCTCGAGGTCGGCCTCGTCGTACTTCTTCCATGCCACGTCGTGTTCCATGCTGCTTCCTTTCGCATCGGGTGCGCCGGTTTTCTTCGATCGCGCCTATTATCCGCCAAATGCACCGCCGAAATGCTGATTGCCATCGTTTCTTTGCAGAGGAAAGGCGCCGTCTGTTTCGCGACGATCGCGTCCCGATTTGTGGTGTATCAAGGGCCATCGCCGGAACCGCCGGCACCCTTGCCCTCCGAATCCTACCCCTGGCCCTCCTCCGGGTCAATCGCCGTCGAGATTATCCTGTCCGCGACCTGCCTCGCCTCGAGCACCGAGGCCTCGTCGGGGGCCGGCCGCTCCTCGCGCCTCCAGGCGTGCGCGAGCGAGGGCTTCGAGATGACGCAGCGCGCCGACCACTCCTCGTCCGCCTCGATGAGCGCCGCCCCCACCAGGCGTATCAGCGATTCGCGCGAGGGGAAGCCCTGCACGACGCCCGTGCGCCGCTTGATCTCGCGGTTGGCCCGCTCCTGGACGTTGTTGGTGCGGATCTTGGTCCTGTGCGACGCCGGGAAGGCGAGGTAGGCGAGCGCCTCCTCCTCCGCCTCCAGGAGCACCTCGCCCGCCGTCCGGGAGACCTTCATGACCTCCTCGGCCGCCCTCTGGTAGCACGCCCGCGCCACGATCGGGCTCTTCTGGGCGAAAGCGGCCCTCATCGCCTCGCGCGCGAGCCCCTGTCCCTCCTTGTTGTGGATGTGGCCGACGACGTCGCGCATCAGGTGCGTGACGCACCTCTGCCAGGCCGCGCCCTGGAACGTCTCCGCGATCGCCTTGCGCAGCCCCTCGTGGGCGTCGGAGACGACGAGCTGCACGCCGTCCTTCCCGGCGGCCACTCCGCGGGCGCGCAGGTCGGCGAGGAACGCCCTCCAATCGGCATGGGACTCCGTGTCGACGCAGTCCACGCCCAAGAAGCGCTTGTGGCCGGTGTCGTCCAGCCCGATGGCGGTCACGACCGCCTGGGAGACCGAGCGGCCCTCCACCCGGCACTTCACGTAGGTCGCGTCGAGCCACAGGTAGGCGAACCTCACTCCGTCGAAGCGCTGCCGGCGGAACGCCCCCACCTCCGCGTCCAGGCACTCGCACAGGCGCGACACCTGCGACTTCGACATCGAGGAGACGCCGAGGGCGCCGGCCACCTCCTCGACCTTGCGGGTGGATATCCCCATGACGTACATCTCGGCCACGGCGGCCACGAGCGCGCGGTCCACCCGGCAGTAGCGCTCGATGAGGTCATCGGGGAAGAAGGCGCCGGTCCTCAGCTTCGGGATCCTCACCTTGAGGTCGCCGACCGAGGTGAGCAGGCTTCGCTCGCGGTAGCCGTTTCGGCTGTTCGAGCGCTCGGGGCTGCGCTCGCCGTAGGCCGCCCCGCAGGCCTCGTCGGCCTTCGCCGAGATGAGCGCGTTCAAGAGGATCTCCAGGCACCTGCGGCCGAACGCCTGCAGGTCCGTGCACTCCTCGAGGGCCTCGAGGGCGAGCCCCTTCACTTCCGGGTCGTTGAATAGTACAGTGTCCATGACGGTCATCGCCTTTCCCTGAATTCGTTACTTGTGGTGAGAACGATTCTAGACGATGGCCGTTTTTCTCGGGCAGGCTTCGCCTGCCCTCCAAATCCGGATTGATACACCAACATTCGGGACGCTACCTTCGCGACGTACCAAGCCGCGCCATATGGCGTTTCAAACACAGTTTTCACCGGTTTTTGACATGCCAATCGCCTGACCATCAAACCTGTTCTCTACGAACAGGGAAAACACCTAACGTTTATATCCCATCGCATGCCACAGAACCGTTTCCAACGGGCTACCGGTATAAAAGCTGTCATTATTGTGCCGAAAGAAGGCAAGGAGCCGCAGGGCGCCTCCTCGGAGCAACCTAAGCCCGCGCCCGTTTCTCCTCGCGCTCCCTCCTCGCGCCACCCTTCCGCACCTGCTTCCTTTCGCCCGCTCTCACCACGCCCGTCCTCTCGCGCTCACCTTTCCGCACCTCCTCTTGCCACCCTGCCCGCGCTCTTCCTCAGGGTCAAACTGTGAATGTTCCAAGGAGGCGCGAGCGAATTCGATTATCCTCTTGCATCGGATTCTCGTCCGCGGTATGATGCTTATTGAGATTGATTCTCATTAAGAGAAACAATGAGAGCACGAACAGACGAGAAGGAGAATGCACCTATGAAGGTACGCGCCCAGATTCCCACCGCTGACAACTGCAATAACTTCAGCATCGCCACCGGCAGCGAAACCGCCGTCGGCACCACGCTCGACAACCTGAAGGCCGCCATCGGTGGCGAGACCGGCGCCTCCGCCAAGTACGCCGCCTTCGCCAAGGCCGCCAAGGAGCAGGGCTACGACCAGATCGCTCGCCTGTTCGAGGCCACGTCGGCCGCCGAGCAGATCCACATCGGCCTCGAGTACGCCCTCGTGAGCGAGGTCGAGCCCGACTTTGAGAAGCCCGCCGCCCCCGACTGCTCTGGCGAGGCCACGGACCTGAACCTCATCTCCGGCGCCTGCGGCGAGATCTACGAGACGTCCGACATGTACCCGGCGTTCATCAAGAAGGCCCAGGAAGAGGGCAATGCGAAGGCCGTCCAGGTGTTCACCCGCGCCAAGCTGGCCGAGTCCGTGCATGCCGAGCGCTACCTGGCCGCGTACAACGACCTCGACGCCGCTGACGACGACGCGTTCTACCTCTGCCCCATCTGCGGCTACATCCACAAGGGCGAGGATTTCGAAAAGTGCCCCATCTGCTTCTGCCCGAAGGCCACGTTCACCGCGTTCTAAGCCGCGCGAGCAACCGCGCTCGCCTTCCCGCCGAGCGCACATTTCCCCGAGAGCGACCGCCTGCCGGCGGTCGCTCTCGTATGCGCGGAGTTGCAAGCGCTGCTAAGCCTCGTATCTACTGGGAGCAACTTGCCCGCACAATGGCCCCTCCGCACCATCGTCCCGATCGCGAGGTCGCATCCCCGAAGTCGCAAGCACCTTTTCGGGCCGTGTTCCGCCGCCATCTTTCCAGATGTTTCACGTGAAACATCTGTTCTTCTTTTGCCGCACGGCAAATGGGCTACCATGGAGGCGACCGAAAAAACGGAGGGAAGGCGGCATCATGGGCCAGGAGGACGGAACCGGGAGCGGGACCATCGACAGCGTGCTCGCGCACAACCGGGCGTTCGTGGAAGGCGGCGAGTTCGCGCGCTATGCGACCGACAAGTACCCCGACAAGAAGTTGGCCGTGGTCTCGTGCATGGACACGCGGCTCACCGAGCTTCTGGCGGCGGCGCTCGGGCTGAAGAACGGCGATGCGAAGATCATCAAGGTGGCCGGCGCCGAGGTGGCCCACCCCTTCGGCAGCGTCATGCGCTCGCTGCTGATCGCCGTGTGCGAGCTGGGCGTGGAGGATATCATGGTCGTGGCGCACACGAATTGCGGGGCACAGCATATGAGCGGGGCGGCCATGATCGACAGCATGCGCCGCTTGGGCGTGTCGGAGCAGCGCATCGAGTTCGCGCGCCACTGCGGCATCGACTTCGACCGCTGGCTCGCCGGCTTCGGCGACACCGAGGAGTCCGTGCGCAAGAGCGTCGACCTCATCCGCAAACACCCCGTCATGCCGCCCCACGTGCGCGTAGCCGGCTTCGTGATGGACTCCGTCACCGGCGAGCTGGTGGCAGTGGCGTAGCAGACACAAGCGAGGAGCCTGGGCAAACGGCTTGTGCGCCTTCCGTATCCATCTCACCGCGCTCTCCCTCGGCGTCGCACGCCCGCTCGCATCCCGCCCGCCGGTTCGCATCCCGCGTGTTCGTTCGCGTTTCCCTACCCTTCGGCCTACGGCTCGACAAGCGCCTGCTCCAACACCAGGTCACGCGTGCATTCCTCGGGCGTGAACGGCACGTGCACGTCAGGCGCGAGACCCCGGCCCCGCAGGCCGCGACCCTCGTGGGCGTCCTCCGTCTTGGCTATGGGATACACGAGCGAGAATATCTCGTCGAGCGGCGCGACCACGAGGTTCGCGTAGTCCAGGCTGCCCCGCGTCGCGCGGCCCACGGAGCGCACCTTGCCGCACCCCTGCGCGGCGGCGCGGCGCGCGATGGCCGCCAGCCGCTCGGCCGGACCGCTCGTGCGCACGTCGGTGAGCAGCAGCGTCCTCTGCCCCGCGGGGGCCGGCGGGAACAGCATGTCCTCCTCGAGCTCCGCCTCCTTCACGAAGCCTTGGCCCGCGCAGGCGGCCACGTGGTCGATCTCGGCCTGCACCCAGGCCCTCCCCGCCTCGTCGCTCATATCCAGCAGGCGCGCGAGCTGACGTGCGCGCAGCCGCGCGTTGCGCTCGGTGTAGCGCGTGTAGACGATCTGCTGGCCCATGAGGTCCCTCAGGTTGACCTCTCGGTCGAAGAAAAGCGCCATCAGGCCGAACGCGTTGCCGATCATGCCCTCCCCCGCATCGCGGATGTCCACGATCACCCGGTCGGCGCGCTGGATGTCGTCGAAGCGGAGCTGCATCGCCTGCAGCACCGACGCATCCACGAAATGGTGAGCGGCGATGACGACCGCGCGCTCGTCGCCGCGCGGTCCTGCGCCCTCATGCAGCTCGATGGTCGGAGGCCGCAGGCTCGCCGCGAGACCAGGGCGCGGGAAGCGCTCCACCGGCAGGTCCTCCTCGGCGCCGTCGGCATGGCGCACCAGCACGCGCATGCACCGCGCGACTTCCTCGTCCCAGAGCTGGCGCTCGGGATCGTCGCCGTTCACGGGGTTGCCCGGCAGGCTTGCCAAGTGCTCGTCCGGCGTCCGACCGTCCAGCAGGCCCACGGCGTCGCCGGGCGCGAGGCGGTCGTCTTCGCGCACCTCGGTCACGTAGAGTGCGTCGCCATGGCGACGCACCGAGAAACCGCACGTCGTCGGTCGAAAATCAGCCTTTGCAGACGCCTCGAATGCCAGGCCTGGATCTTGGAACCCTGCCAAGTAGCGCCTCACGCCTTGCACGAACAGCTCGTCGTCGAGCGCACCCGCCGCTTCGGCCTCCGCGAGCGCGGCCAGCCACGACCACGCTCCACCGCACGGGGCGCACTCGGGCTGTCCCGCGTAGTCCGCCTCCATAATATGAGCAACCGTGCGCGCAATCGCGCTGTACCCTTCCGCCATGCCGCCGCCTCTCGTTGTTGCGTTTCGCGCTCCGCCGCCACGGCCCTTCCATCGTGCGGCATGCCTTTCGGAGCCTATTATAGCGGCTCCCCGCCGCCCGCCTCACGCCTCCAGCAGCACCTCGCCCGTTAGCGCTTCCACACGCACGCTGTTCACGCGGCCGTCGGCCACGTCGATCTTGGCGATGCAGCGGGGAAAACCGCCGCGCGGGCGGAACGCGGCTCCGGGGCACACGACGTACGTGGCCGGCCGTGCCTCGGGGCCGGTGACGATCTCGGGCACGTGCGTATGCCCGTGGACGCACACCTGGGGAATGGGATCGCCCGGCGCGAGCGCCCCCGAGCCCGCGAAGTTTATCTTCACGTCGCGCGGGTAGTGGGCCACCAGGAACCTCACGCCGTCGATGACGGGATGCGCGAAACGGCTGACCGCCTGCCCGTACTCGTCGAAGTCGTTGTTCCCCAGCACCGCCGTCACGGGCGCCAGCGTTTCCAGCTCGCGGAGGATGGGCGGGTTGCCGATGTCGCCCGCGTGGATGATGTGGTCGCTGTCGGCCAAGGCCGCATACGCCGCCTCCGACAGCTGTCCGTGCGTATCCGAGATGATGCCGATGACGGTCATAGCGCACTCCTTTCCGACGCGCGCCCGCTTTCGGCGCGCTCCTCCTCCACCAGGTCGATCAAATCCTGGTGCGTGTGGATATCCAGCTTGGCGTACACGTGCTTGACGTGGGCCTTCACGGTGTTGCGCGACACGACCAGCTGTTCTTGGATGTAGGCGCGGTCGCGCCCGCGCGCCAGCATCATGAATACCTCCAGCTCGCGCGGGCTCAAGCCGTAGCGCTCGGCCAGCGTGTGGCAACGCTCCGCGAACTCCTGCTCGGGCGACTTCGCAACCGCCTGGTCCACCGGCGTGACGCCCGCGATAGTCTCGGCGAAGCTGAAGTGCTTGAGCCCGATGAGCGCATAGCCCACGAACACGAGGATCAGCGTGCCCGTGACGAAATCGACCGCCGGAGACCTTGCGCCGAACAGGTCGTTCGACCACACGCCCAGCGCTGCACCCGCGGTGGAACCCAGCCCGGACACACCGCGGCCCCAGGCGAACGTGGCCACGGCCGCACGCGGGTTGCGCCCCGCCACGGCAATGAGCACGAGCCACGCCACCATGTCGAACAGCGCGTTGCCGGCCGCGAGCAGCGTCACGCTTCCCACAGCCGCGTATGCGCCGCCGGCCGACACCACCAGGAACCCAGCCACCACCAGCAGCACAGAAACCTGCGCCAGCAGATCGGCCGGAAACGTTCGGCGCGACAACAGCACATACAGCGCCACCGTCGCCACGGGAACGATACCCAGGAAGTCGGATACCGGCACGCCGCCCACCTCGCCGAAGCGCAACGAGTAGCCGAACGCCACGCGGAACAGGAACAGGCACACGAACAATTGGCTGGCCAGCGGCAGAAACGTGGAGGGCTGGGTGACGGAGAAATCGGCCGGCGCCTCGCCACACTCCGTAGCTTGAAGCACGGGCTGCGCCAAGCGCCACACCAGGGCCACCGTGGCGAAGGGCAGCAGCGCGAACAGCACCGTGCCCGCCCCCGCCGGAATCACCCACACCAGGGCCGTCACCGCGTATTCCGCGACGAACGCCAACGCAATGCAAGCTCCCGCCTGGCGCACCTCCAAGCGCGAGGCTGCCGCACCCACCATCACGATGGCCCATCCACGCCCGATGGACAGCGCGCAAGCTGCGGCGGTAAGCGCCACCGCGCTGCCGGCGTACAGCCCTGCCGGCAGCAGTGCCGAGCCCACCGCAAGCAGCACGAGGCAACCCGCCGTGAGCGCCCGCATGCGCAGAAGCGGCGGCCTAAACGTGGCCACAAGGCCCACCGCAATGAGCGTAGCGGCATTGGCCAGCACGGACACGTCGCGAGCGTAGGTGAACACCGCGTCAAAGCGCGGGAACACCACCACATTCATGAGCGACGTGGTGAGCAGCACGCACAGAAGCGCCGCACACACCCGCCAGAACGGCGCGGCGAACAGGGAGGGGGATTGTTCCGGGGAAGCGGTCATGCCCGCCATTGTAGCATGCACGGCTTCCCCAACAGGTGCGCAGCTGCCGGCAAGGCACAGCAGACGGCGACGCCCCGGAGGAGTAGCGGGGCGTCGCCGAAGGGAGGGAAAGCGGCAGGCTCGGGTGAAAGAGGGAAAGAGTCCGAGCCTGCCGCAGGGGTTGGTGGGTGGCACGGACGGCGCGAAAGGGAACGCGCCGCCCGGAAGCCGCGGGAAGGCCCAGCCGGCTGCGGTTGCCGGCGGGCACGGCCACAAGCTCTATGCCTGGCCGGTGGCGGCCAACATGCCGGCGCGGCGGCCGAAGGTCATCGTGCGACCACAGGCCAGGCCCGTGAACAGGTTCGGATAGCTCACGCTGAAGAAGCCACCCGAGCAGTCGCCGGTCAGGTACAGACCCTCCACCGGTGTGCCGTCTTCGCGCACGGGATGCATATCCGTGTCGATCATCACGCCGTCGAGCGTGGCCAGGAACCAGGCGCCGGTGCGCACGCCGTAGAACGGCGGCGTGTCCAGCTTCATCAGGCGGTACGCCTCCTTGTTGTAGTCCTCGTCGCGCCCTTGCTCGGCAAGGTGGTTGTAGCGCTGCCACGACTTCACCGTGTTCTCCACGGGGATGTTCAGCTTCTCGGCCAGCTCCTCCATGGTGTCGGCCTGCTGGATGTAACCGGCCTCGATGAGCTTCTCGAACTCGGAGGCCATGGACTCGATGGTGCGGTTCGACGGCGCGCCGTTGTCGAACGGGTACAGGCGGCAGCAGCCCACCTCGTTCATCTGGCGCACCTGCTCGGCGTAATTCGCGTCCCAGATATCGCAGTACGTGTGGTGCGGCTGCATGTAGGCCGAATGCAGCATGTAGTCGTAGGGGCCGGACTCGTTGCAGAAGCGGTTGCCGTTCAGGTTCACCTTCATGAACGGCTGCTCGCCGAACCAGAACCACTCGCCCACCGTGCCGTTGCCAGCCGTCTGGTCGGGCTTGCAGCACGCACGGTTGAACGTGCACGCCGCGCCGATCGGGTCCATCTGGCCGCCTGCCCACAGAGCCGCCTTGATGCCGTCGCCGGTGGGGTTGCCGCCCTTGCCGGGAGCCGCGATGCGCAGCGCCTGGTTCCACGGCTGGCGGGCCTCCATCATCTCCAGGTTGTTGCCGTAGCCGCCCGTTGATAGGATGACGCCCTTGCTGGCGTTGATGCGCAGGTAGTGGCGGTCGTTCACATCGCGGGCGATCACGCCGGTCACGCGGCCGGAGCTGTCCTGCACGCACTTCACCAGCTCGGTGTTCCAGCGGAACTCGGCGCCCTTCTCCTGCGCGTATTCCATGAGCGACACGCCGAAGCTGAAGCTCTTGTCGTCCTTCGAGAGGGCAGTTTTCTCGGGACTGTGGCCGGTGGCCCACGCCTTGTCGCGCGCGCCCTGTCCCGTCGTGCCGATGGAGCCCTCGAAGTTCATGACCATGCGGCCGTCGCGCTCCACGATGCCGGTGATCCAGTCCAGCATGGGGCCGGACTCGTTCGCCCACAGCTTCACCAGGTCGTAGTTGATGAAGCCGTTGGCATAGCGGACAATGTCCTCCACGGCCTCCATCTTGTCGATCTCGAACTGGGGATACTCTGCGAACGACGCCTTCTGCAGAGCAGAGTCGATGGCGCCGATGTCCTCGCGCGGGTTCGCCACCTTGGACACGCGGTCGATGCCCAGCACGCGAGCGCCGTTCTCGGCGGCGGAGATGATGGCCGGCAGCCCACCGGTGCGGCAGCCCACCACCAACACCTCCACGTCCAGCGTCTCGGCGATATCGGCCTCGGGCACCTCGGGCGCCGATCCCAGCCAGGTTGGCGTGCCCGTCTCCCCGACGCGTGCGTTAGCGGGGGCTGCGGCGGCATCCACGGCGTAGCCGTTGCCGCACCCAGCCAGCGCACCCGCTGCGGCGGCGCCGAGCGCGGTGATGCCCGCCCCCTTGAGGAAGCTGCGGCGCGAGAGCCCGCTGCGCTCGTTACTCATTGGGAGCCTCCCATCCCTCGGGCGCGGTCAGCGCATGGCATTCGTTGCACACGAGCGTGCTCTTCTCATGCACCTTATGGCAGTCGCCGCATTCAAGCGCGTTGTCCTGGTGGCTGGAATGCGGGTTGTACTTCTCGTCGTTGCCCTCGAAGCCCCAAGTGCCTGCAACCACCTCGTCCATGCTGTGGCAGCCGCTGCGCGCGCAGAACTCCTCGGAGGCGAACTCCTTGCCCGTGGCCAGCATGCCCGTGGCCTCGTCCATCGGATAGCTGTCGCTCGCCCATGCCATGGCCTCGGACACCTGCGTGGCGAACTCGGCCTCGTGGCAGCTCAGGCATGTGTCGCCGGCCGCCGCGTGCTGCGTGACCAGCTTGCCCGGGTCGCCCTCGCTGTACGTCTCCACGTACTTGTCCATGGGGCTGTGGCAGATGGCGTTGCAGAAGCTGGGCTGCTCGTGCCACACCCACGCCCCAATGCCGGCTACCAGCACCACCGCCACGATGACGCCCGCCACGATGACGCCGCGCCGCGCGCGTTTCGGCGCGGGGGCAGCCGGGTTGGCATCCTGCGAGGCACCGGCAGCCGGGGTGCCAGGGGCACTCGAGGCGCCCGGGCCGCTGTCGGCACCGGGAGCAGCCGGGGCACTCGGAGCCCCGATCGCGCCGTCTGCGCTATCCTTGTCGACCATGTCCTCCTCCTTCTCCTTCTCTGGTTCGATCGATGAAACCCTTCGGCCGCATGATGCAGGCCAGCGGAGCAACCGACCATTACCCCCGTGGGGGCATTTTTACGTTTTTGCTGGTGAGAGGTTTAATTGGAAAGGGAATGGCACGGAGGGGAAACCACCCTCCGAAGAAGAAGCCGCCCGTTGCCGAGGAGAGAGCGCAGCCAAAGCCTCCCGTTGTCGGGGGGGGTGCACGGCCGAAGCCGCCCGCCACAGCGGCGGAGGGGCCTCGTTTCGCCTACGGCCGCAGGGGTGTCGACGCACCATGCGGCAACTGCGCCAGAGGCGTGCAAGATAACGGCAAGGTGTGCATGGCGGATATGCAAGATACCGGCAAGATCGGAACGGCGGATACACAAGGATTGGACAAGATCAGGGCGATTCCCCGACGGCGATATTACGGTCGCCCGGCAAGGTTGCGGCGGTAGGATGGGGGAACGGAGCGCAGAGGCGGCGCGGTGCCACATCCCTCTCCAACCTTATCCCCTCTTGCAGGGCGAAACGGGAAGGGGGTGGCAACCATGACCGATTTGGTTTTGCTTACGGCAATCCTTGAGCTGATCGCCAGCGCAGTGCATCTAACTGCGGCTATAATAGAAAGGCTCCCCGTCCGTAAGGACAAGGAGCGCTAACCAAAGCCAAACCGCCGAAGCGATTCGAGAGCCGTGGGGAGTTAGCAGCTCCCTGCGGCTCGTCTTGCATGATAGCAAAAAAACCAAAGCGCGTGCCACTTATATCGAAGCCTTGGGCACGTCTATACCCATATTTCACATCCATCTTCGGCAGCCGAATTCCCGCTGAAGCCCGAACCGTCCAAGGAGAGCCAGTCGTTGCTCGAGCGCGACCGGCAACCCCGCCTCCTATCCTTCTCCTTCATCCCAAGGGAGCATCTGCATGACAGGGATGTGGCGAGGGGTATTCGCTTTGGCGGCCCCAGATAGACGTGCGGGAAGGCAGGCGCGGCGGGGGATACTCTGGGGCGAGGGTTGCGGGCATCTCCGCTTTCGCACTCGGAAGTTGACGAAACCGTAACTTTTAGCACTCGTTGCTTGACAGTGCTAATGCAACGTTTTATAACAGTCTCGTACAGAGAAAACCGCACAGATAGAGGCTTAGGTTTTCTCATTCGACCCGACATCCGACCGACAAGCCGGATGCGCCGCCGAAGGGAGCCCGAGCCTCGCACGACACGTAGGAGAGTGATTAGTATGGCCATGATGGTACCCATGCGGAGGAACCGCAACCTGCTGAGCGAGCTGATGACCGACCCGTTCGACGCGTTCTTCAACGCGGCCTCGGCCCCGATGCAGGCGATGCAGAAGATGTCGCCCACGCTCATGCGCACCGACATCAAGGAGACGGACGGCGGCTACGAGCTGACCATCGACCTGCCGGGCTTCAAGAAGGATGACGTGCAGGCCGAACTCAAGGATGGCTACCTTACCATCAACGCGCAGACGCAGAGCGAGTCCGAGGACAAGGACGAGGAAGGCACCTACGTGCGCAAGGAGCGCTTCAGCGGCAAGTGCAGCCGCACGTTCTACGTGGGCGACGACGTGGAGGAAGACGACATCAAGGCGAAGTTCGAGGACGGCGTGCTGAAGATCGCCGTGCCGAAGAAGCAGGAGCAGCCGAAGCTCGAGGAGAAGAAGACCATCGCCATCGAGGGCTAGTTCTGCGAGGTACACGGCCAGTGCGCAACGGAAGGCGACCGCAAGGTCGCCTTCCTGCTATGATGGGACGCAAGCCATTCGCAGCACTATCGAGGAGGAACCATGGACGACGAGACGCGGCGCGGGATCGAGGCGTTCCGGCGCTGGGTGGACGAGACGAAGCCGGGACGCATGGTGTTCTTCGGCGGGGCGGGCGTGTCCACCGAGAGCGGCATCCCCGACTTCCGCAGCCCTGACGGGCTGTACGCGCAGAAGTACCCCCATCCGCCCGAGCAGATGATCTCGCGCAGCTTCTTCGACGCGCATCCGGCGGAGTTCTTCGCCTTCTACAGCGACCGCATGCTCGCGCTGGACGCCCAGCCGAACCGCGCGCACCGGAAGCTGGCGGAGCTGGAGCAGGCGGGCACCTTGTCCGCCGTGGTCACGCAGAACATCGACGGCCTGCACCAGAAGGCCGGCAGCAAGCGCGTGCTGGAGCTGCACGGCAGCGTGCTGCGGAACTTCTGCATGGATTGCGGTGCGGCATACCCGGTGGACGAGCTGCTGCGCCTGCGCGACGAGGCCGCCGACGGCGTGCCGCGCTGCCCCGCGTGCGGCGGCATCGTGAAGCCCGACGTCGTGCTGTACGAGGAAGCGCTCGACGAGCGCACGCTCCAGGCATCCGTCGACGCCATCGCCCGTGCCGACCTCCTGGTGGTGGCAGGCACGTCGCTCGCCGTGTACCCAGCCGCGGGCCTCATCGACTTCTTCCAAGGCGACCACCTGGTCATCGTGAACCGCACCCCCACCCCGCGCGACCGCCAGGCCGACCTCTGCCTAGCCGCGAACGTGGGCGACGTGTTCGACTTCTAGCCGCAACCGCGACCCGTCGTCCCGCGCTCCGGCGAGCAACGCGAACGAATGTTTCACGTGAAACATCGGCGCCTGCTCCCGGAAACGTAGAGGGACGGTACGTCAAGCTACCGAGAAGGAGCAACCCTATGCCCGAGACCACCCGCAATGCCCCTGCCGCCCCCACTATCGACGGCACCACCAGCGCAGCCGCCAGCGCCACAAATGCCCCCACCGCCAGCGCCGCTTCGCCCACGCCCACGTTCGCCGGCCTGCGCCAAGTATCCGACGGCTGGATAAAGAAGTACGTGCTGACGTACACGATGCCCGACGGCTCGACCTATGAGTACGAGAGCGCCTCGCGCAAGGGGCCGGAGGCGTACCGCGCCGAGCTGGAGGCGCACGCGCGCGGCGAGAGCGCGGCATCCGACGCCGTGTGCATCGTGCCGCAGACACCCGACGGCCGGCTGCTGCTCATCCGCGAGTTCCGCTATCCGTTGAACAGCTGGTGCATCGCATTCCCCGCCGGGCTCGTGGACCCGGGCGAGGACCTGGCGGCAGCCGTGGACCGCGAGCTGCGCGAGGAGACGGGCTACGCGCTGCGCGCCGACTTGGGCGCCGCGGCGCTCGACCCCCTGCCGCAGGCGGGCTTCTCGTCCACCGGCCTCACCGACGAGACGGTGCAGGTGGTGTTCGCACAGGTGGAGCGCGTGGCCGACGCGCAACCCGAGCCGGCCGAGCTCATCGAGCCGTTCCTGCTGCCCATCGCCGACATCCCGCGCTTCCTCGCCGAGAACGACACGCCCATCGGCACCCGCGCGCAGCTCGTGCTCGAGGCGTTCGCACGCCGCCGCTAGGGGCGCGCGAGCAGCTGGGGCGAAGTAGCGAGCGACGCCCGCCCGCTACTTCGCCCTCACGCGGGCATGGATGCCGCCGCGCAGGTTCGGAACGCCCTGGGCGGGATCGAGGTTCCAATCCGCATCGGGGAACAGCATGCCGTCGTTGTGGAGGCAGGCGCCGCTCAAGCCGGCCGCGACGCCCGGGGCCGTCTCGGGCTTCCACCAGCCGTGCGGCACGCGCAGCGTGCCCTCAGGCTGCGCCTCATCCAGGTGGGACAACAGCTCCACCTGCCCGTACGCCGTCTCCACCACGCACCAGGCGCCCTCGCCTATGCCCTCGGCCGCCGCATCGGCCGGGTTGATGAAGAACCGCGGTTCCGGCTCCTGCGCGCGCAGCTCGGGCATCTGGTGCAGGTTCGTGTTGTACGACTTCCGCTCGCGGAAGCCCGCGAACGCCACGTAAGGGTACGCTCCCTCCGGCGCGGCCTCGCAGCCGGGATCGGACGGCTCCTCGTAGGAGGGCAGCGGGTCGAAGCCCAGCTCGACCAGCACGGAGCTGGCCAGCTCCACCTTGCCCGAAGGCGTGACGAACCGTCCCGGCGCAGCCAGCTCGCGCAGGAGGGGCTCCGGCGCCCGCGCGCACGCGTCCTCCCACGTGAGGCCGAGCGGCGCCAGCCGCCAATCGTACAGCTCGTGCTCGTTCGCCCAAGGGAACCGTTCCGCAAAGCCCAGGCGGTCGGCCAGGCCCTTCACCACGTAGTACCAGCTCTTGCACTGGCCCGCCGGCCTGCGGAACGCCTGCCCCGCCGAGAAGACCGGCCCCACGTCGAACGGCGACCCCAACACGTCGCGCTCGGCCCACATATCGCCCGGCAGCACGTAGTCGGCCAGCTGCGCCGTGGGCGTGAGCCAATGCTCGAAGGCCACCACGAGGTCCTGGTTCATGAGCGCGTCGACGATGCCCTGCTGGTTCGCATAGCTCATCACCGTGTTGTTCGCCACGGAGAAGAAGGCCTTCACGGGGTAGGGCCCCTCGCCGCGCATGGCGGCGAACAGCGATGCCGGATCGCAGGCGCACGACTCGGCCAGCAGGTCGGGCTCGTAGGGTACGCCTTCGCGCTCGTTGGCCTGGCGGTAGAGGTCCGAGGCCGCGAACGTGAGCAGCGGATGGGTGCCGCGCCCCAGCTGGAGGGCGCGCTTCTCGGTTGGCAGCAGCTCGAACGCGGCCAGCTCGGCGTTGCCCACGCCCCCGAGCGCCGGCCCGCACACCGCCTCGCTCTTGTTCACGAAGCCGCAGAGGGCGCGCAGGATGCACTGCGCCTGCAATAGCGACGTGGAGTTGCGCTGCATGTCGCCCACCACGCCCCAGGGGATGATGGCCGCCTGCGCCCGCGCGTACACGCGCGCCGTCTCGCGCACGAGCTCGGCGTCGATGCCGCAGAGGGCGGCCACGCGCTCGGGAGGGTACTCCGCCGCCCGCGCGGCCAGCTCGTCGAAGCCCGTGCACGAGCCCTCCACGAAGGCGCGGTCGTAGAGCCCCTCCCCGATGACGACGTTGATCCACCCGAGCGCGAGCGCCGCATCGGTGCCGTAGCGGATGCGCAGGTGGTAGTGCGCGCGCTTCGCCGTGGCCGTCTCGCGCGGGTCGACCTCGATGAGCACCGCCCCGCGCTCGAGCGCTGCGTTCAGAGCCAGGTACTCGCCGGGCCAGCGCTCGCGGTCGCGGTCCTGCCCGAAGTAGACGATGCAGTCGGCCCGTCCCCAGTCCGCCCCGGCGAACCAGCCGTACACCGCCCGGTGCACCTGGGCGGTGTTGCCCATGCACAGCGCCACCGGCGCCGTGTAGTTGGGTGTGCCCAGGCAGTTCATCAGGCGGCGGGTGATGCCGCCGAAGCCTACGTTGAGCGGCATCTCGGCGAACGCCACAGCCTCCGGGCCGTAAGCGTCCGCCACCGCCTGCAGCCGCGCGGCTATCTCGTCGAGCGCCTGGCCCCAGGACACCTCCTGCCACTGCGGCTCGCCGCGTTCGCCCACGTTCTTCAGCGGCACGGTCACGCGGTCGGGATGCAGGCGGTACGCATCCACCATGCCCGCCTTCGGGCAGATGGCCGGGAATGCCGGATCGGCCGGCAGCACGCTCAGCCGATCCCCGTCGACCTCGGCCTTGACCCGACAGCCCCCGTCGCAGAACACGCAGGTCGTGTACTTCGTCTCCATAGCTCTCCCTCGCACGTCGTCCCCCGGCACGCTATCCCCCGTCTAGGCAGAATATACGCGCGCAACGCCGCAGGCGCAAGGGCGCGCCACGGTGCGCTGCTAGCGGTTGATCACCTGTATCTGGAGGCCTTCCATGACGTCGAGGGCCTTCTCGTGAAGGTCGGGGTCGAACGAGGCCGTGCAGGCGGCGTCCACGATGACGGGCACCTCGGGGCAGGCGGTCTTTGCCAGCACGGCGTTCGAGATGATGCAGATGTTGGACACCAGGCCCACGATCTCTATGCTCGCGAACGGCAGCTTGCCCACCGCGTCGGCAGCACGCTGCGACTGGCGGCAGCGCTCGAAGAACGCGGCCGAGCCGAACGCCGGCTTGCAGAACACGGTGTCGGAGTCGCGCAGACAGTCCGCCACCTGGCCGTACAGGTCGTGGCCGGGCGTGCCCTCCACGCAGTGCGCCACGGGGAGGTTCTTCCCCTCCTGCGTGTCAAGGTAGTCGCGCCGGTGCGTGTCGAAGGTGAACGCCACCTCGTCGCCCGCCTCGCGGTACGCGGCGATCTTGTCGGCGATGGGCTTCTCCAGCTTCTCGGCACCGGGAAAACCCAAGGCCCCGTCCACAAAGTCGTTCTGGTAGTCCACCACCATGAGCAAACGTTTCATGATCCTGTTCCTCCCCTTCATCTGGCCGTCATTATCGGCCTGGAGCGGCGCACGGTACCCGCCGTTCAGCCGACCGGCGCGACCGGCTCCGTCAAAGGCCCCGCCTCATGGCGCGCCAGCTGGTCCAAAAGCCAGCGGTATTCCTGCTGCACGCGCTCGTACAACGCCGCGACGGGAAGGCATGCGCGCTGCACCACGGCCATGACCTCGTCGTAATCGCGCACCATCACCGCCACGCACGAACCGTCGATCAACCCGCGATCGCGTTGGTCGGCCAGCACCTCCAGCACCCGCTCTTTCGGGAACGCCTCCTTGTAGCTGCGGGTGCCCACCAGCGCGCTCACGATGTCGGCCACTGCGATGATGCGGTCCGCCATCTTCAGGTCGACAGCCGCGAGGCCGCGCGGATAGCCCGAGCCGTCGAGCTTCTCGTGATGTCGGGCCGCCGCGGCGGCTATGTCGTTGGGCACGCAACCGGCCAGGATCGACTTGGTCAAGGTCACATGCGTGCGCATGACGGCCATCTCGCGGGCATCGAGGCGCCCCGGCTTCTCCAAAATGCCGAGCGGGATGCCGATCTTGCCCACGTCATGCAGCAGCGCGGCGCAGTACACACGGCCCCTCTCGGCTTCGTCGGCCATCAGGCGGCGGGCTATCTCGTAGGCCGTCCAGGCCGTGGTCACCGTATGGGTGACGGTGTGGCGGCTGCGAAAGTCGATGACATGCACGAGCATGTCGAGGAAGGCCGCAGCGGCATCGGGATCGGCCGCAGCCGACACCTTGCGCAGCGCATCCCCCGCATCGAAACCACCGCGCAGCTGCCCGAGCAGGCCTGCGCGCCGCTCCGCTTCCTGGAACAGGGCCGTCGCCTCGAACGAGAACTGGCCCGCAGGAGCGCTCCCCAGCGCATGCGCCACCTCCTCGGTGCTTGCCCGGGGGCGCTCCAGCAACAGCATGTCCACGCGGTCGGCCACCTGCAGCACCTGCGCGAGGAAACGCACCGCCGGATCTTGGTCGGTGAACAGGCGATCGGGCATATGGTGGTAGAGCACGACCTCGGCATAGCCGGCCAACGGCGAGAGCTCCTTGAAGAAAAGGTAGCCGTAGAACGAATGCTCCCACACGTCGCATGACTCGAACTCCACGAGCCGGTCGATCTCCTCGGTGCGATAGGCGCCGATGTCGTGCATGAGCGCCATGAGGCACGCGTCGCGGCGCCTTGCCGGCTCCCACCCCGCCGCCTCGAGCATGGCGTCCATGATCGCGCCCACCCGCAGGCCGTGATCCACCAACCGGGAATCCACGCAGTTGAGCGCCCGCTGGATCATCACGGTCGCGCCGGCTGCACCCAGGTAGTCGGACAACCGGACAGGATGGTCGAGGTGCGGGGGCACAAGGGCCACGAGGCCCTCGGCGTCATGGGCGGCCGACGACATGCTAGTCGAGCGCGGCTATCTGGGCTCGGGCCTTGTCCATCTGGGCCTCCACATCGATACCCACGATATCCAGCCCCTCGGCGGCCACGAACCGCGTCTCGGGAATGCCGAACATCTTGGCGATGCCGCAGAAGTACTCGTAGCCGAAGTTCGCACCCTCCACGAACCCGCCGCACGACGCGATATAGGTGAGGCGGTCCGCCTTGCAGATGCCCTCGCACCGCGCGTCCTCGGTGTAGTGGAACGCGATGTCGCACACGCTCACATGCTCCATATACACCTTGAGCGCCGCCGGGAATGACAGGTCCCAGTACGGCGCGCCGATGACGACCTCATCGGCCTCGGCGAACTGGTGCGACAGGTCGAAGATGGGATCGTCCCATGCCTTCGCCTTCTGCTTCTCGGTGCGGTAGGCCACCATCTGGGCGTCGAACGGCTTGAGGCCGAGCGTGGCCAAGTCGACTTCGACGACCTCTTCTTTGCCCTGCAGGTATTCACGGCACAGTGCGAGCGTGCGCGAGTCCTCTCCGCGCATGCAGGCGTTCACGAACAGCGTAGTCATGAAAGCTCCTTCGGTATATCATCGTGCGCCTCCGAGGGCGCCCATCCTATAATAGCGCACCCGCGCCGGGAGCGGCGCGGGTGCGGGCGATGCGAAAAGCGAACCGGACCGAGCGGCGGCCTAAAACCGCAGCGCGTGGGTGAAGCCGGCCCAGCCAAGGCCGTCGGTATCGCGCACGCGGGCGCCGAACGTGGGGGCATGCACGTAGTGGGTGCCGCCCGCATTGCAGGCGATGCCCACGTGGCCGTTGCAGCCGTCGCCGTAGCCCACCCACAGTACGTCGCCGGGCTGCGCCTGGGAAACGGGAAGGCGAGCCTTCGCCGCGTTGTACAGCGCCTCGGTCTGGTGCGGAAGCGACATGCCCACCTGCAAATACGCCCAACGAACCAGGCCCGAGCAGTCGAACGCATCCGGCCCGGCCGCACCCCATACGTAGGGGCAGCCGATGCGCGAGAGCGCGTAGTCCACCACGGAGCCCTGGGATGGCACGGGCGATGTCGTGCCCGAGTAGCCGTACGAACGCGAGCGCGCCGCGGCTATCTCGGCCTGGCGTGCCGCTTCCTGCTCCTGCGCAAGCAGCGACTGGGCCTCGGCGTCCAGCTGGGCGAGCAGCGCCTGCAGTTCCGCCACCGAGCGCTCGGCGTCCTCCTTGATGCGCTGGGCCTCGGCAGCCGCCTCGGCCGCGATCTGCTCCTGGCGCTCGAGCTCTGCCTTGGCGGCCTCGACCTCGGCGCGCAGGTCCTTCGTCTGCTGCACGAGGCTGGCGTCGTTGTCGTTCAGCTTCTCCAGCAGATCCCAATTCTGGGCGAACTCCTCGAACGTGGCGGCGCCCATGATGAAGTCGAGCACCGAGGACTGCCCGGTGCGGTACATGCTGCGGGCCCGGGAGCCCAGCTTCTCCTGCAATCCGGCGATCTGCGCGGTCGCCTCGTCGATGCGCGCCTGGGCATCGGCAACGGCCTGCTGGGCAGCCGCGTGCTCGTCGAGCGCCTTGTAGTACTGCTCCGTGACCACGTCCAGCTGCGCCTGCATGTCCACGATGCGCGCGCGGACGGCGTCGGCCTCCGCCAGCTTGTCGGCGGCGGTGGGCTCGGCGAACGCCAGAGCCGGCTTCAAAAGCACGGCCGCGCCCAGTGCGGCAGCGCCTGTCAAAAACGTGCGGCGGTCAAGGCCGCGCGTGGATTCGCTCATTCGTCAAACCTCCCTCGCGATCCGGGATACGCCGCCTCGCTCGGTATAATACGAGGTCAAAGCATATAAATGCCAGGCGTTCCACAGTCAACGCGTCGGTGATGACTATAACACGCCCCGGCAACGCGCGCGCCAATCTTCACGCTTCGCACGTAGCCGCAGGTGGGTTGGGGTGGCGTATCTCGTCGGGAGCGTCGAGCGGTTCCATGTCCAGGTGCAGCGCCTGCTCCACCACCTTCATGAGCGCCTCGTCGGAGATGGCGGGGTTGATCTTCACGAGGCCCACCAGGCCGAAGACGACCACGCAGAACATCTCGTACACGAACTCTATCTCCACCTGATGGTACGCCGCGTACTCGGCCACGATATTCCCGTTGATGCAGTCCACCGTCTCGCGCACGGCGCGCACGTCGAACGCGTCGCGCACTCCCAGCTCCTCCAGCACGGCTATCATGGGGCGCTGGTTGCCCTCGGCGTCGTAGAGCGCGCGGCGGAACGTGGCGATGCACGCGCGCAGCGACCCCGACGTGTCGCCGAACCGGCGCGACTCGTTCCACACGATGACGCTCTCCACCAGGTCTTCCACGTAATCGTCCAATACGGCGTCCACGACGGCCTGCTTGTTCTCGAAGTAGTAGTACACCAGCTCGCGCGTGACGCCGGCCTCGGCGGCCACGTCCTTCACCGTGGTCTTCGCCACGCCCTGGCGCTCGAACAGGGAGCGCGCCGCCAGCATGATGTCGCCGGCCGGCCCCGTGAGGCGCCGACTCTCGGCGAGCGAGCGACCGCACTCGCGCTGCACGGGCGCGTACCTGGTCTGCCTGGTGCCCAGCCGCATGGCCCCTCCCCTCGCTCCGAAGCGCGCATGGACGCGCGCGGGGTGCTCCTGCACGCGTCCATTATACGGGAGGGAAGAGGCGCCGGACATGCGCACGGCCTAGCGGTTCTCCTCCACGACCCGCTGGTAGGCCTTGGTGTCGGCGTACAGCTCGTCGGTGAGCGGGTTGAGCTTGCGCTGCCGGATGCGGCGGAACTGGAACACGGCCAGCGCCACGTTCGAGGCGAGCGCGAGCAGGCTGACCGCGAAGAACGCTGCGGGATTGTGCGTGGTGGGGATGGGCGCCAGCACGTCGGCGAACTGCGGTACCGTCATCACGAACATGATCCAGAGCCCGAGCGTCTGCGCGCGATGCTGCAGCCACGCCCCCTTCTTGATGAAGAACGTGGGGATGGTGCACGCCAGCAAGAGCGCCAGGCCGCAGTACGCGGAGTGGTCGGAGATGCAGTTGTACGTGTAGGCGAAGTTCCACAGGTCGTAGGCGATGATCCACGCCCAGATCATGTCCGGCCAGATCATGTCGCGCGCGGAGTCCTTCGAGATGAAGATGCCGAACCAGCCGCAGATGGTGACGATGTTCAGGATGCCGGCAATGCCGTTCATGATGTTCCACGGCCCGGAGATGGTCCACAGGTTCTCTACGATGCCGCCTTGCCACAAGCCGAAGCTGAACACCTGGAAGTCGCGGACCACGGCCTCGGCGATGTTGACAGCCAAGATGAGCGGCGGGAAGCAGAGCGCCCAGCGCTTCTCGTACAGGTGATGGGTGCGGCCGTCGGCCCCGCGCCACTTCACGAAGCGCAGCGCGATGAAGCCGAGGCAGCCCGCCAGCGCCGAGTACGTCTTCACCCAGTTGAACCACGTGCCCGTACCGTACGGGTTGCCCGGCGCGGCCGTGGTGGGCCACACGAACACGGTGAGCACGAGCGGCACCACCGCGAACAGCGCGATGCCGGCCCACAGCTTCACGCGCCCCAGCTCGTTGAACGCCATGAGTGCGAACAGGATGAACAGCCAGATGGCCCAGTACAGCGGATCTTCGGCCTGGTACAGGATACCCACGAGGATCGCCCCCTTCTGCGAGTCCGTGCACGGATGAGCCCCTCGCCCACCGCGCGTTTGCCCGCAGTATACGGGGCGCTCGCGGGCGAAGTCTTTCACACGGGAGGGCGGTTTGTGAAAGAGGTGGAATCAAATTAACCTTGTTACGACTGGCAGAACAATACCGAAAATGGTATAGTTCTGCCATGACTTACTATGACGACCTATACGAGCACGCCGTCGACAATTACTACCTCGTCACCACCGACGACGCGAACAACCTGGGAATACCGCCAGTAGAGCTCGCAAAGCTCGCGAAGCGAGGGCGGCTCCAAAATCTGGGGCGGGGACTGTACCGCCTGACCCGGTACGTGCCGAGCGAGTTCGATCCCTACGCGATCGCCGTTGCGCGCGTGGGCGGCTCCGCCTACCTGTACGGGGAATCCGTGCTCGCCCTTTTGAAGCTGGCGCCGACAAATCCCGATCGAATCTTCGTCGCCACATCCGTTCGAACTCGCAAGCGGCTCCCCGAGGGTATCCAAGTGGTGTCGCGAAAAGAGCCCGCCCGCATCACGAGCTACGAGGGAATCCCCTGCCAACGCGTCAAAGACGCCATCCTCTCTTGCCAGGACACGATTATGCTCGAACGGCTGAACGAAGCGACCCATCGCGCTCGCGCCGAAGGGTTCTTGACGAAAGCAGAGTTCGACGAACTTGAGGAGGCGCTCGTATAAATGACAAAACAGCCAAACAGCCGAAGAAACCTCGACATGGCTATTCACCGGATGGCCGCCTCCGACAAGGATTTCGTGAAGCTTCGCGCCCTACTGGCCAACGCGATCGTCGGCCAGATGCTTCCGAACGGAGCCGTCAAAGGCGGAACGGCCCTGAAATTCCGCTTCGGAGATGCGGCGACGCGTTTCACCACAGATTTGGACGCTGCCAGGCAAAGCGATCTCGACGCCTTTGTGGAGAAGCTCGAGGCCTCGCTTTCCTCCGGATGGAACGGCTTCGCAGGCCGACTCGTGCCGCGCAGCCAAGCTCGCCCGGCGCATGTGCCGCCCCAGTACGTCATGCGCCCATTCGACATCAAGATCGATTACCGTGGGAAACCATGGTGCACCGTCTCGCTGGAAGTCGGACACAATGAGCTGGGCGATGCCGACGAGCCCGAACGCATGCTTCCACCAGATATCGCACGCATGTTTCGAGAGCTTGGGTTTCCCGATCCCGACCCCCTGCCCCTCATGCCGCTCCACCATCAAATCGCTCAGAAATTGCACGGGGCAAGCGAACCGGGAAGCAAACGGGCCCACGACCTCATCGATCTCCAAATCATTATGCGAGGAGCGACGGTTGACTCGACCTTGACGCGGAGAACATGCGAGAGGCTTTTCGCCTATCGAGCCATGCAGCCATGGCCCTCCGTCATCACGAAGAACGAAGGATGGGAGACCCTGTACGACGCGCAGGTGCTGCCGCCTCCCGTCCTGCAGTCGGTTGACGAGGCGGTTGCGTGGGCCAACGAGCTGGTAACTACGATAGCGAACGCCTAAGGCGCGCAGTTCTTTTGCAAGCGCCGCCTACGCGAAGTCTTTCACACGGGAGGGCGGTTTGTGAAAGAAGCGGCATGGCCGGCGATGCTAGACTGGCGGCGTCAACGTTGCCGGCATCGCATGCCGTTCCACGGCCGCTGCCGCTTCACCGGGGGAAGGGGTTTCGCCATGACCGTGCCTGTGTGGGTCACACCGATCTCGATGGTTGTCTACACCGTGCTGCTCATGCTGCTCACCGAGTTCATGCGACGGCATTACCGCACGTCGATGTGGGTGTGGGTGGTGTCGCTCGTCACCATTCCGCTATGGATAGCCAACATCCCCGGGGATGACTGGTTCCGCTGGGCCAAGAACCTCTCCGTCATCCTGCCGCTCATCTTCGCCGGCCTCGGGCGCATCGCCGCCGTGGAGCAGAAGGACACGCCGTTCTGGCGGACCATGCGCAAGCGCTGGGTACGCTGGGTGCTGTACGGCATCGTGTTCTGCAACATCGCCGAGGCCACGCTGCGCGACGTGCAGATGGGCAACATGATGAACGCGCTCGCCGGCTTCATCCTGTGCGTCACCATGCCGTTCGGCGACAAGTTCTGGAAGTACGACACCTCGAGCCACGGCGAGATCCTCTCCTACACCGTGCCCATGTGGAACTTCCTCTACACCACCTGGAACGCGTGCTTCGTGTACGCCGAGGGACACGAGTTCTTCGCCTCGACCTGCTGCATCCTGGCGGCAGCCGAGCTGTACCCCATTGTCATGCGCCGGCCGGAGCTCTACATCACCGGGCGCATCTACACGCTGGGCGCGCACTTGCTGCTGCGCAGCTGCTTCCCGCTGCTGTTCCCCACCATCATGAACAGCGCCGCGTGGTTCAACCCCGACTTCATGGCAGGATGGGGCCTGTTCAACGGCATCATCGGCATCCCGTTCGTGTTCTGGTACTGCTACCAGCTGCACACGGGCCGCGCCGACGTGGCGTTCCGGCGCGGCAAGGCGCGCGCGATCTACCTGGAAGGGCGTGCGAACGGCACGATCGACGAGTACGGCGACCCGGTAGCCTTGCCCGCGCCGGCCGCGGGCAAGCCGCAGGCCCCCGCGCTCCCAGACGACGACGCCGCGCCCGTCGCGGGGTGACGGGCGCGCCTACCGGCTCGAGGCTTGAGCGTCGTCCAGCGCGTTGAGGGCGGCGTTGTAGCCGCCGGAGCCGTAGCTAAGGCATTTCGACACGCGCGCGATGGTAGTGGCCGAGGCGCCCGTGGCCTCCTCGATGGCGGCGTAGGACTTGCCGGCATCCAGCAGGCGCGCCACGGCCAGCCGCTGCGAGGTCTCCTTGATCTCGCGGATGGTGAACAAGTCCTCCAGCAGCGTGTAGACGGTGTCCTCGTCGTCGAGCGCGGCGAACACGCGCAGCAGGTCCTCCACCTCCGGCGTCCTGAGATCGCTCATGCCAACCTACTTTCCCTTACCTGTCCACTAATGTCAGCGAGGGCTCCCGCGGTGCCCCGTATTGACGCGTTGCGCGGCCGAGCGTGCTTCGCACGTGAGGGTAAGCGCAAAAGCGGCAAGGCGGGGTGCTGCGGGAGGCCGCAGCGTCGGGCAGTTCCGCCGTCCGTCAGGACGGCGGAACGTTGCATCTCATCAGGCCGTACTCTATTGAGTCGACCAGTGCGTTCCATGACGCCTCGATGATGTTCTCGGAGACGCCGATGGTTCCCCAGGTGCCCTCGGCGTCGCGCGTGGTGATGACGACGCGGGTGATGGCGCCCGTGCCCACGTTCTCGTCGAGGATGCGCACCTTGTAGTCCACCAGCTCCATACCCGCCACCTCGGGGAAGAACTGCGTGATGGCCAGGCGCAGCGCGTTGTCGAGCGCGCCCACGGGGCCGGTGCCCTCGCCCGTGGCCACGAAGCGCTCGTCGCCCACGTGTATCTTGATGGTGGCCTCGCTCATGGCGTCCTTCGCGCGGGCGCCGGTGTCCTCGTGGTCGTCCACGATGACGCGGAAGCTCTCCAGCGTGAAGTGCGGCCGGTAGGTGCCCAGGTGCCACTGCAGCAGCACGGCCAGCGAGCCGTCGGCCACCTCGTAGGAGTAGCCTTGCGCCTCGCGCGCCTTGATGTCGTCGAGGATGGCCTGCGCCTGCTCGGGATGCGCGGCCAGGTCGACGCCCAGGCTGGCCGCCTTCGCCACGAGCGACGCCTTGCCCGCCAGCTCGCTCACCAGCATGCGCTGCGCGTTGCCCACGTTCTCGGGGCGCGTGTGCTCGTAGGCTTCCGGAAACCGCGCGATGGCGCTGGCGTGCAGCCCGCCCTTGTGCGCGAACGCCGATGCGCCCGTGTAGGGATGGTGCGTGGGCACGGCCATGTTGCAGGTCTCGGCCACGAACTGCGACACGCTGGTCAGCTGGCGCAGCTTGTCGGGGCCGACGGTGGAGCAGCCCATCTTCAGCTCCAGGTCGGCGATCGTGGTGAGCAGGTCGGTGTTGCCCACGCGCTCGCCGAAGCCGTTGACGGTGCCCTGCACCTGGGTCGCCCCGGCACGCACGGCGGCCAGCGTGTTCGCCACGGCGCAGCCCGAATCGTTGTGGCAGTGGATGCCGATGCGCTGCCCCGGCAGCTCGGCCGCCACAGCGGCCACGATCTCGCCCACCTCATGCGGCAGCGCGCCGCCGTTCGTCTCGCAGAGGTCGATAGAGTGGGCGCCGGCCTCGCTGGCCGCGCGCACGCAGGCGAGCGCGTAGGCGGGGTTGGCCTTGTAGCCGTCGAAGAAGTGCTCGGCGTCGAACACCACCTCGCGGCCCTGCGCCTTCAGGAACGCCACCGAATCGGCGATCATGCGCAGGTTCTCGTCGAGCGTGGTGAGCAGCGCGCGCGTCACCTGGGCATCCCACGTCTTGCCCACGATGGTGACGATGGGCGCGCCGCTGGCCACGAGGTCGGCGAGCCCCTGGTCGTCGGCCGCCGCCACGCCCTTCTTGCACGTGGAGCCGAACGCCGCGATGCGCGCGTGCGCAAGGGGCAGCTCCCGCACGCGCTGGAAGAACGCGATGTCTTTGGGGTTCGACGCGGGGAAGCCGCCCTCGATGGCATCGATGCCGAACGCATCGAGCCGCTCCACGATGCGCAGCTTGTCCTCGAGCGAGAGCGTGATGCCCTCGCTCTGCTCCCCGTCGCGCAGCGTGCTGTCGTAGGTGAGAATCTTCTGGGTCATGGCCTTTGTCGCGCTTATACTTCCGCGAGCCAGTCGGCGTAGTCGTCGATCTGGCCGTAGGCCACGGCGAAGTAGCGGTCCTGCAGGGCGCGGGTGACCTCGCCCGGCTTTCCGATCTCGCGACCGTCGACGCTGCCGATGGGCGTGAGCTCGGCGGCGGAACCGGTCATGAACACCTCGTCGGCGATGTAGAGGTCGCTACGGGTGAGGCTCTCCTCGATAGCGGGGATCTCCAGGTCGTCGGCCAGACAGAGCACCGTGTCGCGCGTGATGCCCTCCAGCAGGCCGTCGGACAGGGGCGGCGTGGACAGCACGCCGTCGCGCACGATGAACAGGTTCTCGCCGGTGCCCTCGCACACAAGGCCGGCCTCGTTCAGCATGATGGCCTCGGCGTAGCCATGCTCCTTGGCCTCGAGCTTCGCCAAAATGGAGTTCATGTAGGACGCCGTGCTCTTCACCGCGGGAGGGATGGCGTTGTTCGAGCGCTGGCGCCACGAGGACACGCCCACGGCCACGCCGTTCTCCAGCGCGTCGGCGCCCAGGTAGCTCTCCCACGGCCACACGGCAATGGCCACGTCGGTGGGCGAGCCGGTGGGATCGACGCCCATCACGCCGTAGCCGCGGTACACGAGCGGGCGGATGTAGCACGACGGCAGGTTGTTCTTGCGGATGAGGTCCAGCGTGGCGTCGCACAGCTCGTCCACCGTGTAGGGCAGCTCGATGCAGGCGATCTTGCAGCTGCGATGCAGGCGCTCCATGTGGTCGCGCAGGCGGAACACATGGCTCTTGCCGTTCTCGGGGTTCTGGTAGCAGCGGATGCCCTCGAACACGCCGGAGCCGTAGTGCAGCGAGTGGGACAAGATATGCGTGGTGGCCTCGGCCCAGGGGATCATCTCCCCGTTCTTCCAGATGTACTCCACTTCGGTGATGTCGGCCATGATCGCGTCCCTTCTCGCCTCGGGTTGGACGCCGCCGCATGCAATCGTTCGCCCCGCTCCCGGCCGTGCCGGCAATCGGGCGGGCGAACGAGCCCATGCGGTCTGACGTGCGGGTATCGTTCTTGATCGTCCGCCCATTGTACTCCAATAGGCTAAAGCGCGCCGCGGTTTCCGGCGAAGCGACAGAAAACCGGCACCGAAAGCAGGCTGGGCAGTTAGAGGCTTGCCGGACAAGATCGCACGCTGGCAAGCGAAAAAGGGGCGAGGACCGGGCGCCAAGGGCCCTCGCGGCGTCAAGCTGTTCCGCGGGCCGGAGGCCCGCGGAACCCTACACGTAGAACAGCATGTCGTTGTAGGTGGGCACCGGCCAGTGGTCGCGGTCGGTGACGACCTCCATCTCGTCCACGGCGGCGCGCAGCTTCTCCATGATGGGCACGATCTCGTGGGCGTACTTGTTCGCGCGCTGCTGCTGGTCGGGCAGCCCAAGGGCGGCGTGGTGCGCGGCGTCGAGCGCCTGCAGCTGGGCGTCGATCTCCTTCACGCCGGCGAGCAGCTTGTGCAGCAGGGCCTCCTGCTGGCCCACCTCGGCATCGGCGGCCGCGGCTCGGACGGCCGTGATGCCGCGCGCCACCTCGGCGGCGTAGTCGTTGATGGCGGGGAGGTAGGCGCGGCGCACCATGCGCTTCATGGTGCGGGCCTCGATGTTCAGCAGCTTGTTGTACTTCTCCAGCTTCACCTCGTAGCGGCTGCGGACCTCGGCCTCGGAAAGCACCCCGAGCCCTTCGAACAGCGCGATGCTCTTCGGGTCCACGAAGCACGGCAGCGCATCGGCCGTGGTGCGGTGGTTCGCCAGCCCGCGGCGCTCGGCCTCGCGCTCCCATTCTTCCGCATAGCCGTTGCCGTTGAAGATGATGCGCCGGTGGGCCTTGAGCGTCTTGCGGATGTAGGCGATGGTGGCCGTCTCGAACTCGTCGCCCTCCTTGCCCTCCATGGCGTCGGCGAAGTCCTTGAAGCTCTTCGCCACGGCGGTGTTCAGGATCATGTTCGCGTCGGACAGGTTCACGTTCGAGCCGGGCATGCGGAACTCGAACTTGTTGCCCGTGAACGCGAACGGCGAGGTGCGGTTGCGGTCGGTGTTGTCCTTCAGGAAGTTCGGCAGCACGTCCACGCCCAGGTCCATGGCCACTTTCTCGGCGCTCTCGTACTCGTGGTCGTCCACGAGCGCATCCACGATGGCGTCCAGCTCGTCGCCCAGGAAGATGGACACGATGGCCGGGGGCGCCTCGTCGGCGCCGAGGCGATGGTCGTTGCCGGCGGAGGCCACCGACATGCGCAGCAGCTCCTGGTAGTCGTCCACCGCCTGGATCACCGCGGTGAGGAACACGAGGAAGCGCAGGTTGTCCATGGGGCTCTCGCCCGGGTCGAACAGGTTCTTGCTGGCCGACAGCGACCAGTTGTTGTGCTTGCCGGAGCCGTTGATGCCCTCGAACGGCTTCTCGTGCAGCAGGCACACCAGGCCGTAGTGCGACGCCAGAAGGCGCATCTTCTCCATGGTGAGCAGGTTCTCGTCCACGCCACGGTTCGCGTTCGTGAAGATGGGCGCCAGCTCGTGCTGCGCGGGGGCCACCTCGTTGTGCTTCGTGCGCGCCGGCACGCCGAGGGCCCACAGCTCGTCGTCGAGCTCCTTCATGAACTCGTTCACCGTGGGGCGGATGGCGCCGAAGTAGTGCTCCTCCAGCTCCTGGCCCTTGCACGGGGCGTAGCCGAACAGCGTGCGGCCGCACATCACGAGGTCCTGCCGCTTGGCGTAGTCCTTCTCGGAGATGAGGAAGTACTCCTGCTCGGCGCCCACCGTGGGCACGACGCGCTGCGGCTCCCAGCCGAACAGCGCGAGCACGCGGTTCGCCTGCTCCTCGATGGCGCTCATGGAGCGCAGAAGCGGCGTCTTCTTGTCGAGCGCCTCGCCGGTGTAGGAGCAGAACGCGGTGGGGATGCACAGCACCTCGTCCTTCACGAACGCATAGGAGGTGGGGTCCCACGCCGTGTAGCCGCGGGCCTCGAACGTGGCGCGCAGGCCGCCGGAGGGGAAGCTGGAAGCGTCGGACTCGCCCGAGATGAGCTCCTTGCCGGAGAAGCTCATGATGGCGCGGCCGTCGCTCACCGGGTCGAGGAAGCTGTCGTGCTTCTCGGACGTGATGCCGGAGAGCGGCTGGAACCAGTGCGTGAAGTGCGTGGCGCCCTTCTCGATGGCCCACTCCTTCATGGCGTGGGCTACGACGTTGGCCACCTCTATCTCCAGCGGCTCGCCTTGCTTCATGGTCTTGAGCAGGCTCTTGTACGTCGCCGAGGGCAGACGCTCCTGCATCGTGTGCTCGTTGAACACCATCGAGCCGTACGTATCCGAAACTCGTGCCATAGGGCTTTAGCTCCTCACCTTGCCGGCCCGGCGTCTACCGGGGCCGTCGCGCCGCGTGCGCGCGGATTCAATCGCCGTATACGATACCATGCTTCGCAGGGGAAACGCACTTTCAGCATGCCGTCATCAAACTAACGGCTCATTGTTTCGGAGAGGTTACGGGCGTGGGCGCCTCCCGCCTGCGTGCCGGATACCTTCGCTGGCCCGGCGCGGCAGCGCGCGCCGCCCTCGGCTGCACGTGGAAGCTACCGTTCGTGCCGCTTCAGCAGGGGCAGGCACGCGAACGCGATGACGGGCACCATCACGGCCAGCACGGCGCCGAAGCCGAAGCTGGCCGTGGTTCCCAGCTGGTCGATGAGCGCGCCGCCCAGGGTGGGCCCGAACGCCAGGCCGCAGATGCTCCCGGAGTTCATCCAGGTGATGGCCTCGGTCAGGCGGTCGCCCGGCACCATGCGCTCGCAGGTGGCGTTCGCCGTGATGAAGAACGGCGCGTAGAACATCGCCGCCACGGTGGACACCACGAACAGCGACTCGATGGACCCGATGAACACCATGGTGCCGTAGGCGCACCCCACCAGAAGGCTCACGGCCGCGAGCTGGACGTACTGCGGTATGGTCAGGCGGATCATGCCGAACAGGAACCCGGACGCAATGGACACGCACGCGGCCACGATGAGGATGACGCTGGCGGCCGACGGGTTCCCCACGTCCTCGGCGAGCGACACGGTGGCCGTGTCGAACACCCCGTAGAACGCGCCGAGGAAGAACATAAGCGCAAACAGCACGCGCACGACCGACGAGGTGGCGATGATGCTGCGACGGTGCTTCGGGGGCTCCCCGGCGCCAACGCTTCCCACCGTGGGCTCGGTCGATCGGGAGAGCGTGAGCACCACGACGCCCACGGCGAAGCACACGCCGCCCGCCAGCATGCCGGCCGCCGGAAAGAGGGCCGCGGCCAGGGCGATGGAGGCCGCCGGCCCCACCATGAAGGCAACGTCGTCGATGATGCCCTCGTAGGAGAACACGGTCTTCAGCGTGGGGGCGTCCTCGCCCAGCCGGCCCGAGCGCACCAGGTACGTCCAGCGGGCGCGCGTGAGCGCCTGGGCATTGGGGATGAACCCCATGAGCACGGCGGCCACGTAGCACAGCGCGATGGGCCCGCCCAGGCTCACGGTTGCCAGCATGAGGGCGAGCCCCACGAGCGTGACCACCGCCGCCTTCGGCACCACCGCGTGCTGGCCGCGCTCGTCCACCAGCTTGGAGACGCGCGGCGAGATGAGGAACGTGGCCAGCGCGATGGTGGACGACACCGTGCCCGCGAGGAAGAACGAGTACCCCGCCAGCGTCAGCATGGAGATGGACCCGATGGTTGCCATGTAGGCGTACACGCGCATGAGGATGCCGCCCGCGTCGAACGCGTAGGCCTCCCTCACCTTGAGAACCGCGCGGTACACCCCGCGGTCGAAATTCTTCACCGGCACCGTCCCCCTGAACCCGACGCACGACTTCGGCCCGTCACCGAGCACACAAAGGCCTTAGGCGGGCAAACGAGTACCACGATAACAGGTTCACGGCACTCTTCAACCTCCGACCACTGCGAAGGCTTGTTTTTCATCGAGAGGATCCCCAAGTCCAGCCGTCGATGCCGCGCTTTGCAACCACTACAAGTCGACGATCCCCTTCTCGAATGCGTAGCGGACGAGCTCGGAGCGCTTCTCGAGACCGAGTTTCGCCAGCAACCGGCTCTTGTACGTTTCCACCGTTTTCTCGCTTATGAACAAGGCTTCTCCGATCTCGCGTTGCGTGTACCCGAGCGCAAGATAGCGGAGAACCTCCTTTTCACGTGAGCTCAGCACGTCGGGGTTTGCGCTGGCCCCTTCTTCGCTTTCAGGAGAATCATCGAACAGCAGGGCGGCCAGCGTCGGATAGATGTACGTGCGGCCAACGAGAATGGCATTCACGGCGGTGATAAGCTCCTCGTCAACAGCCTGTTTGGTCACGTAGCCGTTGGCGCCGGCTTTGAGAGCTGCCTTCAAATAGGCCTCGTCTTCGTACATCGTAACCATGAGAATGCCCACTTTCCCATTGAAGGCACGAATGGCTTCCGCAACTTCGATGCCGTCCATGTCGGGCATGTTGATATCGAGGATCACCAGATCGACGGCGCCGCAGGCATCGCGTACAAGCTCCACCGCCTCCTTGCCGCACGATGCCTCCCCGACGATCTCGATATCCCGGTCCTTTTCCAAGATCATCTTGAGGCCCGACCGGAAAAGCGCATGGTCATCGGCCAAAACGAGCCTACGTCTCATCCGATGCCCCCTTATCCCTCAATGGCACCTTCGCTATGATGGTGGTGCCCCCGCCGACGGACGATTCGATATCAAGCGTGCCGCCGAGTATCGAAACGCGCTCGTCCATGCCCAGCAGCCCGAGATGCTCGCCCGGCCTCAACCTTGTTACCGCGCCAACATCGAACCCAACCCCGTCGTCCTCAACCACGACGGACACGAAGGCGGCGTTCACCACCAGCATGATGCCCAACTCGCGGGCATGGGCATACTTCACCACGTTAGTGACCGCCTCCTGAACCAACCGGTATATGGTGATCTCGACATCGGGGGGCAGCGAGGCGGCATCTCCCTGAACCACCAGATCGACGGAGAAGCTATGATGCGCCTCGATCTCCTCTACATAGCGCTCGAGGGACACCTGAAGGCCGAATTTGTCCAACACGCTCGGTCGGAGGTTCCAGGCGAGTTGGTTGATGTCCTTGAGCGCCTGGTCGATGAGCGACTTGAGCGCCACCGCATGTCCCTCTTGGTCGGCGGTGAGCGAGCCACGCCTAAGTTCCTGCAACTCTATCAGCATGGCCGTGAGAGAATGGCTCGTTTCGTCGTGTAGCTCACGCGCTATACGCTTCCTCTCATCCTCCTGCGCGTTGATGACCTTTTGGAGCAACAGGCCGAGAATCCGCTCCTTGTCTGCCAATTCCCCCACATAATCGTTGCGCTCGGCCTCGGCCATCTGCAGATCATCGAGCATGCGGTTGAACGATTCGGCGAGCCTGCCTATCTCATCGTGGTTGTACTCGTGTGCGCGTTCCCCCAACTCCCCTTCGGATACGCGCTCGGTCAGCCCTACGAGGTCCTTGACGGGCCTCAACGTCACCTTCACGATGGCATAGGAAACGGCCATAGCCACGGCCAAAACGAGTCCGACGATAACGAGGAGCTGCGAGCTTACATCGGTCATGAACGATCCGACCGACTCGTATCCCATACCCACACGCACCTCGGCTCCCCCCTCCTTGAACACGGGGGCGGCATTGTCCATGATGCGTCCTGCGTCGGTCTCCAAGGCCTTCGAGCTCTCGCGATACAACCCGTCTTCTGCAACGGATGCGTTCGCCGCCAAAAGCTCGTCGCTTACCGCCAAAGCCTTTTCGGAGCTCACGATCACCTCGCCGTTTTCGCCGACAATGAACAGGTATTTCACATCCTCGTTGTTCTTGACCGTGTCGTCCACGAGCGCGTTGAGCGCGTATATGTTGTTCGTGAGCAGCGGATCGATGCTTCGAGAGGCCACGTAGGTAGCCAAAGCCCGCGCCCTGCTTTCAACCTGAAGCGAGAGCGATCCCGAGAGCGCCGACTGCATCCAGGCGAACGAACAGGCGGCCACGGCAACAACGACCGCCGCGGTGAGGCTGAACATCTTCATCTGGAGCGAAGCGTTGCGAACGGCGCCGGTTATCGTTTTGATCACGGCTTTCACCTCCGCATCTGCCGAACCGCACCCGACTCGTCCACCGCGCTTTCCCCAACGGCCGCAACAGCCTCGCGGATAACCTCATAGTTCGTGTCGTCGGGCACCTCGAACCGATCGTAGCCGAGCTCTTCGAGAACGATCCTCCCGCGCTCGTCATCGACCATGCCGAGCAGGCAATTCTGGAAAGAGCTTTTCAGGCCGTCATCGGCGAGCGCAGAGGCCACGACCGGGGGCATGCCCGCAGCCGGCCCCTTGTAGATAACATGGACGTTGCCCACCAAGTCGGATTGAGAGGCCGCCAGCTCATCGTACACGAGCCCGTCGACGGAAGCGGCATCGACGATGCCGAGGTGGACCGCATGCACGGAGGAGTCGTGGCTGTAGGTGTAGAACACCTCGCGAAAGAATCCCTCGTCGGCGCCTATCTGATCGTGAAGAAGCTTGAGCATCGAGAGCCGACCCGTGTAGGAAAGCGGATCGGTAAAGGCGAACGTCTTACCCTGAAGGTCCTCGAGCATATTGCACCCGCTGTCCGTGCGACAGATCAGGTAGGATCGGTAAAAACTGCTGCCGCCTATCACGGGAGCGGCAATGCCCGCAAGCGTGCCTTCGTCGCGCCCCATCACATACGAAAGCGAGCAGATGAACCCGAAGTCTACCTCGCCCGCCCCAAGCAAGTCGTTCACTTCTTGATAAGTCTGCCTTCTCACCACCTCGATACTGCGGCCTATCTTCTCTTCCAGGTAATTAACCAAGTTCTGGTATTTGTAGAACGACTCTTGGGGAGAGACGAGGGCAGCGAACGCCACCTTCACCTTTTCGGCAGCGCCATCAGACGCAGCCTCATCGCCATCCTTTCGCTCTGCGAACAGGGGAATAACTTCGGAGTCTTTCCCGGCCGCGTTCGAGCAGGACGAAAGGACCGCCCCGCCCGACAGGAGCAGCATTCCAAGAAAGCACCTTCTATCGATCATGCGAGCCCCCTCTTAACGTTGCCCACCCTTCCATCGGCCGATTATAGCAACCGGCCGATGGCCCTCCCTGAGGAACGAGCCGGCCCCGAGAATCCACGATGCCGCTACAAGCCGATGGGCAGGTGCTCCAAACCAAGCTTCCCAAAGCTCTTGAAATAGCGTGTGTCCGCACCTTCTTGCATAAGTCCGAACAAGCGAGGCACCCAGCCGAGCACATACTCTTCCGCAAATTGGTCCATCTCACTGAAACGACCTTTGTCGCCGTTGCGTACGACCTCGAAGGCAAGATAGGAGAGGAACTCGAACAGGTAGCCGACGTAATCGGCGGGGCGCTTCTCATCCGGCAGGAGACTCAAGCCACCTTCTGCGTATCGTCGCGCAATACGCCTCGTCACCTCGCCGTCGACCCGATCGCCCGCTTCAAGGTACAGCGAGGCATAGGGCGGTGCGATCATCTGGAAGGGGCCGATGAAAAGCCTCGCATGGTCCACTTGGAGCGCGACAAGATCGTCGCGCTCCAGCGACTCGGCCATGCCCTCGAGCAGCTCAACAGCTTCACGGTCGCCACGATAGAGTCCTTCCAAACTCTCGACAACCGGCAGCAGGGAGGGACTGGGGCCATCGAAAAGGAGGGAAAGGAGCCTGAGCGCTTCCGCCTGCGCGGCCAGCTCCTCGCACTCTCGAGAGAACACCATCGTCTCGACCTCCTTAGAAACTCCGAATATAGTACACAGCCGGATGAGTGCCCGCCTCGGGCTTGAGCACCTGGCCTCCATGGCGTACAAGCAGGCGAGACGCATCGCTTTCTGGATCACCGAGATCGCCGAACACGCGCGCCTGGGCCGGGCAGACCTCGGCACAGTAGGGCACGAGGCCATCCTTCACCCGATGGTCGCACATCGTGCACTTCTCAACGGTGCCGACTTCGCGCACCCCGGGATAGGTCGCCTCACGATCCTTGTTGTAGTACGGAACCGGCACTCCCGTCTTCTCCTGTTGCTCCTTTGCGGTTGACGTGCAGCCGGGAATGGCAGGCTCGTCATCGTCCCACGAGCGCGGCACGTCCTTGCGATTGAAGCTGACCGCGTTGTAGGGGCACGCCATCATGCAGCTCTTGCACCCGATGCAGCGGCTTGCCTCGTGCAGCGTGAGGCCGTTTTCATCCTTGTGCATGGCGCTCGTCGGGCAGACGCGCACGCACTCGGCATCGGCGCAATGATTGCACATCGTAGGGGTGTACTCGTGGCGCACATGGGGAAACACGCCGGATTCCTCGATGATATGATGGGACCAGAACATGCCGGTATCCACGTTGTTCTCTTTCTTGCAGGCGATCTGGCAAGCGCCGCATCCGACGCACTTATGCAGATCGATCACCATTCCATAGCGAGTCATTACGCTTCCTCAACTTTCTCGATCTTCACGCAGGCGAGGCCCCCGTGGCGCGTCGTCGACGAGCTGATGCGCTCGAAGTTCGACGGGATGATCTCGTTGTTGTTGCCGCCGCGCGGCACCTTCGCCGCATAATCCTTGGTGGCGATGCGGCCGTACGCCCAGTGGCCTTGCCCGTAGCACTTGACCACGACGCCGGGGCGCGTGCCCTCCCACGCCTTGGCATGCACGACCACCGACCCCTGCACCGACGTCACGCGAATCGGATCTCCCGACGTTATCCCAAGGGCTTCGCAGTCGGCCGGATTGATCTTGAGCACATCGTCCCAAGGCTCGTCGCCCGGATCGACGTCCTTGAACTCTTGGTACCACGAGGTGTTCGCTGTCCGCCCTTCGCGATTCAGGCGCGAGCGATGCTCGCTGAATATGAAGGGATACTCCCCTTCGTCACCCTCACGGAACGCCTCCTCGTAATGGGGCACGAAGGCGATTTCGCCGCGCGCTTGGTAGTTCAGCTCATCCATCAGCTCGTCTACCGTTTTCCCAAACCCTGAGGCGTGCTCCTCCAGAATGCTTTTAAGCGTTTCGCTGTAGAACTCGTACTTGCCCGTCTTGGTGCCGAAGTCGTCCCAATGCTCTCGGTAGCCCTGCCTCTTGCTGTTCCATATGCCCTTCTCCACGAACTCGTCCCAACCGGAGAGCTCGTCGCCGCCCTTCTTGTCTGCCGAAGGATCCCAAAGCGGTTTCGTCAGCAGCTTCGTGGCGAAAAGCGACAGGTCCTCGCCGCTTTGCGGCTCCGCATCGGTCTCGGGGTCATGGAAGCATTCCCGGTAGTAATTGAGCACGTTCGGAAAACCCTTGTCGGCAAGCTTCTCGGCAATGAGCCACGCGATCTCGGTCTCGTCGGTCAGCGTGTCCCACAAGGGCTCGACAACCGGCTGCTCGAGCGCCGTGTAGGAGTGGAGGTCCTGCTTGTTCGTCACCGAGCCCCACCGCTCGAACATCTGATGGCGCGCCGGCAGCACGATGTCGGCGAACTGGGACATCTCGGCGGGGTTGAGCGTGATGTGCACGAAGAAGGGGATCTTCGCGAGCGCTTCTTCCCAGCGCTGCGCGCCGGTGCACGAGTACACCCAGTTGTTCCAATAGGAGATGGCCACCTTGATATCGTACGGCTCGCCTTCGTTCAGGCAGTCTGCGATGCGGTTCGTGACAACCTGATCGTGCAGCTTTCCCTTTGCAACTGCCGGAAAATCGAATGTGCCGCGCCGGTCGAAAAACGGCTGCTTGACACCCGCTTGGGCAACTTCATCCTGGTAAGGCTTGATGTCCGGGAGCTTGCCCGCCGGCACGGAGGGCGCGCGGTTCGGGCCGCCTACGTTCTCCACCGAGCCCACGAGCCCGTTGAGCGCGTTGGTGGCCATGGCCATGTAGGCGCCGCGTACCTGCATGGCCACGCCCGGCGACATCCAAGACGTCGCGTTCGGGGCGGCCGCCGCGAAGCCGCGGGCCACGCGGTATATCTGGTCGGCCGGAATGCCGCAAACCGGCTCGGCCCATTCTGGCGTCTTATCGAAAAGCTCGAGGTTCCACCACTTCACCAGCCCGTTCGTGCGGTTTTCGGCGAACGTTGCCTCGTCAACCTGCACGCGCGCGGTAAAACGGTTCTCGCCATCGGTGAAATCGCCAACAAATTCCCTGTTCCAGAGCCCTTCGACCAGTATGACGTGCGCGATGGCAGAGGCCAGCGCCCCATCTTGGCCCGGGATGACGGGAAGCCATTCGTCGCCCTTCGCCGCCGTAGCGGAGAGGCGCGGATCGACGACCGCCACCGTCGCGTTGTCGGTCATGTCCCCGAAATGGTTGCTGATGTTCGCGATCTGGCGGTTCGAGGCGATGGGGTCGGTTCCCCACATGATGAAATACCGTGTGTTCGCCACGTCGTAGTCGCGGTAGTCCCAATAGCCCTCGGTCACACCGGCCCCGAGCTTCTCCGCCTCGGCGCATATCGTCGAGTGGGCGAAGCAGTTGCGGGTCCCATAGATCTGGGGCAGCGCTTTGAAGAGCACGTCGGTGTTGTTGGTGGAGCGGCCCTTGAGGAACATGAACTTGTGCGTCTCTCCCGTCTGCCGCAGCTCCATGAGCTTCTCGGCTATCGTCTCGGCCGCCTCGTCCCAGCTGATGGGAACGAAGCCCGGGTCTTCGTCGCGGCCCTTGTTCGGGTTCGTGCGCTTCATGGGACCCTTGAGCCTATCGGGGTCGTACAGCTGCTGGATGGCCAGGTGCGGACGCGGGCAGATGAAGCCGCGGTTCGCCTTCGAGTTCGGGTTGCCCTTCACCTTGACGGCACGCCCGTCCTCCACGTACACCTGCACGGCGCACCACGACGTGCAGCCCTGGCAGGCGGACGACACCCACCTGCCTCCTTCCTCGGCCTTCGCGGCGTTTTCGGACGGCGCCTCGGCGAAGGCGCGCAGCGTCGGCCCCGCCAATGCGGCCGCCGCTGCGGTCGCAGCCGTAGCCTGGACGAATCCGCGGCGCGTGATGTTGGTTTTCATACTATGCAGCTCCTTTCCGAGGTGCGTTTAGCCGATGAGTATCTGTGCGGTCGAAGCCAGCAGGAACTTGCAGGCGAAGCTGCCCGCAAGGGCGCAAACGGCTATGACAAGGAACAGGGCCGTCCCCTGCGCACGGGGTTTCGCGAGCGCCACGACCGATAGCACCAACGGCACGACGGCCCCCACGCCGAAGGCGACCAGCCACCAGACCATGCCGGATTGGGCCATCATGACGTCGTAGCAGAAGGCCGCATCGGCCCCGGCCGGGGCCACCGTGAAGCCGAAGGCGAGCATCAGCACCGCAACGGCCAGCGATGAAGCCGACACGAACTTCGCCTCACCGGCGGATGCATCCGCGCCCGCCAGTCGCCCGATAGCGGCCGCCGCCGCGCCACCGGCGAGCACCGATGACGTCATGAACAGCGGAATGATGAGCGCGTCGGCCCAGAGCCCCCGGCCGACCGAGTTGAGCACGAGACCGTGGTATGCGAGCACGAGCGCGGCGAACCCGACGCCCGCCGCGCCGACGACCTTGAACGCAACGCCGTCGAGCAGCGCGCCCTTGCGGACGAAGAGCATCGCGCAGAGCGCAGCGTCCACAAGCAGGAACGCCACCTGCAGCACGCCGCCCCATGAAGTCACCGAGGTCGCATTGAACCCCGTCACCGTCGACAGGATGCCGAACGGCCGGCCGAGCTCGCTCACCAGGCAGAGGGCACCTGCCCCGACCAAGGCCAGAGAGGCGATTGCGCCGATTCTGAGCGTGGAGAGGCGCCTCGCATCCCTTTCCCCGTAGCCGAACGCCATGAACAGGAAGATGCCGACGCCGATACCCCCTAAGAACAGGTCCAAGAAAATACGCACGTCCCATAGACTGGAATAATCCATATCCTTCCCCTTTCGCATCGTCAGGAAACGCTGGTTCCATCATGCGAAATTCAAGGGAAGCTGGGTATCATCGAAACTCTGATTCTCTGTCAGAGTTTCCCCGACACCGTATGGCGAGCGCGTTAGAGGGAATCGACGAAGCGCCTCAGTTCTGCTACGACCTCGGTTGCGAGCGAGTAGTGCATCCACTTGCCCTCCTTGCGGCACTTCACCAGGCCGCACGAGCAAAGCACTTTCATATGATGGGAGAGCGTCGGCTGCGCGATGCCCAGCTCATCCAATATCTTGCAAGCGCACAACTCGCCCCGCTGGGAGATCATCGTCACGATCTTCAAGCGGTTCGCGTCGGACAGCAAGCAATATCCCTTGCGCATGGGCTCATACGCCGCACAAATGCGCTGCCAGCTTGGCGAAGTGCGCCACATACGAGGTCTCGTTGTCAAACCAGGCCGCCACTTCCACCAGATAGCGGCCCTCTGACGCCTTCGCCACCTTGGTCTGGGTCGCGTCGAAGATCGACTCGTACTCCGTCCCGGCGATGTCCGAGGACACCAGCTCCTCGTCGGTGTACGCGAACAGGTTGTTCGCACGCTCGCGCATGGCCGCGTTCAGCCCCTCGGCTGTGAGCGAGGCGGCCCGCACGCAGGCGTAGAGCGTGATAAGGCTGCCGCGAGTGACGGGAACCCTGATGGCCGAACCGGACAGCCTGCCTGCCAGCTCGGGCACCACAAGGCCCACCGCCTGGGCGGCGGCCGCACTCGTGGGGATGATGTTCGTGGAGGCGGTGCGCGACCGGCGCAGGTTGCCCTTCGCCTGCGGGTCGTCAAGCGCCATCTGAGTTGGCGTGAGTGCATGAATGGTGGTGGACACGCCATGCTCGATGGGCGCGATCTCGTTGAGTGCGCGAGCGAGCGGTGCGAGGCCCACCGTTGAGCAGGACGCCCCCGATACGATGGAATCCTGCGGGTCCACGGTATCCTCGTTGATGCCGAACACGACGGTGGGAACGTCACTGCCGACGGCTGCCGACACGAGCACCCGGCCCGCCCCCGCGCTCAGATGCGCCTCCGCCTTCGCGCGGGAGGTGTAGGCACCCGAGCACTCCAGAACGAGGTCCACGCCAAGGTCATGCCAAGGCAGCCGCGCCGCGTCCGCCTCGCGGAAGGCCGTAATCTGCGCAACGCCCAGCACGAGCGCTCCATTGGCGTACCCCACCCGCCCAGCCGCATCGAACGCGCCGTGCTCCGAGCTGTGGCGCAGCAGGTAGGCAACGGTTTCCATAGGGGCCACGTCGTTCACGGCCACCACCTCGAACCGCTCGTCGCACGCCAGCTTGCGCAGCGCCAGCCTCCCGATGCGGCCCAGCCCGTTTACTGCGATGCGTTTCTTCTCCATGCTATCCTCCTATGAAATAGCCTATCAGATTAACGACCTGCGGGAAGAGCGCCATGACAACAGCGGCCCGCACCACCTGCATGATCACCACGTCGGTGTTCTTCACGTTGAGGTCGTCGATGATAAGCGCCATGTCCGACGCCCCGGCCGGCGACGCGATGAGCATGCCCTCCTTGCGCCCGTAGCCGAACAGCCTGCTTTCCAGCCAACCCGCCCCGAAGCAGTTTGCCGTGTACCCGGCAACCAGGATGAGCGCCGGCACCGCGAGGTCGACCAGCCCTGCAAGCCCCTGCGCCGTGAGCAGCGTGCCCAGATAGCACCCCGCCACCAGCTGGCAGCACTTCTTCACCCCCTTGGGAAGGTAGGCGAAGTCGAAGGCCAGCTTCAGCACGAGCACGGCCAGGATGGACGCGGTGAAGGTGAGGCCGGGGATGCCCGTTGCCTTGCCCAGCAGGCCCGCCACCACCGCAACACCGAGCGCTGCCACCGTGGACGCCGCCGACCTCTGCTTCGACTTGGCGCGCTTGGCGTGGGAAGCGGAGGTGCGGTTGCCGGGATCGGGATGGCCCTGCGCGGTGCGCAGCCGGTCGAACGCCGCGATCATGAGGGGGAACGCGCCAATGCCCAGCACCTGGCGTATGAGCTGCATGATGGTGACGGCGGGCGCGTCCGCTCCCATGTCGGCTGCCACGATGGGCGTGTCGTTGATGCCGCCCGGCACCGCGCACATGAGCGACGTCACAAGGTCGAGCGGCGATGCCGCCCAGATGGCGAAACCCAGCGCCAGGTTCAGCACGAGGAACGACGCCAGCATGAGCAGAACCGGCTTCACGAAGCCCCGCATGCGGGCGAGGTCGCTCCGCTCGAGGGAGCAGCCCACGAACGCTCCGGCAACGATCTGCACAGCCGTCCGCGTACCGGAGGGCAGCCAAGCGAGACCCGTCGCCACGCTCATCACGGCCACGCCCGCGAAGGCACCTATCAGGTACCCAGCCGGAACCTTAAGCTTTTTGAACAGCAGCCCGCAGCACACGCCCACGGCCAGCGTGGCGAGCAACCGCGCAACCGGTACCTCCATCCCTTCCCCTTCCCTTCAATTCTCGTAGGAGTATAATCGCCGTATCGGACGCAGGCAAACGAGGTGGTATCTGCGGGCTCGCATTCGTCCCCTTTCATCCCGCCTCGCCCCATCTCGCAGAAACGAGGCAGCATGAGGAACGACGAGGCGCTCACCGTCGACGATGTGGCAGAGATACTCCAGGTGGGACGCAACACCGTCTACGCCCTGAAGGACAAAGGCGAGCTCGGCTCCTATAAAGTGGGCCGGAAGCTGCGGTTCACCTACGCCGACGTGCAGGCCTACATCGCACGCTCGAAGGCGGCGCCCACGGCGGGGCTCGCAACCGCGCCCGCAAGCCGCGAACGATTCGTGATATGCGGCCAAGACATCATCCTCGACGTGTTGTCGAACTACGTGGCCCAGACGGGCATCGAGTCGCTGCGCGCCTACATTGGCAGCTACGATGCGCTCGCAGACCTGTACAAAGATCGCGTGCAGGTGGCTTCGTCGCATCTCTGGGACGGCGAGACCGGCGAGTACAACGTCCCCTACGTGAGGAAGCTGCTCCCCGGCGTTGCCGTGGTGGTGGTGAACCTCACCTACCGCATGCAGGGCTTTTATGTGGCGAAGGGAAACCCGAAGAACCTGCGGACATGGGAGGACCTGCTGCGGCCGGGCGTGCGCCTGGTCAACCGCGAGAAGGGCGCAGGCTCGCGCGTGCTTTTGGACGAGCACGTCCGCCTCCTCGGCGCGGAGCCGTCGTCCATCGAGGGGTACGGCACCGAGACGCAGTCCCATATCGCGGTGGCCAGCAGCGTGGCGCGCGGCCGGGGCGACGTGGCCGTGGGCAGCGAGAAGATAGCGCGGCAGGTGGAGGGCATCGACTTCGTCCCTTTGCAAAAAGAGCGTTACGACCTAGTGGTGAAACGGGAGAACTTCGACTCACGACCGGTACAGGCCATGATGGGCGTGTTGGAGTCGGGCCTGCTCCGCGAGGAGTTCGCCGGCCTCGGCGGTTACGACACCTCGGACATGGGCCGCATCGTGTGGATTGGATAGCAGAGAGAAGGGCCTGCCCGGAATCGCGGAGTTCGGAGATTCGAATCCGCGAACTTGAGCGCTCAAGCGCTTCGGCGCTCGGCGAATCCGTTGGGCCGGCAGGCGCCCTCCGCTACAGCGCGAACTCGTACAGGACGCCGGCGCGGCCGAGGTGGGGGTAGAAGTCCTCGTAGACGCCGCAGTTCGCGAAGCCGCACGACTCGTAGAGCCCCTGGGCCCGCCCGTTGGTGGTGAAGGTGTCCAACCGCAGCGCCTTCGCGCCCGCCTCGCGCGCGGCTGCGATGGCGCCCTCCAAGAGCTGGCGCGCGTACCCGCGGCCGTGGAACTGCGGCAGCGTGGCCAGCACGTGAACCACCAGCACCTCGTCGGGTGCGGCATCCACCTGCCAGCGCACCTGGTCGTAGCCGGGGTCGCACTCCGCGTTCAGCACCAGGGCAGCGGCGAAGCGCGGCCCGTCGGCCCCGGTTCCGGGCGCCTCGACCACCAGCACCTCGCCCGCCTCGGTCGAAGCGCGCAGGAACGCCCGCGTCGGGTGCACGTCGTGCTCCCAGCACACGTCGAACTCTGTGCCGCGCATCCCGTCGATCATGCGCGTGTAGAAATCCAGCACCTGGTCGGCCTCATCGGCCCTCGCTTTCCGAACCGTTGCCATGCGCGGCTCCTTCCCCTGGCGTCCCCGTGATGTGAAAAAGCCCGCCTCCCGGCAAGGGGAAGCGGGCTTGCAGAAAACGTGCTGCTCGGCAGCGCGATCCTAGCGCTTGCTGAACTGCGGGCGCTTGCGGGCCTTCTTCAGGCCGTACTTCTTGCGCTCCACCATACGGGCGTCGCGCGTGAGGTAGCCGGCCTTCTTGAGCTCGGCGCGGTAGTCGCCGGCCGCAAGCAGGGCGCGGGCGATGCCGTGGCGCAGCGCGCCGGACTGGCCCGAGATGCCGCCGCCGTCGATGCGGGCGATGACGTCGAAGTGGTCCATCGTGTCGGTCACCTTGAACGGCGTGAGCGCGTAGTTCACCAGCGCCTCGCGGCCGAAGTACTGCAGGGCCTCGCGGCCGTTGATGGTAACCTTGCCGGTGCCGGGAACGAGACGCACGCGAGCGACGGCGTTCTTACGACGGCCGGTGCCGTAGTACAAAGCTTCACCTGCCATTGTTTAACCCTCCATCTTGATCTCGCGGGGCTGCTGAGCCATGTGCGGATGCTCCGCACCGGTGTAGACCTTGAGCTTCTTGCCCATGGCACGGCCCAGCGTGTTCTTCGGCAGCATGCCCTTCACGGCATGCTCGATCACGCGCTCGGGATGCTTCGCCATGGCCTCGTTGAAGGTCTCGGACTTCAAGCCGCCCGGGAAACCGCTGTGGCGGTAGTAGCGCTTGTCCTCGGCCTTGTTGCCGGTCACGCGAATCTTGTCCGCGTTGATGATGACAACGAAGTCGCCGGTGTCGACATGCGGGGTGTACTGCGGCTTGTGCTTGCCCTTCAGGATGTGCGCGGCCTTCACGGCGACGCGGCCCAGAACCTGGTCCGCAGCGTCGATCAAGACCCATTCGCGCTCAACTTCCTGGGGCTTCGCGTAATACGTCTTCACTTAGCTTCCTCCAAATAATCCTTCATTCCGCCGTGCGCGCAAACGCGCCCGCCGGGATCACCGCTCTCCACGCGTCCGGGCGATTCCCTTCGAGGCAGGGCCTCTCCGGCAGTCGTCCTTAGTGCGGAAGCGACACGTCGGTTTTCAAAAGTGCAGGTGGGACGGACCGTCGGGTTCCTACGCCGACACGCGACTCGGGCCTGGACTCCTTTGTCTGCGTCTCCGTTTTCGCTGCATGCACGGGGCTTTTGAAAGCGAACCTTTGCATTGTATGTCGGAGCCGTTCGCGAAGTCAACGGAAAACCTCCGCATTCGTCGCGATCTGCAGAAATATTCAAAAGTTTTTTCGGATGGCGGAGGGTATCCGAGGACAGCGTCCCTCGACGATCCGGCCAACGCTCCTTCCCCGAAATGCGCTGCTCCGAATTGCGACAAACCTCTACTTCCCGTCGAACAAACCACCCAACTTGCCGAGAAGGGCGCTCGGGTCGTTGCCGAGGAAGTCGCCGGCGGCCTTCATGACGGCGTCCAGGTTCAGCTCCTTGCCCTCCAGCAGCGGCTCGACGGCCTTCACCACGTCGGCTACCTGCTCCTCGCTCAGATCGAGGCCCGTGGCACCCTTGATGGCGGCGGCCGGGTCCACGCCGAACTGCTTGAGGCTGTCCGGGTCTTCCGCGGCCGATTTCACCAGTTGTCCCACGATCTCCTGCACGTCCACGCCCATGGCTTCCTCTTTCAACTAATGCTTGCACCCCCACAGGGAAAACCTGCTTTTCCACTGTGGGAATTATAATGGGATGCGCGAGGGGATACGGGCAAAGGCCCAGTTCAACCATAGATTGAACCGCAAGGAGACAGGGATCGCATGACTACGAAGAAGCACGACGAAGAGGCCGCCGAGGAAACGAAGGCAGCTGCGAAGCCGAAGGCGAAGAAGCCCGCGCCGGAGCCCGCATCCGGTAAGGAGGCGGTAGCCGAGAATGGGGCCGCGACAGCCGAGCCTGCGGCGGAGCATCCCGCCAAGAAGGAGCCGAAGGAGCGCACGTTCGTCGACGCCAAGACCGGCAAGGCCATCGCGCACCCGCACCAAGGCGGCTCGGGCGCCGAGGCCAACCAGGCCGCGCGCGAGGAGATGCACTCTGCCCGCAACGGGTCGGCGCTTCCCTTCCGCATCGGGGCCGCGGTGCTTTGGGTGCTGGGCATCGTATGCGAGATAATGGCCGTGCTCGTGATGAACGGCACGCTGTTCCTGCCCGGCCCGGGTGCTTCGACGTGGCTCATCATCTTCCTCGTGGTCGACCTCGTGATGGTGGTCATAGGCTCGCAGCTGTGGAAGCGCGCGAACCACCTCGCGCCGGCCTCCAAGGAGAACAAGCTGTCCTACTGGGTGCAGACCGACCTGGGCGTCATCGTCGCCGCCATCGCGTTCGCCCCCGTCATCCTGCTGTTGCTGACGAACAAGGACCTGGACAAGGGCACGAAGAAGGCGGGCGCCATCGTGGCGGCCATCGCGCTCGTGGCCGCCGTGGCGAGCGGCATCGACTACCATCCGGCCACGCAGGAGGATCTCGACCAGGCCGAGGCGGGCGCGGCGGTGCTCTCCGACGACGGGCTGGCCTACTGGACGCCGTTCGGCGAGGTGTACCACTTCAATCCCGATTGCCAGCACCTCAAGAACTCGGGGACCATCTACTCCGGCACCGTGCAGGACGCGCTGGACGCGAAGCGCACGCGCGGCTGTTCGGGATGCACGGTCGAGGACGGTACCGACGTCCTGTCGAAGGCCGACCCCGCGGCCGTCGCAGCGGCGCTGGCGAACGTCGTCAAGGTGGGCGGCGACAACGGGAGCGTCGGCGGCTCCGGCGCGCAGGAACCGGGCGAAGGCGAGGATGACGCTTGGGAAGGCCTATCGGAGGCAGCATAACTGCCGGCACGCCCGCAAGCATCGCCAGGAGGATCTACGGATGCGGGTTCTCCTGGCGATAGGAAATAGTTGGACGCCGTTAACTCTGTGAGCCGACTTTGCTATCATGGTTCCCGACGAGAGAGCCAACGACGCCCTGCTGATGCGGGCGCCTTCAGGGGTAGAGGGGAATCATGGACCCGTTCGTGTTCATCACCGTCGTCACGCTCGTTGCCGGAGCGGGCGGCACGGGGTTGGGCGGCATCGTGGGCGCGCTGTTCAGAAGCGAATCGAACCGCACCGTGAGCCTGCTGCTGTCGTTCGCAGGCGGCATCATGCTCTCCATCGTATGCTTCGACCTGCTCACCGAATCCGTCGAAGCGGCGGAGACGTTCACCAGCCAGGCCGTGCTCGTTGCGGCGGGGGCCGTCATCGCGGGCGTGGCCGTGGTGTACGGGCTGAACCTGGCCATCGACCGGCGCACGCGGCACGAGGTGCCCCATGTGGCGAGGAAGTCGCACCCCAAAACGCACGACGACCTCGACGAGCTCATCCATGCCGACCACTTGGCCGAGCACCGCAAGCGCGATGACTCGAAGATGGCCCTGTTCGTGGCCGGCATCGTCATGGCCTGCGCCATCGCGCTGCACAACGTGCCCGAGGGCATGACCATCGGCGCGAGCTTCGTGGCATCGGACAACCTGCTGCTGGGCACCGGCATGATCATGGCCGTGCTCATTGGCCTGCACAACATCCCCGAGGGCATGGCCGTGTCGGTTCCGCTCATCAACGGCGGCATGTCGCGCGTGCGCGCTGTCGCAGCCACGGCCGCATGCGGCCTCCCCACCGTGCTGGGCGCGTGGCTTGGTTACTGGCTGGGCGACATCGGGCCCCTGGGGCTGTCGCTGTCGCTCGGCTTCGCGAGCGGCGCCATGCTGTACGTGGTGTTCGGCGAGATCATCCCGCAGTCGGTGCTCATGTACCGCAGCAAGCTGCCCACGTTCTTCGTCATCGTGGGCATCCTGCTGGGACTGCTCATCATCTACTACTAGGCGCCTGCGGGCACGCAAATCACCCTGCTGCCAGGCCGCCGCCCTCTGGTTTTCACTTGAAGTAAAGCGGGGCGGTGCTCACCTTGCGCATTTCCACAAGGTTGCCGTCGCCATAGCGCACGTAGAGCGTGCCCGTGCCATCGCAGTCGGCGACGGCGAGGTGCACCCACCCCGCCTCGGCACCGGCCTCGTCAAGCAGCAGGTAGCAGTTCGGATCATCGGTTGCGCCGATGGTGCCCCTGGCCGGCTTCGCCTCGCCGCCGTTCCACGCCTCCCATGTGCGCTCCTCGTCGAACACCTGGAACGAGAGGTACTCGCCGCGGCTTTCGGGAAGCTGGTAGGAGCCGCGCAGATCGAAGCCCTTCTCGATGCCCTGGCGAAGACGGCCGAGGTCGCCGACGGCCATGGCCACGAGGAAAACGCATGTCAGAAGAGCCACCGCCCCCACGCCGATTCCGACACGCGCATACAGCTTCTTGCGGCTCATGGGGCACCTCCGTGATCGAGTTCTCGTTACGACTCTGCTCGCGGGATTTCCTTGAGCCGCTATTATACCACGGTCGCGTCACACCGCCGCGAGCGCCTGGTCGACGTCCGCGATCAGGTCCTCGGTGGCCTCGATGCCGCACGAGAGGCGGATGAGGTCGGGCGTGATGCCGGCGGCGGCCAGCTCGGCGTCGTTCATCTGGCGATGCGTGGCGTTGGCCGGGTGCAGCACGCAGGTGCGCGCGTCGGCCACGTGCGTGGCGATCTGCGCCAGCTTGAGGTTGGCCATGAACGCCTCGGCCGCCGCGCGCCCGCCGGCCACGCCGAAGCTCACCACGCCGCTCGCGCCGCCGGGCAGGTACTTCTGCGCCAGCTCGTGCTGGGAGTCGCCCGGCAGGCCGGGGTAGCGCACCCACGCGACCTTCGGGTGCGCAGCCAGGTGCTCGGCCAGCGCCAAACCGTTCTTGTTGTGCTGCGCCATGCGCAGGTGCAGGCTCTCGAGCCCCAGGTTGATGAGGTAGGCGCTCTGCGGCGACTGCGAGCAGCCGAAGTCGCGCATGAGCTGGGCCGTGGCCTTCGTGATGAACGCACCTTCCAGCCCGAAGCGCTCGGCGTACACCACGCCGTGGTAGCTCTCGTCGGGTTGCGTGAGGCCCGGGAACCTTTCGGCATGCGCAAGCCAGTCGAAGCGGCCGGCATCCACGATGGCCCCGCCCACGCTCGCGCCGTGACCGTCCATGTACTTGGTGGTGGAGTGCGTGACGATGTCGGCGCCCCACTCGATGGGGCGGCAGTTCACCGGCGTGGGGAACGTGTTATCCACGATGAGCGGCACGCCGTGCGCGTGGGCCGCCTGCGCGAAACGCTCGATGTCGAGCACCGTGAGCGCGGGGTTGGCCACCGTCTCGCCGAAGACGGCCTTCGTGTTGGGGCGGAACGCGGCCTCGAGCTCATCGTCGGAGCAGTCGGGCGCGACGAAGGTGAACTCCACGCCCATGCGCTTCATAGTGACGGCGAACAGGTTGTACGTGCCGCCGTACAGGGCCGACGACGCCACCACGTGGTCGCCGCAGCCCGCGATGTTGAACACGGCGAAGAAGTTTGCCGCCTGGCCCGACGACGTGAGCATGGCCGCCGCGCCGCCCTCGAGCTCGGCGATCTTGGCCGCCACGAAGTCGTTCGTGGGGTTGGCGAGGCGCGTGTAGAAGTAGCCCGACTCCTCGAGGTCGAAGAGCTTGCCCATGTGCTCGCTCGTGTCGTACTTCCAGGTGGTGGACTGATAGATGGGGATCTGGCGCGGCTCGCCGTCGCCGGGCCGGTAGCCGCCTTGCACGCAGGTGGTTCCGATGGACTCGCTCATGGGGTGCTCCTTGGTGGATCCGGGGGTTCGAAGTGTCCGGATCATTATAGGGGCAGCGGCGACGCGTCCGGTAGTGCCGAGTTTCCGATACTATGTTATCGCTTAGAACGATAACGGAGCTATCGATATTACGCGTACTGTCATCCTGAGCGAGAAATGCCGACCCTCTTTGTCATCATGAGCGAGCGAAGCGAGTCGCAGGATCTTCGGCAACGGGCGCCTCGCTTGGTCGAAGATCCTTCGACTACGGCGGCTTCGCCGCCTACGCTCAGGATAACAAAACGGACGCATGTACTCAAACGCCTGGATGTTTCACGTGAAACATCCAGGCGTTCGTTGCAGCCGCGGGGTTGCCGGAACGCGTTCTACCAGCCCTTGCCTTCGGGCACGATGCTGTCGGGCACCAGGCCGGCCTCCACCTCGCCGATCACGCGGTCGAGCACGTCGAGCGCGCGGTCCAGCTGCTCGCGCTCGATGACGAGCGGCGGCTGGAAGCGCAGCACCGATTCCGCCATGCAGATGATGACCACGCCCTCCTCGAACGCGCGGTACACCACCTTGAGCGCGTCGAGCGCGCACTTCTCGCCCGTCTCCGGGCGCACGATGTCGATGCCCAGATTGAGCCCGATGCCGTGCACGCCGCCCACGATAGCGTGGCGGGCGGCCATGTCCTCGAAGCGCTCCTTTGCGTAGGCGCCCAGCTGGGCCCCGCGCTCGAGCAGCCCCTCGCGCTCGATGACGTCGATGGTGGCGAGCGCGGCCGCGCAGCACACGGGGTTGCCGCTGGTGGTGAAGATGTGCGCCGGGAAGCTCAGGCTGTCCATGATGTCGGCTTTGCCCACGATGGCCGACAGCGGCAGGCCGCTGGCCAGCGACTTCCCCACCGACATGAGGTCGGGCTCCACGCCGAACTGCTCGATGCCCCACCACTTCCCCGTGCGGCCCATGCCCTGGTTGACCTCGTCCACGGCGAACAGGATGCCGTTCTCGCGGCAGAACGCGGTGAGCGCGTCCACGTAGGCCTGCGGCGGCACGATGATGCCGGCGTCGCCCGCGATGGGCTCCATCACGATGCAGGCTATCTCGTCGGCCGGCAGGTACGTCTCGCACATCTCACGCAGCGGGCGCATGAAGTGCTCCGCCTGCTCCGGCTCGCTCAAGTGCCCCACGCCCGCGCTCTGCACGTCCGGGTACGGGATGTGGTAGATGCCCGGCAGCATGGGCCCCATCTTGCGGCGCATCCCCAGGCTGAGGGCCGAGAGCGTCATCGAGCCGTAGGTGGAGCCGTGGTAGGCGCCCAGGAACGACACCACGTAGGGCCGTCCCGTGTAGGCGCGCGCGAACTTGATGATGGCGTCGTTGGCGTCGGAGCCCGACGTGCCGAACACCACTTTCTTCGGCGTGTCGCCCGGCGCGATGGCGGCCAGCTTCTCCACCAGCTCCACCTCGGGCGCGTGGTAGAAGTAGGCCGGCGAGCACTGGATGACCTTCTGCACCTGCCCGCAGATGGCCTCCACCACCGCCGGGTGCGAGTGGCCCACGTTGGCCGACGTGGCCGCCGCCAGCAGGTCGATGTACTCGTTGCCCTCCACGTCGTAGAGCAGCGCGCCGCGTGCGTGGTCCACCACCAGGTCGTAGTAGGGAATGCGCGCCGTGGGACCCATGCAGGCGCGGTCGCGCTCCACGTACTCCTGCGTGCGGGCGGGGTTTTCGCTTGCCTCTGCCATCTTCGCCTCCCTCGCCTTAGCGCGTGATCCCGCGGGCGCGGTCGATGCGCCAGCGGATCATCTGCACGATGACCACCACGATGAACAGCGCGCCGAAGTAGCCCACGAACGGGTAGATCAGGTTCACCAGCATGCCGAACGGCAGCTGCCCGCCCATGAAGATGACGGCGCACAGAAGCGCGATGAGGAACTGGTACTTGCGCTTGTCCTGCTTCTCGTCGACGAACTGGTTGGCCACCGTCCACACCATGGGCACGGCCGTGTTGTAGATCTCGGCCAGCAGGATGACGGCGAACAGCAGGCCCACGACCGGCGAGATCTGCTGCGCCAGGAACAGCACCGGCACCTCGTACTGCACGGCCTCGCCGAACACCGACAGCAGCGCCAGGTTCAAAAGGAGCGCGCACACGCCGAGCGCCGCGCCGCCGAGGGCGCCGCCGAGCACGGCCTCCTTGCGCGAGCGCGCGCCGGTGCCCATCTCGGACATGAACGGCACGCCGGCCAGGATGTTGTACGCCACGTACATGAACGCGCCGAGCGCGAACCACGCGCTGCCCGATCCCACGCCGTACACCACGCTGTCGCCTGCGGCCTCCACGGCCGCGTTGGCGTCGGCCAGCCCGCCGCCATGCACGACGAGCGTGTAGACGGCCAGAATGATGAGGAACGCGATGGTCACGGGCCCGATGGAGCCGAGGATGTCCACGATGCGCTTGAGGCCGAAGAGCGCGCTCAGCAGCACGATGGCCGCCATGAGGCCGCTGCCCACGATCTGCGGCACGCCGAAGTACTGGTTGAGCGTCGCGCCCGCGCCCGACACCATGATGATGCCCACGAGGAAGCAGAACAGGATGGTGAACCACTCCAGGAACGTGCCCAGGTACTTGCCGCAGAAGTAGCGGAACGCCGAGAAGTCGCTTGCCCCCTTGTGCTTGAAACCGTAGCCCAGAAGCACGCCGCTCATGCCCGCGAACAGCAGGATGGCGATGACGCACCCGATGATGCCGTTCGTTCCGTACGCGGCGAAGAACTGCATGGCCTCCTGCCCCGAGGCGAATCCCGATCCGATCAGCGTGGCGATGACCGCGCCGGCGAACTTGACGACCGTGACCGGACGCACCGCCGGCGTCTTCTGCTCTGACGCCATAAAAACCTTCCTCTCCTTGCCTGAACCCCTTTTGCTTTTTGCCCTGAAGATTCTAGTACAAGATACCCGACCGCGCGAGCGCGCGATCAGGCACGACGAGATTCCCATTGCCCTCCTGCCCTTTGCACGCCCCGTTCCCTGCGCCTCGTCGCGCGTGGCGGCGATAACGCGCTACCGATAATTCAGATAGGCGGGTCATCTGCACAAAAGGTATCATGGTACGAACATTCCAGGTGCCCCGACACGGAAGGCGAGGCCTGCCATGCCTATCAAAATACCCGACGCATTGCCCGCAACCGACGTCCTCGAAGGCGAGAACATCTTCGTGATGACCGAGTTCCGCGCCATGCACCAGGACATCCGCCCCCTGAAGGTGCTGCTGCTCAACCTCATGCCCACGAAGATCGTCACCGAGACGCAGATCATGCGCAAGCTGTCCAACACGCCGCTCCAGATAGAGGTGAGCCTGCTGCAAACGGCCAGCCACGAGTCCAAAAACGTGTCCGAGCAGCATCTGGAAACGTTCTACACCACGTTCGACGAGATCAAGGACCAGCATTTCGACGGCATGATCATCACCGGTGCGCCCGTCGAGCTGTTGGACTTCGAGGACGTGGACTACTGGGACGAGCTTGCGGAGATCATGGCATGGTCCGCCACGAACGTGCACTCCACGCTGCACATCTGCTGGGGCGCGCAGGCGGGCATCTACTACCATTACGGCATTCCCAAGTACGAGCTGCCAGAGAAGCTGTTCGGCGTGTTCGAGCACGAGGTGGTGAAGCCGTCGTCGCCGCTCGTGCGCGGCTTCAACGACTTCTTCAGGGCGCCCCACTCGCGCTACACCGAGGTTCATGCGTCAGACATCGAGGCGCATCCCGACCTGGAGCTCATCGCCGTGTCCGACGAGGCTGGCGTCTATATTGCCAAGAGCACGGACAGCCGCCACTTCTTCGTGTTCGGCCACCCCGAGTACGATGCCGGCACGCTTATGGTGGAGTACGAGCGCGACATCGCAAAGGGCCTGGACATGCCCCTGCCGTGCCACTACTTCCCGAACGACGATCCCGCACAGGCTCCCCGCGCCACCTGGCGCGCCCACGCGCAGCTGCTCTACACGAACTGGCTGAACTACTACGTGTATCAGACCACGCCCTACGATTTGGCGAAAGTAGGCACCGAGGAGGTCGGCAACCGTGGCTGACGAACGCGAGCCGCAACCCCGCTACCGCGTGCGACCGGTGACGACGCCGGTCGCGCCTGCGGCACCCGCGACGCCGGAACTCGCCAGCGACCCTTTCCTGCGCCCCGAAGCCGAGGACGACGACGGCTACGACCCCTACTCCGACCGCCCGGCGGACCCGGAGCCAACGTACCAGGAAGATCCGTGGCGGTAACTACGCATAATTTTACGTAATATATTTTGCATCTATATTTGTAAAATTATACGTATTCATGCTATACTGACCACAATGAAAGCCGGACCGAGGAGGACGCCATGCCTATCAGCGTCACCGCGACGGAAGTCGCCCGCAACTTCAACGGCGTGATGGAGAAGGCCCGGGCGGCAGGAAGCGTAACCGTCATCAAGAACAGCCACCCCATCGCCCAGATCATACCGATCGACGAGGTGAAGGAGGAGCAGGATATGGTAAAACTAACCGAGGAGTTCATGGACGAGTATGACGACATGTTCGTCGAACTCGCAAAATGACCGGCGATATCAGGTACGTATCGCTCGAGGACGCCCTCGCGATACATGCGCGCTCGATCGATAGGTACGGAGGAATCGACGGATTGCGAGATCAGGGCCTGTTCGAGTCTGCCATGGCACAACCTCAGCAGACGTTCGACGGCGTCGAGCTCTACCCCTCACTTGCAGAAAAAGCCGCCCGTTACGCATACGGAATCATCAAGAACCACCCCTTCGCGGACGGCAACAAAAGAACCGGCGCAGCCATGCTCGCCGTGTTTCTGAGGGCGAACGGCGTGCGATTCAAACCGCAGCTTACCGACATGCAGGAGACTATCGTCCAGATAGCCAACGGTACCCTCGGCTACGAAGAGCTGGTTTCCTGGATCGAGGAACAGCTTTAGTCGACGACCCGACGCTTTCCCCAGAAAGCGTCGTGAGCGCTATAGCTTAGCAACCGTTCCAGCCGATGAACGTTTCCGCGTCCAGTTCCTCGAAGCTGTCGATGACGACGTCGGCGTTCGCCTGCAGTTCCTCATGGGTGCCGGCATCATCGCGGTCGTAGATGCCGACAGTGCGGTAGCCGGCGTCGCGCAGGGTGCGCAGGGCGTAGGCAGAATCCTCGAAACCCCAGGTCGTATCCAACGGCGTGTCCATGAGGCGCCTCGTATGGTCGTACACCTTCGGCTCGCGCTTCGAGGACGCCACGTCGTCCACCGAGACGATCAGGCTCACATACGGCGAGAAGCCCGCCCGCTCGAGGCCCGCTTGCAGGTACTTCTGCGGGCTGGACGAGGCCACGCTCACCCGCACGCCGCGCTCCACAAGGGCGCTCACGAAGGCCAAGGCGCCGGGACGCTCGTGCGCGCGGTTGCGGTAGTAGTCCAGCATGAGCTCGTCCATCATGCGCACGACATCGTCTGCAGCGGCGCCCAAACCGAACCGGTCATGGAAGAATGCACCCGCCTCGGGAATGTTGAGCGTGGTGAGCTCGTCCTTGTCCGCATCCGTCAGTGTCGCGCCTGCACGGCGCGCCAGCTCGTCCTCCACTTCGCGCCACACGTCCATCGAATCGAGCAGCGTGCCGTCGCAGTCGAAGATGACGCCGATGCGTCCAGGTTCCATGATGCCTCCCGAGATGCGGGGCCGGGCCCCGTCGCGTTTTTCGTCGCGTGCCAGCTTAGCAGATGGCCCCGTCCGCGCGGCAAAGGCATCGGGTGAATTTGCAGAACCTTTACGGCTCGCGCGACCTGGGAACCTGCGCCACGCCCCGCCCGCAACGCACGCAGGGCTCGCGGTTCGCGCACGGCTCTCGCAACCTGCACGGCTCGCCGTAGCGGGCGCGACGCGCTAGAGAAACCGCTGCTCGAACTGCTCGATGGGCTGCGGACGGCCGATGCGGTAGCCCTGCGCGCGGGTGCAGCCGGCTTCCCGCAGGGCGCGGTACTGCTGATCGGTCTCAATGCCCTCGGCCACCGTAGCTATGCCCAGCTCGTCGCACAGGCTCACGAGGCTGCAGATAACCTGCATGGTGCGCTTCTCGGTGCCCAGGCCCCACACGAGCGATTTGTCTATCTTCAACACGTCGAACTCCAGCTGAATGAACAGCTGGAAGTTGGCGTTGTCCACGCCGAAGTCATCGATGGACACGCGGAACCCCCGGTCGCGCAGCTCGTCCGCCACCGAGCGCAGCAGCGCCTCGTTCTCCTCGCGTGCGGACTCGGTGATCTCCAGCTCGATGAGCGACCGGTCGATGCCGTGCGACGCCACCGCGGCCGCCACGCGCTCGACGAAGCCCTCCTCGCCGATGGTGCGACGCGAGAAGTTGACCGCCAGCGGCACCGTCGGCCGTCCCTCCCGCTGCCAGCGCGCCACCGTCTCGCACGCCTTCGACAGCGCGAAGAAGTCGATGGCCGCTATCTCGCCCATATCCTCCAGCGCGGGGATGAACGACGCGGGCAGCGCCTGCATGCCGCGTTCGCGGTCGCAGTAGCGGATGAGTGCCTCGGCTCCCACGATCTCGCCCGTTCTGCCGGAGGCCTGCGGCATCAGGTGGATGGTCAGCAGGCCCGCCTCTGCGGCCTCCTGCGCGCCGCCCGGCCTAAGCAGGCTGCTCACGGCCGCGTCCGATGCCAGGTCGACACCCAGATCGACGGCGCGGTGGCGGCCGCGCTTCGCGCTGCGCATACGGTCGCCGGCCACGTCCAGCAAGCTGGTGGTGCTTGTGCACGTCTCGTGCCACGCCGGGCCGAGCGATGCGGGAATGCCCTCGTCGTGGAACTGCTGCGCAGCGCGTTCGGCCAGTTCGGCAAAGCGGTTGTAGTCGACGGACGTCGACACGGCGCAGAACTCGTCGTCGCCGATGCGGTACACGGCGTCGCCGAACACCTCCCGGAGGCAGGACGCTATACGGCACAGCATCTCGTCGCCGGCAGAATGCCCCTGCTCGCGGTTGACGACGGCCAGTCGATCGGCGTCCACCAGCACGAAGCCGATGCGCCCGAACGTGCCCCTATCGAAATCGCGGTGGAATGCCGCACGCGAATGGGCGCAGGTCAAAGAGTCGTTCCAAGTCAACTCGGCCACCTGGCGCTGGGCGATCTCGCGCTTCATGCGGGCAGACACGAAGCTCGCGAACGCAACGAGCGGCGACTTCACCACCCCGAGCTCGCCGACGCGGCGGGGATTGTCGACGCCCAAATAGCCCGCGAACGTACCGTCTATCTCGATCGGGGCCGCCACGAGGGAGGCGATGTCCTGGCTTTTCAGCACCTCGTACTCGGCGGCGCGCCCCAAGGACGGAAGCTGGTCGACATCCTCGATGATCACGGCCTCGCCCGCGTCGAAGCGCTTGACCCATTCGTCTATGAGGCTTACGGGCAGATCCTGCAGGAACCGCCGCTGCGGCGCGACGCCCAGGCCGCACCACTCGTGCGTGTTCGACATGCGGTCGCCCTCGCGCTTGAAGACGTAGGCGCGATCTGCCTCGAGGAACGTTCCCAAGATGCACAGCGCATCGTTGAGGGCGATCTCGAGCGTGCTCCCTCCCTCGAGCACCCGGATGCAGTCGACGACCATGGAGCCGGCGTTCGCCAGGAATTTGAACGACTCGCTCTCGCGCTGCCGCTCCGTCATGTCGAAGGCTATCTCCAGGCGCGCCGGCCGCCCATCCCAGTCCACGAGGCGATCGCGCAGCAGGTAATGGCGCCTACTCACCGGGTTCGTGAACTCCCATTCGAAGAAGGACTCGCCGGACAGCTGCCCGTTCGTGCAGAATGGGCATGGCTCGTCGCGTCCCTGCAGCACCTGGTAGCACAGGCGCTCGCCTCCCACCACATCGACGCCGTAGAGGCGGCGGCCCTCCTCGTTGAGGTAGAGCAACCGGTGGGTTTCCATGTCGCAGACATAGATGAGCTCGGAGAGCCCATCGAGCATGGTATGGAGGACGTCTTGCCGCAAATCCATCTCCCTCGCTAGCATCGGGTCGGGCGTGTTGCCTGCCCGCGCGCGGCGCAACGGGAAGAGAGAACGCGCTGCCTGCCATTATAGAAGCAGGCGTTTACCGTTGCCAGAGGGGTGGTGAAAAGACGAAGCCCAGCGCGGCGCAGCGAGCCCTTCGGCGTGCCCGAACCTCGGGCATGGCCAAAACGCCGACGTTCCCGAAGCCCGCTGCGCCTATCGGTGCCTACCCTTGCTGCACCAGGTTGCGGGCGCGGGCGCTCGAGCGCTCCAGCTGCTCGGAGGCGGTGCGCAGCGCGGCCACGTCGGCCTCGTCCACCTTGTCCACCTTCTTGGACAGGAGCTTGCGGACGGCGGCCACATCGGCCTTGATCTGCTTCTTCTCGTCCTTCTCCAGCTGCTTGCCCTTCTGTGCGAGCGCCTGGTCGGCCTCGTTCGCCAACCGCTGCGCCTCCTCGCGGGCCAGCATGGCGTCGCGGCGCGCCTCGTCCTGCTCGGCGTACTGCTCGGCATCGCGGATGGCACGGTCCACCTCGTCGTCGGACATACGGCCCGAGTCGTCGATGGTGATGGACTGCTGCTTGCCGGTGTCCAGGTCCTTCGCCGACACGGTGAGGATGCCGTTCGCGTCTATGTCGAACGTCACCTCGATCTGCGGCACGCCGGCAGGCGCCCGCTTGATGCCCTTGAGGCGGAACGTGCCGATGGCCTTGTTGTCGGCGGCCATAGGGCGCTCGCCCTGCAGCACCTTCACCTCCACGCTCGTCTGGAACGCCGCGGCCGTGGAGAACACCTGCGAGTAGTGCACCGGCAGCGTGGTGTTGCGTTCCACGAGGCGGGTGGCCACGCCGCCCACCGTCTCGATGGACAGGCTCAAGGGGGTCACGTCCAGCAGCAGCAGGCTGTTCGCCCGCACGAGCCCCGTCGACGCACCGGCGAGCGTGGCAGCTTGGATGGCAGCCCCGGTGGCCACGCACTCGTCGGGGTTGATGGAGGCCGACGGCTCCTGGCCCGTGAGCTTGCGCACGTGCGCCTGCACGGCCGGCACACGCGTGGAGCCGCCCACCAGCAGCACGCAGCCCAGTTCCGAGGCCGCGATGCCCGCATCGTTGAGAGCCGTCTGCACGGGCGCGGTCGTGCGCTCCACCAGGTCGCGCGTCATGTCGTCGAACGCGGCGCGCGTGACGGTGGCGTCGAGGTGCAAGGGGCCGCCCGCGTTCTGTGCGAGGAAAGGCAGGTTCACGTGTGCGGAGTCGAGTGACGACAGCTCCTTCTTCGCCTGCTCGGCCGCCTCGCGCACGCGCTGCACGGCCATCGGGTTGCGGCGCAGGTCCTCGCCGTGCTCGCGCTGGAAGGTGTCCAGCAGGTAGTTCGCCACGCGCTCGTCGAAGTCGTCGCCGCCCAGGTGGTTGTCGCCGGAGGTGGCCAGCACCTCGATGACGCCGTCGCCTATCTCGATGATGGACACGTCGAACGTGCCGCCGCCCAGGTCGTACACCATCACCTTCTGCGGCGTGCCGTTGTCCAGTCCGTAGGCCAGCGCCGCGGCCGTGGGCTCGTTGATGATGCGAAGCACGTCGAGGCCGGCGATCTTGCCGGCGTCCTTCGTGGCCTGGCGCTGCGCGTCGTCGAAGTACGCGGGCACCGTGATGACGGCCTGCGTGACGTCCTGGCCGAGGAACGCCTCGGCGTCGCGGCGGAGCTTCCGCAGGATCATGGCCGAAAGCTCCTGCGGCGTGAACGCCTTGCCGTCGATGCTCGCCCTCCAGTCGCTCCCCATGCGGCGCTTCACGGACGAGATGGTGCGGTCGGGGTTCACGGCCGCCTGCCGGCTGGCGATGGCGCCCACCAGGCGCTCGCCGTCCTTCGAGAACGCCACCACGCTCGGCGTGGTGCGCTCGCCCTCCGCGTTGGGCACGATGGCGGGCCGCCCGCCCTCCACCGTTGCCGCACAGCTGTTCGTGGTTCCCAGATCGATGCCTATCGTCGCTGTCATGCTTCGCTTCCTTTCAACCAGTGTGACAAAGGTGAGACAAGGGGACGGGGATGATGTCTCGTTCCCGGGAGCCTCGCCGCCGCCGAGCGTGTCGGGGGAACGAGACATCATCCCCGTCCCCTTGTCTCACCCTAGAACCCAAACGGCACGCACATGCGGCAGAGGGCCGGTCCGCAGCACCAGATGCCGCAGCAGAGGGTCATGGGGTCGATGCCCATGCTGAATCCCTGCGCCTGCCCCTCCTGCTGATACGTTTGCCCGGCCTGCTGGAACTGGCGCTGGGCACGTTGGTAGTCCGGATTGTTCGGGTCCAGGCGCACGGCGCGTCGTATCTGCTCCAGCGCCATGAGCGAGTTGCCGGCGCCGTCGTTGGCTAGGGCGCTCAGGTAGTACCAGCGCGCGTTGCGGCCGTCGCTCGTCACGGCGTTCAGCTGGTCGATGGCCTGCTGGAACCGGCCGGCGTTGATGGCGTCGATCACGCTGCGGATAACGGGCCCGTCGGCGGCCGACGCCTCGGGATGGATGGGCCCGCGGGCGCCGCCGCCCGGGCCGCCGAAACCGAACAGGTCGTCGAAGTCGAAGCCGAAGCCGCCCGTCCATCCGTAGGGGCCCTCGGAGCCGTAGGGGTTCTGGCCGGAGCCGCCGGCACCGCCCGAACCCGCCGCGCCGCCCGCGCCGTAGCCGGCGCTCGGGTTGCTCGCCGCCGCGCGCCGGTCGCGCGCCGCGTACTTCTCCGGGTTCACGATGCGGTCGTACGCCTCGTTGATCTTGTTCATGCGCTCGGCGGCGGCCGCATCGTTCGGGTTCAAGTCGGGATGGTTCTCGCGCGCCTTCTTGCGGTACGCCTTCTTCACCTCGTCGAGCGAGGCGTCGCGGCTCACTCCCAACACGTCATAGGGGTTCTCAACCACGGTGCGCCTCCTGGTGTTCCTCTTGCACGTGCGTCGTTCCCTTCGCTTGCTTCGTCCGTTTCGCGTCTTTCGCATAGTATTTCTGCCACACGCCCGCGTACAGCACGCTGCGCAGCACGCGCGCATCGCGTTCGAGCGGCAGCCTCTCGAACGCCGCGGCAGCATCGGCCGCCAGCAGCTCCAAATCCTCGCGCACGTCCTGCGGCTGTACGTCCAGCGCCACGAGCGGGTTGTAGCTGCCCGAGGCCCGGTCGTCCTCCATGTCCAGCGCAGCGTCCATCACGTATACGAGCTTCCCCAGCTTGGCTCCTAGGCTGCGAAGGCTCGCGGCCCAGAAGTCGTCGCTCCAGGCGAACACCTCGCCCAGCAGCGCGCCGAACCGGTTGGCCGCCGCGTCGGGCGGCGGCGACGCGGCGGCGTCGCCGGCCGAGGCCGCCGCCGCTGCGGCCTCCTCCAAGCGCCCGATGTCGGCCAGGCCCTCCTCGATGGCCGCGCACGCCCGCGGATGGCGTTCGCCCACCGCGCGGTACGCCTTCCCCAGCAGGGAGGCGTAGGCGCGCGCCCAGCCGCTGCGGTCGTCGCGCCAGTCGTCCAGGCACTTGTGATACACCAGCGCCACGGTCATGTCGGCCGCGTAGTCGATGCAGTCCGAGCCCAGGTACGCGTGCGGGCGCACCGGGTGAGGCGCACAGCGCCTGCTGCCCTGCCGCTCGTCCGGCTCGTAGAGCGAGCCCAGCAGCAGCGCCAAGAACGTCATGTCGTAGGTGAGCGCCACCCGGCAGCGCTGGCCGCACCGCTCTCCCAGCGCCCGGCACACGCCGCAGTACGCCGCATGGTAGCGCTCGCGCTCCTCCTGCGACAGATCCTCCATACGGGGCATCACGTAGCCGAACATGCTAGCGCCCCAGCTTCGCGGCGAAGGCGTTGAGCGCCCTGAACCCGGCGAGGATGGTCTCGAACGTCTCCGGCGGCTCGTTCTCGAACGCCGCGCCGTAGCGGCGCTTGATGTCGGCATCGATACGTGCCAGCAGCTCCCGGCCCTCGTCGGTGGCGCGCAGCTCGAAGGCGCGACGGTCGCGGTCGCTGCGGCGGCGCTCCACCAGCCCCCGTTCCTCCAGCTTGTGGCACACGCTGGAGAAGTTCGTGCGCAAGATGCCCGCACGCTCGCTGAGCTGGGTTGACGTCTGGCCCGGCGTGCCCACCAGCTCCAGCAGCACATGCATCTGCTGCAGCGTCAGCCCGTTTTGCTGGCACACGGGGGCCACCGTGTCGTGCAGCAGCTTCTGCATGTCGCAGGCCACGCCGAAGAACGCGTGCTTGAACTCGTTGAGGTCCACCGCCGTCCCCTACGACTTCTTCGTCGTCTCGGTCTTGCACTTCGGGCACACCACGCGCAGCGTGCCCTTCCCGCGCGGCACGGACAGCACGGTGCCGCAGCCCTGGCACTTGAAGTAGCGCGTGGTCTTGCGGTTCGCCCACGCCTTGCGCTTCAGCGCGAGCCAGCGCTTGGGCTTCTGGACGGCCTGCTCGTACGCCGCGTTCTCCTTCGAGCGCGCCACGATGTTCTTCGAGAAGCTGCGGAACAGCGCCACCGCGAGAACCGCCAGAACCACCCACGACAGCAGGTCGAGCCCCGGGATAACCGAAAGGATGAGCAGGATGAGGCCTACGCCCATGAGGAAGTTCGACAACCCGTCGACGCCGTTGCGGCCCTGCATCCAGGCAGCCATCCTCCACTGCAGACGCTCGAAGAAACCTCTCACGATGAACCTTTCCCTTCGCCGCCCCCGCCCGCCTTTCGGGCGCCCTTGGGCAGCGAAATCATTTAGTTATAAAATAAGACTATTCGTGCCGATTCGGCACGCCGTCACCTAATCGAAACGTTACGGCCACAAGACGGCCACAGGTCTGCAACGTCGGGAGGCGGAGGAAGCAATGAGGCCCCGTGCTGAGCACGGGGCCTCGGACAGACGCAACTCGGCAAAACGCCAGAACCTACTTAATCCTCCACGCGGATGACGCTCGGCTCCTCGCGCAGCACGTCGTCGAGCTTCGCTATGTCGGCGAGCACGGCGCGCACGCTCTTCTCGCGGGCGGTATGCGTGACGTAGGTGATGTCCACGCTGTTGCCATCCTTCTTGCCGCGCTGGATAACCGAGTGCACGCTCACGTCGTGGCTGGCGAACACGCCGGCCATGGCGGCCAGCACGCCGGAGCGGTCGGCCACGGCGAAACGGATGTAATATTTGGTCTTGAGCTCCTCCATGGGCACGAGCGGCAGCTTGTCGGTGCAGGTGCAGCCTACGAACGGCGGGATGCCCGCCTGCAGGTGGCGCGCCACCTCCAGCACGTCGCCCATGACGGCGCTCGCGGCCGGGCCGGAACCCGCGCCCTCGCCGAAGAACATCGTCTCGCCCACGGCATCGCCCACCACGTAGATGGCGTTGTACACGCCGTTCACCGTGGCCAGCTGGTGCGACAGCGGCAGCATGGTGGGATGCACGCGCACGTCGATGCCCTCGTCGGTTCGGTGCGCGTGGGCCAGCAGCTTCACGCAGTAGCCCATGTCCTTCGCTATCTCCAGGTCGAGCGGCGTGATGTGGCGGATGCCCTCGGCGTGCACGTCATCGATGGTGACGCGCGAGTTGAAGGCGATGGATGCCAGGATGGCGATCTTCGCCGCCGCATCCAGGCCGTCGACGTCGGCGGTGGGGTCGGCCTCGGCGAAGCCCTTCGCCTGCGCCTCGGCCAGCACGTCGGCATAGGGCATGTCGTCCTCGGCCATGCGGGTGAGCATGTAGTTCGTCGTTCCGTTCACGATGCCCATGACGGAGTCGATACGGTTCGCGATGAGCGAGTGCTTCATCGGGTCGATGATGGGGATGCCGCCGCCCACGCTGGCCTCGAACGCGATCTCCTTGCCGGCCTCCTCGGCCGTGCGCATGACCTCTTCGCCGTGCGTGGCCATGAGCGCCTTGTTCGCCGTGACCACGTTCTTGCCGGCGCGCAGGGCGCCCAGCACCACGTCGCGTGCCACGGTGGTGCCGCCGATGAGCTCGATGACGATGTCGATGTCCGGGTCGTTCAGGATATCGTGGAAGTCCTGCGTGAAGATGTCCTCCACGCCGTGCTCGATAGCCTGCTCGGGGTTGCGCGAGCACACGCGCACCAGCTCCACGTCAATGCCGTAGTGGCGCTTGAATTCCTCGCGGTGGCTCTTCAGGATGTCGATGCACCCGCCGCCCACGGTACCGGTTCCCACGAGCCCAAGTTTAACCGTCATGTTGCTGCTCCTAAATGTCTCGACTGTAAAGGTCCTCGTACGTTTCGCGGCGCGTGGTCACGCGCGCCTCGCCGTCTTTCACGAACACGACTGCCGGGCGCGGCTGGCCGTTGTAGTTGCTCGACATGGTGTGGTTGTACGCGCCCGTGCCGAACACGGCCACGATGTCGCCCAGGTCGGGACGCTGCATGGGCATGTCGATGACCACGGCGTCGCCGCTTTCGCAGTGCTTGCCGGCGATGGTGACGATCTCGGTGCGCGGCTGCCCCGCCTTGTTGGCGACCACCGGCTCGTAGTCGGCGTGGTAGAGAGCCGTGCGGATGTTGTCGGACATGCCGCCGTCCACGGCCACGTACTTGCGGATGTTCGGCAGCGTCTTGATGATGCCCACCGTGTACAGCGTCACGCCCGCCGTGGCAACCAGGCTGCGGCCCGGCTCCACGAGCAGCCGCGGCTCGGGCATGCCGTGCGCGGCGCAGGAGGCCTTCACGGCCGCGGTGATGGTTTCGGCGAACTCCTCGATGGAGGCGGGCTTGTCGTCGGCCGTGTAGGCCACGCCCAGGCCGCCGCCCATGTCCAGCTCCGCGAGCTCGATGCCGTACTCTTCACGGATGCGCGCCATGAGGTCCACCATGACCTCGACGGCCTCCGGATACGAGTGCAGCGCGAAGATCTGCGAGCCGATGTGGCAGTGCAGGCCCGCCAGGCGCACGTTGGGCGCCGCGAGCACGTCCTTCACGCACTTGAAGGCGAAATCCTCGCGCATGGTGAAGCCGAACTTCGAGTCCTCGCATCCCGTGCGGATGTACTGGTGCGTGTCGGCCTCCACGCCTGGCGTGATGCGCAGGTAGATGGGCTGCTCCACGCCCAGCTCACCGGCGATATCGGAGATGCGGTGCAGCTCTATGCGGCTGTCGATGACGATGCGGCCCACGCCGGCCTGGATGGCCTCGCGCAGCTCCTGCGGCGTCTTGTTGTTGCCGTGCATGAAGATGCGCTCGGCGGGAAAACCCGTGGCCAGCGCGCACGCCAGCTCACCGCCGCCCGACACGTCCAGGCACAGGCCCTCTTCGTTCACGATGCGCGCGGCCTCTTTGTTGAGGAACGCCTTGCTGGCATAGACGACGTCGGCGTTGCCGTAGCGGCTGCGGAACGCCTCGAGGTAGGTTTCCATGCGCGTGCGCATGTCGCGCTCGTCCATGACGTAGAGCGCCGTGCCCTGCTCGCGCGCCAGCTCAACCAGGTCGACGCCGCCGACGAACAGGTGGTCGTCGCGCACTTCGGCCGTGAGGGGGAGCACCGCGCCCAGCTCCATGGTGGTGCGGTTGTCGGGCTGCTTGCTCGTGTCTGCCGCAGGTAGGGACATACGCGTTCCTTTCGCGTCCGTCGTGTTGCTGAGGGAATTCACCCAGTCTAGCATTGCCGCGGGAGAGGCGGTTTTCAGATGGGCTAAAAAGAGGAATATTACACGGCGAGCAGCGTGTTTCGCGGCGCGCGGATGCGCTTGTCGACGATTGCCGGCCAACGTGTCCGAATTGCGAGGTCAAACCCGTTGCAGAATCGCTTGCTGCTTCGTATAATGCGGATTATCGGCGGTGCCCAGGACGGCGAGTTAACGGGTTCACCATCCAGCTCGGGCGGCGCAGGTTTTACGGGAGGCCGGGATTATTCCCGGCCTTTGCTTTCAGCTCCCTTGGATCCCTTCCCACTTCGTCCGTGTTTCCTATAGTCCGTCCGCAGACCGTGGAGGAAGCTCCCGATCGTGGCCACCGCCGCTATGGCGTAAAGGATTTCAAGAACAATGTTCATAGGCACCACTCCCTTCATGGAAGCGCCACCCGAACACGGACACCGCCGGCACCGTGCATTGTACGCTGCCCAAACGGTGATGCGAAGATAGTAAATCTCCTGTTCAGATGCTATTTTTGGTATCGAAAACGTGTAAGGTTTCGGCAGGGATCCCGCAAGATCAACGCGGCAACCGCGCAAGATTCAAGCGGTCGGCATGCAAGGTTCTTGCGGCACCGTCACGGCAAATGTGCAAGATTCGGACGGCGGATCGGCAAGGTTTGGACGGTCGGCGTGCAAGGTTTGGGCGGTCGACCTTCGGCAAATGTGCAAGATCCGGCGCAGCGGGCGCGAAAAAGCCAGGGCGCCGCGTAAAAACGCAGCGCCCGATTCTTTTCCACCAAACAGGCCGAGTCCCTGAAGAGGTTTTCCACCGCGGCGCAGGCAGCCCGATAGCGCCCTTTCGGCGCTCAAAGCCTTCCAAGAAGACGCCGCGAGCCTCCTTGGAAAGGCCTACGCCAGCCCGAACAGCGCGAGCAGGCGATCCCAGATGCCCTGCTCGGGCTCCTCGACTGCCGGCTCCTCGTGCGTCGGGGCCTCGATGGGATCGGTGGACATGACGAACTGCACGAGCGAGACGTTGGCGTTCTTCGCGCTGGTAAAGCTCACCGGCTTGAAATCGCTCTTGTCGTAATCGGCCATCATGGCGTCGATCTCTTTCTGCACCTTGTCGGGAATGCCCTGCACTTCCTCGTACAATGTGCCGGTGCCGTTGGCCAGCTGCTGGGCGCCCGACGAAAGCTGGCTCGCGCCAGCCGCCAGCTCCCCTGCGCCCGCAGCCGCCTGGTTCGCGCCGGAGGCAAGCTCGGACGTGCCGGAGGCGAGAGCGCCTGCACCGCCGGCGAACTGGGAGGCGCCGGAGGCGAGGGCATTGGCGCCGCCTATCAAGCTGTTCGCATCTTCAATCGAGCCAACTCCGCTCGCCGCGCCCGAGAGCGCTTGGGACGAGGCACCGTAGCCGGCATTCGCCGCGTTAACGGTCACGAGATCTTCCAAAGCCGTCTGAAGGCTCGCCTGCGCTGCTGCGACAGCGGGTTTTCCCATCGCCGCAATCGAGGCGGTTTGGACAGCCGCCTTCATTGCGTCTTGGACGTCCATGCCGGCAGCTAGGTTTTCCGCATAGGCCTGCGTGTACAGAGGGGTGTACTCTCCGATGAAGGCCTGGGTGTACTGCGCCATCGCGTTTTCATAGGCGCCCTGAGCGGCAGCGGCAGCGGCTTGGTCGACCATGCCAAGCGTCTGCGCAGCTTGGGCGGCCAGCTCGTTTTGGTAAGTCGTCAACCCGCTCGCAAGCCCCTGCGCTCCCGCAGCCACGCCCTGCGCGCCTCCTGCAAGCTCATTCGCGCCGCCTACCAGTTGGCCGGCACCTGCGGCAAGGCCGTTCGCGCCGCCCGCCACCTGGCCCACGCCCGAGGCGAGCTCGCTTGCCCCGCTCGCCAAGCCATCGGCGCCCGTCTTGAGCGCGCCCACGCCGTCGCCCAGCTGGCGGAACCCGGACACGAGTTCCGTCGTGTCCGGCATCTCGATGCCCATTGAGAACGGTACGGCGGCGAAGCTGATGCCGCTCATCGAGAAACCGCTCACCTGAGCCTCGACCTTGAACGAGCCGTCCTTGCCCGGCATGCCCGTAAACGTGACCTGCGTGTTCGAGCCGGCGAGGGCGATCTGCCCGTCCTCGGTCGCCACGTCCTTCACCTGGTCCGACACGAACGGGACCGTAATCTGCAGCAGGTAGTTGTCGAAGAACGCCGGGTCGACCGACGTGTTCTTCTTCGTGGTAACGAAGATGGCCAGCTTGCCGCTCGCACCGCCCAGATCGGCCGCGTCCACGCGCTTGCCGTCAAGCTCGTACTCCACCGACACGTCCCACGGCAGCGCCGCCGCGCCCAGGTCGCCCTGATAGCTTAGCGAGTCGCCGGCAACGTCCACCGACACGGCATCGCCCTGCTGCTCGACGCCGCTCGCGTCGGTAAGGTTCTGCACAGCGGTGTACGGGCCGTAATCGACCACCTTCCCCGGCGCGTCCGGGTTGAGCACGTTCACCACGTACACGTTGTCCACAGCCCCCGCCGCAGACAACCGCGCGTACACCACTTCTTCCTTGGGCGTATCGTTGACGGCTGCTCCGGTCGCCGCAGCGCTCGCCGAACCCGCGGAGCCCGCTTCGCCTGCACTCGCCGCAGCGCCGCCCTCCGCCGCCAAGGCCGCGAGCGTCGCAGGCGAGCCGCCGCATAGCCCGATAGCCAACGTACCCGCCAGCACGAGTGAGAACGCCGCGCACAAACGCGCCCGCGCCTTCCGCGCGCAGCGAGCCGGTCGCTCCGCCTTCGCTTCTTCAACCATGCACGTCGCCCTGTGAGAAACCGCCGTGCCGCCGTATTTCCTCGCCGCTTCGTCAGGCGTGCCCGACCGCATCCGCAGCGCCGATAGCGTTTTCTTCAGAAGCCTCATGCATCAGCCTCCTTTTCCGTTTCCAGTTGTCCGCCGCCGCGGAAAAAGCCCGCATGCCACGTGGTCTTCGCAATGAGCTTGTCGAATATGAGCAGCGCAGCCGGCAGGAACGTGACCACGAGGAAGAACGAGAGCAGCGTGCCGCGGGCCAGCAGCAAGCCCAAAAGCGACACGATGTTGTTCGTGGACGTGAGCCACAGGACGAGTCCCGCCAAGGTGAGGATGCTCGCCGACACCAGGATGCTCTGAAACGACGTGCCCAGCGTGCGCGCCAGCGCCTGACGCGGCGGCATGCTGCGGCGGTGCTTGCGGTACGTGTCGGTGAACAGGATGGCGTAGTCAACCGTGGCGCCCAGCTGCACGGTGTTGATAACCAGGAATCCCAGGTAGTTCAGCGAATCGCCCGTGAAATACGGCACGGCCAGGTTCAGGAAGATAGCCGACTCGATGGTGGCGATGAGGATGACGGGCAGCGTGGCGGACTTGAACGTCAGCACGAGCACCAGCAGGATGGCCGCGATGGCGATGAGGTTCGTCACCTGGTTGTCCTCGGTAACGACGCCTTTCATATCGTAGAGGCTGGCCGCCATGCCGGTGACGAGGCCCGCATCCCCGTACAGGTCGTGCACGGCCGCGCGCACCTGCTCCACCACGGCGAAGGCCGCCGTTCCCTCCGACTCCGTGTCGGCGTACACCACGATGCGCGCATCGTGCTCCGAGTAGAACTGCTCGGTGACGGCGGGGTCCAGGAACCCGGTGGGGATGGCCGCGCCCACGGCGGTGGGATACGACAACACGCTCGTAACGTGCGGAATCTGCTCAAGCCGCTCCGCCAGCTCCAGCTCGCGGCCGATATCGCCCCTCGGCACCAGCACCACGGCCGGCGTGGACTGGCCAAATGCCTCGTTGATGGCCTCGGTGTCGCGCGCCACGCGCGTCTGGCTGCCCTCGGTCGATCCCATGCCGTAGGTGAACGACGTGTTCGCCTGTGCCAGGAAGCACGGCACCACCAGCAGCAGCACGAGCGCGAACACGGGAATGCGCAATGGCGCCAGCACCTTCCCCACGCCCTTGAACGCAGGCAGGAAGCGGCGGTGCTTCGTCTTGTCGATGAGCTTGTAGGCCACCAGCGTGAACGCCGGCAGGAACACCACCACGCACAAAAACGAGAACGCGATGCCCTTGCACAGCGTGAGCCCCAGATCGGCACCGATCCGGAACTGCATGAAGCCGAGCGCCGCGAAGCCGAACAGCGTGGTGGCGGCCGAGGCGGCAATGGCGGAGAAGCTTTGCTTCATGGCCGTGCGCATGGCCCGCACTGCGTCGGGCTCTTCCTCTCGCGCCCGCTGGAACGCGTGCAGCAGGAAGATGGCGTAGTCCAGAGACACCGCCAGCTGCAAGATGGGCGCGATGGTGAACGCGATGTAGGACACCTCGCCCAAAAAGATGTTCGTACCCATGTTGAGCAGCACCGACACACCGATAGCCAGCAGGAAGAACACCGGCTCGATCCACGAGGTGGTGGAGAGCACGAGTATCAGAAGGATGAGCGGCACCAGGATGGCGAACGCGTTGGCCACCTCGCCGCCGGCCATGGCCTTGGACTCGGCCGTGTTCACGGCCTGGCCGGTTGCGCTGCCGTCTTCGCCCACGATGTCGTAGATGACCTGGAGCGCCTCGGTCTCCTGGCCAGCGGCCACCGTCACGTCGAACAGCGCATGGCCGTCGCGGTAGTACTGCCCCACGGCGTCAGGATCCAGCATCTCAAGCGGCGTGCCCAGGTCAACCACATCGTCCAGCCACAAAACGCCCTCGATGCCGGGCGCGTCCGCCAGCTGTTGCTTGTACGCGAGGGCCTGCTCCACATCCACGCCGCTCACCATAACGCGCGCGTTGGGCACGGCAGCGTCGAATTCGGCGTCCATCTCCTCGAGCGCCCGCGTGGACTCCGCCGACTCGGGCAGATAGGACGTCAGGTCGTAGTTGATGGGCACGAACAGCGCCGCAATTCCCGACAGAAGGGCAAGTACCAGCGCCACCCCCACAATAGGGCCGCGATGATTCGTGACGAACGCGCTGAACCGCTCCACTGAGGCGCCCTTTCTGCCGCCGACACGGCCCTGCGACCGGAACAGTCGGTGCACGACCGCTCCGGCTTGGCAACACCGTGTTGATTATCTTTCGCTCATACTGTTATATTGCATTATGCCGAATCTTCAACCGATGATTTTCTCGGATGTGTCGGCAAACCGACACTTTTGTCCCCGATGTCGAACGTTATCGAAAATATCGCATAAGGACGTTGTAATGTCAGACGGCTGGCAAACAATCAAGCGGCAGACGGACGATGGGCGAACGGCGCACGATAAGCGGGCGAGCCCGACTCGAGAGCAGCAGACGGGCGGCGGACGATGGGTGGCCGGGGCGACGACCGGAGAGCAATGACCGGGCGAGCGGAAGGTGGGAAAACCATGAAGCAGGACCATCGGATACGGCTCACGAAGCTGCTGCTGCGCGAGGCGTTCCTCGACCTGCTCGTGGAGAAGCCGGTGGCGAAGATCACCGTGAAGGAGCTGTGCGAGCAGGCCAACGTCAACCGCGCCACGTTCTACGCGCACTACCGCGACCTCTTCGACCTACACGAGGAGATCGAGCGCGACCTGGCGCACACCATCATGCGCTCCCTGAGCACCACGCTGTCCAGCCAGTCGCTCAGCGCGTTCAGCAACGAGATCTGCCGCATAATCGTAGACAACGAGCGCTCGTGCCAGGCCATCTTCGGCGAGCACGGAGACCCCGAGTTTCCCCTGCGCGTGGTGGAAACGCTGCGTGAGAGCAGCATCGCCCTGTGGCGCCGGCAGCGCCCCGACCTGCCCGAAGCCGAGCTCGACCGCCTGTACACGTTCATGGCGAACGGGTGCCTCTCGGTCATCCGCTCGTGGGTGCGCAACGACATGGCCGACAGCCCCCAGGATATCGCCCGCTTCATAGAGAAGATGACCGACAGCGGCCTCGCCGCCCTGTAGCGCCCCGCGCCTCGCCGCCCTACAGCACCCGCGCCAGTGCTGCGCCCGACCCGCTGCGAGCCGCAGGCGTCGCTTCGACCTCTTGTAACGAGACGCGCCCTCATGAGCGGCCGAGCCCCCACTTCCAACGGCCCCCTTACGTCGCGCAGGTCGGCGACAGCCTTCCCGAATGTTTCACGTGAAACATTCGTTCGTATATTGGCCCCTAGCTCCGCTTTTCATATTCCTACTCGATTGCTGTGTTTTTATTGCCCTCGATAGCGTATAATGGCACTATCGAAACCGAGAAAGGGGAATCATGGCTCAGCAAGAACCGTCCATCGACCAGTGGCTCAAAGAGGCCAAGCAGGATCCGCAGGCCGCGCAGTGCGGCATGTTCCTCGCCCATAACGGCATCGTGCGCATCACGCCGAAGAAGCTCGTGCGCGAGGGCGTGGAGGGCCTGGGCGACGTGGCGCAGGTGGAGTTCTCGTACGATGCCGAGGGCGTCGCGGCGGCCGAGAAGGAGGCGCTCACATGGCCCGGCGTTTACTACGTGCGCACCTGGCTGAACGAGGGCGTGCTCGACGTGGGCGATTCCATCATGTACGTGCTGATCGGCGCCGACATCCGCCCGAACTGCATCGATGCGCTGCAGAAGCTCGTCGGCAAGATCAAGAACGACCTCGTGGTGGAGAAGGAGATCTACGCGTAGGGCGCTCGCACGACGGTTCCGCCAACCAAATAACGAACGAATGTTTCACGTGAAACATTCGCGAAGGAACGCGCGAAAGCGCGTTTTTTCGTAGGTGCTTTGAGCATCTTCCCGTGGCACCGCGAGCCGTTTTCTTGCGCGCCATCGAGACCCGATGACACTGGCGCGGATCATTTGCTCATGCGGGCAATCGAGACCGTGTCGCATTAGCACGCGTCGTTTTTTCATCTCGGTTGGCGCGGGGGATGCAAGGCGACCGCGCCGCCCTTCCCTCGACCGTCTTTCGCTCAAATATCCTGATATCAAAATATTTCTTCCGTACTATAATATGGCCAGCACATCCACACGAGCAGGGAGAGGCAACATGGGAGAGAAGATCATGCACGGGTTCCCTTCGCGGGAGGAAGCGCTCGCGGACTTCTTCGCCGCCTGGGAGCCGCCGGCGGAAGCCACCGAGCTGGTGAGCCTGGACGAAGCCGTAGGGCGCGTGACGGCGCGCGACCTGGTGTCGGCGAACACGCTGCCGGTGGTGCGCGCATCGGCGTGCGACGGCATTGCGGTGAGGTCGGCGGCCTTCGCGGACGGCCGGCCGGACACGAGCTCCTGGGAGCTCGGCCGCGACTACGTGCGCGCCGACACCGGCGACGACTTCCCCGACGCCTACGACGCCGTCATCATGATAGAGAAGGCCGCCATACAGCCGGACGGCTCGGTCGTTCTCGACGACGACGTGCAGGTCGAGTCCGGCACGAACGTGCGCCAGGCGGGCGACACCATAAGGGCCGGCGCGCCGCTCATGAAGGCCGGCCTGCCCATCCGCCCGACCGACCTGGCGGCGCTCGCCATGGGCGGCATCACGCTCGTGCCCGTGCGCCGCAAGCCGCGCATCGCGTTCATCCCCACCGGCAGCGAGCTCGTGCCGGCCGGCATCGCCCCGCGCCGCGGCCAGAACGTGGACACGAACAGCCTGATGGTGAAGCACATGCTCATCGAATATGGCGCCGAGCCCCTCATCTTCCCCATCGTGCACGACGACGAGGCCGCCCTCGAGCGGGCATTCGCCGAAGCGCTGGCCGTGGCCGACGCCGTGGTGGTCAACGGCGGATCGGCCGTAGGCGAGGAGGACTTCAACGTGCGCATGATCGAGGCTCGCGGACGCGTGGTGCACCATTACATAGCCGCTGTGCCGGGCCGCCCGCTCATGATGGCCGTGGCCGACGGCAAGCCCGTCGTCGACCTGCCCGGCCCGACGATGGCCGCCTACTACGGCACGCAGTGGTGCCTGCAGGCTGTCGTCGCACGCTTCCTGGACGTGCCCGTGCGCAAGATCCCCACCGTGCAAGCCCAAGCAGCTGCCGCGGTGAGCGGCCCACCCCAGATGGCGAACATCGCCCGCGTGAACCTGGTCCGCGACGACAACCCGGCGAACCCCTCGGGCTACACCGCGGAGTTCCTCAACTTCAAGGCCGGCGATTTGGCCGCCTGCATGGCCAGCAACGCCCAGCGCGTCTCCCCCCTCGGCGAGCACGGCTTCGAGGCCGGCACCCTCGTGGACGTGGAGCTGCTGCGCGGCGAGGAGCTCATCGACTAGCAAACGGCCACGTCAGCGCTAAGGGTACGAGGGCGGGCCGCGTCACTCCCCCCTCGCGCCCTCTCGCGCCCGCACGGGGCCGTCCCTCGGGCGGCGGCGAGCGCTGGGTGCCTGCCCTACAGGGCAAGCACCCAGCGAACCCCGGATCCCCGCCTTAACGGCCCGGCAATCGTCCGGCCGCACTTCCGTACAAGCGGTTACCGCCGCCCATCCTTTCCCCTAGAGTAGTCGCACTCCATCCGACCGCGCGCCGCTCACCGCGATGCGCGCACGAGAAAGAAAGGCGGCATATATGGGAAAGTTCAAGCGCTTCTGCATGGTCGTGTTCGTCGTCGCTGCCGTACTCGGCATCGGTGTGCTCGCGGCCCTGTGGTTCGCGTGGGAACCGCTGTTCCCCGCCATCGCATGGCTCATGGCCATGCCCTGGTTCTACGTCGTGGAAGCCGTGCTCCTAGGCATCACGGCAGTAGGCCTGCTGGTGGTGCTCATCCGCGCGCTCACCGCGCCGGGCAAGAACTCGCAGCTTGAGATCGAGCGCGACAACGGCAGCATCGCCATCACGCAGAACGCCATCCAGTCCACGGTGAAGCACGTGGTGGAGGCGCACCACGGCCTGTCGACCGACAACGTGAAGGTCGATATCACCAACAAGCACGATCCGCGCATGGCCATCCATGCCAAGATCGACCCCGGCCGCAACGCCGAGCTGGGCGAGCTGGGCGCGAAGCTGCAGAACGAGATCTCCTCGACCCTCGAGGCGTTCACCGGCTACCCGGTGGACTCCGTGCGCATCACGTTCGCCGGCGACGCCGACGTGGTAACGCCCGCGTTCACGCAGCAGGCCACGAAGTACTCGGAAGACACGCACCGCCAGCACCAGACGCAGCCGGTGCCGGCCCATGCCGTGGGCAAGTAAGGAGGTGCGACTATGACGCAATCGGCCATACGCATGCATCCGGCCCCGATGACGAAGGCCCCGTCCAAAACGGGCGCGGGCAAGGCGAACGCCAAGCAGAGCCGGCTTAAGCAGAGCGCGGCGCAGCAGGGCTCCACCGCTTCGGGCGCGGCCAAGGCCTACCAGCCCCAGCAGCAGGCCAAGGCGGTGCAGGGCGACCCGTCCAAGCCGAACCCCGACGCCCGCAAGGTGGGCGTCCCCGGCGCCGGCACCACCATGAGCGCGGACAAGACGCCGGGGCCCGAGGCGCAGACGCCCTCCGACGTCATCACGAACGCGGCCGCGAAGGCCCAGGAAGGGAAGACCGGCATGTTCGCGAGCATGCGCGCTGCCACGGCGCCCTACCTGGAAAAGCACAGCCACACGGTGCTCTACGGCATCGTGGGCTTCGTCGCCGCGGCGCTCATCCTCATCGTGGGCTTCTGGCCCACGGTGCTGCTCGCGGTGTTCGCCGCCGTGGGCGTGGTCATCGGCCGCTACCGCGACGGCGACCAGAAAACCCGCGAGCGCATGAAGGGCATCCTGGAACGCATCAGCAGCTAGCAGCCCCGGCGTGTCGGGCCGCATGCCCGGCACGCCGCCCCAACCGGTTTCACCCACCTGACGATAGAAAGGAACCACCATGTCCCAAGCAACCATGACCAAGCCCTCCACCTCCGCCAAGAGCACGTACGACCCGTACGCATCGATGGACGGCCAGGACGCAAGCGCCAGCTCCTACCAGGCCGACAGCGTTCCGGCCGAGCCGCAGTACAAGCTCGTCATCGACGAGAACGTCGTTGAGAAGATCTCCTCGAAGGCCGCCCAGAAGATCGACGGGATCATCGACATGAAGGGCAACCTGCTCTCCCGCGTGCAAGAGGGCCTGGGCGGCAACGACAAGACGAAGGGCGTTGACGCCGATGTCGTCGATGACAAGAACACGAAGCTCGACCTGGACATCGTGCTGGAGTACGGCAAGTCCGCAACCGACGTGTTCGACCAGATCAAGAAGGTTGTCGGCCAAGACATCAAGGACATGACGGGGCTGAACGTCATCGAGATGACCGTGAACGTGGTCGACGTCATGACCCAGGACGAGTACGACCAGAAGAACGGCAACAACACCGACGACGGGCAGAGCGGCTCCTCGAACGACCAGTAGAGACTCCCGCGCGTCGTGTTGCCGCACGCGTCCCGTCCGCGTGCGGCGAAGGCCCGCCTCTCCCTTGGGAAGGCGGGCCTTGTGCTGCTCGGCGGCCTGCCCACTCCGCACCTCCTACCCGTCCCCGCCGCGAACCGAAGCGCTACAATGGGTGGACAGCCCGCGCGCGGAGGGAGAGGCCCATGAACCTGCTCGACTACTTGGCGACGGAGTTCGCCCCGTTCGAAGAGAAGCCGTTCAACCCGGTGGACTCGGCCGTGCTGTCGCAGTTCTGCATGGTGCGTGCCGAGGGGGTGGTGCCGGCGCTCCGCGAACGCTCGTCGTTCCTCGACCTGGGCACCATCGTGGAGAACCTGCTATCGCCCACGCGCAAGGCCGTGCGCTTCGCCGACGCGCTGCGCGCCGAGCTCTACCCGACCATGTTCACCGGCCTTGACCCGCAGATGGTGAAGGAGAACCTGCTGGCACTGGCCGCCAGCCCGCGCTTCCGCGACATGCGCGTGCGCGACTACCTGAGCCTGTTCGACACCGACCGCCAGACGCAGTTCGCCGCCATGACGTTCGTGTATCGGAAGGACTTCGCCTACGTGGGCTTCCGTGGCACGGACACGTCGTTCACCGGCTGGCGCGAGAACTTCAACATGGCCTACACCGCCCCCGTCCCCGCCCAGGAACAGGCCGTGCGCTACCTGCAAGCCGTCGCGCAGCGCGCGCCGAAGCGCGTGTACGTGGGCGGCCATTCGAAGGGCGGCAACCTGGCCGTGTACGCGGCGCTCAAGGCGCCACCCGCCGTGCAGCGGCGCATCGAGCGCGTGTACAGCCACGACGGTCCCGGATTCAAGGCGGGCACGTTCGCGCCCGCCGATTGGGCGCCGCTCGAGGGCCGCATCCACCGCACCGTGCCGCAGGACTCGGTCGTAGGCCTGCTCATGGAGTCGCCCGTACTGCCGCATGTGGTGAGGAGCACCGCCAAGGGGATAGACCAGCACAGCGTGTTCTCGTGGGAGGTCGCGGGCGATGACTTCGCATACCTCGATGGGCTCACCGACGGTGCCCAGCTCGCCGATGCCGTGCTCACGGAATGGCTGGCACGGTTCAACGACGAGGAGGCGGCCGTGGTGGTGGACGCGTTCTTCCAAGCGGTGGAGTCGTCAGGCGCCCGTGACGCGTCCGACCTGCTCTGCGGCGGCTCGAAGGCGCTCGCTCTTGTCTCGGAGGCCGCCAAGAACATGGACCCCGGCGCCCGCTCCACGCTGCTCGCCGCGCTGAAGCCCCTCACCGAGATCGTCGCGCGGCACCTCGCGCAGGGCGTCTCCGTGCTCTGGCCCGGCTCGCGAGCACCGTCTCGGCCGCGGGCTGCGGAACGCGGCGAGGACGCCTAGCTCCAGCGGACGAACACGCCCTCCAGGCTGCGGCAGCGCAGGGCCGTGGCCACACGGGGTGCCAGCTGCCCCGCCAGCCGGCGTACATAGGCACGGGCAGCGCCGTCGTCAACGGCGAGCTCGGCGCAGACGGCGTTCGCGGCGTCCTCCAACTTCCGCGCCAAGGCATGCGGGGCGCTCCCTGCAAGCCCTTCGGCGATACGCGCGCAGCCCGCCTCGTCCAGCTGCAGGCTGCGCACATCGCAGCCTGCCAGCACGCAGCCGACGGCGTTCGCGGCAACCGGCTCGAACAGGTTGAGTATCAGCTCGCCGTACTGCGGGTGCACGGCGCGCAGCAAGCGCCGGCACCGCGCGACGTCAAACTGCTGCAGGAAACGGTTCTCTATCAGCAGCCGCTCCAGGTAGGCGTTCACGTAGTCCACGCCTTGCAGCGACTCCGGCACCGGCTGAGCCAACGGGTAGTCGATGTCGGCCGGCACCTCATGTGCGAAGAACCGCGGCACGTAGCGCGAGGGGAACCCGCGCAGGCTCTCCAGCGTATCCTTGAGTGCGATGCTCTCGAGCAGCGGCGTGCCCAGGCACACGTCCCTCCACAGCACCTCGGTGCGCGCAGCCTCGCGCTCGACGCGCGCCACGGCTCGCTCGAAAACGGCTTCCGGGCCCTCATCAGCTATTTGCCGCACGAGGGCTGCGTCGGGCCGAGGGTCGTCGGGGTCTATGCCCATCACAAAGCATGCGGAGGCGAGCAGCCGATGAGCGTCGTATTCGGGCAGCGAGCTGCTCTCCCCCATCGTGTAGAGCGCGACCTGCTTCGCGAGCACCTGCCAGAGCGCCAGCTGCACGTATTCGACAGAGGATGCGGCACGGGCCGGTTCGTCGCCTGCCGATGCCGTGGGACCCAGGCCGTGCGTGCGCTCTCCGGCCTCGGGCGGGGTACCTGCACCGCGCGCGCCGGCAACCTGGCACGCCTCGTCGTCCACAGCCTCGTCAGCCGAGGGACGAGCCCCCGATGCGGCTGTTGGAGTCGAACCCGATGCGGTACAGATCATGGTACCCGTCGTAGAAGCCGTCGGCGTACTCGTTGCCGGGGCGCTCCCACCGCTCGTCGTCCAGCACGCGGCTGAACTCATCCCGCACGCGTTCCCCGGCTCCGTCATGGGCAGCCTCCTCCTCGAATGTCTCGGCCTGCGTCTTCTCGTCGTATTCGCCCGTCCGGCCGCGCGCTGCATACGTGCGCAGCGTTGGGACCGGAACATCGGCCAGAAGCTCCGCCGACCCTGCCGCCTCGCCATCGAACGCGTGGCGCAGCGCTTCAACCAGATCGTCATCGGCTATCGGTTCACCCGCCGCCTCGGCGTCCTCCTTGCGGCGGTAGAACACGTCCTGCACGTCGGCGATTGCCTCGGCATAGTTCTCCTGCGAGAGGTAAGGCGAATCGCAGAACCCGCGCACCAGCTCGCGCACCACCCCGCGCCCGAACTCCACGCGCCCCGTCGCGCGCAGCGCCTCTCCGCGACGCTCGACCAGCTCCATCATCTGCGGCTCGGTCAGCCGCAGCCCATGTTTCGCCGTCGCCTCGTTGCAGACGGCCAGATCCTCCCGCGCAGCGGCCCGTTGCAGCTGTGGCGGTATTGTCAGATCGAAACCCATGCGCATCACCTCGCACAGGGTTATACCGCGAACCCCGTGCACATGCACGACTCGACTTTTCGCCCGTTTTGTGGTATTATTTCCCCAGATGAAAGCGGAGAATTAATGAATCCTCCGCTTTTTTGACGTCCTAAGCGAACCCGTGCGCCGCAGCCTTAAGCCGCAGGCATCTCGAGCGCTTCCACGGTCTTGCCGCTCAGCACGAACTTGAGCGGCTTCCTCGATACGGTTGCGATGAGGCCCTTCCCCTCCAGCTCTTGCAAGTACCGGCGCGCCGTCTGCGTGCTCACCTCGAGGTTCCCGGCGATATCCTTGAGCGAGGCCTCGGAAAACGCGCCGAACAGGTGGAGCTGGGCCATGACGAACAGCACGTTCACAGCCATGTCGGTAAGCTCGCATTCCGATGCTAGCCGCCCCATGCACGCGCAAGCGGCGTCGAGCTGCATCCGCTTCAGCTCGATGCTCTCGATGAGCGAGTCTTGTGCCAACCTGATCAGCTCTATGATCTGCATCACGAAGAAGGTGGCTTCAGCATGGTTCATCGGACGTTCGGTCACATCGAACGCTTTGTAATACTTGCTCTTGTTCTCCGCGATCACGCGCGAAAGGGAAAGCACCGTCGTCTCCGACAACGGCTCGCTCAAATAGAGCGCCAGCAGATACCGCCCCGTCCTTCCGTTGCCGTCGTAGAACGGATGGATGTACTCGAACAGGAAATGCGAGAGGATAGCCGAATATGTTTGCGGGATGTCGGGCGAGGCAACCAGCTCGATCATACGGTCGATCATCTCGACGATCTTGCTTTCCGGACCCACTCCCGTGTGAAGCGTCTTCTGGCTCGCCGACTTCACGTCCACGAGCCCGGCCCGGAACAGCTTCCCATCCGGCAGATCCCGGTCATCGATGGCGTCGGCCACCACCTTGTCGTAAATCGCCCTGATGTCGGCAGGTGTTTGAGGGTACACGTGGTTCGAATCAGTGAGCTCCAGGTAAAGGCTGGCAAATTCCCTGAACCGCTTCGCCTCCTTCGTCGGCCGCTTCGCCTCCGCGCTTTCGAGCGCCTCCTCGATCTGCCTCCGGGAGCTGTGGACGCCTTCCATCTCGTTGGTGAACATGATCTCGTCCATGATGAGGCTGCGCAAGTACGCCCACCGCGCGATACCCGGCAGATCGCGCCAGAGCTGGGACACTTTGCGCTCCGCCCGAAGCATCTTCTCGTTGAGGAGAGACAGCTCGCGCGGCGTTGCCAGGAAGAGCTCCCCCGAGGACAGCTCGATGCCCGTGCGGAATGAGGCGGGGTTGTTGAGCCGCCTCTCAGCCTCGGCCTTCACATGCTCGACGCGCTCGGACGACGAGTCGGAATAGAAAAGTTTTTCCAGCGTTGGGTAGCCGCTCATATACTGATCCTGCCCGATTGTTATCAAATACAAGCGTCATTGTACTACCCTATTTGATCAAAATCGCGATTTCTATCAAATAGCGACAGGGAATCGGTTTCTATTTGATACCTTTCCGCACCTGTGTCACAAGAACCATTCGAGGTGGCCGCAGTCTTTGCAGACGAGGACCGTGGCGCTCCTGTTCGCCCAATCGAGGTCGAGGAACGTGAGGCCCATCGTGTTGAGCTGCGCCGACCGCTCGTCGAACGCGGTGCCGCCGCAGTGCGAGCACGCCACCTGCCTGCCCGCGAACTCGTAGCCGTCATCCCCGCTCAGCCCGCGGTTGAAGCTTTCGAGAAAACCCATTCCGCACTCCCTTCGCCGGAGTCTCGCCTACTTCTTGAGTATCCGCTTCAAATACGCGGTATCCAGCAGGTTCACGGTCTCGAACGTGCCCTTGTAGAACACGGCCCAGTTGTTGAACACGCAGGGCAGGTCCTTCGCCGTTTGCAGCGAATCGACCTGGATCAACGTCAGCGGGACATCGTTCTCCTCGCAGTACCGCTGCACCGCGGCGATATGCCCGGGCACGTAAGGGCACTGGAAATCGTAGTAGATCGTCAGCTCGTCGCGCTCGATCCTCTGCGCCTTGGCGCGCGGCGCGAACGCCGGCACGGTGCCGTCGAACGACAGGGCGAGCAGCTCGTACCCGTCGTCCGTGGCGTCCACTGCCTCGAAGCCGAACTTCTTCGCGAACGATTGGTCGGACAGCCACGACTTCTGCTTCTTCGAGCCCAGCATGCACACGCCCGACTTGCCCTGCTCGCGCGCATCGGCAAGGCAGTACTCCATGAGCGCGCGCCCGTACCCCTTCCCCTTGGACGCGCCCAACACCCAGAGGCAGTACACGTACAGGTAGTTGTCGCCCACGATGGGAACCCACGCCGTCTCAAGCGGGGCGTACTCGATGAACACCGGGTCCTTCACCTGCAGCTTGCGGAACACGTGGCCCTCGCGCAGCCGGTCGGCCAGCCATCGGCGCTTCGCCTCGACGCCCGGATGGGGCTTTTTGACGCGGATGAGGCAGGAGAGGTGCTCGTCGGCGAGGTTCTCCGGCGTGAGGTTGACGAATTCGGGCTCCATGGGCATCCCGTCCTTTTCAATCGAGAAAGCGGCGCGCCCCGAAGGACGCGCCGCTCGAACGTCCCCAATGGGGACGCTTAGTCGGTGAAGTAGCCCACGCCGCCTTCGAACAAGGGCTGGAACAGGTCGCCGGGGACGTTCCGGTACAGGCCCGCGCCGCGGCGCTCGCTGTGGCCCATCTTGCCGAGGACGCGGCCGTCGGGGCTCGTGATACCCTCGATGGCCCAGGCGGAGCCGTTGGGGTTCACGTCCAGGTCCATGGACGGCTGGCCGTCCGCCCCCACGTACTGCGTGGCTATCTGGCCGGCGTCGCGCAGCTGGGCGAGCAGCTCGTCGCTCGCAACGAAGCGGCCCTCGCCATGGCTCACCGGCACCGTGTGCACGTCGCCCACCTCGCAGCGCGAGAGCCACGGCGACAGGCTGGACGCCACGCGCGTGCGCACGAGGCGGCTCTGGTGGCGGCCGATGTCGTTGAACGTGAGCGTGGGGCAGCTCTCGTCCATCGGGCGGATGTCGCCGAACGGCACGAGGCCCAGCTTCACGAGCGCCTGGAAGCCGTTGCAGATGCCCAGCATCAGGCCGTCGCGGTTCTGCAGCAGGTCGCGCACCGCTTCCGTCACCGCGGGGGCGCGGAAGAACGCCGTGATGAACTTGGCGGAGCCGTCGGGCTCGTCGCCGCCGGAGAAGCCGCCCGGCAGCATGATGATCTGGCTGTTGTTGATGAGCCGCACCAGCTCGGCCGTGCTCTCGGCCACCTTGTCGGGCGTGAGGTTGTTGATGACGAACGTGTCCACCACGGCCCCCGCCTGCTCGAAGGCGCGCGCGGAGTCGTACTCGCAGTTGTTGCCGGGGAACACGGGGATCACCACGCGCGGACGCGCGATGGTTCCGTTGTAGGTGAGGGGCGTGGCGCTGCCGAAGGACACCGGTTCCACGCGCTCGCCCTCGGCGCGGTACGGGAACACGGGCTCCAGCTGCGATTCCCAGGCCTCTTGCAGGTCGGCGAGGGAGATCGTCTCGCCGCAGGCGGCGAACTGGTAGGCCTCCGCCGTCTCCCCCAGCACGTCGACGCGCACAGCATCGCCGGCGGCGGGCACTGCGGCGTCGTCGGCCAGCTCCACGAGGAAGCTGCCGTAGGCGGGAGCGAACAGCTCGTCGGCCGTCACGGCTTCGTCCAGCGTCAGCCCGATGCCGTTGCCCACGCACATCTTGAACAGGGCCTCGGCCGCTCCGCCGTAGCCGGGCGTCGACACGGCGAGCGCCGCGCCCTCGCCGATGAGGCGCTCCACAACCGCGATGGCCTCCAGCAGCCCCGCCGCCTCGGGCACCACGCCGTCGTAAGCCGCGGGAGCGATGCGCGCCACCCGATGGGCGGCTCCCTTGAACTCGGGAGACGTCACGCGGTCGATCGATCCCACGGCCGTCGCGAACGACACCAAAGTCGGCGGCACGTCAAGCTGCTCGAAGCTGCCGGACATGGAGTCCTTGCCGCCGATGGCCCCCACGCCCAAGTCGACCTGCGCCATCAGCGCGCCCAGCACGGCTGCGGCGGGCTTGCCCCAGCGCTCGGGCTCGTCGCGCAGCTTCTCGAAGTACTCCTGGAACGTGAGGTACATGTCCTCGCGCGCGAAACCGGCGGCCGCCAGCTTCGCCACGCTCTCCACCACGGCGACATACGAGCCCACGAACGGGTTCGCCGCCGTGAGGTACGGGTTGAAGCCCCAGGCCATGCCGCTCACCGTGGAGGTCTCGCCGAACACGGGCAGCTTCGCCACCATGGCCAGCGCCGGTGTCAGCTGGCGCGCGCCGCCGAACGGCATGAGCGCCGTGGCCGCGCCGATGGTGGAGTCGAAGCGCTCCGACAGGCCCTTGTTCGAGCACACGTTCAGGTCGCGCACGAGCGCGCCCAGGCGCTCGGCCAGCGTCTCGCCCTCCCACGTGCGCTCGTAGCCGCCGCCCGGCACCACATGCACGTCCTGGTGCTTGGCCGCGCCGTTGCTGTTGAGGAAGTCGCGGCTCACGTCCACGATGGTGGAGCCGTTCCACTCCATGCGCACGCGCGCCTCTTCCGTGACCTCGGCGATGGGCGTGGCCTCGAGGTTCTCCTCGTGCGCGAGCGCGATGAACGCGTCCACGTCCTCGGGCGCGAGCGCCACGGCCATGCGCTCCTGGCTCTCGGCGATGGCGAGCTCCGTGCCGTCCAGGCCCTCGTACTTCTTCGGCACCTTGTTCAGATCGATGAACAGGCCGTCGGCCAGCTCGCCCACGGCCACGGACACGCCGCCCGCGCCGAAGTCGTTGCAGCGCTTGATCATGCGGCATGCGTCGCCGCGGCGGAACAGGCGCTGGATCTTGCGCTCGACCGGCGCGTTGCCCTTCTGCACCTCCGCGCCGCACGTCTCGAGCGATTCCAGCTTGTGCGCCTTCGACGATCCCGTGGCGCCGCCGATGCCGTCGCGGCCCGTGCGCCCGCCCAGAAGCACGATCACATCGCCCGGGGCCGGCGTCTCGCGCCGCACGTGGTCGGCCGGCGTCGCACCCACCACGGCGCCGATCTCCATGCGCTTGGCCGCGTAGCCGGGATGGTACAGCTCGTTCACCTGGCCGGTTGCGAGCCCTATCTGGTTGCCGTACGACGAATAGCCCGCCGCGGCCGTGGTCACCAGCTTGCGCTGCGGCAGCTTGCCGGGCAGCGTCTCGCTCACGGGCACCAGCGGGTCGGCCGCGCCGGTCAGGCGCATGGCCTGGTACACGTAGCTGCGCCCGGAAAGCGGGTCGCGGATGGCGCCGCCCACGCAGGTGGCCGCGCCGCCGAACGGCTCTATCTCGGTCGGGTGGTTGTGCGTCTCGTTCTTGAACAGGTAGAGCCAGTCCTGCTCCTCGCCGTCAACGTCCACTTTCACCTTCACGGTGCAGGCGTTGATCTCCTCGGACTCGTCGAGCCCGGTGAGGATGCCCTTCGCCTTCAGCCAGCGCGCGCCGATGGTGCCCATGTCCATGAGGCACACCGGCTTCTCGTCGCGGCCCAGCTCGTGGCGCATGGCCAGGTACTTCTCGAAGGCCGCCCGCACGGCCTCGTCGTCGATCCGCACGTCGTCGAGCACCGTGCCGAACGTGGTGTGGCGGCAGTGGTCGGACCAGTAGGTGTCGATCATCTTGATCTCGGTGATGGTGGGGTTGCGCCCCTCCTCCGCGAAGTACCGCTGGCAGAACGCGAGGTCGGCCAGATCCATGGCCAGGCCGCGGTCGGCGATGAACGCCGCGAGCCCCGCCTCGTCCAGGTCGAGGAAGCCCTCCACCGTCTCCACCATGGGCGGCACGGGCTGCTCCATGCGCAGCGTCTCGCGCGGCTCGAGAGAGGCCTCGCGCGCCTCGATGGGGTTGATCACGTAATGCTTGATGGCGGCCACGTCCTCGTCGGCGAGCGGGCCCTCCAGCAGGTACACCTTCGCGCTGCGCACCTCGGGACGCTCGCCCTGGCTGATCAGCTGTATGCACTCGCTGGCCGAGTCGGCGCGCTGGTCGAACTGCCCGGGCAGGTACTCCACCGCGAACACGGCCGCGCCCTCCACCGCCGGCATCTCCAAAGTGGCCACGTCGGACTGCGGCTCGCTGAACACCGTGGGCACGCACTGGGCGAACAACTCGTCCGAGATGCCCTCCACGTCGTAGCGGTTCACCAGGCGCAGGCCTTCGAGCCGCTCGATCCCTAAGATGTCGCGCAGCTCGTGGGCGAGCTGCTGCGCCTCCACGTCGAAGCCGGGCTTCTTCTCAACATACACGCGAGAAACCATGAAGAATCTCCCTTACTTTTTCGAACCCTTAGGGGACTGGCTCTTTGCGGCATCGGCCGCGGCCTTGGCGTTCGCCTTGCCGCGCTCGAACGCTGCGTTGCCCTCGCCGCCATCGGCAGCGTCGGCCTCCTGCTTCTCGGCCTTGGCCTGCTCGGCCTTCGAAAGGCGGAAGCCGCTGCCGAACAGGCCGCGCTTCTTCGGCTTCTCCTCTTCGGCGGGAGCCTCGGCGGCTTCGGCCTTCTGGGCCTTCTGGGCGGCCTTCTGCTGCTTCTCCAAAGCGCGCTGCTCCTTGGACTTCGAAGCCTCCATCTGCTCTTGATAGGCACGGCGCACCTTGCGGATCTTCGAGAAGTCCACGTACAGGGCGCCGATGATGCAGACGTAGGCCGCGCCCAGCATGACGTAGCTCACCGCGTCCGGGAACCACGAGCGGCCCACCCACGACAGCGCCGTGGCCGCGATAGCGCCGATGAGCAGAGCCCACCAGATCTTGCGCAGGCGCTTGTACTGCGGCGTGGGCGGGTTGTAGTACTTGCGGTCGAGATCGCTCTGCTTCTGGCGGGCCACCTTCTTCTCGGCCTTCTTCTGCTGCTTCGTCTTCTCTTTAGGCTGCACGCGCACCGAGGCGGCCGCCTTCGACTTCGGCTTCATGGCCGCTGCGCTCTTGCGCGTCTGACCGCGATGCTCGTCGGTCTGGTAACGGTCGTTCATGGGGTTGCGTTGGGACATGGTATGTTGCTCCTTGTTGAATGCTTTTGAACTTCGCAGGTCTGGCAAAGTCAGCGAGAGGCGCTGAGGTGCCCGAGATTGGCGTGAAAGCTTCGCGAAGCGTGCTTGCGCACGTGAGCAAAGCTTGGAGCGCCAAGATCGGGTGCCTCGGCGCCTCGCAGCGTCGAGGAGTTCCGTTTGCCGCTAGGCAAACGGAACGAAGGACCGACCGGTGATCTTCTCGTAGGCCTGGATGTACTTCTCGCTCGTGCGATCGATGATGTCCTGGGGCAGGCGGGGCGGGTTGCCCTGGCGGTCCCAGTTGGCGTTCAGCCAGTCGCGCACGAACTGCTTGTCGAAGCTGGGCTGGTCCTTGCCCTCGGCATACTCGTCGCCCGGCCAGAAGCGGGACGAGTCGGGGGTCAGCACCTCGTCGGCAAGGATGATCTGGCCGTTCAGACGTCCGAACTCGAACTTCGTGTCGGCGATGACCACGCCGCGCTCGGCCGCGTGGTCGCGTGCCGTCGTGTACACCTTGAGGGCCAGGTCGCGCAGCTGGGAGGCGTCGTCCTCGCCGATGATCTCCACGAGGCGCTCGAAGCTGATGTTCTCGTCGTGGTCGCCGATCTCGGCCTTCGTCGACGGCGTGAAGATGGGCTCGGGCAGCTTCGACGAGTTCACGAGGCCCTCGGGCAGCTCGATGCCGCACACGGTTCCCTGCTTCTCGTACTCTTTGAGGCCGCTGCCGGCCAGGTAGCCGCGCACGATGCACTCGGCGGGGAACATGTCGGCCTTCTTCACCAGCATGAAGCGCCCGCGCAGGTAGTCGGAGTACGGCTTGAACTGCTCGGGCAGGTCGGCCACGTCGGCGGATATCAGGTGGTTCTCCACCACGCCGTCCAGGAGCTCGAACCAGAAGCACGACAGTTGCGTGAGCACCGCGCCCTTGTGCGGGATCTCGTCTTCCAGAATGTAGTCGAACGCGGAAATGCGGTCCGACGCCACCAACAAGAGCTTGTCCCCCAAGTCGTAGAGGTCGCGCACTTTGCCTTGCGCGTCGGGCTTGATGTCCATTCCGGTCATGCTGCTCTGTCCTTTCATCGACACGCCGCGCGCTCTCCTCGGGCCGCAGCGTTTTTCATGCGCGCCTCATTATCGCGCAGTTTGGCTATCTATGCCCCTTCGGGCGCTGTTTTTCTTTGCCCTTCGCAACCTTCGGCACCTTTGCCTGCTTGGGCTTCTGCTGGCGCGCCTTGGGCGTGCGGCCCTCGTCGTACAGCGGGATGTGGATGGTGAAGCAGGCGCCCTCGTCCTTGCGGCCCTCCACCTGCACCCAGCCGCCGTGTCGGTCGACGATCTCCTTCACCACGGCCAGGCCGATGCCCAGGCCGCCGCTCTCGCGGTTGCGTCCGGCATCGGCGCGCCAGAAGCGCGAGAACACCATCTTGCACTCCTCGGGCGAGAGACCGATTCCCGTGTCGCGCACCGCGATGGAGGCCATGAGGTCGCCCCGCTTCACCTGCACGGTGATGTGGCCGCCCTCGGGCGTGTAGCGAACGGCGTTCGAGATGAGGTTGGCCGTGGCCTGGCGTATCATATCGGCGTCGCCCAGCACGCGCACGCCCTCGTCGGCCTGGTACTCCAACGTGAGGCCCGAGTCGGTGACGAAGGCGTCGTGCGTGGCGATGATGCCGCTGATGAGCTGGCCCACGTCCACGACCTCCTCCTTCATGGGGTTCGCGCGGTTCTCCAGGCGCGAGAGCTTCAGCAATGAGTCCACCAGGCGGCTTAGGCGCTGCACCTCCGAGTTCACCGTCTCCAGGTGCTCGGGGTCGGCCTCGAACACGCCGTCCACCATGGCCTCCACCGTGGATTGAATGGCCATGAGCGGCGTGCGCAGCTCGTGCGCCACGTCGGTGGTCAGGCGCCGCTCCAGCTCGCGGTCCTTCTCCACCGAGTCGGCCATCTCGTCGAACGTCTCTCCCAGGCGTGCGATCTCGTCCTCGCCGTGCAGATCGGTGCGGGCGGACAGGTCGCCTTCCTTGATGGCCTTCGCCGTCTTGGTCATGCGGTTGATGGGGCCCACCAGGTTGCGGGCGAACAGGAAGCCGATGCACGAGGCCAGCAGGATGGCCATGGCGGCCGCGAAGAACATGGCCTGGTAGGACTTGTTGCGGAACTCCTCGTCGGTGGAGCGCAGCAGCGTATCGGAGCCGAGCACCCACACGCTCACCGAGCCCACGGCCTGGGTCATCTCGTTGTCGGGGCTCTTCACCTCGATGGGCACCGTGACCATCTGCTCGGGCTTGGCATGCTTGGGCACGAGCGACACCCCGCCGGCGGCGTCCTCGCCATTCTCGACGAGCGTGGAGTCGAACACAACCGACTGCTCGCTGTTCGCGGGCACCGTGTTGTCCACGACGCGCATGCCGATGCTCGGCGTGACGTTGACCATGTAGCGCGCGGGCGCGAGCGTCTGCGCGTCGAACGTGCCCGACTTCTCGTAGTTCGCCGCGATGTCCTTGGCCACTGACTCGGCGGTCGACACCATGTTCTCGCGCGTGTACGTTTGGAAATGCTGCTCCCACACGAACGACACCACGCCGATGGCCACCAGGGCGGTCATGGCCGCGATGAAGGCGAACGCCGCCGTCACGCGCGTCGTATACGACAGGTTGTCCCAACCCGGGCGCTTGCGCTTGCCCGCACCGGCGTCGTCCGCGCCCGCCTTGCCGATGGGTCCGGTCGTCGCCGAGTCTTGCACGCTTCGCTCCTCCTGCACGGTTATGCGCTCACGCTCGAGGCGCTCACGCGGTGCTTACTGCTGGACTTTGGTCGGGTCTTCGAAGCGGTAGCCCACGCCGTGAACGGTATGCAGCCACTTCGGGCTGCGCGGGTTGTCGCCGATCTTCGCGCGCAGGTTCTTCACATGCGAGTCGATGGTGCGCTCGTAGCCCTCGAAGTCGTAGCCGAGCACCTTCTCCACCAGCTCCATGCGCGAGTACACGCGACCAGGATAGCGCGACAGCGTGGTGAGCAGCTTGAACTCGCTGGCCGTGAGGTCGATCTCCTCGCCGTTCACCAGCACCTTGTGGCCCGACACGTCGATGGTGAGCTCGCCGAACTCCAGCACCTCGCGCTGCGGCTCGCTGTCGGCGTGCACGCGGCGCAAAAGCGCGCGGGCGCGGGCCACGAGCTCGCGGGGGCTGAACGGCTTCACCAGATAGTCGTCGGCGCCCAGCTCCAGGCCGATGATGCGGTCCTCCACCTCGCCCTTCGCGGTGAGCATGATGATGGGCACGTCGGAGTTGTCGCGGATGGCGCGGCAGACGCGCTCGCCCGGCACGCGGGGCAGCATGAGGTCGAGGATGACCAGGTCGAAGTGGTGCTTCGAGAACTCCTCCAAGGCCTCCTGGCCGTCGCCGACCGCCGTCACCCAGTAGTTCTCGCGCTCGAGATAGGCCGTCACCGCATCGCGGATGGCCTTCTCGTCTTCAACAAGCAGTATACGTCGCGTCTCGTTGCTCATGGATACCACCTCAAGTCGTCACCGGCTCGGATCCCACCTGGCCGCGTATCCCATACGCGCTCCGCTCCGAGCGTTCAGGTCGTGTTTGCGTTTATTGTAGCAATTACCCCTGAAGCAGCTGGAACCTGTGCGGGAAATGACACAATATCCACCATGGTAACCCGCAGATCAACACATGCCCACCACGCGAAACCCAGCCGTATCGGCGCGCGCAACGCCCAGCGCCGCAATGCGACGCCAGGCGGCGGCACCTACGCCGGCGGCAAGCCCAACCCCCGCGGCGGCCACGTGGGAAACGTGGGCGGCCTTGGCAGCGGCGGCCTGGGAGGATCGGGCACCTCGCGGCAAGCAGCACGCAGAAGCGCCGCGCAGAAGGCCTCCGTCGGGCCCGGCGATGCGCTCGGCTCCGGAGGCGTGCACCGGCGCGGCGCAGGAGGCGCAGGCTCCAGTTCCGGCGGTGGCGGCGTCCACGTTCCCACGCCGAACGGCGGGGAGATCCTGCTCACGCGCCGCCACTTCCTGTTCGGCGCCATCGGCGTGACCGCGCTCGCGGCGGCCGGCGGTGCGGCCTCCGTGGTCCTCAAGCAGCGTGAGGAGGCTGCCGGCAACGTGACGGTGCTCGAAGTGCCCGCCTCGGCCGTGACCACGTTGAACACGTCCGATTCCGAGAGCGCGTTCGCCCTCGTGGAGGATGCCGCCACCCGCATGGGCCTGTCCGTGCGAGCCGAGCTGCCCTACGGATCGCTCGTCTGGGCCAGCGGCGACGACGTGGCCGCCTGCCTGCTGCCCACGGAGGAGGCGAAGCCGCTCGCGCAGGTGGGGCTGCTGTCGCTTGGCAGCGGAAACCTGTCCACGGTGCTGGAAAAGGCCGTGGGCCAGGACGAGGGCTTCGAGATCTACGACGTGCGCGCCACGGCGTCGGGCCTCGTGTGGACGGAGGCCGACATCCTCGACGGTCTCTGGCGCGTGTACACGGCGCGCCTGACCGACGGCGTGGCCGGCGATCCGCGCCTGGCGGACGAAGGCGACGGCCAGTGGGAGACCCCCACGATCGCAGCATCCGGCGCCTACGCGTTCTGGCAGGTCCTGCCCAAGGTCGACGGCGACTACAGCGCCGAGGACTCCCTGGTCAAGCGCGCTTCCTTGGGATCGGGCGACGTCGAGACCGTCTACACGTCCCACGGTAGGCCGTGCACGCCGCCCTACGCGCTGGCCGACTCCGTGGTCATCACGCCGCGCGCGGACACTGCGGGCACGTACTACCAGCTCACCCGCCTGGATGCCGCATCGGGCAGCGTGCTGGACACCATGGTGCTGCCACGCTCCATGCGCCCGCTGGAGGCGGGCTACGGCGACAACGGGTTCTCGTTCTCGTTCGACGCCTGGTACAACTACGGCGACGGCATCTCCCAGATCGGCACGTACACGCCCGCGTCCCCCGTTACGGACGGCAACTACAGCGGCGCACCTTGGTTCTCGTTCAGCCTCGCGCCCACGGCAGCCCCCGCCTGGTGTGGCGGATGCTTCATCGTCAAGTCGAAGCGCACCGTGTGCGGCATCGACTTGGAGACGAACGAGTACTTCGCCCTCCAGCCCGAGAACGGCGCCGACGACTACGGCGAGTACCTGGCCACCACCGGCTCGAACGAATCCATAGTCACCTACGCCAATATCGACGACAAGCCCATCGACGGCGAGCCGAAGAAGTACTGCCTGGTAAGGGTGTGGAAGCCGGTCGGGTAAGGGAAAGGCGCGCCTGGCAGGAAGGCGACGCAACGTCGCTGCGCTTCTTGAAAAAAGGAGCCCTCCGAATGGAAAGCTCCTTGCTCGCGTTCGTGTGGCGAAACGGGACGCTTAGAACTCCAGCTCCTTGAGGCGGTCGAACACCACGTCTTTGCGGGTGAGGAAGTCCCAGGGGTCGAATATCTCGTCGAGCACCTCGGCCGAGAGATTCGCCTCGGGGTCGGCCTCGAGGTTCTCGCGGTAGGTGGGGCCGTCCACGGCGTTCTGGATATCCTCCCACACCTTCATGGCGTTGCGCTGCACGATGACGTAGGCGTCCTCTCGGCTGATGCCCGTGTCCACGAGCGCCAGCAGCACCTTCGAGCTGAAGATGAGGCCTTTCGTGCGCCACAGGTTGTGCTCCATCTTGGCGGGGTAGGTCTGCAGACCGTCGAGCATCCACTGCATCTTGCCGAACATGTAGTCGAGCGCGATGAAGCTGTCGGCCAGCGCGACGCGCTCGGCGCCGGAGTGGCTGATGTCGCGCTCGTACCACAGCGCCACGTTGTCGAAGGCCACCTGCGCGTTGGACTTCACGGTGCGGGCCAGGCCGCAGACGCGCTCGGCCGTGATGGGGTTGCGCTTGTGCGGCATGGCCGAGCTGCCCTTCTGGCCCTTCGCGAACGGCTCCTCGGCCTCGATGACGTCGGACTGCTGCAGCAGGCGCACCTGCATGGCGATGGACTCCAGCGTAGATGCCGTCACCGCGAGGCCGGCCATGACCTGGGCGTGGCGGTCGCGCGCCAGCACCTGGGTGGACAGCGGGTCGGCCTCAAGCCCCAGGCGCTCGCACACGAACTGCTCGACGAACGGGTCGATGCTCGAGTACGTTCCCACGGCGCCGCTGATGGCTCCCGTGGCGGCCACCTTGCGGGCCTCCTCCATGCGCGTCTGGGCGCGCTTGAGGGCCCAGGCCCAGCTGCCGAACTTCATGCCGAACGTCATGGGCTCGGCGTGGATGCCGTGCGTGCGGCCCACGCACAGCGTCTCCTGGAACTCGAACGCGCGGCGTTTGCACGTCTCGCCCAGCTGCTTGATGTCTTCGAGGATGATGTCGATCGCCTGCGTGATCTGGTAGGACAGCGCCGTGTCGCCCAGGTCGGACGAGGTCATGCCGTAGTGCACCCAACGGCTGGGCGGCTCTTGGCCCTCCGGCACGTCGGCGTCGATGTACTCGGCCATGTTCGTGGTGAACGCGATGACGTCGTGGTTCGTCACCTTCTCGATCTCGTCGATGCGCTCAACGGTGAAGTCGGCATGCGCGCGGATCCACGCGGCCTCCTCCTTCGTGATGCCGGACTTCCCCAGCTCGGCCTGCGCCTCGCAGGCCAGCACCTCGATCTCCTTCCAGATCTCGAACTTGTTCTGCAGCTCCCAGATGGCGCCCATTGCCGGGCGCGTGTAACGGTTGATCACGCCGGTCCCTTTCCCACGTCGTACCTGATGGCAACCAGCATACCGCAAACAAGCCCCCGGGCGGCGCACTTCACGGAAAGTGTCGAGCCTTGGGCGCGACGCCCTTGACTTGCTTATCCTCGATCAAGTAGTATATATTTCCTATAGAAATACTAGGCATTCGAGAGAAGGGCGGGCGAGATGGAGGAATGCAGGGAGGGCCGCGTGCGGTCGGTGAACACGTCGCGGCGCAAGGGCGGCCGGAAGACGCCGTGTGCGGGCGGTGCCGCCATCGAGGCGAACCGCGGCGTGGCGGGCGACGCGCATGCCGGCGACTGGCACCGGCAGGTGTCGCTTCTGGCATGGGAGTCCATCGAGAAGGCGCAGGCCATGGGCCTCGACGTGGCCGAGGGCGACTTCGCGGAGAACGTCACCACCGAGGGTATCGACCTCTTGGCGCTGCCGCTGGGCACCCGCGTGCGCGTGGGCGGCGCGCTCTTGGAGCTCTCCCAGATCGGGAAGGTGTGCCACACGAAGTGCGCCATCTACCACCTGGCCGGCGACTGCATCTTCCCCCGCGAGGGCGTGTTCTTCGTGGCGCTGGAGGACGGCGAGGTGAAGCCCGGCGACTCCGTGCAGGTGGTCGCGCTGGGCGACGGCACCTGCGCCCACACCCCGCCCGAGGCCCTCGAGGAGCTGCGCGCGGCGCGCGAGGGATAGGAGGAGCACGCCCAGGTTGCGCCGATAACCAACGGGGCCGGCCGCAGCGTCGGCAGCGTTCCGGCGGCCGGCAGGCCGCCGGAACCTAGCGTCGCCGGAGCCTAGAGCCCCTTGAACAGGGAGCGCACCTCGTCCAGCACTTCGGTGTCGGCTACGACGATGGCCTTGTCGCCGGGGTAGAGCACGGTTTCCTCGCCCACCACTTCCACGTTGTCGTCGTCTTTGGGCGACACGGCGGCTATCAGGCTGTTCTCCGGCATAGGCACGCTTTCGGCCAAAATGCCGGCTTCGTTGGAATGGTAGCGCATGCGCGGCACGGTGATCTCGGTGAGCACCACGTTGCCGTGCGTGAGCGACGAGGCCACGCTCACGCTGCCCAACAGCGTCTCCTCCTCGATAAGGTTCGCGATGAGCGTGGTGGACGACACGCTCTCGATGCCCACCTCGCGGAAGATGCGCAGGTTCTTCGGATTGTTAACGCGCGCGATACAGCGCGGCACGTTGAACACGCGCTGGGCGATCTCGCACGACACCAGGTTGTCGTCGTCCTGGCCCGTGGTGGCCACGAACACGTCGGCCTTGCGGATGCCGGCATCCTCCTGGTACTTCGAGTCGCACCCATCGCCGTGTATAACGAGGTAGCGTCCTTCCAGCACGATGGACAGATGGTCGGCCGTCTGCAGGTTCTCCTCGATCACGGCCACGTCGTTGCCGCTTCCCAGCAGCACGCTGGCCAGGTACTCCCCGATCTTGCCGCCGCCGGCGATAACGATGTACATGGAATTCTCCTAGTCCTGAATGTAGCGAGAGAACGCCCCGATCAGCTCGTGGCGCACGCAGGCGAGCACGGAATCTCCCTGGTAGAGGATCGAGTCGCGCGTGGGAATGGACGAAGCGGAGCCGTCGGCACGCTCGAACGCGATGATGCGGATGTCATGGTCGCGCTCCATCTCGGACACGCGGATGGTGGGATGGTCGGTGTCGCGCCAGCTCAGGTCGAGCGAGAAGCGCAGCACCTCGAACTCGCCGAACGTGTCGATGTGCGCGCCGTGGCCCGACACGATCTTGCTGAACACGTCCTCGGCAACGAGTGACGTGCCGCACACGTGGTCGATGCCCAGCTGCATGTAGGCGCGCTCGTGGTCGGGGTTGTACAGGCGGGCGATGACATGGGGCACGCCGTACAGGCGGCTGCCCACCTCGGCCACCATGAGGTTCGTGTTGTCGAACTGCGTGACGGCCGCAATGACGTCGCAGTCCTCCACGCCGGCCTTCACGAGCGTCTCCTCGTCGAAACCGAGGCCCTGCACCGTGGAGCCGTTGAAGTTGCGCCCCAGGTTCGCGAACGCGTCGGCGTTCTTGTCGATGACGCACACGTTGTTGCCGTTGTCCGACAGCATGTTCGCCAACTGCGAACCCACGCGGCCGCAGCCGACGACGATCACGTTGCTCATACCGATCCTTTCACCAAGCGCCCGTGCGCCGATTTCCTGCCATGCCCTAGCATACTGCAAGCCCCGCGCGCGGGAAAGCGGCGAAACCCGCCCGTAGAGCAGCTACAGGCAGGCTGGCATCATGGGTTCCGAGGCGGAAAACAGTTTCGCCGGCCCGGCGGCCGGCGAAACGTTTAGATCATCTGCATCTGGCCCAGCGTCGCGTTGAACCAGTGGTCGTAGTTCGGCGGGCAGTACTTCATCGCCGCACCGTACGTGATTGAGTATCCGTAAGCGCTCGCAAGTCCGGCCACATGGGCGTTGATGGCCTCTTCCCAGCTCCCCCAGCTCGACTGGCCCCAGCCCCAGGCGTTGTAAGGCTTGAAGCACACGGCACCCTTCGAGCTCTCGGTGTTGGAGATGGCGGGAGACCAACGCGGGTCCACGCCGTATTCCCAGGCGGCCGTGGCGAACGTCACGCCCTGCCCCGCCAGCGGCGAGCCGGAAAGATAGGCGTCGATGCGCTGGGACCACGTGGAGATGAAGGCCTCCTTGCCCACGGAGAAGTCCACATCGGGCAAGCTGGCCAGCGCGGAGGCGGCGCTGTCCTGGGCGGCCCTCGCCTGCTGTTCGGCCTTGGCGGCTTCGGCGGCGGCCACGCGGGCAGCCTCCTCGGCACGGGCGGCCTCCTCGGCGGCGATGCGGGCGGCTTCCTCCTCGGCCTCTATGGCCTCGATGCCCTTGGAGATGTCGCGCTTCGCCGTGCTGGCGAGCACCGTGGCCTCGTGCGCGGAAGAATCGGTCGCGCTCTCGGCGAACGTCGCGGTATCCGCCTCGGACACGGGGGCGCTCATGGCGTCGATGCCGAACGCATCGACTTCCTGCGCGCTGCCGCCAGCGGAGGCGATGCCGAAGCCGATGCACCCGGCGAGCACGATGGACGCGCACCCGACTGCCGCGATCTTCGCGACAATGCTCGACTTCCGCTGCTTGTATCGTCTGTCAGTCAAACCTCGATTACCTTTCAATGAACAGCGCACGACCACGCCGCCGGAGCGGTGACAGCGTAGTAGGTTGTAAGGGGTGGTTGCTGCCGAAGGGGCGATATGCTGTTTTGTCGAGGTGTATTTTAGCCCATGGGACCCCGCGTAGGCAAAAAAGTGTGGAGACGGCCTCCACGTTTTGTTCGCTTGACAAACAGGAAAGCCGCAGATGCGCAGGTGGTTATGCATCCTCGGCAGGCGCTCGTTTTTCGAACAGAGCCACGGTTGACGGAGCGCGGAGGCAAGCGCCAACGCTAGCGAACAACCGCAATGCTCACTTCGAAGGGGAAGGCGAACTCGCGGCCGTAGGGCAACGTGAGCACGATGAGGTCGTTCGGCCCCGGCACCGAGAACCACAGCACCCCCAAGACGCAGAACGCCACGAAGCACAGCCCTGCCAGCAGGGTCCACCACGGCGCATGCAGTGCGCCGCCAATGACGAAGAACCCCGCCATCATGAGCAGCAGCGGCCATAGGTTCAGAAACATGAGCTGCAAGGATGTCCAGCCCACTACGCCCAGGCTGAAGAGCAGCAGCGTGGCACCCAGGCTGAAGAGCATGAGACCGTCCACGAATTGGAGCATGCGGCGCCCCGGGACCCCCGGGACCACCATCTGCACGATGCCGATGATGGCAAGGACAAGCGGCCAAAACTGCCACCATGACACCCCGTCGATGTTCTCGGCCAACAGCGCGGCTATGCCGAAGAACAGCAGGAACGACCCGGTGAACACGGCCGCCTTCACCCCACCGTTCCGCCGTGGCTGCTGCATCGTCACGGGCGGCGGCACGGCCGCACCGTCCGGTGCGCGCCAGCTGCTCGGCGCCCCGGCCTGCAGCGGATCTGCGTAGCCGCCCGGCACCTGGGGCGATCCCCCTTCCACCGGTTCCCGTCCTGCATTCGGCGGCGCCTGCCAGTTGGGCGACTGCCAACTGGGCGGCTGCCAACCGGGCGCCTGCCAGCCGGGTGCCTGGCTTTGCGCCCGGTGCGCCCACGCGGCAGCCTCGGCCGTGGGCGGCTCGGGGGGCACATGGCCCGTGCCCGCATAGGCGTCGTAGGGGAGGTGCTGCTGCGCAGCCGCCGCCTCGGAGGCGGCGCGAGCGGCGTCGTCGGCGCGGTTCCGCGATGCGCCGACATCCACGGAGCCGTACGTGTCCGAGTGCACGGAATGGGGCTCGACCTCCACGGGGCCGGCCTCGTTGGGAGCCAGGGGCAGGATGGCCCACAGCGCCGCGTATGCGACGGCGAACAGGCCCGCCGTGGACAGCGTGAGCGCCACCGTGAGGATGCGGGCGACCAGCGGATCGAAGCTGAAGTACTCGGCAACGCCGGCGCACACGCCCCCGACGAGCGCATTGCGCGAGCGGTAGAGTCGCTTCTCGGTGTTCACGCTGCCTCCTGGTCGAACCTTCGGCGCCGCACTATCAGTGGGAGGCAGGATGCTCGGCTTTTTCGGCAACGGCTTCGGCAGGACCGCGGCCCGCGTCTTCCTCGGCCTGCACGGCCGACGCATTGCCCGCACCCACCTCGCGCGTCATCCGGATGTTCGAGATGCGCCTGCGCCGCATGGCCTGGATCTTGAACCGGTACCCACCGAACTCGAACTCGTCGCCCACCTGGGGAACGAAGTCGATCATGCCCATGAGCCACCCGGCCATGGTCTCGTAGTCATCCGACTCCGTGACGGGCCAGCCAAGCTTCAGCGCATCCTCCACGGGGAAGCGCCCGTCCACGAGCCACGTTCCGTCCGACAGCGGCGTGATGAACTTGTTCTCGATGTCCGACTCGTCGATGATCTCGCCGACGATCTCCTCCACAATGTCCTCGACGGTAATTAAACCATCGGTGCCACCGTACTCGTCAACCACGATGGCCATCTGTTGCCTATTCGTTTGCATCTCGGAAAGAAGCGGGAAGAGGTCTTTCGTCTCGGGCACGAACAGGGCCTCGTAGGCGTAGGCCACCACCGGCTCGTTCTCCTTGCCGTCCATGAGGGGCGCGAGCAGGTCCTTGTAGTGCACGATGCCGACGATACGGTCGATGTCCTCGTGGAACACGGGCAGTCGCGAGTAGCCGGTGCCGCGCATGCGGTCGACGGCCTGACGCACGGTTTCCGTATCCTCCACGAGGATCATGTCCACGCGCGGCTGCATGATCTCGTGCACGGTCATGTCCCCTAAGTCCAAGATATCGTGGATCATGCGCTTCTCTGCGGGCAGCAGCTCGTCATTGTCCGTGACCATATACTTGATCTCTTCTTCGGACACGCTCTGGCGCTCGTCGGCGTTCTTGATGCGCAGCAGGCGCGACAGGCCGTTGGCCGAGGCCGAGGTCAGCGCCACGAGCGGACGCGCTACCTTCTGGAACACCATCAGGGGGCCGGCCACCGTCTTGCTCACGCGCTCGGCATCGGCCAGCGCCATGCGCTTCGGCACGAGCTCGCCCACCACGATGCTCAGGTACGACACGATGAGCGTGATGAGCACGGGGGCCAAGCCGGGTGCGATGACCGAGAGCCAGCCAACGCCGAAGCCGGACAGCCACTGGGCCAGCGGATCTGACAGGTTCGTGGCCGCCGCAGCGGACGCGAAGAAGCCCACGAGCGTGATGGCCACCTGAATGGTGGCCAGGAACTGCCCCGAGTCGCTTGCCAGTCCCAACGCGCGCTGGGCCTTCTTGTCGCCCTCGTCGGCCTCTTTCTGCAGCAGCACGTGCTTGGCGTTGACCAGGGCCATCTCCGACATGGAGAAGTAGCCGTTAACCAGAACGAGCAAAAACGTGACGACGATGCTTATCCCTATGTCCATGAAAGCGAAACTCACTCCTTCTAAGCGATGCGGATGCATGCGAAGCCGCCTCTGCGGCCCGCGTTCGCGCTTTCGCGCCTCGCCGGAGGATGGGAAGGGGTACGGAGCCGCTTCCACCCCGGCAACCGTGGGGCTGTCATGCCCGCGCGCTCGTGCACGCGCCGCTTACATAATATAGAAGGCGATGGCCAAGAACTGGCAGACCGTTCCGGCCAGCACCCACAGGTGGAAGATGGAATGCATATAGGGAACCTTCTTCAACACGTAGAAGATGCAGCCTATCGTGTAGCACACGCCGCCGCCCACGAGCAGCCACAGGCCCGGCCCCCACAGCGCTGCGACGAGCGGCGGCAGGAACCAGACGACGCACCACCCCATGAGCAAGTAGAGCACGGCGGATATCCAGCGCGGGCGGAACACCCAGAACGTCTCGCTGGCCACGCCCGCCAGCGCCACGGCCCACACGAACGCGCACAGCCACAGGCCACCCGAATCGGCGAGCGAGATGAGGCAGAACGGCGTGTAGGAACCGGCGATGAACAGGTAGATGCAGCTATGGTCGAGCACCTTGAATACCTTTTTCGCCTTGTCGACGGCGATGGCGTGGTACAGCGTGGACATGGTGTACTCGAGCAGCATGGAGTAGGCGTACACGAGCGCGGCCACAAGATAGGTGCCCTCGGGATGGGCGGCTGCGCGCACGGCCAGGAACGGCAACGCCGCCAGGGCGAGCACGATGCCTATGCCATGCGAGATGGAGTTGGCTATCTCCTCCCCCACGGTGTACTCGCGAACGACGTGGCCCTCGCCCAACGCGCTTACCGAGGAATGGGCCACGGCGGGCGCCGTGGCCGCGGCGGGCTTGCAACCCGCGGGGGTTTCATCCGGAGGCTCCGGCAAAGGGGAAGTACTACTTCGGCTGTCCGATGCATCGGGTGTTACCTGTGCGCTCATAATGCCTCACTCTACCACATTTCCCCGCGGCTTGAGCCAATCGAGCCAGCTGCGGGCATCTTCTTCACAGACGTCGATCAGGCGAATCGTGGTGCCGCCGATGCCGGCCGCGGTTCGGGCGCTCACCGTGGCCGTGCGGGCGCGGCGCTGGAACGGGTTCGTCTTCGTGTAGCCGAACTGGATCTTCTTGCGCGGGAAGCTCACGGTCTCACGCGCGAAGCCGCCGTTGCTCACCTGCATGAAATGCTCGTTGTACGCGAACCCGGAGCCTCGGAACCACAGAACGGCACCCACCAAGTCCAACACGAACAGCACGAGGCACAGCGCATAGCCGATGAAGGCGCCGGTGTTGATATAGAAGAGGACCGTGAGGCCATCGGCGTCAGGTACGATGAATGCGTTCGAGCACACCTGCCCGATGGCGATGACGACGGCGAGCCACAGCCCCGTTCCCTGAATGATGCCGCGACGGATGAGCGCGCGGCGCAGGGCCACGGGCGCCACGGGCGTGCTCTCCACCGGCACGCCGGCGAACTCGGGCACCAGCCCTGCGAGGATCTCGGGCACGCGGCTCATCTTCACGAAGGGATGCACCACCAGGCCCTGGCTCAGGCTCTTCTGCTGCTCGTCGGAGCCTTCGGCCGCCGCATCGATCTTGCCGAGCGAGAGCTCGCAGTATCCCAGCAAACGGCGGATGAAGCTCTGCTTCACGATGACCGATTGGACGCGGTCGACGCTCACGCCCTGGAACTGGTGCTGCAGCAGGCCGCGCTCCACCTCTATGCGGTTGTCGCGCCGACAGGCGCGGAAGCCGCCGAACGAGATGGCGCTGCCCACGATGGACAGAAGCCACATCACGGCTGCGACCACCAGCACCAAGGCCACGCCGGCAGCCACGAGGTTGCCGCCGAACAGCTGGCCGCTTAAAAGCATGAACTGACCGACGATGGGATCGACCATGCCGGTGAGAACCGGCGCCATCTGGCTGGCGAACTGGGCAGCCCCGCCCAGGATACCCAAGATGACGAGCACGAACGCCGTGTTGTTCGAAAGGCCGGTGAACAAAAGCTCCTTGTTGCTCAAGCCGTACTCGTAGCTCACCTTGCCGGTGTCGACGGCCGACCCGCCGAACACACCGCGCACGTCCGTCCATATCTCGGCCGGCGCGTCCAGCACGTTGTGGGGAGCCTGCCCGGCGGCTCCCGCTCCCGCCGCCGCCGCTTGGCCGGCCGCTCCCGCCTGGGGCAGCACCACGCCGCTTGCAGCCGCCACGGCCACGGCAGCCTCCTGGGGCGCCATGCCCTCCTGGACGGCCGTCGCGTACTGCTTGCGCGCGAACAGCTCGGTGCGCAGCTGCTCGGCCTGCGATTTCTGCACGTAGGGCACCTGAACGGCCTTGTTGTTCGAGCCGCCCGCCGTGTCGATGCTCACCGTGCACACGCCGAACAGGCGCTGGAGCAGCGACGCACGCTGATCGACCGACTGTATGCGCTGGTAGGGCACGTGAACGCGCTTCTTGTTGAAGATGCCCGAGTACAGGTTGAACTCCTCGGGGCCTATGACGTAGTACAGGTGCTTGTACGACAGCCACTGGAAAAGCGCCACCAAGCCGATGATGAGCACGAGGCCCAGCACGATGGCGCCGATGACCAGCATGAGCAGGGGAAGGTCGCCGCCGATGGTCTCGCCATCGGCCAACGCCCCCACGAACCCGGAGAAGCCCGAGACGAGCACCACGAAGAACATGGCGGCCCCTGCCTGGATGCTGCCGAGCCAGATGTAGCTGTGATGCACATGGTGGCGCGGCGGCTCCTGCGGCGGGTACGGTTGGCCAGGATACGGCGCCGGCTGCTGCGGGGGATACGGCTGCCCCGAGGGCGCAGGCGGTTGCCCCGTGACGGGATCGTTCCAGCAGGGCTGGCCGGGATACGGCTGGTTCGGCGGCTGCTGGTTGAAACCGGGCTGAGGCTGGCCGACAGGGGGCCGTGCAGGTTGCTGGTTGTCGGCCATCACACGTCCTCCTGGGCGAGGCGCGCAAGCTCGGCCGCCTTGTCGCGCAGCTGCTCGGCGGTCTGGCTGTCGAGCCCCGGTATCTCGTGCTCGCCCGCAGCAGTGGCCACCGTAACGCTGGCCAGGCCGAACGCGCGCAGGATGGGCCCCTGGCGCGTGTCGGTGTTCTGCACGCGGATGAACGGGATGACGAAGCGCTTGCGCCACACGATGCCGCGCGCGATGTCCAGGTAGTCGTCCGAAAGCTCGTAGCGCCACCGCATGAAGCGGATGGGCGGCAGCACGACCAGCCATACGACCATGCCCACCACGTACAGGGCAGCCAGCGCCGCCAACACGACGAACATCCACCCGGCCGACTCCACCGCCACAGCGATGGCGAACGGCACGAAGCAGCACAGGAACACCACCGTGAGCCATATGGCATCGTTGATGCGCCACACGTTCTTTATCTTAGGATTAAGCTGGTTTGCAGGCAGGTCTCTCATGAACGTCCTCCACTCGAACTATATGCGTCCTTATCATACCAGAGCACCCGTTTGCGACCGATGCGATCGCCCAGCTTGTAACGTGGTTTTTGCTTTACCCGCCGATGCGGCCAGATCCCTTCGCACGGCTCCCGTGCAACGGAGCAGGTGGCGCCGAGCCGTAGGGTCCGACGCAGCCCGTTCGGCAGCGCCGGCTTCCACCTAAACGAAGGCGCTACGAGAACGAGCGTTTCACGTGAAACATTCGTTCTCGTTTTTTGGCTTCGCGCGTCGTGCAGTATACTTTGAACTCAAAGCAACCGCATGACGAAAGCGAGGGCAAGATGAAGTACGACGAACTGAAAGACGAGATCAAGGCCGCCATGAAGGCGAAGGACAAGGTTCGGCTGTCCATCCTGCGGCAGGTGCATGGCGAGATCAAGAACATCGAGGTCAACGAGCGGCGCGACATCGAGGACGCAGACGTCGACGCCATGATCAAGCGACTCATAAAGCAAACGCGGGAGACGCTCGACGGATCCATCAAGGCCGGCAACGACCAGGAGCGCACGGACATGCTGTCCGAGCAGGTTGCCATCTTGGAAGGCTACCTGCCCAAGCAGGTGACAGGCGACAAGCTCACCGCGCTCATCGGCGAGGTGCTGGCCGAGATGGGCGCCTCCACGAAGAAGGACATGGGGCGCGTCATGGGCGCCCTCACGCAGAAAACCTCCGGCAACTTCGACAAAGCGGCCGCCGCCAAGGAGCTGGGACAGCGCTTGGCGTAGCCGCCTGCGATCCACCGGCGGCGGGGTCGCCTGTGGCGGGTTGGGCGCGCAACAGGATGGTGCAACGGATTGCGGCAGGGGCCAGAGCCCCTGCCCTACGGGATGATCCCCAGGCGGGGCTTGCGCTTGGGGGCTTTCGTTGCGGCCCCTACCGGCGCTCGGCGAATTTGTAGCCCACACGCCATACGGTGATCAGGTACTTCGGCTGAGAGGGATTCTCCTCTATCTTCTCGCGGATCTTGCGCATGAAAACGGTGATGCTGCTCTCATCCACTTCGCTGTCCACGCCCCAGATATGCTCGAATATCTGCGCGCGCGTGAACACCTGCCCGGGGTTCGCGGCCAAAAGCGCCAGGATCTCGAACTCTTTTGCCGTGAGGTCGACCTTGCGCCCGTGCAGACGCGCCTCGTACTGGTTGAAGAACACCTCCAGGTCGCCTGTGGTAGCGCTTCCCTCGCGGTTCACGGCCTTCGCGAACGCGAGGTCGTCCTTGTGGCGGCGCAGATGCGCCTCGATGCGCAGCAAGAGCTCGTCGGGGCTGAACGGCTTGACCACGTAATCGTCGCCCCCGGCCTTGAAGCCGATGCTCTTGTCCACGATATCGCCCTTCGCCGACAGGAAGATAATGGGAATGCGCCGGCCGTCCTCGCGCATGCGGCGGCACACCTCGAAGCCGTTCATGCCGGGCATCATCACATCCAACAGGAGCAGGTCGGGCTTCTCGTCGGCCAGCAGGGTCAGCCCTTCCTCGCCGTCGAACGACGCGCAGAACGCATAGCCCGCATCCTCCACGATGCGCCTCATGAGCACGTGCAAGCTCTCATCGTCGTCGATGAGCATCACTTTCGCCGCATTCCCCATACGGTTCCTCCCCTTCCGCTCGTGCTGCGCACCCGAGCAGCCCATCCTGCAGCTCTCCCTCGCTCCGCGAGGCGCTGCCCCCTTTAGGACGCGCCGCCAGAAACAGCGCCGCGTTCACGCTCGGGCCTCGGTAGGCCCGTCCACCGGGATGCGCACCGCGAACACGCTGCCGCGCCCCGGCTCGCTTTCCACGGAGATGGTGCCCCCGTGCATCTCGGCGTACTCCTTCGCCAGCGAGAGCCCCAGCCCGGTACCATTGTAGCGGCGCGACGCCGACGAGTCGGCCTGCACGAAACGGTCGAAGATGCGCCGCTGGTCCTTCTTCGCAATGCCGATGCCCGTGTCCGCGACGCGCAGCCACACCTGGCCGCATTCGGGATGCCAGCTGATGGACAGGCGCACGTCGCCGCCCTCCGGCGTGAACTTCACCGCGTTGCCGCACAGGTTCTCCAACACGTGGCGCAGCTTCTCGAAATCGGCTGTGATCAGCGGCACGTCGGGGTCGATCTCGCAGGCGAACGCGATGTTCTTTCGGTTCGCCAGCGGCTGCACCACGGCCTGCACCATGCCCGCGATGTCGCCCAAGTCTACCGTTTCCCTATTCATCTCGATCCTTCCGGCGTCGAGCCGGCTCATCTCCAGTATGTCGTTGATCATGAGCAGGAGCGCGCGGCTGTTCGCCTCGATCTCGCGCCGCGTCTCCGCCTCCTTCTCGTCGGCGGGCTCGCTGTTGCGGTTCAGCAGCTCCGTGAACGCGATGATGGACGTGAGCGGCGTGCGCAGCTCGTGGCTCATCATGGCAAGGAACTCGGACTTGTAGCGGTTCTCGTCGCGCAGGCGGCCGTTGGCCTCCTCCAGCTGCGCGCGCTGCCGCTCGAGCACGGCGTTCGCCTCGGCCAGCTGCGCGGTGCGGACCTGCACCTGCGCCTCCAGGTTGCTGTAGATGCCGGCCAGCTCGTGCGCCATCTCGTTGAACTCGGTCATGAGCGTGTTCATCTCGCGCGACGACTCCGTGTGCGCCAGCTCCACGTCCAGATCGCCCGTCTGGATGCGCTCGACGCCCGCCTGGATCTTGCTGAGCGGCCGCGTGACGAGGTAGGTGAGCGCCAGGTACATGATAACCAGGCATGCCACCAGCATGCCCCCGAAGAAGATGACGTCCTGCACCACGGCGCTCTTCTCGTTGTCCATGTACACGTCGAGCGGAATGACGATGCTGATGGCTCCGCCCACGTCGCCCGAGCGCCAACCCTCCTTCGCATAGCCGGTCACGTCGATCTCGCCGGCCGGCTCGCCGTGGCAGTCGAGGCAGTTCTTCTCGATGCGCATGGGCGCCAGGTAGCGGAACACCTCCTCGCCCTGGTACTGCGTGATCTCGTAGAACTCGCGGCAGGTCGGGTCGGCGTAGAACGCGTCGAGCGCGCGGGCCTCGAAGGCGTCCGGCTCGTCAGCCTGGTTGCGCGGGTTGAAGTTCACGAACCGCGTGGTGTAGCTGGATTGCGACGTGAAGAGCTGCCCTATGCTGCGGCCGGCGATAGCGCAGTGGAGGCCCTGGTACACGCCGTCGTCGGTGCAGGATATCTGCTCGAGGCGGTCCTGGTTCGAGGCCATGAACTCCCAGACGGCGTCCATCTGCTGGGTCAGCACCATGCCCTTTTCGCGCAGCTCGTTTTCCATCTGGGCGCGCTTGTTCTCGGACGTCCAGGCCAGGTTGGCCACGAGCGACACGGCGATCAGCGCGATGATCAGGCCCGCGAACTTCGTCTTCAGCTTTATGTTCCCCATGACGCTCCCCCTCCCCTCAAGCGCCTTGGCCCGGCCTCACGCGGAGGCCGCGAGCTCCTCCAGCACGTCGGCGTCGCGCGCGCAGACGAGGGCTGCCAGCTCCGCGAACCGCGGATAGAAGGCCCCGTCCCCTGCGCTGCCCGCCAACCGCTCAGCGAACGCGGCGACCCACGTGAGCAGGTGCTCGCGCAGGAAATCTCGCTGCACGGCGAGCAGGTTAGCGCAGCGCTCCTCGTCGCCCGCCCCAAACGCGGCGCTCGCATCGGCCGCAAGCGTGGCCATGAAGTCGAGCTCAACCGCCAGATGGTCGTCGGCCTCGTGGGGATACCCCGCAGCGGCATAGCCCGCCCGGCGGTAAGCATCCCTCACGGCAAGCGTGCTCTCCTGAAAAAGCAGCGGCTCCCCGGTAGCATACACCGATTCCCACGGCGGTGCGGGGAGCTTCGCCGGGCCGATGAAAAGTTTCGTGTACGCACTGCGCAGTCCATCGGAACCACTTGCAACCGCCTCGGCGATCGCATCCTGCAGGCGCGCGCCCTCGCCGCCCTCGCCGTCGAGCAGCGCGCATTCCTCTCGCGTGTGCGCGTCGGCCACGATGCCGAGCAGGGCGTCGTCGGGCTCGGCCGCGAAGGCCCGCCAAAGGTAGCGGTAGAGAAAACACCGGTTGGCGAGCACGGTGCCCGCCGCATCATCGAAGCGCATATCGTCCCCCTTACGGGCAAGCTGCAGCGACTGGGAGGGAGAGGGCCGCTGCAGCTTGTCGTCGGATGTTACATGAGCGCCGACACGGGGTCGGGCTCGAGCGCCGCCGGCTTGGCCACGATGGCGATGCTCGGCTCGGTCTTCGGCTCGGGCAGGATCGCAACGGCGTTCACCGCATCGGGATGCGCGGCGCGCAGCTCGTCGATCGGCCCGAACTCAAGGGCGCGCATCGGGCACGCCGCCACGCAGGCCGGCTGCTCGCCGTTCGCGCGAAGCTCGATGCAGCCATCGCACTTGTGCGTCTTCTGGATCGACTCGATATGCTGGGGCACGCCGTACGGGCACGCCTTCACGCAGTATTGGCAGCCGATGCACTTCTCATCGTCGTGCTGCACCGTGCCGTCTTCCTCGTCGATGTACATGGCGGCGTTGGGGCAGGCCGCCACGCACTCGGGCTTCTCGCAATGGTTGCACGAGCCGGAGTAGTGGTAGGTCTGCACGGCGGGGTACTCCCCCACCTCGAAGTCCGACAGCCTCCTGAAGATCACGCCCATCTCAAGGTCGTTCTTGTCCTTGCACGCAACCTGGCACGTCCTGCAGCCGATGCAGGCGGTCATGTCGAAGTAGAATCCGTTCCTCATCGTCGATCACCTCTCCTACATCTGCGCTTCGGGGATGCGCGGGGGCTGCTCGCTGTCGGGTGCGAGCTCTTCTTGGTACTTCTCGATGTTGCCTATGCAGGTGTTCCAACCGGACACTCCCTGGCCCGACTGTATCTGCCCCGTAAGGATGTTGTCCGATCCGGCACGGTCGATGCCCTTTTCCTCGTCCATATCGACCCATGCACCGTGGGGCAGGCCGATAACGCCCGGCATGAAGCGCTGCGTGGGGCACGCGGTGCGGAGGCACTTGCCGTGGGGGCTTGTGATCAGCACCGTGTCGCCTTCCTGGATGCCCTTCTCCTGCGCGTCCTGCGCGCTGATGAACACGGGGTTCGGCCAGGTCTCGCGCAGCCATTGCACGTTGTCGAACACGGTGTGGGAGCGGCGCAGGTAATGGGGGTTGTACACCTGGTAGGGATAGTCGCCCTTAACGCCCGCCTCGAAGTCGCTGAACGTGGCCTCGACGCCTTCTTGCGGGGGGACGTAGGTAGGAATGGCCTCGATCTTGCTGTAGCCGATGCCGTTGATGGCGTCACGCAGGGGCGCGCAGTATATCTCCTGCTTGCCGCTGGCGGTTTTCAACGGATTCGCCTCGGGGTCCTGTACGAACTTCTCGTAGGCGATGTAGCTATAGCCGTCGTCGGGCGAGCGGGGTATCTGGTACATACCCTTCTCGATGAGCTCCTTCATCCCGATCACGCCCTCTTGCGGCTCGCCCTCGCACTCCCATTCCTTGATGTCGTCCTCGGTGATGGTGACGAGCGGCTTCTTCTCGCCCGCCTCGTCGACGATGTACGCTCCCACGAACTGGTTGAACAACTGTTGCTTCACGCCGAAGGGGAACACTTCCTCGGGGTTGAGTCCCAAGCGCTTTCCTATCTCGCTGGCGATCTCCTCGTCGGAAAGGCATTCGTACATCCGGTCGATCACCTTAGAGTGGTAGATGAGCGCCTCGCGGTTGCCCTGGAGGAACCCGCCCTCCTTCTCCCAGTAGGACTCGATGGGCAGCACGAAATCGGAGTAGGCGGCGTTCGTGGTCATGAACAGGGAGTGCGTGACCACGAGGTCGACCTTGCGGTGCGCCTCGATACCCTTGGCCTGGCCGTCGGTGGTCTGGAGCTTAGCGTTCATGCTGTCGTGGTAGATGAGCTTGATATCCACCTCGCGCGGCTCGCCGGGAACCTTTTTCGTGGAACCGCCCGCATAGGTGTACTTGCCGTCGACGATGGCGTTCCACATCTCCGTGTCGTTAATGCTCTCGGTGGCAGCGAGCGGGTTCTTGATGGACGGGAGCTCGCTCGAGCCGGCGCCTATCAGGTACGTGCCGCCGTTGAACGAGCGCGAATGGCACGACAGGCCGCACATGTGGCCCGACTTGCCGAAGTGGCCGCCCATCGCGCCCAGCGTCATGACCAGCTGGGGAAGGCAGTCGGCGTTGTGCGTGCGGGCGGAGGCCCAGGCCATGAGAATGGCGGCCTTGTTGTCCTTGCCCATGAGCCCGGCCAGGTAGCGGATGTTCTCGGGGCTCACGCCGCAGATCTTGGAGGCCCACTCGGGCGACTTCGGGGTTCCGTCGTGGGTTCCCAGGACGTAGTCCTTGAAGTTGCCGGCCGGGTCCTCGCCCTCGGGCATGTGGTCGGCGTCGAAACCTACGGTGTGGGTGTTCAGGTAATCCCAGTCTATCAGGCCCTTCTCGCCGTCAAGCTCCAACATGGCGTTCGCGATGCCCAAGAACAACGCCATGTCGGTCGAGGGACGACAGGGAATCCACTCCGCGTCCACGAGCGCATAGGAGTCGTTGTAAAACGGATCGACCGCAACGAACTTCGCGCCGGCCTTCTTCATCTGCAGCAGATGGTAGGCGGGGTTGCCGGCGGACGACCAGGCCGGATTCGTGCCGAACATGACCACGACCTCGCTGTTGCGCATGTCGAGGCGGTCGTTGATGCCCTCGTTCGGCTGCGGGGCGATGCCCACCACATCGGGCGTGTACGTCCACGCGCCGCGCGACGTGGTGCCCCAGTGGCCGATGTAGCCGCCGTAGAGGCTTAGGAACTTGGAAACGGGGCCGCCGTCGGCGAAGAACGCGCGGTTGCCATGGGCATCCTTGATGCGCTTGATCTCGTCTGCGATGTAGGTATACGCCTCGTCCCAGGAGATACGCTCCCATTCGTCCTTGCCGCGGAGGTCTCCGTGTGCATTCTCGCCGCCGCCGGGCTGCCAAGACTTGCGCTTCATGGGGTACTTCAGGCGGTCGGCGGACAGCACGTGGTTGCGCTGGGCGCGGCCGCGGACGCAGGCTCGCTGCTGCGGGTAGTCGGGGCTGTCCTCGTGGGTGTCGTCGGTCTTCTGGCGTATGACCACGCCGTCCTTCACGAGCGCCTTGTTGAGGCACCGACCGCCGCAGTTGTGCCAGCAGGCCGCCGTGACCCAGGTGCCGTCCGTGATGTTGCGCGCGTCGGCGGCCTCGTCCTTCTTCGCCGGCTCCACCTTGTTGGGCGCGCAGCCAGCCAGGCCGCCTACGGCCAGGGCGGCCGTGGCGGCGGCGCTGGCTTTGACGAAGCCTCTTCTGCTCAGCTCCGAAGACTGCCGAACCTTCTCCATGTAGCTCGTCATCTCTTCCCTCCTTTTTCGTGCTTTCCCCTTGGAGCAGCACCTTATCGGCGCCTTGCGATGAGACTACAAACCGGCGGCGTTAATAGCAATGGCCACCACCTTGAGTGTTTCTTAAGAAGATGTTTCCCAATTATTAATGATTCCCCTGGTCGTGTTATCCCTGAAACGCGGGAAGGCGGGCCGCTGGGCCCGCCTTCCCGCATGGTCGGCGTTCGCGGTCCGCAAAGGACGGCCGCGCGGGGAGTTTTAGAGGTTGCCGAACAGCAGTTCCGTCTCATCGGACCAGGACTCTTCGTCTACGACCCAAGCATCCCCTTGCTTCACCAGGTCAACACCGATGTAGGTCTCGGTCGTGTCCGTGGTCTTCTCCATGGCGGCATTGAACAGCTCGCCGAGCTTGGCCTTAACGGCCGCCTCGTCCATCGAGCCCGCCTCCGTGGAGCGCGAGAACGCCGTGGCGTCCGTCATGAAGGCGCCGGCGAACGCGTACACGTCGCGCATGGTCACGTCGGCATACGTGGTGCCGGTGCCATCGCTGCTCGTGTAGGTGCCGTCAAGCTGGTAGTCGAAGTCGGCCAGCAGCCACTGGACGAACGCAACCGGATCTACGCCCAGCTCGGCAAGGCTGTAGCCGGCGCTGTCGGCGAACTCGGCATCGAGCTGGGCCGCAAGCTGTTGCACGAATGCCGGGTCCTGGTTCTTCAGCTTGTCGAGCTCCGCTTGGGCCACGGCCTCGGCCTGCTTCTCGTCCTCGGTGGCAGCGAGCCCGGAGTTCGAATCCGAATAGGGTGCGTTGTCCACCACCGTCACCGAACCGGGATTCGCCGCGATGTAGGCCATGGCGCCGAAGCCGATGACCAGATACAGAATGAACGACAGCACGGAGAGCACGATGCCGATGATGCCGCATACCTTGCCGCCGGTTGCCTTGCCGTCCTTGCCGGCCTCCTTCACGGCCTTCACCGCAAGCACGATGGCGACGATGCCCAGGATAATGCCGAAAAGCGGCGCCCACGCCAGCAGGATGGCGAAGATGCCGCACACGAGCGCGCCCGTGGCCTTGCCGCTCTTGGCGGGCTGCTGGTAGTAGCCGGGAGCGGGCTGGCCGTACGGGTTAAAGGGCTGGCCGGGAGCTACAGGCTGCTGCGGCTGGCCGTAAGGCGCGGCTGGCTGGTACGGCTGCGCAGGCTGGTCCTGCCCCGGAGCGGGCGGGGGAGGCGGGGTGGGCGATGCAGCGGACGGCGCGGTGGGCGTCGGCTCGGGAGCGGATCCGGGAGCAGGCTCGGCAGCGGGCGTCACCTCGCCCCCCGGCTGCTGCGGCTCGGAGTTCTCGGGCAAGGGAACCGTCCGATCTTGATCGTCTGCCATAGTCGTTCCTTTCTGATCAGGCTCGTTATTGCACAATACTCTATCACAATACTAGAGTAAAGTAAGGCCGGCCCGCAAATCGGGCCGGCCTTCGATTCCGCTTTTCGTTGAAGGTTCCGCAGCTTTCGCGTTAGTAGTGCGCCAGGTCGTCGTCCTCGATGCGCCCGCGGAACGTGCGATAGATGATCACGTGGTACACCAATACCAGCGGCAGGCCCACGCACGTGATGATGGTCATCCACATGAGCGAGAGCTCGGACGACGCAGCGCTCATGAGCGTGATGGACGGGCCCGCGCTGCCGGCCGACGCCACCACAAGGTTCGGGAACATCGAGGCCGCCAGAAGTCCCACCAGGCAAAATGCCGAAACCGACTGCGCGAGGAAGGCGCCCTTGTCGCTTCCCTTGCTGCGCGCCAGCACGATGGACGCCACGATGCCGCCCGCCGCCAGGATGGCAAAGAGCCAGCGTACGATGCCGAGCGCTGGGTCCATGGCCGGCTGGATGACGAAGTGCCCGTACACCGACACCGCCAGGAACAGCACGAGCGCCGCGATTTGCAGCGGCAGCCGCAGGCCGGCCGCACGCGCCTGAAGGGCGGACGGCTTCGGGGCCTTGAGCGCGATCCACGCAGCGCCCGCCGCCAAGAACATGGCCAGGCCAAGCAGGCCGCACAGCAGCGTGAACGGCGTGATGAGGCCCAGCAACGGAACGCCCACGTAATCGCCGTTCATATCCATGGGAATGCCCGCGTAGATGTTGCCCACGGCCACGCCCAGAAGCAGCGCCGGCAAGAGCGATCCCACGAAGAAGCAGCCGTCCCAGACCTTGCCGTACTTCTTGTCGTGCCCGCGGTACTCAAGCGACACCGCACGCACGATAAGCCCGAACAGCACCAGCATGACCGCCAGGTAGAACCCGCTGAACGTGGTGGCGTACGCGGGGGCGAACGCCGCGAACAGCGCGCCGCCGGCCGTGAGCAGCCACACCTCGTTGCCGTCCCATACCGGCCCGATGCTGCGGCGCACGACAGCCTTGTCGTGATCGTCCTTCGCCACGAACGGGTACAGCACGCCTGCGCCCAAGTCGAACCCGTCGAGCACGAAGTACCCGCCGATGAGCACAAAGATCAGGAAGAACCACAGCACGTTGAAGAAGGTCATTTCCATGGCTACTCACCGCCTTTCGCAGCAACCGCCGGATCGTCCACCGGCGCGAAGCCGGGCACGACGTCCTTGCGCTTGGCGTCGTCGGATGCGGCATTGTCGGCTTCGGCCGGCTTCGCCACCGGGCCCTCCTTGATGAAGCGGCCCATGACGCGCGCCCACGCGAAGATAAGGAACACGTACACCAGGAAGAACAGCGCCATGGTGATCAGCAGCTCGGGAGCCGACACCGAGGCCGAGGCCGCATCGCCGGTGGCAAGCGCCACGCCCTCGGGGCCGGTGGCCGAAGGGTACACGACCCACGGCTGGCGGCCGAGCTCGGCGGTGAACCATCCGGTTTGGATGGCGATCACCGGGAACACGGGCGAGATCAACACGAGGCGCTGCAGCCACTTCATGTTCTTGATGCGGCCGCCCTTGCGGTACGTGAACACGATGGCCAGGATAGCCGTGATCATGATCAGGCCGTACATGGCAACCATGATATGGTATGTCTGGAACACGAAGTTCACGGGCGCCGTCTCGGGATCGAGCGCGCCGTACTGCTCCGTCTCGGCCAGCGAGTTCAGACCCTGGTACTCGGTGTCCCAGGTGCCCGTAGCCAGGAAGCTGGTGCCACCGGGAATGGCGAACGGGGTGATGACCTGCTGGCTCTCCTCGTCCACCCAGCCGAACAGGTACAGCGGAGGAACCTCGTCGTCGTACATGCCCTCCATCATGGCCAGCTTCGTGGGCTGCTCCTCGGCCACGACCACGGCCGACGCGTGCGCCGTGAAGATCATGACGCAGCTGGTGACGATGCCCACCACGGCGCCGATGCGCATGGTCTTCATGGCGAAGTCGGCGTGCCTGCCCTTGATCAGGTACCACGCACTCACGGCCATGGCGGCGAACGCGCCCATGATGAGCAGCGCAACCACCACGTGGCTGTAGCGGGCCATGAGCGACGGGTTGAGCGCGGCGCCTAGGAAGTCCGTGATGACGGCCTTCGACCCGTCGGCCGCAAGCTCCGCACCGGCCGGCGTCTGCATCCACGAGTTCGCGATGAGGATCCACAGGGCGGACAGGCACGAGCCGAACCACACGAGCCAGGCGCTCACCAGGTAGAACTTCGGCGACACGGTCTTGCGTCCGAACAGCAGGATGCCCAGGAACACCGACTCCAAGAAGAAGGCCAGCAGGGCCTCGGCCGCGAGCGGCGCCCCGAAGATGTCCCCGACGAAGCGGGAGTAGTCCGCCCAGTTCGTTCCGAAGGAGAACTCCATCGTGATGCCCGTGGCCACGCCTATCACGAACGTCGCGGTGAAGATCTTCACCCAGAACCTCGAGGCCGCTGCGTCTTTCTCGTTGCGCGAGCGGTAGTACCTGGTTTCGTTGATGGCTAGGATCAATCCCAAACCTATGGTCAACGGCACGAAGAAGAAGTGGTAGGCCGCCGTCAGGGCGAACTGCACACGCGCCAGCAACACGGGATCGGAAAAGATATCCATGGCACACCCCCTTTATGTCTCGCCTTGCCCTTCGCGCCAGCCCTGGGGAATCGGCGCGCTTTTAATTGATACTATATTAGCACCATTTATCCACAAGCGCTACGTGTTTTGAATATTTTTGTTGGCGTGCTTTTCCTCGGCAAGCAGCAGGTCGAACATCTCCTGCCTGCCGTGAATGCCCAGCTTGGCATAGATGTGGGAGATATGCGTTTTGATAGTGCCCTCGGATACCACGAGCTCCTCGCTGATATAAGCTCGCGAACGCCCTTGGGCCAGCAACATGAAGACCTCGGTTTCACGCGGGGACAAACCATGTGCCTCCGCTATCCCCGCACGCCGATCCACCAAGAGCGCAGGGGGCACGACAGTGCTCGCCTCTTGCTCGTTGCGATCAGTCAGCCACATTACCAACGCCACGATGGCGAACGCCACCACGATGATCACGCCGTTATTCACCACGCCCAAGCTGAAGAAGCACATCACCCACACGATGGAGACGGCGTCGTAGAGCCCCGCCGAAAGACCCACCACGCGAAACGGCGACGCGTCCTTCAGGCGAATGGCCGTGACCGCGATAGTCCAGAACAGCGCATGGGAAAGCGCCTCGATAGCCGTGATGAACACCTCCACCACCGCCGCGAGAAATCCGTGGTACGAAGTCCCCGTGGCCGAGAGAAAGAACGCGAAGATAACTACGAGAAAAGCCGGCATGAATCGCTTGCTCAAATGCACCTTCGCCCTCCTCACCAGCAGTATGTACGAAAGCGCAACGAGCACCGCGCCAACGGCCACAGAGCCCATAGCTGCCGACAAGGCACCGGTGAACAGGTTTAGCGGGTCGCCGAAAAAGCCGAGGGGCGTGAGCACACGCGTGGTAGCAACCGCCAGAACGGCTACCACAATCTGGGGCGCAAGATAGCGATAGACCACCTTGTCACTGGCAGCCGGTTTCCATTCGTCGTCGGCTATGCGCGTGTCCACGCCGCGCTCCGCCACTAGCGTGAAGCCTACTATGACCAGCGGAAGGGCGATGGCAAGCCCCACCTGTGCCGCCGCATCCAAAAAGCCGGTGAACCAGCTGCCAAGCACTGTTTTGAGCGCGAGGCCCGCCACGATGCTGCCGACAGCGTACGACATGCACTGGGTTTTCGCCAGCATGCCGCAGAACAGGCACGTGAACCACGTATAGCCCGCGCCCGCCACTGCGATGCCGGCAAGCGCCACCGGCTCGGGCGGGAAGAACGTCTGATGGCAAGCCACCGCGAATGCCATCGTGCCGAACGAGGCCGCCAGAGGAAGGCAATAGAACAGCGTGCGTTGGGTCCGTTCGAACCAGCGCGGGAACAGGGCCATGCTAACCGCGAGCGTCAGCAGGCCCGCCAGCCAGTATACCCGCATGTTGCCCAAGCCAGCCAGTCCGGAATAGGGCTCGGCGAATCCTGGAGAATGGCCGAACAGATCGGCCCAAGCTGCAAGCAGCCCCCATCCCGAGGCCACGCTCGCAGCCATCAGATATCGTTTGACCCCGCTAATAGCGCGTCCTCCTTCGGAGAAAAGCCAAGCCGGCCCGGCACCGGTCGCCCCATAATACGGCCGCGCGGTCGACAGCGCAACATCGTCCATTTTGGGGATGCCCCCCACCTGCAAAAATATGCCATTTCGGCGATGTTCAAACCCCGTGAGAACAAGGATGATCAGGCAGATGCTTTTTCATCGAACCCAAGGAGGGAATATGAGCAACAGGGAAATAGATCTTCGGGGTCCCGCACAGTCACGCCGCGGCTTCGTGAAAGCGGCCGGCGTGGCATTGGCCGGCGCCGGCGTGGCGGCCTTCGGGCTGGCCGGCTGCGCACCCCAGGCACCGGCATCGGGCAAGGTCGACGCGTCGGCAGACGGAACATGGGACGAGGAGTTCGACGTAGTGGTGGTAGGCGCGGGCATCGCCGGACATGCGGCGGCGCTGACGGTGGCTACCGAGGGGAACGGCGCCACCTGCCTACTGATTGAGAAGGGCTCGAGCCCCAGCGGCAACAGCCCGTTTTGCAAGGGCGACGCTATCTGGACGAAGGAACCCGAAAAGCTAGCGTCCTACCTCAAGCAGCTGGCGCACGGCACAACTCCCGACGACGTGCTGGAAGCCTACGCGCAGGGCTGCTCCGAGATCTACGACTGGGTGCTGGAAATGGGTGCCAGCAAGGATGAGATGAGTATTACCGAACCCGCCACCGACCCAGAGGAGCGCAACGCCGAATACCACGAGTACGAAAACTCCTACGCGTTCGGCTACTTCGCCATCGGCAAGAACTCGAAGGTCGAGGTGAAGGGCCCGAACCATGTGCAGGTATTCCTCGAGCAAGCCGTAGCTCAACACGCCGATGTGGTTGAATATCGCACAAGCACGCCGCTCGTGGACCTTGTGCAGGACGAATCGGGCGCCGTGCTGGGTGTTGTGGCCGGTGAGAGGTCCCCGAAGCGCATCCGCGCCAAGCGCGGTGTTATCATGTGCCTGGGAGGTTTCGAGCACTCGCCCGAAATGATGCAGAACTATCTGGGCCAAGGTGCTGCCGTACCCGCTGCCGGTTCGCTGAACACGGGCGACGGCCATCGAATCTGCGCGGAGTTGGGCGCTGATTTCTGGCATATGAACAACGTTGCGGGCTTCTGGATGGCAGGCCGCGACCTGCAAAACACCGCTTACACGAATCCCCCCATCTTCAAGCCGGCGCCCAAGGGTTTCGGTATCACCGTGGGCGTGAACGGGCGCCGCTTCTACATGGACTGGGACGGATACAACGTTCGCGAGAAGTACCCCTATATGTCCGACATAAGCCTGCACGTGGGCTCGCGCCACGGCCACATGCAATTCGGTGGCGAATGGCCTCATCTGCCCATGCCGTCGAAGGCGTGGTTCGTGTTCGACGCGCAGGGCCTTGCGCAGGGCGCCATCCCTCCCTCGGCCGACGGCTCCACGCCCGATGCGAAGGGCTATGCGCACGCAGCCAACACTATCGAGGAATTGGCCGCGAAGATGGAGGTGCCGGTCGACGAGCTCACGCGCACGGTGAGCCAGTGGAACGAGTGTTGCGCTCATGGCGAAGACGTGTATTTCCACCGCCCGGCCAGCACGCTCGTGCCGGTGAGCGAACCGCCCTTCTATGCGCAGCTGTGCGCGCCGTCTTTCCTGAACACCGACGGCGGCCCGGTGCGCTCGGCGAGCGGCGCCATTCTCGACTACGAGGGTAATCCTATTCCCGGGCTGTATTCTGCAGGCGAGTTCGGCTCCATCTGGGGCCACTATTACGAGGGCGGCGGCAATGTGGCCGAGTGCCTCGTATTTGGACGCATCTCCGCCAAGAGCGCCGTGGCGAACCAAGCCTAGCGCGCACGCACCGCTTGCTCCGGCCTTTGGGCCTGGTAGCGTCCCTCCCAGAGCGGGGAGCCGGATCTCGGCTCCCCGCTCGTGATTTTCGGGGCCGGGGCTCTTTCAGAGTCGGCAGTTATGAACTTTAGCAGTATCGACAATACGTCGCGCAGCTGCCCTCGCTCGGCACCATGGAAGGGGCGTCAACTTGTGCTGGCTCATGCGCCGGAAGCACTCGCAAGCGCCTACAGCATTCGACAGCAGGCACCGATGCGCATGCCCACAGCCTATCGCCACCTTGCGTGAGCTCATCGAGGTCCGAAAGGGTGATCGTCTTCGTGTCGACGGCCAGTTGGGCATCGACCTTGCGATACGGGTCGCTGAACACATTGTCACCCAGCACCGACTCGTTGCCCTCTAGCGGGTAAAGGTACCGCATGATGCTGCTGGGCAGATGGAGCGGCTCCTCACGCCCCCTCCGTGCGATTAAGCAAGGGCGTCTCTTGGAAAGCTCGTCATCCCGCGTGACGACGATGGCCTCCAAAATGTCGGTCTTGCGGAAGAGTTCGTTCATGATATTTGAAACGGACGGCTATCTTTGGGGAAGTCGGATTCATGGAGTAATCCCCTGCCATTGCGGGTCGAGAAGGCGTGAGCAAGACAAACCCTCCCACTCGCGATCTCAATAGTACCGGTAGTACGCGGCGCAGCTGCCCTCGCTGGACACCATGCAGGGGCCCACGGGATTCTCGGGCGTGCACACGCGGCGGAACAGGGGGCACTCGTTGGGAGCCATGATGCCGCGCAGGACATCGCCGCAGCGGCAGCCCTTCGGGTCCTGCGTGGGCTCGATGTCGGGCTGGAAGCGGCGCACGGCGTCGAACTGCGCGAACTCCTCGCGGATGCGGTAGCCCGAGCCGGGGATCTCGCCCAGGCCGCGCCAGAGCGCGGTGCACGTCTCGAACACCTCGTCGATGGCGGCCATCGCAACGGGGTTGCCCTGGGGCATGACGCCGCGCGCGTAGGCGATCTCGATCTCGGCGCGGCCCTCGTGCAGCTGGCGCATGATCATGGCGATGCCCTGCAGCACGTCCACCGGCTCGAAGCCCGTGATGACGCCGGGAATGCCGTACTTTTCGGCCAGGAACCGGTACGGCTCCGCGCCGATGATGGTGCTCACGTGGCCGGGCAGGATGAGCGCATCCAGCTTGAGCTTCGGGTCGTTGATGATGGCCTCCAGCGCACCGGGCATGTTCTTGTGGGCGCCGAACACGGTGAAGTTCTCGAGGCCCGCCGCGGCCGCGCGCTTGATGGCCATGGCAACGAGCGGCGTGGTGGTCTCGAAGCCCACGCCCACGAACACGATCTCGCGGTCGGGGTTCTGCTGGGCGAGCGCCAGCGCGTCGAGCGGCGAGTACACGATCTGCACGCTGCGGCCCGCCGCCTGCTCCTTGAGCAGGCTGGACGTGGAGCCGGGCACGCGCGTCATGTCGCCGAACGTGGCGATGGTGACGTTGTCGGTGCGCGCGAGCGCGATGACGGTGTCGATGTCGTGGTTCGACGTCACGCACACCGGGCAGCCGGGGCCGGACGCCAGGCGGATGCCCTCGGGCATGAGGTTGCGGATGCCGTTGCGCGCGATGGCCACCGTATGCGTGCCGCACACCTCCATGAGCGTGGCGCCGCCCGCGGGCGCGAGCTTCTGGATGGAGTCTATGAGGCCGCGCGCGAGCTCGGGATCCTTGAACGCCGCGAGCTCGGCTTCCATGGCGGCGCCATCGACTACGGGCTTTTCGTGCGCGGGCGTTTCGACCGGCGCGGCGGATGTTTCACGTGAAACATCCGTTCCATTTTTTTGGTTCGCTGGAGCGGCGCTCGTCGGGCCGCTCATCGGGACGCCTCTTCGACGTCGGGAATGTCCTCGCCGGCCAGCTCGGGGAACTGCTTGATGAGGTCGATGGTCTCCTGGGCGTAGCCGGGATCCACCACCTCGATGGCGAAGCCGGCGTGCACGAGCACGAAGTCGCCCACGCCGGCCTGCGGCGTGAGGTCGACGGCAATGTCGCGGGTGACGCCCAGGATATCGACCGTCGCCAGGTTGCCGTCTTTGAGCTCGGTGATCTTAGCAGGTATGGCCAAGCACATAAGTTCATGCCTTCTTTCAGGTTGCGGCGCGGCTCCGCGGCGGATCGCGCCTTACGCACCGCGCTCGGCGGCGCCCTCTTCGTTCGAGGCCCATGCTACCACAGCTTGGCCGAACGAGATGCAGCCGTCGTTGGGCGGCAGATCGCGGTTGACGGCCACCGTGAACCCGACGCGCTCGAGCGCCGCCAGCGCATGCTCCACCAGGTAGCGGTTCATGAACACGCCGCCCGACAGCGCCACCGTCTCGATGCCGTACACGCTGCGCGCCAGCTCGGCCGCCGTGGCAACAGCCTGCACGAACGCGTCGTGGAAGCGTCGCGCGATGACGGGCACGGGCACGTCGGCAGCCTTATCGTCCAGAAGCGCACGGAACGCAGGGGCCGCGTCGAACAGCACGACCGAGGTGTCCTGCGCCGTGCTCTCCGCAGTGGCGGTGTTCTTGACGACCTCGATGGCGTAGCGGTCGGCCGCAGCGGCATCATCCTCGGCGTTCGGGGGGGCGGCCGGAAGGGCAGCTGCTGCATCGGCCGCGGCATGCGCGGCCTCCCGTTGGCCGGCTTCCGCTGTTTCATGTGAAACATTTGTTTGGTTTTTGTCCATCGCCGCTTCTAGCAAGATGGCCGGCTCGCCCTCGTACTTCGGTTCCGTGCAGATGCCCAGAAGCGCGCTGGCGGCGTCGAACAGGCGGCCGACAGACGAGGTCATAGGCGTGTTCAGGCCGCGGTCGATCATCTGCTCGCACAGGGCCGCCTGATCGCCCAGGGCGGCGAGCGCGTCGGCCGCGCCCGGATGCTCCAGCAGGTCGAACGCCCACAGGGCACCGTAGGCCATGCGCAACGGATGCCTCACCGCCGCCGCGCCGCCCGGCATGGGCACGTAGGCGAAGTTCGCGAACCGCTCGAACGCGCGCTGGTTGCACAGAAGCACCTCGCCGCCCCAGATGGCGCCGTCCACACCGTAGCCCGTGCCGTCGAACGCGATGCCGCACACAGGGCCGGGCAGCCCATGCTCGCCCATAACCGACACGATGTGCGCGTGGTGGTGCTGCACCTCGGTGAGGGGCAGTTTGCGCGCGCGGCTCTCGTCGTGCGCCCACTTCGACGTGAGGTACTCGGGGTGGAGGTCGCAGGCCAGGCGCGTCGGCGTGATCTCGAACAGCGTCTCGTAGCGGTCCTTCGCCTGGAGCCACGCGTCGTAGGTCTCGGCGTTCTCCATGTCGCCGATATGCTGCGACACGAACGCCTCGGCATCGCGCGTGAGCGTGAACGTGTTCTTCTGCTCGGGGCCCACGGCGAGTATCGCCTGCGAACGAACGGATGCCTCACGTGAAGCATCGTGGGAACCCTCGGGCCCATCGGGGTCAGCGAGGACTTCCCCGGTGCCCGGGATGCGGTCGTTGACGGAGGCGCCGCGTACTTCGGTACGCAAGCTCTCGTCAGCGGACGCAGATCGGGTGCCACGGGAGGCCGCAGCGTCGGCTCGTTCCGCTGGCTGGCCGGCCAACGGGATCGGAAGGGGCGCGAAGCCACGGGCGCGGCGGAGGAACTGGAGGGCCTCGCCCGCGCTGCCGGCATCGATGACGCGCACCACCGAGTCGTCGTAGCGGGCGCGAATGGCGCGGTCGTGGCCGATGAACGCGTCGGCCACGGAGAACAGCTTCGCGTAAGCATCCTCGTCATCGATGACGATGGGCTCGTCGTGGATGTTGCCGGACGTCATGACGAGCAGGGGAATGTGACAGTATCCCCGTCCCTTTGTCTCATCGGCGAAGTCGTGGAGCAGGAGGTGCTGGAGGGGGGTATAGGGCAGCATGACGCCCAGCTCGGGCAGGCGGTCGGCCAGACCGGGGGCGAAGGCGGCGCCCGCGCGCTTCTTCAGCAGCACGATGGGGCGCTGCGAGCCCTCGAGCGCGGCAGCCTCGGCGTCGTTCACCTCGCAGACGCGGCGAACGTCGGCCGTCGAGGCAGCCATCACCGCGAACGCCTTGCCCTCGCGGCGCTTGCGAGCGCGCAGGAGCGCCACGGCGTTGGCGTTGTTCGCGTCGCACACCAGGTGGAAACCGCCGAGGCCCTTCACGGCCAAAATCTTCCCCGCACGCAGCAGCTCCACGGCGCGCGCGAGGATGGCATCGCTCTCTGCACGCGTTTTCCCCCAGATCACCGGGCCAAGTGGCGAAGCGATGGCGTCGGGGGCGTCACATGCTTCACCTGCAGCATTCGTGCGCTCTTCGAGGCCTACGGCCGGCACGGAGGCGTCTACGCTGGCCAGCGCGCAGGGCAGGCCCTCGTGCTCGCGCCAGCTCAGGTGCGGCCCGCACTCGAAGCACGCGTCGGGCTGCGCGTGGAAGCGGCGGTCGAGCGGGTCGCCGTACTCGCGGGCGCAACGCTCGCACATGGGGAAGTCCTTCATAGACGTGCTCTTGCGGTCGTAGGGCAGCTTCTCGATGATGGTGAAGCGCGGCCCGCAGCTCGTGCAGTTGATGAACGGGTAGCGGTAGCGCCGGTCGTTGGGGTTGAACAGCTCGCGCACGCAGTCGTCGCACGTGGCCAGGTCGGGCGACACGAGCGTGGTCTTCTCCACCGCGCCGGCGTCCGAGAAGCGGATCTCGAAGGAGTCGAAGTCCTCCAACGGAACCTCCTTGAGCGTCACTTCTTCGACGCGCGAGGCGGCCGGCGGGTTCTCGGACAGCTCGATGACGAACTCGTCGAGCAGCTTCGCTTCGCCCTCGGCATGGATGAACACGCCGTCGGTAGCGTTGAGCACCCAACCGTTTATCAGGTACTTCTTCGCCATTCGATAGACGAAGGGGCGGAACCCCACCCCTTGCACGATACCCTTCACCTGTATGTCGAGCGCTTCGATCATGGTGCGCCTTCCCGATAGCTTTGCGAGCGGAACCTACCTAGTTCAACGTTGCGAGTATCCCCGTGATAACCTCGGACAGGGCGCGCAGCGTCACGCCGGAGTTGTCGGGGAGGTGCAGGTGCACGCAGCGGCGACCCCGGTCGGCGAGCGTCAGCAGGTCTCCGGAAGCCTGCGCCTTCGCCAGCGTTCCCAAGCTCTCGGCCTCTTCCGACAGCGGGATGTCCTTCAGCTCGTCGGCCGACAGGATGAGGAACACGCCGTTGTTCTGGCCGCCCTTCTGCAGCTGGCCCGTGGAGTGCAGGTAGCGCGGCCCCACTTCCAGGCACGACACCGTATGGCGGCTGGCCGCCACGCCGTGGCGTATGAGCTCGAGCGCCTCGCGCCGCCCCTCGCCCGTGAACGGCAGAAACGCGTTGAGCGCGAAGTAATCTCCCGGTTGGATGCTGGTCAGAAGCGCGCGGAGGGCGCCCTGCACGTCGGTGCAGTCCTTGAAGCACGGCGCCAGGCGCACCTCCACCTCGCCCATGTGCACGTCGCCGATGTAGTCCTGCACGAAGTCGGGCGCCGGCTGGCCCTCCTTCAGGATGTCCAGCACCACGGCCTTCGCGGAGGCCACGTCGGGCTGGTCGAACGGGCACACCCGCATGAGGTAGCCGCACATGGCCACGGCGTACTCCCACATGACGAAGTGCTCGGCCAGCTCCTCCACCGAGTCGATCTTGAAGTTCGCGCGCGGGATGGTGGGATCGATGTAGGACAGGCTCATCTCGAAGTTCTTGCGCTCGTCCCACAGGTCGGTCTTCGTCTGGTACATGATGACGCTGCGGTCGCCGGGGTCGTTCGTGAGCAGCAGCGAGTCTATCTCGATGTTCGGCAGGATGCCCTGGCCGTCCTTGCCCAGGCTCTCGGCCACCAGCTGCTCTATCCACAGGCCCAGCACGCGACCGCGCTTCGGCGTGAGGAACGAGAACTTGTTGCGCCCCTGCAGGTAGTTGTCGTACAGGAACGCCGCCAGCCCGATGGCCGGGTTGTCGATGGCGTCCTCGCTGCAGCGCTTCTCGGCCTCCACGGCGTGCTCCAGCAGCTCCTCCAGGTCGATGCCCACGAGTGCGGCGGGCAGCAGGCCGAACACGGACAGCGCCGAGAAGCGGCCGCCCACGGACGGCTCGCCGGGCAGCACGGCAGCCCAGCCTTCCTCGCGCGCTTGACGCTCCAAGTCAGAGCCGGGGTCGGTGATGGCCACCAGGTGCTGCACCAGCTCCTCCTCGGCCAGGGCATCGCCCACCGCGTCGCGCACGGCGCGCAGGGCGAGGCGCGGCTCGATGGTGCCGCCGCTCTTCGAGGAGATAACGAACAGCGTTGTCTCGGGCCGCGCCTCGGCCAGGATGGCGCGCACGCGCACGGGCGAGTCGGAGTCGAGCGTCTTGAACACGATGCGCGACGAGTCAGGCTTGTTGTATTTCGTGATGGTCATGGGCGCCTGCGTGGAGCCACCCTGACCGATGAGCACGACCGTCTTGAGTCCCTGCTCGATGATGGAATCGGCGAACGCCTGGATGTCGGCGAGCGGGTACGGCGGGTTGCTGGCAAGGTCCGTCCATCCCATGTACCGTTCGGCGCAGGCCTGGGCCTGTTCGGAGAAATCATAGAGTTTCGCGTCCTTCGCGTGGACGCGGCTGGCAACGCATTCCTTCACGAGCGTCTTCGCGGAGGGATACAGCTTTTCCATATCACCCGAAATCATGAAACCTTCTTTCAGCGGAGTTCCGCCCATTCTAGCAAACGGCGGCGAGAAGTGCCCGTGCCCACCTCGGCTTGTGACGGAGTTGTGTACGTGAGACCGCCCAGCGGCTCCTTCCTGAAAGTCCACTAATTCGATTATATTTCTTATTGATTTTTATTACTTATTGATATAAAGTATCAATCATTAGATGAGCGCAGACGAGAGCAGCGCTCACGCGGATCGGGCGGCGCAGAAAGCACCGCCGCTGGAACAGGAGGGGTTTCCATGTCCGATATCTCCCGGCGAAGCTTCATGAGGAACGCGGCTATTGGAGCCGCAACCGTCGGTACGCTCGGCCTGCTGGCCGGCTGCGCGCCCAAGCAGGAAGAGCCCGCGCCTCAGGCGAACGCCGACGCTCCCGCCGACGGCGCTACGGCGAACGTGCTCGACCCGCAAACCATGCCCGACGCGGCTACGGCCAGCAACTTCAACGTGGTTGAGGAAAGCGCCACCACCGTGGGCACGACGCTCGACAACCTGAAGACGGCCATCGAGGGCGAGACGGGCGCCACCACGAAGTACGCCGCATGGGCAAAGGTTGCCGAGAAAGCGGGCTACGACCACATCGCGCGCCTGTTCAACTGCACGTCGGATGCCGAGAAGATCCACATCGAGCTGGAGTACAAACTGGCACAGAAACTGGAGCCGGGCTATGAGAAGCCCGAGCCGCCCGAGGTTCCCGAGCACACCGTGGACCTCAACCTCATTGCTGGCGCGAACGGCGAGATCTACGAGACGTCGGACATGTACCCCGCGTTCATCAAAGTGGCGCAGGAGGAGCAGAACAACGAGGCCGTGCAGGTGTTCACCCGCGCGAAGCTGGCCGAGGCGTACCACGCCGAGCGCTACCTGGACGCGTACAACACCATCGACACGCCCACGGATGACAAATACTACCTCTGCCCCATCTGCGGCTACATCCACAAGGGCGAGAACTTCACCGCCTGCCCCATCTGCCTGGCACCCAAGGCTTCTTTCAAGGAATACTAGGCTTTCGACCTGCCCTTAACGGGATCTCTCCCTCGAAGGCCCGGATGCGCCCTTGGCGTGCCCGGGCCTTCCCTTCCCCATCCCCCTTGCCTTTCTTCCGCCTTCGCGACCGGCCAAGGCGAGCCTTGGGCCTTGCCGCATTGGGGCGGAGGCGGGGGGATTCGAGGCGGCTTACATCACCGGGGGTGTCATATAAGTGATGGAGGGGTTGTGGCGCGAGGGGCGCACCGGCCTGCTGCGGCGGCTTGATTCGCTGCTTATCGGTTGCTTGACCTGGCTTTTTTCCTATGGTAGTCAACTTGATGGCGCACGGCTGGGCTCGAGAGGCGCTTCTCTCGCACGACCCTGGAGGCACGCGGCGAACGCGGACTATACTGGTTGCGCTCATTTCACTACTATATAGAGGAGTTGCAACTATGGCTTTGGAACTGGCGCTGCCTCAGCTCGATTCAATCATGACGCTGGATGATATCAGGAAGATGAAGGACAGCGACTTCGTCAAGAACGTGCAGAGCAAGCGCGTGAAGATGGTGGTGACGAACAACGAGGTGTCGAGCGTTATCATCTCGCCGGACCTGTACAACGTATTCTTGGAGGCCGTCGACAAGCTGAAGGCCGCCCAGACGACTGCCTCTCCTTCCGCCTCCGCCTAATCCGAAACCTCCGGGCGCCCGCAAGGCCGAAACCCGTCCCTCTCCGCTTTGACTTCTGGTCGAAAAGCTGCGAGGGGCGGGTTTTCTTTTGAAGCGGGCAGCCAGGCAGCCGCCGAGGCAGTGGAGCGCGATGAGGCTATGCCTCCTCGCCAAGGGCTAGGAGGCGCGCATCGGCGGTGTTCGCCATGATCAGGGCCTCGTAGGTCTTGCGGTCGATGCGCTCGGCGCGCATGTCGACCGTGAACACCGCGTTGCCGCCCTCCACCGAACCGCCCGACCACGAGGAGCCGAACTGCTCCTTCGCCTCGGACAAGAGCGCTTCGGCCGCCTCGTCGCTCTCGGCTTGGATGGACAGGGTACTGCTCTCGGCCAGGCCGTCGTCTCCGAAGGCCACCGATTCCCGCGCGTTGCGCAGCTGGCCGTCGGGACCTTGCACCGTGTAGGCGAAAGCGAGCGCACCAGATGCCGGAGCGCTGGAGAGCGCAGGCGCCTCGTGCGTGTCAGCCGACGTCCAAACGGCAAAGCACGTGCTCGCCACGGCCAAGGCCAGCAGCACGGCGCACAGCACGTACCAGCGGGTGGTGGGGGATGCGTCCCGCGCCGACTTGCGCTTGACCGGCCGGGCAGGCGAACGGTCCTCTGCGGAGGGCGCGACCGGCAAAGCCGCCTCGAGAGCGGAGCCAGACGGAGGCGCGGGGGCAGGGGATTTCGAGGCGGAGGTGCCCGACGGTGACGCGAAGTCAGCGCCTTCTGCGGGTGCGGGTAAAACGCCTGAAACGCCAAGGGAGGCGACCATGGGTTTCGCGGAATGCGCCGAACCGGTGCCGCGCGCGTCCTTGGCGGCTTGCGCGGAACCTTCGCTTGCGGAACCCTCGGCGGCTGCGGTGGCGGCATCCGCAACCTCCGCAACTAGCGCGGCACCGGCGGCAACGTCGGCCGCTTGGGAGAGGGGAGGCTTTTCCGCGGCCGTGGAAGGCCCTGCGTCCTTCGCGTCCTTCGCGTCCTTCGCGTCCTTCGCGTCCTTCGCGTCCTTCGCGTCCTTCGCGTCCTTCGCGTCCTTCGCGTCCTTCGCGTCCTTCGCGTCCTTCGCGTCCTTCGCCTGTTCCTTCCGCTTCGCCTGTTCCGTGGGCTCTACGGATGCGGAAGGCCCAGCGGCCTTGGCATCCTGCAGAGCCGCCTTCGGCTCCAAAGGCCCGGACGGCTTCGCGGCTGGGGCAGGCTCGCCCGACGGCACCGTGACGGTCTTCGCCGCATCGGAGTCCGCGACGCTTCCAGCGGCCGGAGCGGCATCCTCCCTCCCCGCAGGCACCGCAGCCTTCGCGCTCGCCCCCTGCTTGCCGACAACACCGGCAGGGGCGGTCGCAGGCTGCGGCTCACGTGCGGAAACCGGCTTGGCCGCCGAAGTCCGGCCGGCGGCGGGGCGGAACGCGCGCGCATCTGCGTAACGGCTCCTTACCGTATGGGGAGCTGGCTCGACGGCGGCCGTCTTCGCGGCGGGAACGCCGGACGCCAAGGCGGCGACGGCCTCTACCGTGAGCGCGACATCTCCGCGCCGGCCGGGCTCGGCGGGCTCGGCCTCGCGCGGAACCTCGGCGACGAGGGCGGCCAAACCGCTCACCCAGTCGTCGGCCGCGGCTTGGGGTTCGGCCGGGACGGCCTCGGCCTCCCCCTCTGCAGACGAGCCTCCCAGCAGCGACCGCAAGCTGTCGACGAGGGCCGCATCGCCCTCGCCGGCCCGCTCGCCCCCCTCCTTCCGGCCCGCCGCATCATCGAACGAAATGGAGAACGTCGCAAGCGAGGCGGACGCAGGCGCCTGCGCTGCCTCCTCTTGCTCGCCGGCAAGCCCGAGGAGCATCGAAAGGTCGACGGAATCCGAACGAGGAGAAGCCTCTTCGGCAGATTCGGGGCCCGACGCGTCCCCGTCGGCGGCGCCCAGCAGCGCCTCGAGCGACAATGCGGAGTTTACAGGCATAGCGATCCCTCGTTCTCTCGGTTAACGGTACGGAGCGGCGTGCGCTTGCCGCAGAGGTTGGAGGCCGACGGGGCGGAGGCGCGCCGCGAGCGCCCGGTGGCGAAGCAGCCGGCGGCCCCGCAGGCGCAGGCGAGCGCGAGCACGCCTGCGCCTGCGGACGGCAAAGGAATGCCGGCGCGCTCGTCGGCCGACTCCCCCGCTGCGGCGCTCGCGGTGGACTCGGCGGCCGCGAGCGCCTGCGCATCGCGCTTCGCCATCCAAGCTCCCAGTCCCTGAACCGCACCGCTCGCTGAAAAAGCAGGGCCGCCGCTCTCCCCGCCTTCGGCCTCGGCCGGATCGGCTGCTTCGCCGACGGCGGGGACATCGCCCGCGGGGGCGTCCCCTTCGGCGCCGTCCGCAGTCTCGCCCCCGTCTGGCACTGCAGTCCCAGCCACGCCGCCATCAACACCGACCGTCGCAGCAACACCCTCGCCCGCCGGCGCCTCCCCGCCGGCGCCGTCGGCGCCTCCCGCGATGCAGCCCGACTCAGATCCGGCGCTCGACGCCTCGCCACCTGCCGATGAACCTGCCGCACCCGGCCCCGGCGCGCTTGCCCAGGCCGATGCAGTGCACAGCGTCGCAAGGCACCCGGCCAGCAAGCATACCGCCAGCCAAAGCACCACCGAGCGCGCTTTCCTCATCGAATTCGCCATCCTCGCCTTTCTTCTGCGCATGGGACCGCGTGCGACCCATCCGCTTCAACACGCCAAAAGCGGGGCCGCCTGAAAAGCGGCCCCGCATCCGGCCCATCTCATCGAATCGTTTCCAACTTGCGCGCTTCGCGAAGCAGCAATCTTCCCCTCGATGTCAGCGCGTAGCCGTTCGCCAGTTGTCCCCCGTCTTCCGCATAACGGGGCGTGGACGCCACCAAACCCTCTTCCTCCAGGCGCATGCTTAGAAAACGCACCTGCTGGATACTCAGCCCCAACCCGCGGGCCATCTGCCTATACGAGAGCGGCGCGACGTGGCTGCGGGCACGCGATGTTTCCTCGCGAATGAACATCAGCATCCTGAGCGCGTTCTCCCGGATGACCTTGTCGCTCGTTCTGGACATGGCATTCTACCTCAGCTTTCCTCCAAGTCTCCCGTTCTTCTGCGGCGACGCGACCATGCGGCCGCTCCCAGCACAGCCGCGGCCGCCAAAGCCGCAAAACCTACGGTTACCGCAACGGAAATTAGGGGATCCCCCGTCTTCGTAACCGTTGACCCACCCAAAGCACTCCATGGCGAGGCTGCTCCGGAACCCGTACCCGAGCTGCCTCCCTCTCCCGTGCCGCCGGGGTCGTCCGGCGTGGGCGCAGGTGTCGGAGCCGCTTTGAACGAAACGGCGAGCGTATGGTCGCCGCGCACGTCCAAGAACGCGTAGCTTGCGCGCGACCAGGCTAGGCGTGCCCCGTCCACCGTTACAGCCCCCACTGCGTAGCCCTCGTCGGGATAGAAGTAGAACGTCTGGCTCGCACCATGGGCAACCTCCACCGCATTGCTGGGCGACACGCGCCCGTGGCCGCCATCCACCGTTGCCGTGATCGTATGCAGCGTAACGGGCGGGTCGGGTTCCTCCACGGGAGCGAACTCGGCGTGCAGCCCATGGGCGGCCTCGACGTTCGCCAACATGAAGGTCATGTTCTGCACCTGGGAAGTCACATCGGCATCGTCCAAGGTCACGCGCGAGAGCTTGTAGCCCTCGTCGGACTCGAGCGCGAACAGGACCTCCTGCCCGCGCACCACGTCCAAGCGTCCGGACGGCGTGACCGAGCCGCCCTCCGAGGCCGTGGCCGTCACCGGGAACGTGTCGGGCAGCACCGGGTCGGGATCGCCGGAGGCGCGCAGGCGGAACGTGGCGTGCAGCGTCGTGTCCGCCGCCACGTCGTACATCGTGTAGGTGCCGTCGACGGGCGTGACCGTGCGCCCGCCCGCCTCCACCTTGTCGAGCACGTAGCCTTCCTCGGGGAAGAACGCGAACGTCTGGCAGCCGCCCGCCCGCACCGGCACGTCGCCCGACGGCGACACCCGGCCCCCAGCGGAGGACGTGGCCCGCACGGTAAAGGGCGCCGCAGGACCGGGTTCCTCCGCATCGGCTGCGAACACGGCTCTCACCTGCGTGTCGGCACGCACGTTCTCCAAGGCGAGCACGCCTCCCGAAAGCCGGCCCGTTGCATCCTGCCCGTCCACGGTGAGAGCAGCCAGGTGCCAACCCGTATCGGCCCGCACCGTGAACGACGCCCCGCCGCCGCTGGGCACCCGCACGGCCCCTGCAGGCGAGATCATGCCGCTGCCCTCCGCACTCGCCGACACCTCGTGCACCGGCACCGGCGAGGGAGCGGGCTCGCCGTCCGCGAGCCTCTTGAAGCGGACGCTCACCTGGGCATCCTCGGCCAGATTGTCTACCGTGAAGCAGTACGCGCTCTGCGGCAGCACCGCGCTCAGGGATCGCAGCGTGGGCGCCACCACCGCGTGCGCCGGCACGGGCTGGCCGTTCACCAGCACGGCGTCCAGGCCGAAACCGGGCTCCGGATATGCGTAGAACGTCTGCGACGAGCCTGCCACCAGGCGCAGCGAGCCCGAGGGCGACACGGTGCCACCCTCGCCGCTGTCGGACGTCACCTCCACGGCCACCTCGACGCTCACCAGGGTATCGTCCGGCAGCAAATGCTTTCGCTCCTTGAACGTGACCTCCACGCGCGCGTCCTTCGCCACGTCCGCCAAGCGGAACGAGAAGCCCCCGGACTGCACCACAGCGCCGTCCACCAGCACCTCGTCCACCTCGTAGCCCTCGTCGGGCAGCAGGGCGAACAGCACCGAGCCGCCCTCGATCACCCGAACCTCCCCCGACGGAGACACGGTGCCGTGCGCGGCCGCCTGCGCCGTGACCGTGTAGGCGCCTGGCTGGGGCCGCGGCACGGAGCCTGCATCGGAGAACGCGACGGAAAGCTCGGTGTCGGCCTGTATGTCGAACAGGGTGTAGCTGGAGCCGTTGAACGCGAACTCGCGCCCGTCAATGGAAAGCGCGCTGACCTGCTTGCCCTGTTCGGGGAAGAAGGAGAACGTCTGCGCCGAACCGCGCGGCACCAGCACCCCTCCTGCTGGGCTCACTGCGCCGCCCGCGCCTGCGCGCGCCTCGACCGTGACGCAGTCGGGAGCGGCCGGGTCGCGCGGCACCGGCTCGAACGCAACCTCCACGCGGTGGTCCGCCACCACGTTCTGCAACGTAAGCTTGCCGCCACGCACCTGTCCGGTTACGTCGTCGCCGTCGAGCATAACCGCGTTCAGGCGGTGGCCGTCCTCGGCCGCCAGCGAAACCGTGGCGGTGCCGCCGTGGGGCACGTCGGCCTGAGCGGGCGACACGGTGCCGCGACCGTCCACGACCTCGGCCGTCACGGTGCGCGTTACGACGGGAAGCGGCGAGCCGGAACGGAACGTGACCGTGACCTCGGTATCGTCCAGCACGGCCGGCAGCAGCAGCTCGTCGCCGAACACCACCGCTCGTTCGGCTGGCACATTGCCTTTGCGAACCAGCACTTCGTCCACTGCGTAGCCTTCGGCCGGCACCAGCAGCACGCGCACGGCGGTGCCATGCGCGGCCGGCATGCTCTGCGAGGCGGACGGCTGCGCGCCGCCCAGAGCCACCAGGCCACCCTCGCCCTGCACTTGGGCCGTCACCGTATGCTGGCGCCCTTCATCCACCACAGCAGGAGCGAAGAAAGCGCGCAGCACGTGATCGCCCTCGAGGGGCGGGAACACGTAGGCGTTGCCCGCGGCCTGCACGGCCGCCCCGTCCACCTCAACGCGGTCGAGCACGTAGCCCTCGTGCGGCAACAACGCGTACACCGGCTTGGCGCCCGGCGCGAACTCCACGGTTCCGGCCGGGCTCACCGAGCCGCCCGCTCCGGCCTCGGCCGTAACCGAGCATGTCCCCTGGGCGGGGACGGCCAACGCGAACGCCCCGAGCGCCCCCGTCTTGCCCAGCGCCCTGCCGCCCACAACCTGCGCGGCGATCTGCTCGACCGCGCCCGATGCCCCCAGGCGCAGCACTGTGACCTCTGCGCCGTCGGGCAGGTCGACGGGGAACGACACGCCCAGATCGCCGCGGTACGCCGGCGTTCCGTCGGGGGCGGTGGGCAGCCCCACGTGCCATGCTCCCTCCACGCGCATCCCCGCTGCGGCCTCGAGCAGGAACGCATACGCAGCCGAGCGCTCATCGAGCGGCGTCGCCGCGAGGTCGGCGTCGGCAAGCGAACGGTGCAGAGCGCCTTGCACGGTCACACCGGCGGCGCTCGCAAGCGTGCGGTCCAGGTACTCGTCGGACAGCGTCACGTCCATCGACGCGCTCGCCGACGACCCGCTGGCCGGATCCGCAACCTCCACGGTATAGCGGTAGGTGCGGCCGGTTTCAAGAAGGCCTGCCGCAACATCGTCCGACAGGGGATGCTGCGGGCGGTCGTCGGCGAAGGCCTGGTCGGGCGCAACGGAACCGTCAACGCCCAGCACGCCGCGCGTCCACGAGTAGGAGCACACATCGGGGTTGGCCCCCGACACCACAACCTTCAGCACATAGGTCTGCTGGTCGACCGGCTTTCCCATATCGGCTCGTATGTCAGCCAGCGAGGCGGCGATGTCGTCTGTCTTCCCCAAGATGGAAAGCCCTACCACCAGCACGCTCACCGTGGTTGAGGCCTCTTCGCCCGCAAACGGCACGGCCGGCCCCGCCGACGGCCCGGAGGGCGACGACGCAGGTTCCGCAATGGCGGAAACGGGGGTGGTAAGCAGGCATACGCACAGCAGCGCAGCCAGTGACTTGTGTATATACCTTCTCATACCTGTTCCCTTTTCCCTTGTCAGCCTGCCACCACGATGGTCATCTTCGCGGCGGCCTGCCCCACCGGCTCCTCCGTGTCCGACTCGAAGGCGTAGAACACGGCTGTGCACGGGTAAGACCCCACATCCAGATCCGCGTCCAGCCGCGCACGCTGGATGTGATGGTTGGGCTCGATCATGCCCGTGCGGTACACGGATTCGCCCGTGTCGTCGCGCACCACCTCCACCTGCATGAGGTAGTGGTTGCTCGGCACGTTTTCTATACGCACCTCACCCTCGGCGGTTCCCTCGCGGAACTCCACGTAGGACGCTATGGATATGTTGAACATGCCCTCTTCCACGATGCGGTCGAGCTCGGCCTGCAGCTCGTCGGGCGTCTTGCCCTCCAGCTGGCCGAGCGCCGCATTCGGGTCGCGTCCCTGGAGGCTATGGCTCCCCAGGTTGAACGCGAGCACGCCGGCTACCACGAGCGCCGCAGCCGCCACTGCGGCCATAATCCAGAAAAGGGGCGGCAGCGATTGGCGGGCAGCGGCCGAACCCGGCTGCGCCTCCCCGCGCGCCGTGGACATGCCCGTCTCGGAAGGACGTGCGCCTTCCGGATTTTCGTTGTTGCTAGAGACTGACATATACCCTTTCCGATCGTTATGCTGACGGCGCCGTTTTGCCTGTTAGTGGTTTTGCGAGGCCGGGCCCTAACGAGCCCGGCCCGCGATCCGTTTCCTAAGCTGCGCTGACTTTGTACGTGAGCTTCACGGCTTCGACTGCCTTGTCTGCTGAATTCTGAGCCGTGCTAGAGGCTTTCGACATGGTGCCGGAAAGCGCGATGGCGAGCTCGTTGTTGCTCGCGCCGGCAGCAACGGTCCAGCCTGTTGCAGGTTTGAACGAGTTGTTGGTGACAACGCTCCATCCAGTTGTGTCATCGGTCGTGGCGATCTTCATTTGAAGCGTGGCGATTTTTCCGTCACTCGGAGCTGATGCAGTTGCCTGATTGTCAGACGAAAGGCCCCATTTCGACGCAGCATCGGTCGTCTGGGTGGCCACCACTTCTTCCACCTTGATATCGAACGCCGAGTTGTTCACGATCTTGTACGTGCCATCGGTAGGACCAGTGAATGCGCCGCCGTTCGCCGGAGCCCCGACCGTCAAATTCAACGGAAGCGTGGCGCTAATATTGCTCGTATCGGTAAAAATCGACACCTTTGTATCGGCAGAGTTATTGCTAAAAGATTCTGCAAACGCCGGGACAGCCGTGCCGAAGGCGAGGGCCGCAGTGAGGACGGCGGTTGCCAGTACTTTCTTCTTCATGTTCGTTACCTCCTTGATCGTTGCCAACTGCTTCTTATTGTTCGAGGTCATCGCTTCATCAACCACCTCGATCCTTCGCTTCGAGAGCTTCCATGCACTCACCCCTTCACGATGAGGGTCACCTTGGCGGCAGCCTTGCCCACATCGTCGTGGGATTCAGCGTCGAGGGCGGTGAACATGGCGGTGGCCGGGTAGGTTCCGGCGTCCAGGTCGGCCGAGAGCGTGATGGACTCGATGTAGCTGCCCGGCTTGATGGCCTTGGACTCGTAGACGGTCTCACCGGTGTCGTCCAGCGTGATGGCCACCTGCATGAGGTAGCGGTTGCCGGGCACGTTCTCGAGGTAGGCCGTGCCGGGCGCAGCGCCGTCGTCGAACTCGATCACGCTAGCGATGGAGATGCCGAACATGCCCTCCTCCACGATGCGGTCGAGCTCTGCCTGCATCTCCTCGGCCGACTTGTAGGGCGCCTGTCCCGATTTCGCGTTCGGATCGAAGATGTCCGCCGGACGCCCGAGCGCGAACCACAGCGCGAGGCCTACCACGATCAGCAGCACCACGGTGGCAGCAGCCGCAACCAGGCGCTTCTTCTTAGACGAGCCGTCGCCTTCCGAACGCGGCGCAATCGAGGGCCGCGGCCCGCGAGACGGATGCACCTCGTGCACACCGGCTGCCCGGTGCACTTCATGCAGGGAGGGATTCTGGTCTGTCTGCTGTTCTTCGGTCATATCCCCTGTCTTTCATCGATCAATGCGCCGAAGCGCAAATGGGTAGGTTTCGCCCGGCGCCCCCGAGGGAGCGCCGGGCATCGAATGCCAGGTTTTCTCACGCCGCAGGCTCCATCGTGTACTTGAGGCAAACCAGATCAGTGCTCCATCCATCGCGCCACAGCTTCACCACGGACGCATCGGGAATGTCCAACCCGATGGAATAGTTGAGCACGCCGGGAGCGCCGGGCTGCGCAGCGGGCAGCACAAGCGACGAGAGCGTTCCCGATTCGCCAACCCCCAGCGGCAGGGCGCGCTTGGCACCCTCAGGAAGTATCGTTGCCGCTATGTTCTGAATATCCGCCGGGCCCACGATCTCGCTAGCCGCATTCGCCGCGTCGCACGACACATCCGTTACCTTGAGCGGCACGGGCGTGAATGACCGCATCTGCACGTCCGCCGACGTAGTCTTGCCCGTGGGGTCGAGCTTCACTTTTGCCTTCGTCGGTATCTGATACATGGTTTGCAGCGTGTACTTTCCGAAGAGCATGAGATTGCCGTCAACCAGCATCGCGTTGTTTTCGTCAAACATCACTTTCGAGTCGGCCGTGAACGAATTGTTCCGATACCAACCGTCGAACGCATAGCCATACAGAGCAGGGTCGGCGGGGCGCGAGATTTTTGCATTATCGGTACTAACCGACATCCACGTCTCGGCCTCCCCTGTCGCAGGATCGACCAAGACGAAGCACACCGTATGCGTTCCAGCAGGCTTGCTTGCTGCGGTAAAGAGGGCGCGTCCGTAGTTGCTCAGCCAATATGTCGATGCGTCGGCACTAGTGGGACCGAGCTTGGAGAGGTCTTCGCCAGCGTAGTAGGTAGGAAGCCCGTTCTCCGATCCGTATCCTGCCGCCCCGACGCCACCGAACATGGTGCCAACTCCAGCTACCCCGCCCATGCCCGCCAATTCGAGTGTTGAAGGAAGCGAAGTCAAGCTGGTGCAACCACCAAACATCGACGATACGTCATTCAGGTTCGCGGCATTGGAGAATGCAAATCCTTCAGGCAGAGCCTTGAGCGAAGTACAGCCTTCGAACATGCTGACCGTGCTCGTAGTCCCAGCCGGAATGGAAAAACCATAGGGAAGCGTCTCGAGAGACGACGCTCCTTTCGCAAACTCTTTAAGCGAACCCACGCCGGCCGGCAAGGCGAAGCCGGAAGGAAGCGCCTCCAACGAAGAGCAGCCGCTTATAAACCCATTAGCCGCATTTACCGTTGACGGCAAAGTAAAACCAACCGGAAGGGTCCGCAGGGCCGAACACCCTATGAACATGCAGCGGACGTCTTTTATTCCCTCGCGAAGCAGGAAGCTCATTGGGATCTCGGTTAGCTTTGCACACGCATCGAATAGGTGATTGGCAGTGACCACTGAACGAGGGAGCTCGAATCCGGATGGCAGCTTCGAAAGCTCGCGGCAGTAGGCAAACATGTCCGAAACGCATTCAACGCCTTCAGGGATATCGAACTCATCGGGCACTTCCACCAAGGACGTGCAGCGGAAGAAAAGCCTCCTCAGCTCTTTCGCTTGCGTCGATATGCCCAGTTTCGAAATGTCGCTCAAATTATGCATTTCGGCAAACCAGCAGTTCATGTTGATGGCCGATGCGCTGGAATCCATATTCACGCTCCGAACCTCGTCTCGCAAAGGACCCCAGTAGCCGTTATTCCACTTTCCTTCGGAGAACGAGGCGTCTGCATGGTTCCACCCCAAGTAGCCTATGACCTCCCCCGGCTCGCACCAGATGCGCAGCGTGCCGTCGTCCGAGAGCGACCAGCCGGCGACCTGCGGGTCGTCGTTGCCGGGAGCGTCCGTCGTCGGCAGGGCGCCGCTGGTAGCGGCGTACTTGGCGTACAGGGAAAGGGGGCCGTCCACCGTCAGCGGGAAGCTCGCCTTGCTCGTGCAGGCCGCATCGGTGTACCAGCCGAGGAACGAGGCACCCTCGCGGCCGGGGGCAACGAGCCCGCGTATCGTGGAGTTCTTCGCGGCCGATTGGCGCGTCCACAGCTTTTGAACGCCCTCGCCATCGGGCAGATGGTAATCCACGAATGCCGAGCCATCGGGGATACCTATCTGTACCGTGCGCTTGTTATCAGCCCACTTCGTGTACTTCATAACCGCGGATTCTGCACCGCCGTTGAAACACGTCGGCGTCTCTTCCTTGCATTGGAAGGGAAGTGTCGCCTTGGCCGCCTCGGCCACGGCTACGGGGAAGTCGAAGCCGTCGGGGAGCACCGTCAGCGAGCTGCAATTTGCGAACATTCCGTCCATGTTCCCAACGCTCTCGGGGACCGCGAATCCCTCGGGCAGCGACGCCAAGGCCGCGCAGCCGTAGAACATGTTGTCGGCGTCGGTAAGCTGGTAGGCGACATCTGGGTCGGCCGTCAGGTCAACAGCCGGCATGAAGTCTTTCGGAAGCGACTCCAGTTGCGTGCACCCGTTAAACATGGACGAGGCGCGCGATACGGACTTTGGAAGGGCCAAGCTTTCCGGAAGCGACTTGAGCTCGGTGCATCCCCTGAACATCAGTGACGAATGCTCCGTGGTTGCCGGCAGCGCGAAGCCCTCTTGGACCTCTTCGAGCGCCGTGCAGTTCTGGAACATGCCGCCCAGGTTCGTGGCGCTTTCCGGGAACGTAAGCGACGCGGGCACCTTCTTCAAAGCCGAGCAGCCGTAGAACAAGCCGTAGGCGCCAATCGAGTCCTCGGGAACAAATACGCCCGACGCGTCCTCGAGGCTTGTCATTCTCTTAAACCAATAGTTCATGTGGTATGCCCGCACATCATCGCCCATGGCAATTCGCCTCACCGACGCGCGCACGCCGCTCCAGTGCCCCGAGCTCTGGCCTTCCCACCCCCAATGCAGGTCGTCGATCGTCTGACCTCGCAAGCACGTAATCGACAGCGTGCCGTCGATGCCGAGCGTCCAGCCGGCAAGCGCTGGGTCGGTGTTGCCCTTATCGGAAGTCGTCGGCAACGCGCCGCCGTCCACCGTCCACTTGCCGTAGAGAGTCGTGGGCTCGCTCACGGGTTGCGAGAAGTCGAACGGCTCGAGGCAGTCCTCGTCCGCGCACCAGCCGGTGAAGCCGTACCCGCCGCCCAGAGGCGCACCGATGTCGGCCACCATGCCGTCCGTGTCAGTGAGCGCCGTCGAGCGCGTGGACCACGTGCCGTCTATGTTTACCAGCTTGTACGTGACCTCGAACATGCCGCGGTCGGCCGAGTCGGCGATGAGCACGCGGTTCTGGCTAGCCCAGTCGAAGTTCAACACGGCTGGATCGCAGCCGCCGTAGTAGAGGGGGACGAGCGGGGCGCCGCTATCGATCGAAACGAAGAAAGGCCTTCTGTTCTTTCCTGTGTCGCTATTCACCACGGTTTCGGCCGGGAAGCTGAAATCGTCGGGCAGCATGGTCAGAGCGTCGCAGCCATAGAAGATCTCCGGCATGTTGCCAACAGTCTTCGGTATGCTGAATCCCTTGGGGAGAGACGTAAGATTGCGGCAGTTTTTGAACATGTTTGCGCAATTGTTTATGTTGACCGGTAAACAAAAGTTTGCCGGCAGCGAAGCGATGGGCGTGTCCTTGAACATACTGAACGTCCAGCCGACCGATGTCGGAAGACTAAAGTTTTCTGGCAGGTTCCTCAAAGAAGTGCAATTGGAGAACAGATCGCCGGTACTTACCGTGCCTTCAGGGATTACCACGCCCTCGATGTCGAAGAGATTCTCGCACCCGGTGAACCAGTACTCCATGATCTGCACTTTGCATGAAGGAGCCATGGCGACTTTCTTTATCTGAGAACGCAGCGTCGACCAGTGCAGATCGACCATGCCGACTGTCTTGTCGTCCCAGCCGATCTTGTCGATGACGCCGCCTCCGCGAATGTACAGCGTGCCGTCGGCATCAAGCGACCAGAAGGCGGCGCCGACGTTGTCCTTGGTCGGCAGCGCGCCGCCATGCATGCCCGGAGCCAGCACACCGTAGAGCGTCGTGTTGCCCGCAAACGGTTCTGAGAAATCCACGCGCTGAGTGCACTCCGAGTCGGAGTACCAGAGCGTGAACACCATGCCCGGGCGGGAAGGTGCAAACCCAGGTTCAGCAAGCTTGCCAGAAGCATCCGTATAGGCGGTTGTCCAGTATGAGCCGGGGCCTGTCTCATCCCCAGCCTTTATGTTGAGAGCGACAGCGTGGGCGCCGACGGGTTTGCTCGCAGATGAGACCAATTCGCGATTCGCCGCTTCCCACACATACCCCGTAACGTTCCCATTTTTGCCGTCATAGTACATCGGCAGCTTAGTACCTTTCACCTGAAATACCGTTTTATTACTCTTGGCTGCTGCAGGAATGCTGAAGTCCTTGGGGAGCCGCAGCAGAGAGTCGCACCCCGCAAACATATTGTTCAAGCTGCCTACGCCATCGGGAACAGAGAAATCAGCGGGCAGCGAGACTAGAGAAGTACAATTCTCGAACAGGCCAGGTGCCTCCGTTACCGTAACTGGCAACACGAAACTGGCGGGGAGCTCGACCCGACGGAAGACTGATTGAAGAAAGTCTCGTACAAGTGTCCGCCGCACTGGATCCGATACTTGTCACGGTACTCGGAACCTCGAAATGTCCCGTAAACCCACCGGGAATTGCAATCAGGCTTGACATATCGACCGGGTAAAGCGCACCGGTTTCATCGGAGCGGTAGGTGGTATTACCTTGAGCGACCTCATACGCCTCGATCTTCGCATTGCCGGCGAATGGGTTTTTTTCAATGAGGGTCACTGTTGCGGGAATACGAACAACACCACTGATACTGCACCATGCAAAAGCAGCTTCCCTCACTGTGCAGATAGTCTCCGGCAACGTAATAGAACCCAAAGTCAATTGATTCGCCAAATCCATGAAGGCGGATTTCCCCACTTCGGTCACGGTATAGCGCACACCGTCATAGGTCACCTCGCTCGGAATGGAGAGATCCCCTTCCGGCCTCTTGGCCGGATCATCGCTCCTGGAGACCGAGACCGTGGGAATGCCATTGTCGACGCCGCCGGTAACGGTGTACTTGAACCAGGTGCCATCTGCCGATTGCTGCTCGAACGTGCTTCCAGCGGTTATCCTGATGAGCTCGCGGTTCTGGCTGGCCCAATCGAATTCGAGCACGGACGGGTCGTTGCCCGTGTAGTAGGTGGGGACGAGCGGCTCTCCAGGTGCGAGTTCGCACATGAAAGAGTTTTCCTTTCCGGCTTGCACCGGGAATTTGAAGTTTTCGGGCAAACTCATAAGCGACTTGCAGCCGTCGAACATGCGCCACATTCCGTAGGTGCTTTCGGTCTTTACCGTCGACGGAATATAGAAACCCTTTGAAAGCATGGCGAGCGATTCACAACCGTTGAACATATAGTGGCATTGCTTGATTCCTTCGTGGAGAACGAACGTTGAAGGAAGAGAGACGATAGCCGTCCTTTGGAACAAGTAGGCGCAATTCTCGACGCTCTGCGGCATCGAGAACGTTTCAGGTAGCTGTCGCAACGAGGTGCAAGCCCCGAACATCGACTCAATCCACTTTATGCCTTGGGGCAACACGAAGCTATCCGGAACCTGCGTCAAGGAGGAGCAGGTGCTGAAGAGGGCGTGCGCACGCTCTACCCCGCTCGGTATGAACACTTCCGAAATATCTACGAGGCTGGGCATCAGGCAGAACCAACGATCCATGTCGACCGCCTTAAGGCCCGGATTCATGGATATCTTCTTCACGTAGTCTCGGAACGGCCCCCAGTAGGTGCGACAAGCCTCCGCCTCGCTCACCTTGCTGAACCCAAGATTGGCTACCGTCGCATCCGACGTGCACCTGATATAGAGCGTACCGTCATCGGTAAGCGACCAGAACGCCGAGTCCATGCCATCTGTCGTGGGCAGCGTGCCGCTTTTCGTCCCCGGAGCCAGCACGCCGTAGAGCGTGGTGTCGCCCGTGAACGCCTTCGAGAAGTCTACGCGCTGCGTGCAGGCCTCGTCGGCATACCAGAGCGTGAACACCATGCCCGGGTGGGAAGGTGCAAAACCAGGTTCAGCAAGCTTGCCGGAAGCGTCAGTATGCAGACGAGTCCATGTCAACCCTGCCCCTACCTCGCCTCGCTCTTTAATGTTGAGCATAACAGTCTTGACACCCTCTTGCTCGACCGAAGGAGTGACCAAGAATCTGTTCGAATTCGCCCAAGGATAGTTTTTTACTCGCTGATCAGGCCCGTTGTAATACATGGGGATAGCTTGGTCGGTCCCTTCAACAAGGAACATATTCGTAGTGGCCGCCGGGCTCGTGGAGAACTCAAAGCTGTCAGGTAGCGAAACGAGCGATGTGCAATCCTTGAACACCGTCTGCAAGTCTTTAGCTCCTCCGGGGATGGTGAATCCATCAGGCAAAGACGCGAGGGCGCTGCAGCCTCTAAATACGCTGACCATCTCCTTCACATAAGGAGGTAGTCGAAAACTTGTAGGCAGCTCTTTGAGCGATTTGCAGTTGACAAACATTCCGTTGAGATACGTTACAGACTCGTCGCAGCCATCCATGCTCATTCCAGACGGCAACGCCTTAAGTGAATTGCACTCCCAAAACATGTTGTTGAAACCGGTACCGTCGACAACGGATTGCGGTAGTTTGAAGCCCTCAGGAAGGTATTCGAGCGAACGGCACCCAGAAAATAACGATCCGCATTTTTCCACAGAAGTCGGTAAAGAAAAATTATCGGGCAATTTGACAAGGGATTCGCAACTAGCAAACATTGCCTCGAAATTGACTGCGGCAGCAGGCAAGTTGAAATATGCAGGGAAAGACTCGAGCTGCGCGCACTCCATGAAAAGCCTTCTGAGGTTCGTTATTCCGTCATGGAGAACAAGAGTATCGGGCACTTGCCTGATACCCGAGGCGGCAAACATCGCCTCAATATCAGTGACGCCGTCCGGCACCTGGACACTTGAGACGTCCGAAAGATTCTTCATGGTGGAAAACCAAAACCGCATGTTGACGGCGTCGACCGAGTCCTCCACGACGATACTTTTGACAAAATCGCGCACAGGGCCCCAATGATTCTGGAAGATCGAAGGCTGGGAGGGACCCCATGTCGTCCATCCCAGATCTTGGATCACCGCTCCATCGCGTTCACACCAGATGCGCAGGATGCCGTCTGCGTCTAAATTCCAATGACCATATTGCGTGTTGCCATCGGTGGGGAGCACGCCTTCCGAAACGACAACTTTTGAAAAGCCGTGGACGTTTTTCCACGTCTCGGCCATAGCGGCAAAATCGTCGCCGCTTCCATCACGAGCTATCGGGGGCAGGACGACGGTAACGCCGGAGTCGCCCTTCATAGCATCAGGGAAAGCAGTGGAAATGTTGCTGCTTTCCATCTTTCCATACGCGAACACGCTGTCAAGTTCAGGGCAGCCGTTGAAGACCAATTTGCCATCTGCCACAATCGAAAGATTGAGCTCGACGCTCTTCAGGGACTTGCAGCTGCCGAAAGCCCCCGACTCAAGCTTGGTCAAGCCCTCGGGTAGCGAAACGGATTCAAGGCCCGAGCCATTGAAAGAGTTCGCACCGATCATCTTAAGCCCCGTGGAAAACCCGACCGAGCGCAGCGAAGAGCAGGAGGAAAACGCCACGTCGTAGATGGTCTCTAGCGAGTCTGGAAAATTCACAGCAGCGAGTTTCGAGCAACCCACAAATGCCGCGCTTTGAATGATGCGGAGACTCGAGCCCTGCTCGAATTCGAGCGCCTCCAATTCAGTGCAGCCTCCGAAAGCCGCTCTGCTGATGTTCACCAAACTTGCCGGTAGCGATAGGGCCTTCAGCGCAGTGCAGTTCTCGAACGCATCTGCCTCGATTATTCCGAGCGACGACCCGACGCCGAACACGATCTCCGTGAGCGCTTGACAGTCTTTGAATGCACGGACGTCGAGAACCTCGACACTGGAGGGTACCCGCACCGAGGCCAGCTCTTTGGCGAAAGCGAATCCATAGGATGCGATCTCGCGCACGGGGTAGTTGCGACCGGCAAGTTCGACCGAGGCGGGTATGTCGAGACTCTCCGGGACTGCGGACGGATCCGCTGCGGCAACCGAGACGCTCTCGCCATCAGACCGCATACGATAGACGAGATTTCCCTCTTGGGCGTCCTCGATCCATTCGGCCACGAGAGTCATATCCTGCTCTACGGCGGAAGAGAAACTCCAACGGGGACCGGAAATATCTTGAACATGCCATCCGGCAAGTCCAAAGCCGTCCCGTGCCGGCGCTGCAGGCTCGGAGAGAGGCGTTCCCTTCTCGACAAAGCGCTCGAAAGCAGAGAACTCGCCATTGGACGGCTCGAACCGAACCGTGCACAACTCGCCTGCAACAACGATGTTCGCGGGATCGAGGCCGAATCCGTTCGCATCGTTAGCCTCTGTCCACAAGGTCTGCTGGGCTTTTGTCGATACGCGCACGACCATGCCACTTGCATCGGCCGAATCGAACGCAGTGGGATCGAATGCCTGAATGGTTCCGAGAACGACGATGTCGGTCAAGAGCGGGCAGCGCATGACAAAGAGGCCGGGAATGCTGTCAACACCCTTCCCCACCACAAGGCTGGCGAGACTCGAGCAGGACTCGAAGGCCCTGGCTCCCAGTGTCGTCACAGAATCGGGAACAACCATGTCGGCCAAAGCCGCGCAAAGCGCGAACGCCCGGGAGCCGATGGATGTCGTTCCCGCGGGCAGTTCGATGGCGCCGAGCACCCTACACCCGAGGAACGCATTGTCGCCGATGATCGTGGCACCCGATCCCTCGAAAACGACTTCGCGCAACCGGAAGCAACCGTAGAAAGCGTCATTGCCGACTGTTTCAATAGATGACGGTAGGGCAACGCTCTCGATTTCCGAGTAGTAGAACCCGCGATAAGCCACTTCGACTACCTTGTACTCTTCTCCGCCACCACTGACGGTAGCGGGTATCTCGAGCGCTCCCTCGCACGAAGTCGGGTCGGCGGCCGCAACGGACACACGCCTATCGCTCGTCCCAGCCGTAGAAGAGAGGACTGTGCAGATGAGTTTTTGCCCAGTTGGAGCATCGACCTCGAACGTCTCTGACGTTCCAAGCATGGCCGCCATGGAGAGCATGGGGTACTCCTCGCCAAGCAGAACGAGATCGTCCTCGTGAGCCTCGGATGGCAAGACCTCGTTCTGCACGGTTTCGCCTGCGGGCTTGTCGTCAGCTCCCCTCCCTACTTCGTCGGAGCCTTCGTCCTCGGTTTCCTCAGCTGCCGCCTCGCACACTTCCACGGTGCGGGTGGCGCGGGCGAGCTCGATGCCGTCGAGCGACAGCGTGGCCGTCACCTCCGAGGTGCCGGGCTTCTTGCCGGTGGCTTGGCCATTGTCCACGGAAAGCGGAGTGGCGGGATAGGAATAGGCCAGCTCGCAGCCTTGAGGAACCTCGCAGGTGCCGCCTGCGAACAGGTCGGCGCTCTCGCCCATGGCGAGCGTCAGAGGTTCAGGGGCGAATGACAGGCCGTAAGCGCAGCGGTGGTTGCCGGCGGCCGGCAGGCCGATGTTCCAAGGATAGGTTCCGTCGGGCGCCACCGGGCAGTACACCGAGACGCCGGAGCAGCCGGCCAGGACGTCGGGTGCCACGTCAGCGGCATTCGAGAACGTGAGGATGCGCGAAAGCGCGGAGCAGTCGGAGAACACACGCTCCCCGACGAAGGAGATGCTGGCCGGAATCGCCACGGACTCGACGGCCGTACCGGCGAACGCGCCGGCACCGAGGGAGGCAACACCCTCCTCCAAGGTAACGGACGACAGGTTCGCGCAGCCGGCGAACGCGTTGTCGCCCACCTTGGTAATAGGCGCGCGGATCTGCACGTTGGTCAGGCGCTCGATGCCGGCGAAGCCACCGGGGGCGATGGCCGACACGCGGTAGCTCACGTCGTTAACCTGGCCGGACGTGGGAATAGTCAGATCGGCATCGGGCTCGCCCGAGCCGCCGCTCCACGAGACCGCCAACGTGTAGTCGTCGAGCAGCTCGAACGCGAAGCCGCCCTCGCCGGGTGCAGGAGCCTGTACCGTGCCCGGATCGGCCGGCTCTTGGAACCGCGAGAAGCCAGCGCGCTCCCACACGGCCTTGCGCGCGTCGTAATTGTCGCCGGAGGCCAGCGCCACGACAACGTTTGCGAACGCTTCGAAGGAGAACGCGCCTCCCTCCACCGTCTCGACCGAGCCCAGTGACAGCAGGGAAGCCAGGCCGTCGCACTGCGCGAACGATCCAGCGGCCACGGTCTTGGTCTCGAGGGCCAGCGCAGCCGCAACCGTGCGCGCGGGCGCATGCAGCAGCGTGGTATGGTCTTTGCTGTACAGGATGTTGTCCACCGTGGCGAAAGCCTGATTGTCGGGGCCAGCTTCGATGACGGCCAGCTGGGCACAGCCGTCGAAGGCGCCCTCGTCCACCTTCTTCGCCGTGTCGGGAAGCAGGGCCGTGCCGCGCTTGCCCTCGGGGCAGCGCACGAGCGTCTCCAGCGGCGCGTCGAACAGCATGCCGTCGAAGGCGGCGAACGCCTCGTTGCGCTCGCCCACCGCGAACGACTCGAACGCGGGACACTCGGCGAACGCGTCCTTGCCCATGTTCTCCAAGCTGTCGGGCAACGCGACGGTTCGCAGGTCGGTGCATCCCTTGAACGCCTCGTCGGCAACGGACGTCACCAGGTAGGCATCAGCCCCGCTCACCACTTTCGCCACGATGGCCAAATCGCCAGCAGGAACGGCCGTGTCATGCCAGCCCGCCACCGTGGCCGTAACGCCATCGGCGTTCACGACGTACTTCACGCCGTCCACCACGATGGTTCCCGCCTTCGCGGCAGACGGGCCGTCGGACAACGGCATGTCGCCGGTCACGCGATCGTCCGCCGTGGTTTGCGGAGGACGCGCCGCCGTGTCCGGGGCACCGGCCGCCGACTGCCCGCCCGCGGTGCCGCCGGACAGGGGAAGCTCCTGCTGAAACTGGCCGGTGCCTTCCGGATCAGCCGCGCCGCCCTCCGCCTTGGCGTCGCTGCCCCCGGTACTGGAAGAACCGGCGTCATCCGTCGTCGTTCCCTCGCCGCCAGCAGCTCCCTGCTCCTCGGGCGAGGCGGCCTCTTGCACCGCGCCTCCTTCGTTCGCGTACGCGCGCGGCTCCATTGCCAACCCGTCCAAAACGGGGCTGGCCGCTAGAAGGCATGACAAGAAGGCAGCGCAGGCTGCCTTTCCGACGTTCGTTATTCGGCTATGTCGCATCGTTTTCCCTCTGCTGTGCTTCTGCTTGTGCGTTTGAATGTTCCTGTTCACTACCCATAGAGCGCCTGCTCGGACAAGATGGTGCTCCCCCAAGTATCCGTGGTGCGGTTTTAGACACCCCCCGGTAGTGGCATGCAGTATAGCGATCCCCCCTGTGCAAAATCGAGAAAACGAATGGCTAGGTTTTCTCTGGGTTTTTTTCGCGCAACGCGCTGGATGTACGGTCGGCGTGCGATATGGCCTTGTCCCGCAACGTTTTCCCGGTAGAAGGAACTTGGCGAATACTTTCATATTTCCTTCATAACGAAGGGGACCGAGAAGGTTTTATATAACACCCCCACTGAGTTAAAATAGCATTTCAACTGCGGTTATATGATTTCGTGACTCGGTTTTACCAGAGGACCCAGACCCGCTTAAGACGGCGTTTTATCGTGCTCCGGCTTCTAGCTTCGTGCCCGAAACACATCACTGCCCCGCACTTAGACAAGCGTGCACACGCCGGCACGCGCGACCGTGGAACATACGGAGCCAAAGGGGAAAACGGGGATCGGTAACCCGATACGAACCGCTCGATTACATCACCCCGCTGTTGTAAACGCTGGGTGATTCGGATATATCAGAACACAAACCGGCCGCAGCTGCCGAGCACCACTCAGGACTTCCTCACTATGGAAAGATCCTCTACGCTGTCCCGCAGAGCGTCCTCGTACGCCTCACGATCCAGCTTGTTGGCGCTCACGTCGAGCGTGGCCGTGGCCGTGGAGCCTTCAGTCGCACCATCCTCGAACGCGGGGCCGTAGTCGCGCCGTAGGGTTTCGAGGAACGCCTCCGCCTCCAACCCGTCGGCAAAGGCTGCCTCCATGGTGGACGTTTCGCAAAGACCATCCCGGCCGAATCGCACGGTTTCAACCACCGTGCTGCCCATGCCGTCGGCGGAGAGCGCCGTGTAGCGGTACACCACCGTACCGGAACGGTCCTCGGTTGCCGTCTGCGGGGCGCCGGCCTTTCCCGAAGAGGCGGGCGAGCCGGATCCGGATTCGCCCTTGGCCTCGTCGCTGGAGGAATCGCCTGCGGCCGAGCCGGTTCTGCCTTCGGAAACAGCGCCGCCGGCATCGGTTTCGGACGGAGCCGTCGAAAAGACGGTGTCGCCGGGCAGGCTCGGGAAGCCAAAGGGCGCGCCCGCAAGACCGAATGCCGTCGCCAGAAACGCCACGAGCACGAGAACGCCCGCCGTGGCCGCCGCCACTTTCAGGCGCCGCGACCTGGACGGAGCGCACTTCGTCGGACGGGCATGGGCGGGGCCCTTCGACGGACGGTCGGCCGCGTTCTCCGATGCTGCTGCCGGGCGCATCTTGTTCGCGGCGTTGCCAGTGGCAAGCGTCTCCCGTCGAATGCGCTCACACGGCGTCGATGTCTCCCCCGCCGCGAGATCCCGCATACGCCGTTCGAGCTGCTGCCGCAGGGCGCGCAGCTGCGCGCCGCGCGCGTCGGGGCGGCGCGGCTGCTCGGGCGCCGCCGCCGAGGCAGGTGAGGGAAGAGGCTCCACGGCCGCGGTCAGGTCGGACAGGGTGAGAGGAGCGGACGCGAGCCGGGCTTCGTCTTTCGGCACCGTCTCGCGCTGCGAGGCGTGCTCGCGTTGGGCAGCCGCCGCCGGTGACTGCGGTGCGGGTTCGGACGGCGATATTGGCTCAAGCGCGAGCTGGAACGACGGTTCGGGCTGCTTTGGCGACTCGAGCGCCGAACGAGAGACCGCCTGCTGCCGCTCTGCCTCGCGGCGACGCGCACGGCTGGCCGATGTTCCGGCAGCATGCCGTCCCAGCCGACGGGACGGCCGCTCGCTTGACTGCCCCGTCGGCTCCCCCTGTTTGGCGGCGGGTTTCTCTACCGGCGACGAAGTGCAAGGCTCCTTGGCCGACACGCGTTTGCGCGTTCTCTCCTCGGCTGGCCGCTCCCGCAGCTCAACCGCTGGCTCGACTGGCAGTTCCTCTGTCGAGGCCTTCGGCGAGAGCTCCTCTGCCGGTTGCCCTCGGGTCGGCGAACCGTCGGCGGAAGGCGCACCCGCAGATTCCTCGCCAGCAGGCGACTTTCCAAAAGACACCGTATCGGCCGGAGGAGCTCCGGCCGACGATTCTCCATTCGGGTCGTCAGCAGGAAGATCTCCGGACGATTCATCGGAGGCGGGTTTTGCGGCTTGCGAATCTTCGAACGGCATCGCGTTAGTCAGAGGCGCTTCCACCGGCACCGTACCGGCGAGCGATCTTTCAACCGCCGGCTCGGCGGCAGGCTGTTTGCCGGAGGCGTGGCCGGCAGGTGGCTCGCCGGCCGCAGGTTCGTCCGCCCTCTCCTCCGGCTTTTCCTCCGAAGGCGCGGCGGCAACGGGAATGCGCGGCAAGTCCTGCAGCTGCTCTAAAAGGCCTCCGTCATCCCGCGACTCATCCGCTCCTCCGCCCAGCAGGTCGCGCAGAAGATCCGACACCGGCTCGTCCGGCATCGCGCCATCGGACACGTCGAGGATCGGCGCATCGGCTGCATGCAGCAGCTCTTCCAGCGTCAGTTTTCCCTGTGACCTCTCGCCCATGCCGTCCTTCGTTTTGTCGCGCCGCGCGCCATGCGCGGGCCCCCGCCGCGGCGCCTCGCACGCGGGCCTCTCGGATATGGCGTGATATTATACGTCTTTTCCCGCGCAACGCCTAAACCGCATGCCTACGGGAAACCTCGATCGTCTCGCGCCACGTGCGCTCAAAGGTTGACAGCCTCAACAGAAAGGGAGGCCGCAGCCTCCCTCGCATTCAAATATATGACTGAAGTTCTTTACAGTCCCAACGCCTTCTTAAGCGCGGACACGCGGCGGCGGGACACGGGGATCTTCTCGTCCACGGCGTTCAGCGTGAGCAGAAGGGTGCCGCCGGACACCGACTCTATCTCCTCCACCATCGACAGGTTCACCAGGTAGCCGCGGTGCTCGCGGAAGAACCCGTGGCCGCCCAACTGACACCTAGGTGAAACTCGAATCTCCGTCCACCCTACCGTATATGCCTGAGCCGCTCGGGCACGGCGCGCACGGGCTTTTCCATGCTCGTATCGCCCACCGGGCTCGCCAACCTGCGCTCGAAGATGTTGAACTCGTTGATGACCTCGGGTATCTCGAACACCCGGTTGCGCTTCTGATTGCCCAGAGGCTTGGCAATGCCCGCATCGATGCACCGCTCGATCGCCGCCGAGACAGCGCTCGTCGCACGCCCCGTGGCCTCGACGACCAACTTCACCGTGAACACCGGCATGCCCACCAGCTCTTCCAACATGAGGTCGAGCGCGGAGTTCTTGCGAACGCTTCCCAGCCGATCGCGCCATTCGACCAGCAGCGCGTCGGCGCTTCGCTCGAAGCGCTCGGCCTCCTCGCACGAGGCGAGGCACGCGCCGGCGAAAAAGGACACCCATTCGTTGATGCCGCCGCGGATGGACTCCTCCCGTGCCGAGTCGAGATAGCGGAAGCCCGTCAACCCCTGGACGTAGCTCTGCGCATGCGTAGCGAGCACGAGGGACACCGGGGGCACGAGCTGCGGTGCAAGACCCCGTCTTCGGAGAACAAGGTGAATGAGCGCTCTGCCAGTCCGACCGTTCCCGTCTATGAACGGATGGATGGACTCGAACTGCGCATGGACGATCGCGGCTTGCACAATAGGGGAAACAACCTGGTCGTTGCAGTATTCTGCGAGATCGTCCAACAGGGCGGGCACATGCTGGGGTGCGGGCGGGATGTAATCGGCCGCGAGGGGGTTGTACGAGTTTCCGCCAACCCAGTTCTGCCGATCCCTCACCACCCCGCCGAACCGCTCGATGCGCGTGCCCGCGCAAAGCGTCCGATGAATCGCGAGGATCGTCTCGGTCGTAACCGTCTCGTCAGCCTGGGCTGCCGCGAGCGCGCTCTGCATCGCGTGGATGTTTCCCACTACTTCGGCCGCGGACTCATCATGGCGAAACGCTTCTTGGCTGCCCAGGTTCATTTCCGCCCGCAAAAGCCTTCGCGTGCCGATCGAAAGGCCTTCGATGAAAGACGACGAGACCGCCTCGGCGCGCAGCAAAAGCCGGGCGATGCCCTCGGAGCTGCGAAGCGCGGCCGTGCGCTCGTTCAACGCAACGATAGCGTACTCAGCTCGGCTGACGTCGCCCACAACGTCGGGTTCGAGAGCTATGTGCATATCCCTGAGCCGCGTAGGCAGGTAGTAGCGATACGCGCCGCTCTGCCGTTCGCGCCGCGTCCTTCCCAAGCCTTCGCTCATCCAGAACTCTTGGTGCAACGTTCCCATGCTGCCTCCTTATTGCAGGTTACTATAACCCGAAACAAGGAGTGAAGAACTGCGGGCAACCTGAAACATGGCTTCTTCTTATTTCAGGTTACTGATTAACCTGAAATAATGATGACCAATCAAGGGCGATCTTGGAGCAAAAGGAGCAGCTCGCACGCTGAAGCGCGCCTTTCGCTCGAAGACAGAACTGGCATATTTGGCGGCCGGCCAGAAAAAAGGGAGGCCTCAGCCTCCCTTGCTCGTTCATCGTATGCGGCGCCAGTTACAGTCCCAGAGCCTTCTTCAGCGCGGACACGCGGCGGCGGGACACGGGAATTTTCTCGTCCACGGCGTTCAGCGTGAGCAGCAGGGTGCCGCCGGACACCGACTCTATCTCCTCCACCATCGACAGGTTCACCAGGTAGCCGCGGTGCACGCGGAAGAACCCGTGGCCGTCCAGGCGCTTCTCCAGCTGGGCCAGGCTCACCGTGGAGAAGTAGCGGTCCGTGTCGGTCTGCAGGTAGGCATAGTCGTCGCGCGCCATGACGAAGCGGATCTTGTCGATACCGATGAGTATCTTCTTCCCGCCCTTCTCGACGGGGATGCGCTCGGACTTCTGGGCGGCCACGTGCAGCGACACGTGCTCGCGCACGCGGGAGATGGCCTGCGACAGGCGCTCCGTCTCCACCGGCTTCACCAGGTAGTCGATGGCGCTGACCTTGAACGCCTCGAGCGCGAACTCGCTGTACGCCGTCACGAACACCACGGCGGGCGGGAACTTCAGGTGCTGCAGGGCCTCGGCCAGCTGCAGGCCCGTGGCCTCGGGCATGTTCACGTCCAGGAACATGACGTCGACCGGGTATTCCTTGAGCTTCTCGATAGCCTCGCGCACGCTGGCGGCCTCGGCGACCACCTCGGTCTGCCCCAACTCGTCCAGCAGGAACTTCAGTTCAGAGCGCGCAGGAGCCTCATCATCGACGATCATGGCCTTCAACACGTGAACCTCCTCGCTTCCGAACCCCGACATACTTTTCGCCTCTTTCGGCATCATTATAAATCAAGGCAGGCGGAAACTGCGGAGAAGCCCGAATATACGAATTAACTCGACGGTTTCAAGCGGCGAACGTCATGCAGAACGGGAGGCGGCTCGACGCGAGGCGGCGCGGGGCCGCAGCGAAAACACGGCGGCAGCGCGCGCGTCGGCTCCCGCGGGCCCCAAGGCGCCCCCTCCTGCCTTCGCCTAGCCTCTCGGGTCGTCCGTCAGGTAGCGGGCGCGCAAGGTGTCGCGCTTCTCGTCGGTGATGCCCACGGCTTTCTCCACGTAGGCGTCCAACCCGCCGAACTCCCGGTCGATGGAGTCGAGCGCCGCCTGCAGGAAACGCGGGTCGGCCGAATTGATGACCTGAATGCTCTTGTCCAGCTTTCCGGCCAGATGGTAGGTTGCCAGCGCGTCCATAATGTCCTCGGTGCGCGACGCCACGTAGCGGTTCGTGGCCTCGTAGTCCCGCATGATGTCGTCGTGCGAGGCGCCCAGCACGTGCAGCAGCAGCATGGCGGCCAGCCCTGCGCGGTCTTTGCCGATGGTGCAGTGCCACAGCACGGCGCCCTCCTGGGTGTCCAGCACGTCGTCGAAGAAGGAGGCGAAGCCGCGCTGGCTGGCCTCGTCCAGCACCATGCGCTCGTAGATATCCCTCATGATCTGGGCTGGGTCATCCTGCACGGCGCGCAGCATCTTTAGCGCGCCCTTGATGCCGCCCTCGCGCGTCACGCCGAGGGTGGCCGTGTTCAGCACCGGAGCGTCCTCGAAGCGCACGCCTTCCACGCCGTCCTCGGGGTCGGGCTTCTCGCGGCGCTCCTCCTCGGTGCGCAGGTCGATGACCGTGCGCACGCCGAAGTCGTCGAGCAACACCTCCAGGTCGCGTTCTGTCGCACCGGCGAGCGCGCCCGAACGCAGCAGGCGCGCGTGTTTGACGTAGCGACCGTCGGCCGCGGGGATGCCGCCGATATCGCGCGTGTTCGGCAGCCCCTCCAGCTCGATATGGCCGTCGGATACCTTCTCGAGCCCTTCGGCATCGGCTATGCCGAGCGCGGGGGAGAAATCGTCGGGCACGGTGTCGACCATGGCAGTGCTCCTTCCAAAGACGGAAGCGCCCCGCGCGCTTATCCGGCGGCGGGGCGCTCGCGCAGGCTTCTACTTCAGGTCGAGCTGCATGAGCTTGTCCAACGTGAGCGCGTAGATCTTGAAGGACTGCTTGAGCAGTTCCTCGCTCACGCCCTCGTCGGGACCGTGCATCGTGCCGACCCAGTCCGGATTCTTCTCCCACGGCTTCTCGGGGCCGAAGCTCGCCCCGCTCTTGAACTCGCGCGCGTAGGTGCCGCCGCCCATGGTGAACGGCTTGGCGTCCTCTCCCGTGGCCTCGTTGTAGGCGTTCAGCAGCGCCTGAATCACGGGGCTGTCCGGCTTCACCAGGAACGGCTCCATGAGCAGGGTGTTCTCGAACGAACCGCCGATCTCCTCGGCCAGCTGGCGCAGGCGCTCGGTAATCTCGTCCGCCGTGATGGACGTGGGGAAGCGGCTGTCCACCGTCTGCACGAAGCGGTCGTCCTTGAGGGCGATGGTGCCGCCGATAACGGTGAGGGGGCCGAAGTACTCATCGGAGCTCTTGATGCCCACGCCGCTTCCATCCGTGTGGTTGAGCAGCTTCTGGTCCAACTCCAGGAACGCGCGCTCGTCGGCGCCGCACAGACCGTTCTCCAGCAGGTAGTCCACGATGAGGCCGATGGCGTTGACGCCATCGTCGGGCATTGAGGCGTGCGCGCCCTTGCCGGTGGCCTCGAGCCGCGCCCGGCCGGGGCCGGCCTCGGTCACGACGATGCGGTCGGTGTTCTTCAGCTCGTGGGCATCGGCGTTCACAATGGCGTGGGCCAGGCCCGGCACCGCGTTCGTGGCCGCGCCGCCCTCGAACTCCACGACGACGCGCGCGCACGGCTCGATGGGCTTGCTCATGAGCATGCCGTCGTAGCCGCCCTTCTCGCCGTAGCACACGGGGAACTCCGCATCGGGCGTGAACAGGAAGGCCGGGTCGTCGTAGTGCAGGTGGTAGTAGGCCACGTCGGCCATGCCGGATTCCTCGTTCGCGCCGAACAGGAAGCGCACGGTATAGGGGAACTGCGGCGCCTCGCCCTCGTCCTGCAGGTCCTTCCAGAACTTCATAGCGTGCAGGGCCATGACGCTGGGGCCCTTGTCGTCCAGCGTGCCGCGGCCCACAAGGTAGCCGTCCTTGCGCGTGACCTCGTAGGGCTCGAAGGTCCAGCCGGGGCCGGCCGGCACCACGTCCATGTGGCCGATGATGCCCAGCTGCGTGTCGGAGGCGCCGGGGAAGTCGGCGAAGCCGATATAGCCCTCGGCATCATGGGTCTTGAAACCCATGCCGCCCGCCAGCTCGAGCGCCGCTTCGAGCGCCTTCTTGGGGCCGGGGCCGAACGGGGCGCCGTCGGCCTTCTTGTCGTCTTCCTGGAAGCTGGGAATGCGCACGAGCGTGGCGATGTCGTCCACCATGGCGTCCCAGTTCTTCTCGAGGTATGCGTCGATCTTATTCGTCAGTTCGGTTTGATTCATTGCGTGTCCGCCTCTCGTTCCGAAGATGCGTTTGCAGGCCGCAGCGGCGCTAGCGCCGTCCGGCGACGTTGCCACCATTATGCGCCAAGCGGCAACGGCGCGCCAGACCGTCATGTATATGTTGACCGTTTGCCGAGCGGGCGCCACAAGGTAGCGGCGAGTGCGCAGCGCGAAGAGCCTTCTTGCGATTCGCGCGCACAATTCGCACCAGTTTGCCCTCGACGGCCTACGGGGCATCCGGTATACTTTCACGGTGCGCCCGAGTGGCGGAATGGCAGACGCGGCGGTCTCAAAAACCGTTGTCCTAGACGTGCGGGTTCAAATCCCGCCTCGGGCACCACTTCGCATATCCGAGAACGATCCCGTCAAGGGATCGTTTTTGCATTGGGGAGCGAAAACGCGGAGAGACGGGCGGGGTATTCGTCTCGTCACCTGCATCTTGAGCGGAAGCATGCAACCCAGGATGACAACGAGCAGCGGCGCGCCTTGCGCCATGACGCCCTCACGCCACCGCGTCGGGCTGGGCGCAGAGGCCGGCGAACAGCGGGATGCCCTGACGCGTGCGGATCTCGTACAGGAACGGCCGATCCAAATTGAACTCCAGCTCCTCGATCACCGACGGGTCGGGCAATGCCGACATCTCCATGATGTCCACCTTCGTGTAGGCGCTCGCCTCCACGCCGTTCTCGTCAAGGCCGATGCGGCTTTCCTGCGACACGCTCGACACGTAGGCGGGAGTGTCGGAAAGATTGGAGAAGTCGGCCTGGTCGCCGAACGCTGCGACGACGCCCAGCCGCTCAAGAGCGGGGATCAAGCCATAGGAGCTGTCGAAGGCGAACTTCGGCACACGGTAGGTGACGAATGCCTCGCCGGTGGACTCGCCCGCGAACGCCTCTTCGAGCAGGGCCCCGTCGGCCAGCAGGTCCTGCACGCCCCTGCCCTCGGCGGGCAGCACGAACGTCATCTCGCTGCCGTCCACGAACCCGAGGCTCGCGCGCGTGTAGGCTTCGGTCTGGCGGATCTCCTGCGGACGGTCGAGCCGCTGCACCATGAAGGCCGCCTGCACGTCGCCGCGCTCGGCCGCGAACGCGCCGGGCACAGTGGCCTCCGCGTCGAAGGCCTTAGCCCACTCGCCCTTGAAGTACACGGTATCGATCAACGAGAGCAGCTGGCCCTCCTGGCTTTTGAACGCGGGGTTCAGCGTGCCCTCGGTGTTGTCGGCAATCCACTGCGCCATGGCCTTGTCGGCTGCACCGGTGCCGAAATCGGCCAGGAACAACGAGGCGTAGAACTGGTCGCGCATGGCGTCGACGAACGGCTGCTTGAACTGCGCGTCGGGACGCATCCACACGGAGTTCGCCAGCCTGACGTCAGAAAGGTGGTCGGTGGCCAGCAGGCGCATCAGGTTGCCGCACTGCTCCGCCGTGGCCGCAGCGTCGGAGGAGCTCAGCGCCGCCGCGATCTCGTCGCGTGTCTCGCCGGCGGCGCCCATCTGCGTCATAGCGAGCGCCAGGTACAGGCTGGCCGGCGAGAAGTTACCGTTGGCCTGCGGCTCATCGCCGAGCACCGCGGATGCGCTGCGGTAGGAGAACGCCGAGAGGCCGTCTACGAACGACCCGTCCAGCGCATTCGCGCCCAAGAGCTCGTCTTGCGCTTCGTAGTCGTCGGCCGCCGGCTTCGCGGGGAGCTCTGCGAGCGCAACGGTGGTCACGCCCTCGTAGGAGACCGATCCCGAAGGCTGCGGTACATCGCCTGCCTGGGCGCAGGCGGCCAGCGCGAAGGCGGCCGCCAGCGCGAGCACCGCCGCAAGCACGGCCTTCCGCAGGGGCCTCGCCTTCGCCTGCGCGTGCGATCTTGCCTCATGCAGGCTTGCCTCCGACTGCGCGCGCACCGCACGCACGCTCGGCTTTATCTGCGTGTCTCTTTTCCTCCGCATGCTCCCCGCCTTCCCCAAAGCGCAGCGCGCCGGTCGCGTTCGTTCCTTCGCAGGGTAACACGATCCAACGCGCCCGATTGTCGGGAAAAGCTAGAACAGGAAGGCGAGGAACGTCGCGATGCCGCCGGTCACCACCATGATCACCCACACGATGAGCCAAAACAGGCAACCGAACCAAGCGAACAGCTTGCCGCCTTCGCTCCAGCCCCAGCCGTCCTTGCCCATGAACCACGCGGCCAGCACGCCGAACAACCCGCCGAACAATCCCACGCAGAAGTACCCGAACTTGGCCAAACCCGATATCTCGCGCATGGCGGCTCCTTTCGCTTGATGAAAGAGCCAGCATACGCCAAGCCGTCCACCGTGCCACGCGCATCCCCCAACCGTGTCGAACCCGATCTCAACCCGACTACCGCTTGAAGGATACGTCTCTATCAATTCTCACTACAATTTCTCACTTGTCACTGCATGTCGTCACTGATATTTTCAGTGACGACATGCGAAATGGGCTCGTCGAATTCGACGAGCCCATTTTCGATGGCTTGATGAAAGGCTGCCCTCTTCGGATGATTTACGCGCGCACCTCGCCGCCGATCTTCCGGGCGGGGACCTGCTGGCCGGTGGCGGCCATGCGCTCCTCGTGGGTCATCTGCGCCAGCTCGTGCACGCGGTTCTCGTCCACGCCCAGCGCCTCGGCCAGGCGGTCGCCGTATTCGGGGTCGGCCTTGTAGCAGTGGGCGGCGTGGCGCAGGCGGATGTTCTCGGTCACGCCCTCCATGTTGCGCGCGGTGTTGCCGATGAGCGCAGCGCGCTGCGGCTCCTCCATCAGGCGATACAGGTCGCCCGGCTGATAGAACGTGTCATCGGTCGGGTCGTCCGCCGGGTCCCACGCGTCCATCGGACCGAACAGGTCCAGCGGCGGCTCGGCCGCGTCGGCCTGCTGCTGCCACTGCCCGTAGCTGTTGGGCTCGTAGCCGATGGTTCCGCCGAAGTTGCCGTCGGTGCGCATGGCCCCGTCGCGATGGAACTCGGCGTAGGGGCAGCGCGGACGGTTCACCGGGATGTGGTTGTGGTTGACGCCCAGGCGGTAGCGCTGCGCGTCGCCGTATGCGAACAGGCGGCCCTGCAGCAGCTTGTCGGGCGACAGGCCGATGCCCGGCACGAGGTGCGTCGGAGCGAACGCGGCCTGCTCCACCTCGGCGAAGTAGTTCTCGGGATTGCGGTTCAGCTCCAGCGTGCCCACCTCGATGAGGGGGAACTCCTTCTGGCTCCACGTCTTCGTGATGTCGAACGGGTTCTCCTTGTGGTTCTTCGCGGTGGCCTCGTCCATCACCTGGATGCAGAAGCGCCAGCTGGGGAACTCGCCGCGCTCGATGGCACCGAACAAGTCGCGCTGATGGCTCTCGCGGTCGCCCGCGATGATCTGGGCGGCCTCGTCGTCGGTGAGGTTCTTGATGCCCTGGTTGGTCTTGAGGTGGAACTTCACCCACACGCGTTCGTTCTGCTCGTTGATCAGGCTGTAGGTGTGGCTGCCGAAGCCGTGCATGTGGCGGTAGCTGGCCGGGATGCCGCGGTCGGACATGACGATGGTCACCTGGTGCAGCGCCTCGGGCAGGCTCGACCAGAAGTCCCAGTTGCTCTGGGCCGAGTGCATGTTGGTTTTCGGGTCGCGCTTCACCACGTGGTTGAGGTCGATGAACTTCTTCGGATCGCGCAGGAAGAACACCGGCGTGTTGTTGCCCACGAGGTCCCAGTTGCCCTCGGGCGTGTAGAACTTCATGGCGAAGCCGCGGATGTCGCGCTCGGCGTCGGCCGCGCCGCGCTCGCCGGCAACCGTGGAGAAGCGGACGAACACCTCGGTCTCGGCGCCCGGCTGGAACACCTTGGCCTTCGTGTACTGGCTGATATCGCCCGTCACCTTGAAGGTGCCGTACGCGCCCGAGCCCTTCGCGTGCATGCGGCGCTCGGGGATGACCTCGCGGTCGAAGTGCGCGAGCTTCTCGATCATCCAGTTGTCCTGGAGCATCATGGGGCCGCGCTCGCCCGCCGTGAGCGTGTGGTTGTTGTCGGCGACGGGATTGCCTACCTCGTTCGTGAGGCGCGTGGTGTCGGATTCGCTGGCCATGGTATGACCCCTTCCTGGCGGATGCCCCGATGGGCATCGTTCACATCTATCGGTTGCCGCGATCATAGCACCCGAGGAGCTCACTTCACCATATTATTGATAATAATTCTCAATTAGATCACAGTTTCATCAAGCGAATTGATTTTTGAATTTCGAAATAAATCGCAAATGTTAGAGGTGGAGAGACAAGGAGAGGAGCGAAAAGGCGGGGAATGAGCCGTGGAAGGAAGGGGCGAGCCGGGACGAGACGAGCTAGGGGGAGGCTAGTCGGGATGGGGTGTTTCATGTGAAACAGCGTGATGAGCAGGGATATCAGAGTACGTTTCCCTGAGATCGTCCATGATTCGCTGCAGGTGGGTCTCGAAGGTGGGGCCAAGGGCGCTCCCCTTCTCTCGGACCGCGGTAGGCGTATAAAAAGGAAACGGACGCCGAAGCGCCCGTTTCCCTGTTCGCGATGGGAGCCCGAAACCCTACAGAGCGAAATCCTTCTCGCCGTTGAACACGGCAAGGGCGTCGGCGACGGAGTAGTCGGCCAAGGTGATGGCGCTGATGGCCTTCGTCAGGCGGACAGCCTCGTCCAGCGAGCGCTGGTGGATGTTGCGACCGGTGGCGTTGCCCACGGCGCCGCCCGTGTGAATCTGGTCGTAGAGCTGGGTGAGGAACGTCTCGGCGTCTACCGTCGATCCGCCGGCGCACACGAGGCCCGTGCGGCCGGACGCCATCGTGGCCACCTTGAGGGCCTCGGCCGGAGCCGTGCCGTCCTCGGGCTTCGGCGGGTTCACCTTCACGAAGTCGGCGCCGAGGCACAGGGCCACGCCCGCCGCACCGGCGATGAGCGCCGGGTCCTTCTCGGCCGTGACGGCCTTGCCGCGCGGGTAGATCCACAGCACGACCAGCAGGCCGTTGGCATGGGCCTGGGCGATGAGCTCGCCGGCTTCGGCCATCATGGTGGACTCGTACTCGCTGCCCAGGTAGATGGTGTAGCCGATGCCCACCACGTTCACGCCGGCCTCGCGCATGGCAAGCACAGCGTCCAGGTCGTAGAGCTGCGGCGAGTAGGGGTCGTCCTGCTTCGTGCCCACGAGGTTCGTCTTCGAGTTCATCTTAACGAGGTAGTTGATCTCGGGATAGTCGGCCGCGTACTGCGCGATGAGACCGCGCTGGCCGGCGAGCACGCCGCACACGCCCTGGCGGCCGATCTCAAAGAGGTGCTGCGGCTCGGCGTCGGCAATGTCGATGCCCTCGCCGTAGAAGTCCTTGTTGAGGTGCTCGATCTTCTGATCGCAGGCGAACAGCATGAGGCGGCCCGTTCCGCGGGTGGCCTTCAGGTAGTTCGCGATGTACTCGTCGCGGGACTCCGGCATGACGTCGGCCGGCACCCTCACCTGGTCACGAGTAATTTGGGGCATGATTTCCTCCTTATAGGATCTCAGTCGCAAGGCAACGCTGCCTTAATCGATGAAGTTATTCTAGCCAATGGACGGAACCGCCCGCGTTGCTCCACCGAAAAACCGGGGAACTATCAGGCGAGCGGGCGTTTGGCAGTTGGACGATGGCAGACGCCCGGCAAAGCGCTTCGTGCAGGGGCGCTCCGAGGCCTTTCGGCTGTCGGGAGGCCGTCGGAACCTTAGAACCACTCGCGCTTGTTTACCACGTACATCTGCTCGAACTCGGACTGGGACTTCGTCAGGTAGAGTATGCCCTCGATGATGCCGATGACCCACATGACGCCGCCCGCCAGGCCGAACGTGAACAAGCTGCCCAGAATGGTGACGGCAAGCATGATGAAGCCGGCCGTATTGTAGCCCAGGTAGAACTTGTGGATGCCCAACGCGCCCAGGAAGATGGCGAGCAGGCCGGCGGCCACATGATCCTTCGTCGCGATGACAGGCTGCTGGTACGGCTGCTGGTAATAGGGTTGCTGGTAGCCGTAATACGGCTGCTGCGGAGGCACGGCTCCAGGACCCGCATGGGGCGTCTGGCCGTAGGGTGCGGCATAACCGCCGTAGGGTTGCTGGGGCTGCGGCGGTTGCTGGGGATTCTGGTAGGAGCCTTGGCCAGGTGCAGGAGGCACGGGACCGGACACCGTCGAGCCGGTGGGCGGAACGTACGGCGCATCATAGGATGCACCCGACGGGGGCGTCGGCTGCGAACCGAGCGACGGGTCCGCTGCGGGAGCCGTCGTGTAGGGAACCCATTCGGGCGTCGGCTCGCCTTGCACCGGAATGGCGGCCGTGTCGGCCGGGGAGGCCGGCGCCGGCTCGGGCGCATCGTTCGAGGAAGGCTCGCCGCTTGCAGGCTCATCGAAGCCGGAATAATCCGGAGCGTCGCCAGCCGCAGGCGTATCCGCCTCGTCCACCGCGCACGCAGGCGCATCGCCAGCATCATCCGAAGCAGCCTCGGCAGGCGTATCTCCGTCCGCCACGGAATCGCCCTGCACGTCATCGTCAGCCGCGGCCACCGCCTCTGCCTCGAAGATGACGGCCTCGATCTCGGCGGTATCCTCGTCCACGACGACAGCGGCCACGCCGAAGGCCTCGGCGGGCTCCCCGTCGCCGGCGGCATCGGACGGAGCGGCACCCGGCTTGACGGCGGGGTGCTCGCCCTTGAGCTCGGCAAGGCGCGCGCGTGCCGCCTCGAGCGTTTCCTGTGCAGCGCGAAGCTCGGCTTCAGCAGCGGCGACCTCGTCCGATGCGCTGCCGTTCTGTTCGTTGAGGTTCATAACATGCCTCTCTTATCGTGAGGTTCCAAGGTGATAGCGCCATGGTATCCGGCCGTACGGCTCTGACGGTAAACCGTCACCGTGTCGTTGCCCTCTGTATACCATCGTTAAGGTTTCCGTTGCCGAAAGTTCCGAAAGCGCGCACCCGTCGCGCCGTACGACGTGGCTGGTGCGCGCTGCGCCTACTTGTCGCGGTGCGACCGCTTCTCCAGGAATTTCATGATGCGCTTCTGGAACACGATGCCCAGCACCGCGATAACCGCGGCCACGGCGAACAGGACGGCGCTCTCTGCGAAGCGCCCGTCGATGAGCCCGTCGGCAGCGTACGTCGACACGAGGATGCCGGGTATGCGCCCGATGTTCGACAGCAGCAGGAACGTGCGCATGTTCATGTCCGTGAGGGGCACCAGGTAGGTGAACGTGTCCTTCGGCAAGCCGGGGATAAGGAACAGGATGAACACCACGATGCTCAGCTTCCCCGTCTTCTCGAAGGCGCGGAACTTTTCCAGGTACTTCGTGGGCACCATGCTCTGCACGAACGGCGCGCCCAGCTTGTGCACGAGCGCGAAGATGAACGCGCTGGAAACGACGCAGCCCATCAGGATGATGAGCGCGCCCAACCACGGCCCGTACAGCATGCCGGCCGCTATCTGCACGACCTCGCCCGGGATGAACGCCACCACGATCTGCAGGAACTGAAGCCCCAGCAGGATGAGGAAGCCCACCGGCCCTGCGCCGCGCACGTCCGCGATGACGCGGTCGATGCCGCCCGGCTCGAAGATGTCGGCCACATACGGCCAGATGAGCAGGCAGATAATCACCATAATGGCGAAGAATGCGATCAGGCCGACGAACTTGAAGATGTCGCCCTTCTCCATCTTGTGGCCGTGCACGGTCGTCTCCTGCTGCGCCTTCTCGTGCAGCTCGTGCGTGCGTTCGGCCGCCTTCTGCTTCAGTTTGCCGGTATCGAATTCATGCGTTGGTTTCTGCGTCAATGGTATGCCTAATCGTCGTGGCGCGCTTTGTCGTACTCTTCTTTGAATGCGGAGAACATGTTCTTCTTGGGCGCCGGTTTCTTGGCGGACTGCTTCTTGGTCGCAGCTTGCTTGGCGGGGGCTTTCTCGGCCTGCGATGACGGTTCAGGCAGTTCATCCGCTTCGAGCTCGCCTGTCTTCTCCAGAGCCTTTTCCTGCGAGGGCTTCGGGCCGCGCGCCTTGTCGTATTCCTCCTTGAAGCCGGAGAACATGCCCTTCGTGGCGGCGATCTGCTTGCCTGTGGCGTACGCGCCCTTGTTCACCACCTCGCCGGTCTTCTTGGCGGCGGCGCTGGCGACGGGCTTTGCCTTGTCGACGGCGGTATGGGCCTTGTCCACTACCACGGCCGTGGCCTCGCCAGCCTTCTCGGCCAGGCCGCCTTCCACGGCGATGTCGCGCGCCTCGTCGGCCACGAGGATGGCGCCGAGCACCACCTCTTCGGACTCCTCGCCCTCCTCGCCCGTTTGGGCGAGAGCTGCGCCCATGCCGCGCTTGAAGCCCTTCACGAGATTGGCCGGAATCTCGCGCTTGCCCAGCAGCGCATTGGCCGTCGCACCGCTGTCGGTGGTGACGGAGGCGATAGCCCCTGTCCTGCGATCGAACGCCACGGAACCCACCACGCCGAGCGTATCCCCGTCCTCGGTCATGACGGGCAGCCCCACCCACAGCACGCACGCGTCCCAGTCAACGCCGAGCTCCTTGCAGGCGGCGCGGTTGGTGGCAGCCGGATCGTTGCTCACCACGATGCGGCCGTCCTCTATCTCGTAGCCGTTAACGGCCACGAACAGGTCTTTGCGACGAAACATCCACAGCAGGTCGGGGCGCTTCACCACGAAGCCCACGACGCGCTTCTCCTTGGGGTGGAACACGAAACGACGCACCTTGCCGATGCGCTTCGTGCCCTTCTTCCCGCCGACGACGCGCACGCCCGTGAGCTCGTCGGTCGTGATAAGTTTGTTGGCCATGTTCGATCTTCCCCCAGGCGCGCAGCTGTGTAGCGGCGCGGCTCTCTCAGGCCGCGTCGGCCGCTGTCTTCCTGCGTGCCGATGACGCGAAGGGGGCATGCGGAAGCCGGACGGTCATCGCCGTCCGGCTTGGCGCGGTGCACCCTTCATTCGTGCAGGCTACTTAGTTCTCTTTGCTCTCGGCAGGGCCCTTGTCGACCGGGACCTCCGTGTCGCCGGCGATCTTGCCGGCGGCCGACTCGGCGGCGTTCGTCGCGGTATCGGCGGCTTCCTTGGCCTTGCCGGCCACGTTGTCCACCGCCTCGTGCGCGTTGTCGGCGGCTACGGGGATCTTGTCGCTCACGGCGTCATGCGCCTGCTCGGCGTTCTTGGCCACCTGGGCCGCGATGCGCTGGCGGGCAGCCTCGATCTTCTCGCGCAGGTCGTCGTTCTTCTCGGAGAACACCGGCTTGATGTTGTCGGCAGCTTCCTGCACGCGCGCACTGGCGGCGCCGTACAGCTCCTGGCCCTTGGTCTGGGCGTCCTGAACGGCCTGCTGGCCCTTGGCGGCCACGTCGTGCACGACCTCCTGGCCCTTGGACGTGGCGTCCTGGTACACCTGCTGCGCCTTGTCAGACGCCTGCGCGCCCAACTCCTGGGCCTCGCCCCACGCCGCGTTCATCTTGTCGGTGACCATGGCGCGCGTCTCATAGCCCGAGCGGGGAGCGTACAGCAGTGCGACGGCAGCGCCGACCAAACCGCCGATGAGGAAGGTTCCTACCTTGTTGCCCATATCTGCCTCCTAAAGGAATGTCCTGGACGTTTGTCGATCAGCCCATTATAGGGGCACCCGCCAACCACCAGTAGGGAAAACACGAGCGCTCTATGATTCAGTTGCCGTTTCGTTGCCAGAAGCGAAAGCGCCGCGATACTACTTCGCGTACTGGGATACCAGCTCGTTCAGCACGCTGGAGAGGGACAGGCCGGCGGCGGCGCAGGCGGCGGGGAACAGGGAGCGCTCGGCCATGCCGGGCGACACGTTCACCTCGAAGACGCGGGCCTGGGCGCCGTCCCAGATGAGGTCGATGCGGGCTAGGTCGCGGGCGTTGTAGGCGCGGTACACCTCCAGCGCGGCGCGCTCGATCTCGGCGCGGATGGCCTGGGCGTCGCCCTCGTCGTCGGACAGCGAGGCGGGGCGCACGGGCGCGAAGTACTGCACGGCGCCGGGCTCCATGCGCGCCTCGGTGCCGTAGAGGCCCTTCGTGGGCACGATCTCCACCGGCGGCAGCGCGTAGGCGTCCCAGCCGGTGCCGAGCACCGACACGGCCATCTCCACGCCGTCCACCCACTGCTCGATGACCACGGCCTCGTCGAACGAGAGCGCGTCGAGGATGGCCTCGCCCAGATCGTCGACGGAATCCACCTTGTGCACGCCCAGGGCGGAACCTCCATGCGCGGGCTTCACGGCCACGGGGAAGCCGCCGATCACGCGTTCCTGCACCAGATCGAGCGCCGTGGCCGCGCCCATGTCCTTGAACGCGTCACGCGCCAGGTAGATGCCCTGCGGCCACGAGGCGACCGGCGCTTCTCCGGTGATAGCGCGGTACGTGGCCAGCTCGTAGTGCATGGAGTCCTTGTTCCACGAGCGATGGCACACGTGCGACGGCGAGCCGATGAAGGGGATGTCCAGGAACTCGAGCAGGCTTTGAATGGTGCCATCCTCGCCGTGCTTGCCGTGCAGGGCGCTGTAGCACACGTCGGGGCGCTCGCTGCGCAGCGTGGGCACCAGCTCGCCCGTGGTGTCGAGCGGCACCGCCTTGTGGCCGGCCTCTTCGAGCGCAGCACACACATTCTTGCCACTGGCCAGGGAAAACTCGCGCTCGAACGAAGCGCCGCCCATCAACACTGCAACTTTGAGGCCCATCGATAACTCCTTGTTCGGCTTATTCGGCTTTGATGGCGCCCGCCTCCAGGAAGGCGCGGTAGAGCTCCAGGCGGTCGTTGATGACGGCGGCGAGGCGCTTGACGGCCTCGGCGAGGTTCTCGGGGCTCTCGTAGCAGAACGCGATGCGCATGCAGTTCTTGCCGGCGGAGCCGCCGGGATAGAAGCCGTCGCCCGGCGTGTACGTCACGCCCCTCTCCAGCGCCACGGACAGCATGGAGCCGGTATCCACGTACGGCGGCAGCGTCACCCACACGAAGAAGCCGCCTTCGGGGCGCGTCCAGGTGGCCTCGGCCGGGAAGTGCTCGTCCAACGCGGCCAGCATGGCGTCGCGTCGCGTGCGGTAGGTTTTCACGAACTTCTGCAACGTCTTCTGCCACGGGGTGTCGGTGAAGTAGTGCTCCACCACCACCTGGTTGAAGGCGCTTCCGCAGAGGTCGGTGCCCTGCTTCACCAGGTTGATCTTCGCCAGCACGCTCTTCGGCGCCACGATCCAGCCGGTGCGCAGGCCCGGCGCGAACACCTTCGACACGGTGCCCAGGTACACGACGTCGTCCGAGAGCGCCTTGAGCGGCAGCACGTGGCCGCCGTCGTAGCGCAGGCGGCCGTAGGGGTCGTCCTCCACCACCATGAAGCCGTACTCCTCCGACAGCTCCAGCAGGCGCTTGCGGCGGGCGGGCACCATGGTCACGCCGCCGGGGTTCTGGAAGTTCGGGATGGTGTAGAGGAACTTCAGGCGCAGGTTGCCCTTGCCGAGGCGCGCGAGCTCTTCCTCCAGCAGGTCCATGCGCATGCCCTCGTCGTCGAAGGGGATGCAGCGGATGTCGGGCTCGTAGGCGGAAAACGCCTGCAGCGCGCCCAGGTAGGTGGGGCCCTCGGCCAGCACGATGTCGCCCGGATTCAAAAACGTCTTGGCAATAAGGTCGAGCGCCTCTTGAGCGCCCGTGGTTATCATGACGTTCTCGGGCTTGGCGCGCACGCCGATGTCGCGCATGAGGTCGCAGAACACCTGCTTCGTTTCCACGCGGCCGTCGGTGGAGCCGTACTGCAGCGCCACGGCGCGCTCGTCGTCGCAGGCGGCGCGGGTGGCCGCGCGGATGGCGGAGTGCGGCAGCAGCGACACGTCGGGCATGCCGCCGGAGAGCGAGATGATGTTGGGGTTCGACGCGGCGGCGAACAGGTCGCGCACGGCGGAAGAGCGCATCTTCACGACGCGTTCGGCAATCTTGTCGCCCGTCTGGTCGAATGTGAGGTGTGCCGTAGTCATTGCGTTAGAGTACCACCGCTTCGTTCAGAAAGCGCGCCGCGTCGCGAAAAGCCCGCAAAGCTACCAAATCGTCGGTGAAGCTCACCTCGATGTGCGCCCGCCCGGCGTTTTCGTCCGTCCACCTGGTGATGCCCACGTAGGCGGTGTCGGGGGACGCATCGGGAGGCGCCGCCTGCGTCTGCAGGTCGATGACGAGGTGCTCCAGCAAATGCGGCAGCGACGTGGCCTCCATGACGGCGCCGAACGTGTCGCCCGCCCCGTTCACGCAGGCATGGCGCGGCAGGTTGGGGAACGACGCGCACACGCGGGCGGCGAGCACGGGATCGGTGGTGCGCGGCGCCTGCGCGGCAAAGACCACGTCGCAGCCGATGCGGCCCTCGCCCACCACGAGGCGCTCGATGGCGAGGGCGTCCAATCAGGCACCCGCGTCGTTCACGTCGTTCAGGTCGAACAGATTGTCGGGAGCAGGGGAGATCGAACCCGGGCCGTTGGACGGGGAGGCATTCGAGTTCGAGGCCCCGGCGTTGGCGGCGTTCCCGCCGCCCGCATTGGTGCCGCCGTCGGCATCCCCGCTGGAACCCGCATCGCCGGCGGGCGCGTTGGAGCCCGTGCTGCCCGCATCCGCGGAGGCGCCGCCGCTCGCACCCGCATCGCCTGCCGAGCCGTTGGCAGCGTCGGACGAACCGGCCCCCGGGGCGCCGTTTGCCAGGTCGCCTGCTGCACCTGCGGCAAGCCCCTCGTCGTTACGCGGCTGCGCCGCAGCGTCGTGCGAGACGCGCGCGAGAACGGTGATGCCCTCCTCCGCCTCCGGCTGCGCCGGGGCCTGCCCCTGCACGAAGCGCACGAGCCCGTCCCACATCCAGCCGACATCCTCGAACAGCGTGGACAGGGCGGAGTAAGAGGACCCCTCCGTCACCACGAGCTGCGACCGATCGGCCGAGAAGCGGTAGCGGCCAGATCCCTCCATGTTCCCGAACGTGAACTCGATGGTCTTGGCCGTAGGATCGATGGTGTAGGCGTAGGCCACGTCGTCGGTGAGCTTGATAGACGCGCCGTCGATCACGATCACCCGCGTCGTGCCGTCGACCTGCCACTCTCCCTGCAGCTCGCGCGCGTCGTCGTAACGCAGCCAGCGGTCCCACGAGAACCCGGCCGCGGCAACCAGCAGCACCGCCAGCACGCCGAGCGCCACGCACCAGGGCCAGCGGCGCCGGCCTCCTGCGTGCTTGCGCGGCGCGCCCTCGCGGGACGGGGCCGCCTCCGCATCCTCGCCCGTTCCAGCCGCGGCGCTCGCCTGCTTCTCGAGACGCCCGCTCTGTCCTGGTGCGCCCTTCCGCTTCGCCGCCTTTTTCGACCGCGCGCCACTCGACGCCGAGGCTTCCGCCGGCGCCGGCGGAACGGCAACCTTGCGCGCAGAGGCAACGGACGGCTTGGGCTTCGCGCCGCCCGCCTTGGCCGCGCCCTCGGCAGGATCCTTGGCAGGGCCTTTCGCCAGGCCCTCGACCGCACGCTTGGCCGAGCTTTTGGCCGCATCCGCCGAAGCTGCCTTCGCCGGAGCCTCGGCGGGCTCCTTCTCCGCGCCCTTCGCCGGGCTTTTGGGCACGGCCTTAACCGGACCTGTGGCGGCAGCCTTCGCCGAAACGCCGGACGCGGCCTTCGCCGCGTCCGGCATGCTGGAGATCTTCTTCGCGTTCTTTACCGACTTGCGCTTCGTTACCACGCGCTTCGCCCCTGACCGAGCCCGCCGCGCCTATTCGGGCGCGATGACCTCGACGCCGCCCATGTAGGGAACCAGCACGTCGGGCACGCGCACGGTGCCGTCGGCCTGCTGGTAGTTCTCGATGACGGCGGCCATCGTGCGGCCAACCGCCAGACCCGAGCCGTTCAACGTGTGCACGAAGCGCGAGCCCTTGAAATTCGCGGGGTCGCGGTACTTGATGTTCGCGCGGCGCGCCTGGAAGTCCGTGCAGTTGGAGCACGACGAGATCTCCTTGTAGCCGTTGTAGCTGGGCAGCCACACCTCGAGGTCGTACGTCTTGGCGGCCGAGAACCCGATGTCGCCCGTGCACAGGCTGATCACGCGGTACGGCAGGCCCAGCAGCTGCAGGATGTTCTCGGCGTCGGCCACCATGGCCTCCAGGTCGTCGAAGCTCTCCTCGGGCTTGGCGTACTTCACCATCTCCACCTTGTCGAACTGGTGCACGCGGATGAGCCCGCGCGTGTCGCGGCCGGCGCTGCCCGCCTCCTCGCGGAAGCACGGGGTGAACGCGCAGTACTTGAGCGGCAGCTGGCCGGCGTCGAGCACCTCGCCGGCGTGGATGTTCGTGAGCTGCACCTCGGCCGTGGGGATGAGGTAGAGGCCCTCGGTGGTGTGGAACAGGTCTTCCTCGAACTTCGGCAGCTGGCCCGTGCCGGTGAGCGTCTCGGCGTTGGCCATGGCCGGGCACCACCATTCCTTGTAGCCGCGCGAGGAGTGCGTGTCGGCCATGAAGTTAATGAGGGCGCGCTCCAGGCGGGCGCCCAGGCCGCCCAGCAGGATGAAGCGGCTGCGCGCGAGCTTCACCGCGCGCTCGAAGTCGATGATGCCGAGCTCCGGCCCCAGGTCCCAGTGCGGCTTCATCTCGAAGCCCTCGGCGGCGAAGTCGCGCGGCGTGCCCCAGCGGCGCACCTCGGGGTTGTCGTCCTCGCTCTCGCCCACGGGCGTGGAGTCGGCCGGCATGTTCGGCGTGGCCAGCAGCAGGTCGCGCAGGGCCTCGTCGGCGGCTTCGCGCTCCTTGCCGATCACGGCCAGCTCGTCGTTGATGGCGCGCACGCGCTCCTTGGCAGCCTCGGCCTCGTCTTTCTGGCCGGCGCCCATCATGGCGCCGATGGACTTCGAGGCGGCGTTGCGCTCGGCCTGCAGCGCCTCCTCCTTCGCGATGGCGGCACGACGGGTCTCGTCCAGTTCGGAGAAGCGAGCGGCATCCCACGAGGCATGGCGGTTTTCCATCGCCTCGGCGACGGCTGCCTGGTTGTCGCGGACGAACTTGATGTCTAGCATGACGCGCTCCTTCTCGGTAGGACCCGGTTATCGTTTCAGTATAACTTCAGTATATCGCACCCACGAGCGCCTCATGCAATCCTTCACTCGCTCGGCATGTTCCCGGCCAGTTCCGCAAGCAGCGCCTCTTTCGCCCGCGCGCCCGCTAGCTGCGGCGCTTTTGAAGGTGGATGGCTATCTCCTTGAGCACGCGACGCATGTCGATGGGCTTGGACAGGTGGGCGTCCATGCCGCACTCCAGCGAGGCGCGCACGTCCTCTGCGAAGGCGTTCGCCGACATGGCGATGATGGGCACGTCGGCGGCGTCGGTACGCGGGAGCGCGCGAATGCAACGGGTGGCTTCGTAACCGTCCATCACCGGCATCTGCACGTCCATGAGCACCACGTCGTAGTAGCCCGGTTCGGACTCGGCGAACAGGCGGCACGCCTCCTCGCCGTTCTCGGCCCACTCAACCTCCAGGCCGGACTCGCCCAGAAGCTCGCAGGCTATCTCGGCGTTCAAGTCGTTGTCCTCGGCCAGCAGCACGCGCGTGCCCGCGAGGCTCGCCGCCGTGGGCAGAGGGGCCGTCGCGGGGCCGTCGGGCCGCAGCAGGGGCGACCTCGTGGCCGACGGGAGAGACAACGAGGACGGCGCGGGCACACGCGACGCCGTTCCGTACAGGCCGTCGAAAGCCACCTCGGTTAAGTGCGATTGCGGTTGCTTCTGCGGCCGACCCGACACGTCGAGCGAGCCCTCCCACGCATCGCCCGCCCGCTCGGCCGCCGCCAGCGCGCGGCGCTCGGGCTCGAACGCCAGCCGCAGGTTCACCGTGATGGTGAACGTCGTGCCCTGGTCGACCGCGGTGCGCACGTGTATGTCGCCGCCCATCATGGTAACGATGTTCTTCACGATGGGCATGCCGAGACCCGTACCCTGCACGTTCGCGCGCCCCTCCATAACGAACGGCTCGAACAGGTGCTCGTGGAACTCCTCGGTCATGCCGATGCCATCGTCGGCCACCACGAAGGTCACGCAGCGGTAGGCTACGATCGAGTCTGCGTCGATGGATGCCTCCAGCCTCACATGGCCGCCCGGCCGCGTGTACTTCACGGAATTCGTCAACAGGTTGATGAGGAGCTGGCGCAGGCGCACGGCGTCGCCCACGAACACCTCGTCGTCTTCGGGAACGACCACCTCGAAGGCCTGGCCCTTCTGCTCGCATTGCGGGCCGATGACGGCGGCCGCGCGCTCCAAAAGCACCGACAAGCGGAACGGCTCGCTCGTTAGCACCATCTTCCCGCTCTCGATCTTCGAGATGTCCAGCACGTCGTTGATGAGGTTGAGCAGATGGTCGGACGCCGCACCGATTTTCCGCAGGCTCTCCTCGGTCCTCTCGGCATCGTCGGTATGCAGCTTCGCTATCTGCAGCATGCCTATGATGGCGTTCATAGGCGTGCGTATCTCATGGCTCATACGCGAGAGAAATTCGGATTTCGCCTGGTTGGCGGCCTCGGCGGCCGTCATGGCATCCTTCATGGACAGCTGCAGCTCCTTCTCGGTGGTAACGTCGCGCAACACCACCAGGATGCGCTGCTTGCCCTCGTAGCTCAAGGGGCTGGCAGAATACGCTATCCACCGCACCTTGCCTGTCTGCAGGTGCACGAATGAGAACTGGCCCTGTTGCGGGGCCTGCACTGCACCTTCGCGCAGGCGGTCCAGCAGGCCGCGGCCCTGCTCCGACAGCTGCAGCTCGTCGGCGACGCGGGGGTCTGCGATGATCTCGGGCATGGTGAAGCCCAGGATGCGCGCAGCCTTCGCCACGATGGGCGTGACGGTACCGTCTACGGGGCAGTACAGGTTAACCGCCATATCCAAGCTGTCGGACAGGGCCTTGTACAGGCGCGACTTCATGGCCACGTTGCGCTCGAGCATGCGCTTGCGATACGAGGAGAACATGAGCGCGATGACGGCGGCGAAGCACAGCACTACCACGGCGAACACCACCTGGAACGCGGTGAGCACGATAGACGCCTCGGCGCGCACGTTCTCCACGGGTATGACGTTGCATACGTACCAGCTGCCCTCTCCCACCGGCGCCACGCACACGTAGCTGTCCTTGCCGTCAACGAACCCGACGGCAAGCCCCGTCTCGCCCGCCGCGACCGTCTCGTCCAACGTGGGCAGATCTTCCGCATCTTCGCCGAACGACAAGGCCATCATCTCCGTCATGCCGTCGTCGGGAGGTCGCTCGTATTCCGCCGCCTGGTCGAGGAACGAGTAGACCGTCATGCCGCTGTTCACCGGCGTTTTCGTGTCTTCGATAGGAGGCACGAGTATCTCGCCCGTCGTCCCTTGGAACAGCATGAAGTAGCCGCGTCCGTCGAACATGTCCAACTGCTTGCTCATGGAGAACATGGACAGGGGAATCTGCACGTACAGCGCGCCTATCTGCTGCCCATCGAGATAGAGGGGACGCTGTGCCAGGCGCACGCGGCGGCCATCGTCCAGCTCGAACGTGGAGGAGTACGAGTCCTTGCCCTGCGAGAGGGCCGTTTCGGGCTGGGCCATCTCTTCCACGGAGAACGGCGTGCCGTCCGAGAGGACCCCTCGGCCATCCATGCCCGAGAACGCAAACCTCGGCAAAGCCGAACTGGTCGCGCAGGCCCTGCAGCGCCGGCACGACGGTGACCGGATCGGCCGATTGCACCTCGAACGCCCCGATAGCGTTCTGCACGATGAAGATGCGGTCTGCGACATTGGAGGCGGCTTGCTGCGTGAACGTGACCACCTGCTGCTCGGCTCCCTGCTTGAGCTTCTGGTCGATGTAACCCATGAGCCCGAGCGAGGTGCCCAGGACAACAACCGCTGCCAAGGCGGCGACGATATAGAGAGCGAGCCGCCTGCCGCGTCCCGCCTGGTTTCCAGCGCGCATGCGCCCACCTTCGCAGTCTTCAGTTGGTGCGTTCACGTATATGAAGGATTCTCGTCGTGGAGGTATCCCGAATTTGCACGGGCATAGTATACTCTACCCGCAAAACTTAATCGGAGAAGTGACGCCTGCGGGCGGACTTTGCGTAGATAGGACGAAGAGGCTGCCATGGACTTCGGTCAACTGTACCATTTCCTGTTCGAGACGTTCGAGGGCATCGGATGCCTGATCGCCATCGGGCTGGTCATCAGCATAATAGCCTGCATTATCATGGAGAGGCGTACGCGCAAGCGCTTCGTCAGCCGCGAGGCCGAAGAAGACGATTGGTCGTTCTTCGACGATGATGACGACGAGGAGAAGGACCAGTAACAGAAGCTCCTACCGCATCGGTTCGAGCAGAGGACACCAACGGGCGCCCACGGCGCCCGTTTTCAACTTGGCAACGGTTCGAGCCGCCCACCCGCCGCATCGTACCATTGCCAGACAACGAACCAGACACCGACCCCTTCGAGAAAGAGCGAACCATGAGCGAAACCACCCTGTACTCCCGCGAAGGCGACTACATCCCGCGCGTTGCCGCCGTGCACGACCTGTGCGGCTACGGCAAGTGCTCGCTGGGCGTGGCCATTCCCGTGCTGTCGGCCGCTGGTTGCGACGTGTGCCCCGTGCCCACCGGCCTGTTCTCGTCGCACACGGCGTTCCCCGGCTGGTACATGCACGACACCACCTCCATGCTGAAGGACTACCTGGCGGCCTGGAAGAACATCGGCGTGGAGATCGATGCGGTGTACTCCGGTTTCTTGGGCGCGCCCGAGCAGGTGGACCGCATCCGCGACCTGTATGCCCTGTACCCCGCCGCGCTGCGCGTGGTCGACCCGGTGATGGCCGACCACGGCAAGGTGTACCCCACCTACACGCCCGAGCTCTGCGACGCCATGGCCGAGCTGGCCTGCGGCGCCGACATCCTCACGCCGAACCTGACGGAGGCCGCCATCATCCTGGGCGAGCCCATCGGCGACGAGTGGGCCGGCACGGACATCTCGGACGAGGAGGCGCACCGGTTGGTGGACGCGCTGGTTGCGAAGGGCGCGAAGCACGTGGTGCTCAAGGGCATCCAGCGCGAGGGCGAGACGTGCATCCGCAACTTCGTGGGCGGCGTTGACATGGACACCGTGGAGGTGCACAACGAGTACCTGCCCTACATGCTGCACGGCACCGGCGACCTGTACGCATCGTGCCTGATGGCTGCCGTCATGGCGGGCCGCACGCTGGAGGAGGCCGTGCGCTTCGCCGGCGACTTCGTGCACGACGCCATGATCGTGAGTGCGAAGCAGCCCGAGTTCCGCGACCGCGGCGTGAGCTTCGAGCCCCTGCTGGGAAAGGTGTGCGAACTGCTGTAGAGGGACGCGATCGCATCACGCAGTCGACAGGCGACGCCCTCGGGATTGGGTTCCCGAGGGCGTTTTTGCGCTATGCTCCAGCGGGCGGTTGGGGCGCTACACCTCCAGGTCGACGTTCTTCTTCATCACCTTGTGCAGCACGAAATAGTACGCGATGCCGGCGACGACCCAGATGATGCCCATGGTCTTGGACGCCGGGTCGAGGCTGATCCACGTGTAGCCCACGATGATGAAGCCCAGAAGCGGCAGGATGAGGTGCGTGAACACCTTGCCGTCGCGCTCTTTGATAAAGAAGTGCCACACCACCGTCACGTGCAGCACGCAGAACGACGTGAGCGCGCCGAAGTTCACGAGGCGCGAGATGGCGTCGATGCCCAGCTGCTCGAACACGATGACCAGCACGAGCGACAGCGCGCCCACGAACGCGGCTGCCACGTAGGGCGTCTTGAACTTGGGATGCACCTTTGCAAGCGCCTTCGGCAGGTTGCCGTCGCGGCTCATGGCGAACAGGATGCGGCTGATGGCCGTCTGAGCGGCCAGCGAGTTGAAGATGCCCCACGCGATGGCCGTGGCCAGCGCGCACAGCACGTAGAGGAACTTGCCGCCGGCAACCTCGGCCACCAGGTAGAACGCGTTGTCGGGGTCGTTCGCGAACACGGCGCCGTCGGGGCTGATGCAGCCCGCGATGTAGGTTTGCAGCATGAACAGGAAGCCCACGATCAGGAGCGACCCCACCATGGCCTTCGACGGGCCCTTCTTCGCGTCCTTGGCCTCCTCGGACAGCGTGGCGATGCCGTCGAAGCCGAGGAACGACAGCACGCCCAGCGACACGGCGCTCATCACCAGGCCGGGGTTGAACGTCTCGGGGTTGTAGAACGGCTGGATGGTGAAGCCGTTGGACAGCGGGTCGGTGGCGATCCACAGCGCGCCCATGACCACGAACACGCCCAGGCACAGTATCTCCAGCACCACGGCCACGCGGTCGACGATGACCGTGAGCTCGATGCCGCGGATGTTCACGAACGTGTTGATGGCCACGAACAGGATGCCCCAGATGAGCGCGGGCACCTCGGGCACGATGCCGCTCATGGCCTGCGCGGCCACCACGTACAGCAGCGTGGGCACCAGCAGGTAGTCCAGCAGCATGGTCCAGCCGGTCACGAAGCCCACCGGCTTGTTGATGCCGCGGCTGGTGTAGCCGTACACCGAGCCGGACACGGGGAACGCCTGCGAGAGGGTGGCGTAGGAGAACGCCGTGAAGATCATGGCCACCATGCCCACCAGGTACACGAGCGCGGGCATGCCGCCCGAGTCGCCGAACACGCCGCCGTAGATTCCGAACGGCGCGATGGGCACCATGAAGATGAGCCCGTACACCAGCATGTCGGGCACGGACATGGCGCGCTTGAGCTCCTGCTTGTAGCCCATGGCCTCCAGCGCGGCCTCGGAGGCGGCGCTTTGGGATTGGGCCGCGTCGTTGGCGGACGAGACCGCCTTCTGCTCTTCAGTCATTGGATCCCCCCTGTTTTCTTGGTTTGTCTTTGCCCTACAGCGCGAAGCCGAGCGCGTCCAGCACGTACTTCGGCACCATGAAGCGCACGGTCTTCTCCGGGTCGACCATCTGGCACACCTGCACGTCTGCCACGAGCGACAGCAGCATGACGAGCTCGTCTTGGGCCACGCCGGTGCGGTCATGCAGCAGGTCCACCATCTCGTGCACGGCGCGGTCGGCTGCTGCGTCGAGCGTCTCGGCCGAGGCGATCACGCCGAAGTGCGTGTCGTTCTCGATAAGCGGGTCCGCGAGATGCAGGTCCGGGAGTGCCGTGAGCGTGACCGTGGCCCAGCCGGCCACCTCCGCACCCGAGACGCTGATCTCGCCGTCGCCCATGGCCGCGTGCATGTCGCCGCAGCCGAAGAGCGCGCCTTCCACGGCCACCGGGAAGTAGAGCGTGGCCCCCGTGGTGATGGCGGTGTTGTCCATGTTGCCGCCGTGGCTGCCCGGCGTGCCGCAGTTCACGGGCTCGCCCTCCGGGGCAACGCCGATAACACCGATCATGGGGTTGAGCGGGATGGACAGCTTGTCGCTCCACCTGAGCTTGCCGTCCTCGATGGCGCACAGGCGCGTGCTCCACGCATCGAAGCGGTCGCCGCACACGCCCTCGTCCTTGCCGGTGCACGAGGCCGTCTGCGCGTCCAGCTCGATGTTGTCGATGCTCACCTTCAGTGCGCCGCCGGGGACGGCTCCCTCCACGTACACGGGGCCCGTGGCCGGGTTGATGGCGTCCCAGTCGATCTCGTCAAGCTGGTCCTCGGGCGCCTGCACCTGGTTGCCGAAGCAGTCCTGCGTGCGGATGCGTACCGTGTCGCCCGACGCCACCCGGAGCGCCGGTTCGAGGTCGCGCGCGAACGCGAACAGCACGCACTCGTCTCCTAGCTGATGCATGGGTTTCCCCTTTCTTCGTCTCGCTTGCTCGTATTCTTCTGACGCCATGGCCGCAACGCTCCTGCGCAATAGAGCGCTCTACCGTTGGCGCATCACACGATACTCCAGAAGGAACGCGAACGCACGCGCTATTTAGGAGGAAATGCCGGTCAGCCTTCGCTCGACGCGGCTTCTTCCCATTCCTCCTGCAGGTCGAGCGCAGGTGGCTCCAGGTGGCTGGCAACGACAAGGACGGCGACGGCCACGGCCGTGGACACGATGGCCGCAACCGAGGGCATCCAGGTGAGCTGGCCCGAGGCAAGCCAAGCCGCAGCGCAGATGCCGGCCACGAGCGCGGCGGCGACCAGCACGATGCCGAGCACCGCGAGGATGCGCGACAGACGGCACCGACACGCGGAGAGAACTGCGGCGGCGGCCAGCCAGCTGACGGCCACGCACCAGGTGGCGGGCTGCAAGAGCAGCGCGCCCAGGTTCGCCTGCACGTCGGTGCCGGCGAAGTCCCAACGGGCGAACGCGTCCCATCCCAGCAGGTTGCCGGAGCCGAACGATGCCAGCAGCGCGGCCACGAGCAGCGCGAACGCCGTCGTGCCGAGCGCGCGGGCTGGCGGCAGGAAGAACCCGGCCACCACGGGCGCCAGCTGGTTGCCGCCCACGGCGCCGGCCAGGGGCACGGCGAACGTGGCGTTCGCCGCCGCGTTGCCCAACCGCCCGGCGAAGTACCACCACACCGCCGTAGCCGCCAGCAGTACGCAGCCGGCAGCCGGCGCGCCCTGCGCGATGAGCGCCGCGGCCAGCGCGAAGTAGGCCAGCAATGCTCCCAGGTGCGGCTTGAGCGCGCCGGCCAGCGCAATGAGCGCGAACAGCCCCCAGAACAGCAGCAGGGCCGGCCCCGCCAGGCCGAAGATACCCTCCAGGCCGCCTATCTGCGGCAAGTTCGCCAGCGCCACGAATGCCACGGCCCCGCTGCCCGCCGCGCCCACGATGCGCGCCGCCACGGCCGCCTGCCGGCGCGTGATGCGCTCGCGCAGCGGCACACGCGGGGGACGGGACGGGTGCGGCGCTCTTTCTTCCTCTTCCGCCTCGTCGTCGCCCTGCGCATCGCCTACGATGACGGCCAGCTCGCGATGACCCGTCCTCGGGTCGCCCAGGAACTTCTCCATCTCCTCGGCGAAGTCGGTCACGTTGTCGTAGCGCTGCTCGCGGTCGGGGTCGAGCGCGTAGAACACCACGTCGTCGACCGCCGGATCGAGCTCGTCCCAGCACAGCGAAGGCAGCACGAGCTCCGCATCCTCGATGGCGGACTCCGCGCGGGCCAGATCGGGCGCAAGGAACGGGTTCTCGCCGGCCAGCATCTCGTACGTGACGGAGGCGAGTGCCCACTCGTCGCAACGTGCGTCCAGGCTCACGCCGCGCATCTGCTCGAGCGGCATGTAGCCGATGGTACCGCCGCCCGCCGCGCCGAAGCCGCCGGCATCCGCGAGCGTGGCCAGGCCGAAGTCCGTCACCTTCACCTGTCCCTGGCGGTTGATCAATACGTTGTCCGGCTTGATGTCCAGGTGGAGCACCTGGTTCTCGTGGGCCACCTCCAGCGCGTGGGCGACGGAGCCGAACACGGCGGCCACCATGTCGAGCGTGAGGTAGTCGGCGTAGTCGTGCAGCAGTTCCGTGAGGGTGATGCCCTCGATGTACTCCATAATAAGGTAGGCCGTCTGGCCCTGCACCTCGAAGTCGTACACCGTGACGATGTTCGGGTCGGTGAGCATGGCGGCCGTGCGCGCCTCGTCCAAGCCGGGGATGTGGGAGAGCGAGCGCACCGGCGGCAGGTCGTCGTCCAGGTCGGCCGCGGGGTCGCGGTAGGCTGCGGCAGCCGGGGAACCATGGGGCGCGGCGGATGAGGGGCGCGCGGCTGCGGTCGCGGCAGCCTTGTCCCGCTTACGGAAGGGACTCTCGAAGTCGGGAGGCGGCGGAGGGGCGGCGGGGAGGTCCTCCCAAGGCGGGACGTCGTCGGGATTGCGTCCCGCAGCCACGCCGGATTGGGCCGCGCGCCGTTGCGCGACGGGCGGCTCCTCGCCCGGGAACACATCCTCGCCTTCCCAAGACGGGATATCGTCCCAGTCGACCTCGTCGAAGCGCGGCATCGCGCCGGCACCCGCCTGCTCGGGATAGCCGTGGGCTTCGACAGGCGCAGAGGCGGGGGCGGTCGTCTGCCGCCGCACCGCATCGGCACCCGGCAGCGCCGCACGTGCGGCATCCACCTCGTCGAGCTCGATGCACTTGATGGCCACCTTGCGCTGGATGCGCGTGTCCCACGCAACACGCACCGTGCCGAAGCCGCCCGAGCGCGACTCCCCGATGGGTCGGTACCGATCCAATATGAGCTGGTTGCGTGCCATGCGCCTTCTCTGCGGTCGTTGCGGGTTCGTTTCAGAAAGCGGCAGGCGAGCACCGCGCGCCTGCACCGACCATGATAGCGCAATTCGCCCCTCCACGGCACGCTCCCCACCCGGAAGCGTCGAATGAACGAGCGACGGCGCTCCTCGAAACCAGCAGTCATTCTTCTGGTCCAGCCGGACCTGCTGTCTGGCCGTAGTTACCGGCCTGCCGGCAAAAACGCCTGCTGCTGTCAAAAAAGCGCCGGTTTGGCAACCGCTGCCACTTCGAAGGTGGTGCAGTGTGTAACGCGACCTGGCCTTTTTCTAGTTCCTCGCAGAGAAGACCTTCCAAGGCCGACATCCAGATTGCCAAACCGGCTCTTTTTTGACAGCAGCAGGCGTTTTCGGCGTCAGATGACGAACCGGGCGAACGGGCCGCAAACGCGAGGCTTCAGGAAACAGCGCCGGACGCGCGAATGCGGCGTTGTTCCACAGAGGTTTCAACTTGACGTCCGAAAACGGCTAGTTCCCTCCAGCCTTTCGCGCTAGACTCTTGTCGGAGAGGCAGTTCGGTGCCGCAACTGGCGGCGCGGCGCTGCATGGTACGGCGACTTTAGAGGCGGCTCGGCAGCTGCACCGCCTCTCGCAGTGCGGATCACTCGGAAGGAGGGCGGCACCCCATGGCAGAAGCACAGGAGAGCACCTTGCGGAAGGACCTCAACCATCCTGAATCGCGCAAGCGGGCGCTGTACGCGGCGTTCGCGTCGAAGGACGCGCGATTCGACGGCCAGGCGTTCGTGGGCGTGTCCTCCACGGGCGTGTACTGCCGCCCCGTCTGCCACGTGCACATGCCCAAGTACGAGAACTGCACGTTCTACGAGACAGCGGCCGAGGCGGAGGCTGCCGGATACCGCCCGTGCCTCGTGTGCCGCCCGGAGCTCGCGCCCGGCCACTCCATCGCCGACGCGTCCGCGAACCTCGCGCGGCGGGCGGCCTCGCTGCTGCGCGAGGGCTGCACGAGCGGCGAGAGCCTCGAGCGCATGGCGGAGCGGCTGGGCTACACCGATCGCCACCTGCGGCGGGCCTTCCAACGCGAGTTCGAGGTGACGCCGGTGCAGTACCTGCAAACCTGCCGCCTCCTTCTGGCGAAGAGCCTGCTCACCGACTCGGACCTCCCGGTAAGCCAGGTGGCCGCGGCCGCCGGGTTCAAGAGCGTGCGGCGCTTCAACGACCTGTTCAAGGAACGCTATCGACTCACCCCCACCGCCGTGCGCAAGAGCGCCCGACGGCGCACGCCGTCGGGCGACGGAGTGGCCTTCACGCTGAGCTACCGTCCGCCGTACCGCTTCGCCGAGCTGCTCGCGTTCTTCCGTGCCCGCCAGCTGGAAGGCGTGGAAGCGGTGGACGAGCACGCCTACGCGCGCGTCGTGCGCATGCAGCACGGCAACGAGGAGGTGCTCGGCTGGGTGCGCGTGACCGACAACGAGCGGCGGGGGGCGCTTGCCGTCACGATGAGCGCGTCGCTGTTGCCGGTGACGTCGCAGGTCATCGCCCGGGTGCGCCGCATGTTCGACGTCGATTGCGACCCGCAGGCCGTGCACGAGGGCATCGCCTCGCTGAATGATACGGTTCCGGGCGCGGCGGTCCTGGGAACGCGGGTGCCCGGCTGCTTCGACCCTTTCGAGACGTCCGTGCGGGCCATCCTCGGCCAGCAGGTGACGGTGGTGGCCGCCAACCGGCTGGCGGCGCGCATCGTAGAGCGCTACGGCAAGCCCGTGGACACCGGCATCCCAGGGCTCACGCACGCGTTCCCCACAGCGGCGGAGGTCGCCGCGCTCGAACCCATCGAGGACGCGCTCGGCGTGCTGGGCATTATCAGGACGCGCTCGCGTACCATCGCCGAGATCGCGCGGCTGCTTGAGACCGGCGAGCTGCGCTTCGATACCGGTGCCGTGGTGGCGGAGCAGATGGAACGCCTGCTAGCGGTGAAAGGCATCGGCCCCTGGTCGGCGAACTACCTGGCCATGAGGGTGCTCAACCATCCCGACGCCTTCATGGAGACCGATGCCGGCGTGAAACACGCTCTACCCCACCTGGAACCGAAGGAACGGCTGGCGCTGGCCGAGCAGTGGCGCCCGTGGCGCAGCTACGCGGTGCTGTGCCTGTGGAACTCGCTGGCCGCATAGGAAGGAAGGCACATGGTATATCGGACGAGCTACACCCATCCAGAATTCGGCGAGGTCGCGATAGCAAGCGACGGCCAGAGCATCGTGGGGCTGTGGATGGCCGGGCAGAAGCACTTCGGCGGCACGGTGGACGGCGAGATGGTGCCGGCCGATGACCTGCCCGTTTTCGCGCAGGCGAAAGACTGGCTTGAGCGCTACTTCGCCGGCAAGCGACCAGCGACAGCCGAGCTGCCGCTGGCGCCCAACGGCACCGCATTCCGCCAGCGCGTGTGGCGCAAGCTGGCAGAGATTCCCTACGGTTGCGTGCGCACCTACGGCGACCTGGCCCGGGAAATCGCACAGGAAAACGGCAAGGAGAAAATGTCCTCCCAGGCCGTGGGCGGGGCCGTCGGGCACAATCCCATTTCCATCATCATACCCTGCCACCGCGTGGTGGGCGCGAACGGCAGCCTGACCGGTTACGCCGGCGGCCTGACGCGCAAGATATGGCTGCTGGAGCACGAGGGAGTCAACATGGAGGCCTTTTTCGTTCCCAAGAAGGGCACGGCGCTCTAGCGCATGGAAGAGAGCGGGGACCTCATGCTTTACTCGACCGTGTACCCCCATGCCGAGCTGGGCGACCTCACCATCGCGAGCGACGGCGAGGCAATCGTCGGGCTATGGATCGAGGGTCAGAAGTACTTCGCCGGCAAGGTGGCGGGGAACCTGCAGCGCCGCGACGACCTTCCCGTGTTCGCGCAGGTGCGCGCCTGGCTCGACCGCTACTTCGACGGCGACCCCCTTCCCGTAGCGACGCTGCCCCTCAAGCCGGGCGGCACCCCGTTCCAGCAGCGCGTGTGGAAGCTGCTGGCCGACATCCCTTACGGCGAGCTGCGCACCTACGCCGAGCTCGCCGCGCAGATCGCATGCGATTGCGGTGGTAAGGCCTCGGCGCGCGCCGTTGGCACGGCGAACGGGCGCAACCCCATCTCCATTATCCTGCCCTGCCATCGCGTGATCGGCTCGGACGGCAGCCTGACCGGATACGCCGGCGGCATCGCCCGCAAGGCCTGGCTGCTGGAGCACGAGGGCGCCGACCTGACCGGCCTCTACGTGCCGAAGCGCGGCACCGCCCTGTAAGGAGCCTCCGCAGCACGTACCCGGAGAGCGCAGCGCGGGAGACGCGTGGAAGCTCTCTGCGATTGCTCGTTATAGGCCGTTTTTCTCCGCAGGAGCAAATTTCAGTCTTGCATAGGCGGATGAAGTCCTGTATCATCTGTTCTTGCTTTCGACCGAGGTCGGAGAGCAGATGCGGGTGTGGCGGAATTGGCAGACGCGTACGGTTCAGGTCCGTATGGGGGCAACCCCATGAAGGTTCAAGTCCTTTCACCCGCACCATTTGAACTTGGAAGAGCCCCGGAATCCGGGGCTCTTTTCGTTGTCGGCAAGTGTGGCTTCGTTGGTGCACAGCAATGTGCCGAGCCCTGCGTCGTTTGCGCGAGTGTGGTACAATCCGAATCGAACGGTGCCCCGCCGACTCGGGCAGCACTTGTTCCTTGCTTAAGCCGGTTTACTCTTGCACAGGGGTTACCGGCTTTTTCACGCACAAGGCCGTTCGTCACTCCCTTCTGGCCAAACTCACGATTCCGATTGCCACCGTAAGAAGCGCGCATACCGCAATGATCGTTTGGGGATCCATAGGCTTCTCCGATCTTTCGAAGCCGCCCGGGCGACGAAGCACCGAACTTGCTCATTATAGCATGCTACACAGCAGCTACCCGCTCTTGGGCAGAGCACATTACCGCCGACATGCGAAGGCGCCTGAATGCAGAAGGGCCCCGGTCAACGACCAGGGCCCTTCTGATTGCGCGTTGGAGCTTGTTACGCCAGCTCGGTGATCTCGAAAAGGGGGGCGGTGAGGCGGGGGTCGTCGTCGGGGCGGCCTTGCTCGCGGTTGGCGGCCATGCGGTCGGCGAACACCTGCTCGAAGTTCTCGACGGGCATGATGCGGTACCGGCGCATGAGAGTGGTTCCGTCAGTGAACGTGGCGGTGGCCGAAAGCGTTGCCTGGCCGATCTTCTGTGCAGCCTCGCAGGATGCTTCGAAGAAGAGCTCGTCCATGGCGGCGTAGCGCGCATCCTCATCTTGGCCAAGCGCCTCGTACCCACCGTTGATGCTATCTGCCTGCTCCTTGTCGAGCTCGGTCAGCTCATTGTTCAGCGCCTCCTTTTCAGCGGGATCAGTTGCTGCATCCAGGCGTGCGAGCACGTCAGCGACGCGTGCGCTCCAATCGCGCTCTTCCGGCGTGCGCAGATCCACCTTGACCAGTCGGCACAGATCCTCGGGCTGCTGGTCGGCGTAGTCAAGGGTGAATTCCTGCGATGCCGTGTACGTCGACGGCACCAGCGTCCCGTCTTCCAGCGGCTTCATGTCTATCAGCTCGAACGCCACATCCTCGCCGTCGATGGCGTAGATCACGGACTCGATGCCCTCGCCCACGCAGGCGAGGTTCAACTGGTACGAGAGAGCGCTCGGCCGCGGCCCCCCTTCGCCGCCGAACGGCACAATGCCCTCGTCAGCCGTCGCAACGCTCACCGTCTGGCCGCCCTCGTCGGCATCCGCGTAGAGCGCCAAGCCGAACTGCTCGGCCAGCGAGGATGCGGGCGTCCCGGCACCCGCGCCTTCCGAGCCGCCCGGAACGCCGGGCAGCAGCGCGGGCACGGCGATCAGGGCGCCCGCCACAACCGCGGCAGCCAACGCACCGGTCAGCACCTTCGCCGCCCTAGGCACCGCTCGGCGCTTTCCCCCGGCGCGAGCTATGAACGCCTGCGGCCCGCACGTTGCCCCCTCGCGTCCGGCAGCCTTCTCCCCGCGCAGCTCGCCGAGGCGCGCCATCACGTCATCCTGCAGATGGGCAGGTGGCTCCGCTTGGTCCATCATCGCTTTGTACTGGTTCGCACTGGCCATAGTCGACACCTCCCAAAGATGTTCTTAGCTGTGCGCGCGCCCTTTGCAGGCGCGTGCGCACGGTGGACGGCTCGATGCCGAGCACCTCCGCGATCTCTTTTCCGGAATAGCCCTCTTGGTAATACAGATGGATGACGATGCGCATGCTCTCGGACAGCTCCCCCACCGCTTCCCACAGGGCGCGCACCTCGTCGGGCGAGAGCGGGCCCGCATCGGTCGGCTCGAAGGGCATGCTGTCGAGGGGCACCGCCGGACGGCGGCTGCGTAGGCGGGCCACGTCATGGCAGCGGTTGACGGCCACGCGCAGGAGCCAGGCTTTCAGGTGCTCCTGGCCGGAGAACTCTGTCGTGTTCTGGGCGAGCCGCAAGAACACGTCCTGGTAGACGTCCTCAGCATCTTCCTTGGAGCCCGTCTGCGCCAGGGCGAGCCGCCAGACCGAGCCGCCCCAGGCGGCCATGGCCTGCCGGATGAGCGCATCCGACCTGAGGGGGCGCCCGCTGGCACGTTCTTTTTCTCTTCTCACGTATTCACCTCCTGCCCCTAACACGCTCGGGAGCAGGAGGGTGTCTCATGCGGTTTACGGAAACTGACGGAACGGTGAGCAGATCGGGCGCCGCAGCGCCGCACCGTCAGCAATAACGCCTCGATGCGCCGATGCGCAGATCCGACGATATGCCGCGCCGCCAGCCGCCCGCAATCGCGCCCCGCGCTACCGGGCGCCGCCTCCTCCGCCGAAGCCGCCGCCTCCGCCGCCGCTGAAACCGCCGCCGAAGCCGCCGCCGCTGGAGAAGTTGCCGCTCGCGCCCGAGATGGCGGCCTGCGCCGTGCTCACGGTGTTCGATACGGCCGTGTGCAGCAGGTCGCCCGCTGCCGGCATGACCGCGCCGCCGGCGCCGTGCGTGGGCGCGTACCAGAACCACCATGGCACGTAGCCGTATCCGTACGCCGTGCCCGCCGCGGGCTCGAACAGCTCGGGCACGTGCGTCTGCAGCTCGCTCATGACCTGCTTCGCAATGCCGAACACGTAGGCGTACACCATGAACTCGCCCCACACCTTCACGTCGGTGGGAGGGCGCTCGTCGAGCGACGAGAAGTCGCGCAGCCAGTTGCGCAGCGCCTTGCACTTCGCCACCAGGTTGTTCCCCTCCACGCTGCGCCGCGGCAGGTAGTTGCCTATCACGCCCAGCGCAATGGCCGTGGGCAGCATGAAGATGAGCGGGATGAAGTTGTCCGTGAGCAGCCCGACGCCCAAGCCGGCCACCCCCACCAGAATGGCGAGCGTAACGAGGTACCCCTGGTAGCGCTTGCCTTTGACCTCGAAGAAGTCCCAGCGGTTCGTCTCGGCCGACACGATGCCCTGCCAGGTCTTCATGGCATCCAGGAACTTCTCGGGGTGGTCCTTCCCATACTGCTGGATGGTGCCGAACCACAGCGAGTCGCCACCGGCGGCAATGGTGCCGAACAGGAGGTCGAGCGCCTGCCGGTCTATGGGGTTCTCCACCGCGTCGGCCACGGCGGGCACGCGCGTCAGATAGTAGTCCTCCACCGTCTCGGTACGGCCGAAGGACTTCTGGTCCTGATACGTGCCGCGGTCGATGCGGATGGCGCCGCTGTGCGACAGGTGCATGAGGGTGGCCGTGAAGTCGTCCTGGCTCTCGCGGTCCCAGCGCCACAGGCGGCCGATCACGGCCGGGTGCACGCGCGGATCGGGAACGTCGCGCCAGTACTCGTCGGTGAAGCTCGGGGCATGCTCCTTGCCGTAGCGGAAGTAGGACCACAGCGCCCAAGCAATGAGCAGCACGCACAGCACACCGCAGCCGATGACGAAGGCCAGCGACTGCATGCGGTTGTGGTTGGCCTGGTCGGCCCAGTCCTCCTCCTCGGCCAGCACCTTGTCGAGACGCGCCTCGTCCGCATGGAGCTTCGCCGCATCGGGAGAGAGGTTCGTGAGCCACGCCACGGGGAACAGCACGCGCGCCTCGGCGTACTGGCCGGCGTTCACCTTCGGCACGGTGTACGTGACGCTGCCGTCCGAATTGATGGCCAACGACCCGTCGAGCGGGCCATGGCCCCATGCACGCACGTTCTCGCCGGGCTCCACCGCCACGCCCTGCGGCACCGGCAGCGCCAGCGTCATGGTGATGTCGGCCGACGACTCCTCCCACTGGTCGCCGACGTACTTCCAGTTCACCTCGGCCACGTCCTTGTAGGCCTGCACGCCGTTCACCACGGTGTAGTCCAGCTCGATAACCGCCTTCTCATCCGAGACATCGAAGAAGGCGTACACCGTGTTCTTCGGCGCGTCGACCGAGTACGCATCCGTTCCGGGGCCTCCCGCATCGCGCCAGTCCAGCACGAACGGCACGCCGGGCAGCGTCTCCCACTCGCCCACCACGTTGCCGTCCCCGTCCACGCGCGCCATGCGCACGGAGTTCACCTTCAGCTCCGCGTTCGAAGGCAATCCCTCGAACGTCCACCACACCGCCGTGAAGTCTCCGTTGAAGTCGAACGTGCGCTGCTCCACCGCATGCAGCGACCCATCCGTCTCGGCCTGCGCCGTTATGTCCACCTTCGTCATGTCGTAGGACTTCGCGAACGCCTCGCCCGGCGCGGCAGCCAGCAGCGCTGCGGCAGCCAAGACGAGCGCGGATGCCAGCAGTATGAGGCGCGCCGCAACGGGACGGCGCACGGCCCGAGCATCTGCAGCGGCATGGCTCGCACGGCGTGCAGGGGCGGCTATCGCAGCACGCGCCCCGGTATTATGAGGATCACTCGTGATTTGCACGGTCAATCTCCTTGCAAGTTCGAGATGGTCACGGTATCATAGCGAATCGCACCTATTATAGCGCGGAGAAGTGACCGAGAGGCCGAAGGTGCTCGCCTGCTAAGTGAGTATACCCCACAAGGGTATCCAGGGTTCGAATCCCTGCTTCTCCGCCATCGAGACATCCTTCGCACCCCTCTTGGGGTGCTTTCTTTTTTGCACCTTCGCCCGTCCTCCCTACCGCTTCCACGGCGGCGTGAACGGGCGCCGAGGATGATCGTCCGGGTGCGTCGTCCGCACGGGTTTCTGCTTCCAGCCGGGGTGATTGCGCACGAACACGGCGCGGCAGATGCGCGTTATGCCCAGGCCGATGAGCGCGGCCACGAGGAAGCTCGCGCCCAAGTCAAGGATGAGGGCATTGCCGTCAAGCAGCGCATACAGGCTTATGAGCAGGAACACGACCGAGAGAGCCCCCGTCAACCATGTGAACAGCCTGATGAGTATCTCCTTGCCGCGGTTCGGCGAGTGGCGCCATGCGGCAACAAGGTACACGATGCCCGCGACAACGGCCAACACGATGAGCAGCGGCACGATACGCGAAAGCCTTGCTACCATCGGTCCACTCCCTTCAATGCCGCTCCCGCCTACGTTCCTTCGCCACCATCATACCAAAGAGAAGGCGGGCTCCGCCGACTCGTTTGCCGCATGCCGCCCATCCGATTCGCTGCGGGCTGGCAGGCGCAGGTCCATCACGTCGCATACGTCGGCGAAGCCGAAAGGCTTCACCAGGTAGTCGTCCATGCCGGCATCGAACGCGCGGCGACGGTCCTCCACATACGCATTCGCCGTCATGGCCACGATAACGAGCTGCGGCCGCCCCTCGCGACGGCAGGCATCCCGCAGGGTGCGCGAAGCCTCCAAGCCGTCCATGTTCGGCATCTCCACATCCATGAACACGAGGTCGAACCAGCCGTCGGGGGCGCCCAACACCGTCTCGACCGCCTCTGCGCCATCATGCGCCCAGACTACCTCGGCATGCGTGCGTCCCACGATGTCGCAAGCTATCTCGGCGTTGATCTCATCGTCTTCTGCTACCAGCACGCGCACGCCCGAGAAATCCACGCGCCTCGGCAGCGTGGGCACCACGTCGTCGGCGGGCAGGGGCTTGGCAGCATCGGCTCTCTCCAGGCAGAGCGGGAGGTCGACCGTGAACGTCGTGCCATGATGACGCTCGCTTTTCACGGCGATGGCGCCGCCCATCTGATCGACGATGCTCTTCGTGATGGACATGCCCAGCCCGGTTCCCTCGATGCTGCGCGTCTCATCGGAGCGCTCTCGCTCGAAGGGCTCGAAGATACGCCCCACGAACTCGGGCGCCATGCCTATACCGTTGTCCTCGATCTCGAACCGGTACAGCGCGCAACCGCACGCTCCTTCTCCGCCGCAGGGCGTTTCGGGAAAGTCGGTGCCGCGGCTCTCGCCCAGCATCAGGGACTCGTCGGTACAGGGAGCCCGATCGGGCGACACGCAACCTGGGCGCTCCAGCCGCACGCGCAGGCGAACCTCGCCGCCCGGCTCGGTGTATTTCACGGCATTGCCGATAAGGTTCAGCAGCACCTGACGCAAGCGCAGGGAATCGCCGCGCACGTAGACGCCGGAAACGTCGTCCGCTTCCATGTGGAACACGAGCTGCTTCGTGCGCGCCTGCTGCTGGGCGATAACGTCGACCAGGGACACGAGCTCTTCCAAACTGAACGATTCGTCATTCAGCATGAACCGCCCGCTTTCGATCTTGCTCATCTCCAGAACATCGTTGATCAGGCTTATCAGGTGGTGCGATGAGAGCGTGATCTTCGACAAGCACTCCTCCACCCGGTCTTTCTCGCCCACATGGCGCTCGGCAATCTCCGTCAGCCCCACGATGGCCGAACACGGCGTGCGTATGTTGTGCGACACGCTGGCAAGGAACTGCGACTTCGCCTGGCTGGCGTGGCGGGCCGTTTCGAGCGCTGCCTCGAGGTTCTTCTGGAGCCGGTCGCGCTCGGCATTGCGGCGCCTTAACGTAACCAAGAAGACAGCGAGCACGGCCAACACGCCCGCCATGAGCACGGTAGCGTACAGCGCGGTTTCCGCACAGGCCTTGACGGCCAGCTCGAACAGGGCGTCGAACGATTGGTGCGAGCTCCCGATGATCTCGGAATTGCGTGCGAGCATTGCCCCGATCAGCGGGTCTACCTGCTCGCTTACCGTGCGCTGCACCTCGGCGTCGGTAGTGGCGGGATCGCGGCACGTGTCGATGAGCCGTCGCTGCTCGGCCTTCAGCGTTTCATAGTCAGCCGAAAGCGCGCCCGCCTTCTCGGGGGACGACCGGCATTGGCTGGCAATGGTGGCCAGCGGATCCGCTATCGCCCGATCGATGCTCGCATACTCGTCCTCGACGGCATCCACGGCCTCGGGCGTCCTCACGTACACGAGCCGGTCCGAAAGCGTGCGCAGCTGAACCAGGTTGGTTTCCACCTCGCCTGCCGCCACCGTCACCGGATAGGGATGCGCGTTTATCTCGTCGATTCGACTGGAGATGGCGCCCATGTTCACCATCGTCACCGTGTAGAACACAAGAAGAAGAACGACCAGGGCGCACGTCATTGCGAACGAGAGCATGCGGGTGTCGAGCACCCGCGCGAGTTGGTCGCGGTCGAGCATCCGATGGTAGCGGAAACCATGCGTCATACAATCACTTCCGACCTGTTGTCTCCGACAAGCGCCCGAATGGAGAAGGCCACCGGGCATATCCGTTCGCGCAACCGCGCCGCTCGGCGTGGCTGCGCGAACGGATCTTGGCTAGGCTAGAATGGAGCGCCCGCCTCGTTGGTTCGGGCGCGCGCGGTGATCGCTCTTAGAATTGAACCTTGGGGGCGACGTCCGCCCCGGCTGCGGCATCGAAGCTGTCGCGCTGCTTGAAGCCCATCATCCCCGCGAACAGCACCGCCGGGAACGTCTGGATGGCCGTGTTGAACTTCATGACCGTGTCGTTGTAGCTCTGGCGCATGTAGCTGATCTTGTCCTCGGTGTTGGACAGCTCGGCCTGGAGCTGCTGGAAGTTCGCGTTGGCCTTGAGGTCGGGGTAAGCCTCGGCCACGGCGAACAGGTTCTTCAGGGCGCCGGTAAGGATGCCGTCGGCCTGCATCTTGCCCTCCGGCGTGGGCGCGTTCATCACGGCGGTGCGCGCCTGCGTGACCTCCTCGAGCGTCCCGCGCTCGTGCGAGGCGTAGCCCTTGACCGTCTCCACGAGGTTCGGGATCAGGTCCAAGCGGCGCTGCAGCTGCACGTCGATCTGCGCCCAGGCGTTGTCCACCATGTTGCGCAGCTTCACCAGGTTGTTGTACAGGCCGATGATGGCAACGACCAGGACGACAACGATGACGAGGATGACAATCAGTGGGATGCTCATAAGCTCTCCTTTGCTATTACGTAACTGGGATTTTAACATCTTGGGTCACGTATGGGGAACATAGATTGAATCTGTAACCCAGGGCATCCTTCTTTAGTACGAGCCGTAGGCGGACAGCGGAGCGCTGCATCCCCCTTTCGGGCCATAGCGGGCGGCGGGAGCAGCAGCTTGTCGGGACGGGCCGCGGTAGGACGGCTCACGGTCATAGGCGGGACGGCGCCGGTGGGGCAGATTGCGGGCTGGTTGCAATCGGGACGGCGCCGTCGACCGGAGCGGGAGGCGCGGCTTCGGGCGGGTGCGCTCAGCGGGAGGGGACGGCGGCGGCGCGTACCCGGCCGAACGTCGTGGCATGGGCCCACCAGCCGCGCAGACGGGCCTGGGCGGCGGCGCGACCGGCGGCCTCGAACGTGTCGCAGAGCGCGAACACGGCCGACCCGCTGCCCGACATGAGGGCCTGCTGCACGTCCGGGCACGCCTCGGCCCACGCGCGCACGTCGGCCAGCGCGGGCAGCAGCGACTCGGAGGCGGCCGCCAGGTTGTTGCGCAGGGGCACGTCCTGGGCGCGTGCGGCGGCAAGCGCCGCGTCGCGGTCGGATGCGGCCACGGGCACCGGGCACTCGTCGAACGCCCGGTACGCGGCAGCCGTCGACACGCCGCCCGCAGGCCTCACCAGCACCACGGGAGAGCCCATGGGCGCAAGCTCGCGCACGAACGCATCGCCCGCGCCATCCAGAACGGCGCATCCGCCGTGCAGGAAGAACGGCACGTCGGCGCCCAGGGTGCGCGCGACCTCCTCGATGCGCGGGTCGTCGGCGGCCAGCCCCCACAGCTGTGCCGCGCCCACGAGCGCCGCGGCGGCATCGGACGAGCCGCCGCCCAGCCCCGCCTCGGCGGGGATGCGCTTCTCCAGCAGCACGGACACCTGCTCGCACTCGCTGCGGCCGATTGCCTCGGCGAGCCGGCGGATCGCCCTGCTCACGATGTTGTCCTCGGGCGGCACATCGAGCGGGGGCAGGCCCTCGGCCACGCGGCAGTCGAGGGCGATGGAGAGGCCGGCGGGGCCTTCGGGTTGCGCGGGCGCCAGCCGCATGCGCAGCACGTCGTGCATGGTGAGCGCGTGCATGACGCTCAGGGCCTCGTGGTAGCCGTCGGGGCGCCGCTGCCCTATGCCCAGGAACAGGTTCACCTTGGCAGGCGCGATGACCTTGACGGCTCCCGGGCCACCGAACGCCGCCTCGTCGACCTTCTGCGCGGCACGCGCCGCCGCCAGCATGTCCACCGCATGCGGGTCGCTCGCGGGCGTGCCGGCTGCAGGCTGCGGGTTCGCAGCTGCCGACCGCGCCGAAGCCGGGCAGGCGGGAGCTTGCGAGCCTGCGGCGGCCGCCTGCCGTCCCGGGTCGGAGCAGGCAGACGCCGCCCTCTCGGGAGCGTCGGACACATGGGTGCCGGGGAGGTTCTCTTCGTTCTGGTTCGTCATCGGGGCTCCGTTCGTTTCCTTCTCTTGCGCGCGAAGAACGCACGCAGCATCTCCGCGCACTCGTCGCCCAGCACACCGGGCGCCGCGGTGAAGTTGTGGTTGAGCCGCTCGTCCTCGTTGATGCGGTACAGCGTTCCCAGCGCGCCGGCCTTCGGATCGGGCGCACCGTACACGCAGCGGTCGATGCGCGCCTGGTGCATGAGGCCCGCGCACATGATGCACGGCTCCAGCGTCACGTACACCGTGCAGCCGGCAAGCCGCCACGCGCCGAGGGCGGCCGACGCCTGCCGCATGGCCAGGAACTCGGCGTGCCCCGCCGGATCCCGCGTCGTCTCGCGCAAGTTGCACGCTCGCGCGATCACCCGCGGTTCGGCCAGGGGGCGGCGGGTCGCAGGGTCGATGGGCTCGTACACCACCACGGCACCGATGGGCACCTCGCCCAGCCCTTCGGCGCGACGCGCCTCGTCGATCGCCAGGCGCATATAGTCCTCGTCGGAAAGGCGCGGCCGCCAATGAGCGGAAACGCGGGCAGCCTCCTGCGCCGTCAGGCCGCTCGGCACCGCCGTCTCCTCCGGCCTGCACGTTCGGGACGCAGAGGCCGCAGGTTCGCAAGGGGGAGCGTCGGCTCTGTTGTCTTCGTCGTACATACGGATTATTATATGGTATCCTTTGCTTGCTTTTCGGAACCTCTTTTCGAAAAGCGCATGCGGCGAACAAATGTTTCACGTGAAACATTGCCGTGCGGAGCGCCCCTCGCGGACAGCGCCCGCATCCCCCATCGCGGAGGAATGGCCGAGTGGTTGAAGGCGGCAGTCTTGAAAACTGTTGACGTTCACGCGTCCGTGGGTTCGAATCCTACTTCCTCCGCCAGAGCGCAACGCGCCCGGAAGCCAGCGGCTCCGGGCGCTTTTTTCTGCGGCAGCCGACCGGTTACTGCGTCGTCCGAGCAGGTATTGCGGCGCCCGGCCGGCCGGGCGGGTGCTGCGGCAGCCCGCCGGTTACTGCGGCGGCCGGCCGGGCGCGGGCCGGCGCGCACGTCGCCGTCACGCCCTGCGCAGCGCAGGGTCGCGCAGCAAAAACACCGCGACCAGGGCGGTCGAGGCCACGTCGGAGGCCAGCATGCCCCAGAACACCGACTCGAGCGGGGTGGCGCCCGTCAGCTGCGGCAGCACCAGGGGCGCTGCAACGATGAAGGGCAGCAGGAACACCACCTGCTGGCAGAACGTGAGCAGGATGGCCTTGTTCGCACCGCCGATGGCCTGGAAGTAGTTGGTGCCCGTGATGCGCACCATGAGGATGGGCATGGCCAGCAGCGACACCCGCAGCGCCCACGCCGCGAACGCTGCGGTTTCCCCGTGGAAGCCGAACAGCCCCATGAGCAGCGCCGGGTCTGTTTCCACCAGCAGCCATACCGCCGTCAGGCAAGCCGCGCCTGATGCAAGGGCCACCCTCACGATGGCGCGCACGCGCACGCGGTTCCCCGCGCCGTAGTTGAAGCCGACCAGCGGGCGCGCCGCCACCGCAATGCCGATGGCGGGCACCAGCGCGAACTGCAGCACGCGGTTGATGGCCCCGGACACGGCGAGCGCGTCGTCCCCGCCGATAGCCGTCGCGGCTCCATAGCCCACGATCAGCGCGTTCATCACCAGGTTGAGCGCGGCATCCGATCCGCGCACGATGAACGACGGCATGCCCAGCAGCGCGATGCACCCCATGAGCGGGGCGTCGGGCCGCAGGTCGCGCACGCGCAGGCGAAACGGCATGTCGCGCTTGAACAGGAGCGCCAGCGTAACCACCAGGGACACCCCCTGTCCCAGGACCGTCGCCCATGCCGCGCCCGCTATGCCCCAGCCCCAGGCCACGACGAACGCATAGTCCAAGCCGATGTTCGCCAGCGCACCCGCCACCTGCACCAGCAGCGTGCGGTTCGGGAAGCCCGCGGCGCGCAGGAACGTGTCGATGCCCAGCGAGAAGCCCAGCGCGAACGTGCCGAACACGGTGACGACCAGGTACGTCTTCGCCTGCCCGAGCACCGCCCCCGACGCTCCCGCCAGCCCCAGCAGCGGATCGGCCCACCACAGCACGGTCGCCCCCAGCACGACGGCCAGGATGAGGCGCATTACCAGGGCGTTCCCCAGCACAGAAGCCGCCCCCTGCCGCTCGCCGGCGCCCAGGCGCAGGGCGACCACGGCGGTGCCCCCGTCGCCGATGAGCATGACCAGGGCGTTCAGCAGCGTGACGAACGGCATGGCGATGGCGGTCGCGGCCACGCCCGCCGAGCCCAGCGCCTGGCCCACGAACATACCGTCCACGAGGATGTAGAAGCGCGATACCAGAAGCCCCGCAACCACGGGGACGGCGAACCGCGCCAGCAGCCGCCCGACGGGATCGGAGCCCATGCGCACGGCGGCCCGGGGCGCCATGCGCCCCGAAGCGCTTTCCCTCCTGCCGAGCCGACCCATCGCTCCCCCGTCTGCCGCTCTCCCCGTTCAATAGTGACATGTCAATGCCACGTCCTATGATACCGGCTTTCCCCGCATATGCAAGGCCGGGCGCCGCACGGTGTGCAGCGCCCGGCCATCGCGGAGGGGGCGGGAAGACGGATCGGGGAGGTTCGAGCCCTCGGGCTCGCTATGCTCCCGAACGCGCGACGTAATACACGTTCGGCTTCGTACCGTACTCCTCGCCGAGCACCCGCACCTGCTCGGCGGCCAGCAACCTGGCCACCTCGCTTTCGGGGTCGTCCAGGTCGCCGAACACGCGCGCATCGCCGGGGCAGGCGCGCACGCACGAGGGCCCGATGCCGTCGGTGTAGCCCTTGCTGCGGCAGAAGTCGCACTTGTACACCTTGCCAACCTCGAAGCCTCCGTACATGACCCGCTCCTGCTCGGTCAGGCCGCTTCCGGGAAAGTACCCCTCTATGCGCTCGCTCAGGAACGTGCGCACCTCGTAAGGGCAGGCGGCGATACAGTACTTGCATCCGATGCACTTCCCGTGGTCGACGCGCACCACGCCGGCCTCGTCGCGGTACGACGCGCCCGTCGGGCACACCGACACGCAGGCGGCCTCCTCGCAATGCCCGCACAGCATGGGCGTGTAGCGCGCAGTGGCGTTCGGGTACGCGCCCTCCTCGCGCAGCGACACATGCGAGTAGAACATGCCGGGAGGCGTGCCGTTGGACTGCTTGCACGCGACCGTGCACGCGTTGCATCCCACGCAGCGCCGCAGGTCGATGACCATTCCGTATCTCATAAAGTCCCCCTTACGCCTTGTAGACTTTGACGGCAACCGAGTTGTTCAAGTTGCCCATCATGAAGCCGATGTCCCGCTCGTCGTCGTTGAGCAGCGTGTTGTAGTGCGGCCCCTCGTGCGCGAAGTCGACGAGCCCCGCGCCCTTCGCGCCCCACTTGCCCGAGATGGCGAGCGTGGAGGGATGGATCATCTCGGAAAGGTGCAGCACGCCCGTGGTCTTGCCGCCGTACATGGACTCGACCACCACCTGGTCGCCTTCGGCCAATCCCAGCTCGTCGGCGCGCGACGGCGCCACGAGCACCTTCTTCAGATGAGGGTCGAAGCGCTGCTCGATGTCGTGCAGCCAGTGGTTGTACGACAAGCCCGTGGAGTCGTTCACCTGGAAGTGCGTCTTGAACTGGAGCACCTTGAGCGGAAACTCCTCGGTGGGGTGCATGCCCTCGAACTCGAAGAACACCGGTGCGCCCGAGTACTGGCGCAGCACCTCGTCCAGGTCGGCGTGCGGGAATTCGATGTCGTTCTCCTCGATGAGCGCGCGCAGCATCTGGGCGCTGCGGGCGTTGTAGCGGAAGTACAGCGGCACGCGGTACGCGTTCTCGGGATGCCAGTGCCAGATATAGCCCGACTTCACGTCGGGCTGCGTGTACCCGACTACCGCGCACTCCTTCACCGCGTCCCAGCCCTGCTCGCCGAACTGCGTCTTCAGCTTGCGCTCGCACACGTCGGCGTATGTGTAGGGCTCCTTTGGGCTGAGCGCGTACTCGTCGGCGATGCCGCCGGGCTTGCCGGGCAGGAACTTCCCCTGGAAGCCCTTGTTGGCGATGCCGGTCATCTTCGGCAGGATGCCCAGGCGGGACGCCCATTCGATCAGCAGGTCCTCCTGCTGGCGCGTGTCGAACACCGGCTCCACCACCGGCTTGCGCGCCTCCAGCACGCGCAGGCTCTTCACGTAGTCCGACGCGCTCTTGTTGGATATCCAGCTTGCATTCCACAGCGCGTAGCGCTCGAGCGCGTGGTGCTCGGGCAGCACCACGTCGGCGAACTGGGTCATCTCGTCCATCCACAGCGAGATGGTGAACGTGAAGGGGATCTGCTTGAGCACCTCCACCACCGCCTCGGGGTTGGAGTTCGAGCGCAGCGGGTTGCCGCCACCCAGCACCATGTACACCTCGGGCTTGTAGTCCAGGTAATAGCTCTCCGGGTCGAGCGCGGCGCGCCACACCAGCTGCATCACGTGCAGCTCGTGGGGATAGAAGCACTCCAGCTTGTAGCTTTTGGGCGGGAACGACAGCTTCTCCTGGCCCACCGCCTGGTTCCTGAAGTTGTCGGAGGCCGGGGGGAGCAGCATGCCGTCGTCGTCGGTGTCCATCACGTGCAGGTCGCCATGTTCGAGGCCCAGGATGCCGCCAGGCACGTCGATGCAGCCCAGCAGCTCGTTCACCACCTCGATGGCCTTGAACAGCTCGACGTTCAGCGGATTCGAGTTCGAGCCGCGACCGGGCGCCAGCACGCCGGCGGGACGGAACGGGAACGTCTCGCCGTCCAGCTCGATGGTGGAGCCGATGAGCGCGTGGTCCACCAGCTCGTTGGCGATGCGGCGGATGGTATCGGCGGGCACCGACGTGATCTCCTCCGCCCATTCGGGCGTCATATCCGCCGTGTAGTCCTTGATGAGCTGCAGGCAGGTCTTCACGTTCTTACCGCCCACCGCGTACTCTCCGAACAGGGCGTACGTCTCACCCGACGACGTGGAACGGAACCGCCGCGGCTGCCCCCTCGTCCCACACGAGCGGCTTGCCCGTGGCCTCGTCGCGCGCATAGTCCTGGAAGCACACCTTCGTGCCCTTGAGCTCCTCGGACACGTCCTCTATGAGGTACGGCGCATTCGTGCGCACCTTGAGGAAGTGCTCGTCGACGTCTTGGCGCTCGTACAGCATCACGTTCACCAGCGCCCAGCACATGGCCACGTCGGTGCCGGGCACGATGGGCACCCATTCGCCGGTTTGCGCCGCGTTGGTCTTGCGCGGGTTCACGCAGACGATCTTCATGCCGCGCGCGACCGAATCGACGTACTCCTTGGTGTTGCGGTGCGCGAGCCCCCACTCGTCACCCACGGAGCGGCCCATGATAACCAGGCAGTTGCAGCGCTCGGTGTCGGCGCGGTCGACCTTCGTGCCCTTGGTGCACATGGGGCCGAAGTGGTCGGCGCACAGCGGGCCGGAGGTGGTCAGGCCGTTCGGCGTGCCGAAGGCGCTCTCGAATATCAGGCGCTTGAACGAGTCCTCGTTGCCGAAGCCCGTCTGGGTGAACAGCGTGCGCGGGTCCTTCTCCAGACAGGCTTTCAGCTTCTCGGTGGTGATCTGCAGGGCCTCGTCCCAGCTGATCTCCACCCAGCCGGGGTCGACGTCGAGGCCCTTCTCCGGGTTCGTTCGCTTGAGCGGCTTCTTCACGCGGTACGGGTGGTACAGCCCGCCCAGAACCGACAGGCCGCGCGGGCAGAGCCTGCCCTGGTTCGTAGGCGAATTCGGGTCGCCCTTGATCTCCACGGCCACGCCGTCGACCACTTTCACCTGCGTGCCGCAGATGGGGTTGTGGCAGGCCGGGCACGTGGCCGGCTTCCACTCCTCGACGGGGGCGGCGTGCGCCTGCTCGGGCGCGAGCGGCGAGAACCAGGGGCTGGCACCGGCAGCCTCGGCGCCCAGCATAGCGGCGGCCCCCGCCGCTGCGGCGCCCTTGAAAAACGTGCGGCGTGTGAGCGTCATGACGCCTGCACCTCCTTTGCGTTGGCGGCCGCAGCCGGATTGGCGGCGGCGGTGGAACGGGCGGCGAGAATGCGCAGGGCCGCCGCGTACACGAGGGTCCCCACGCCCACGGCGCCCGCGAACACGACAAGTTCCATCGCGTCGAACGGCGCCGCACCGGCGGCCTCGAGCTCGGCGAGGGGCACGACGGACTGGGTCGCCTGGAAGATGGCCAGCTTGAACAGCGGCACGGCGGCGACGGCGCATGCCGCGGCCACCCGTGCGACGAGGGCCGAGGCGGCCGGCAGCGCCAGCAGTACGACGGCGGCGAGACCCATGACGGCCGCAGCCCAGAACAAGGGCGAAGCGGCGATGGCGGCGAACTGGGCTCCCAGCACGGTGCCATCGCCCTGGTTCAGCACCACGTCGAACACGAGCGACGCCGTCATGACCAGCGCGGCTCCCGCCAGCAGCGCGCGCCATCCGCGGCGCGCGGGGCCGCACAGCACGACGATGGCTATGCCGAGCGCCGCCGCCTGGATGAGCGCCGGGCCCGCGCCCAGCAGCACGCCCCACGCGTCGCGGCCGCTGCACGTGGTGAGCAGCCATGCCTCCACCGCCAGCAGCGCAAGCCCCGCGACGACGCCCGCGAGGGCGAACGTCCTTCCCGCCGCCTCGCCCTTCCCGGCGAACAGCGCGGCTGCAACGGCGAACGCGATGCACAGCGGCAGCACGATGGCGTCGAAGAACACCGGCGAGGCCGGGTTGGCCGAAGCGTACGTCAGCAGGATGGCCGCCGGGTTGCCCAGGTCGACCACGATGAGCACCGATGCCACCACGAACAGGGCGCATGCGACGGCGTAGAGCACGCCCATGTCGCGCGCGCCAATGGCGCCCGCCCAACGGGCGATGCCCGCAACCATCAGCAGCCCCGCGCCGGCCGAGGCCGCAGCGTAGAACAGCGCGATGTAGAACCCCCAGGGGTAGTGCGAGCCTCCCGCCATGCTCTGGTTCGCCATCTGCACGGCGAACGCCGCCGCGCCGACCACGGCCAGCACGATGCCGGCGACCCACACGGCCCTTGGCGGCGGCGCGATCGCAGCCCCCGGCTCTCCCGTCGCCGCCTGTGCGGCCGACTTCGACAGATCGCTTTCCATGAATCCCTCCTTCTTCTTGGTCGTCTGGAAGCGCAGACCGGGCTTCCTTCCCATTACCCGGTATGCTTATTGACATGTCTATTGACTTGTCATTTGTGAATCCTAGCAACCGGCTGTTGACATGTCAAGACAATGACCGTATATTCTTCACCAGCGAAGGACGAGCGAAGCGAGGGGATGCGGGATGGAAGACGCCCGGAAAGCGGCAGCCTGGTACGGCTACGGCGCGCACGTGCTGCTGGACCCGATAGAGGTACCGGGAACAGCCTACGTCGTCGATCTGGCGAAACGCACGCGGATGCTGCTGGAGTCGACCGAGGCCGAGGAAGCTGGAGCGGCGGGCGCGACAGGCGCGACGGGCGCTGCCGATACGGCGGGGGCGGTGGGCGCGGTAGGCGTCACGGCTGCAGCAGAAGCGACAGGAACGGCATGCGCGGCCGGGGCGGCGGACACGACCGGGGCGGCGGATGCAGCCGGGGAGGCGGATGCTGCCGGGCGTAGCGGGCTTGCCGCTTGGTGCAAGCGCGTGGAGGATCTGGTAGCGCGCGGGGTGGAAGGCGCCGATGCGCTCGCCGAGGAGCAGCGGGCCGTCGCCGCAGACCGCACGCGGCTCTGCCGCGGCGTCAGCCAGGACGGCCCGCTGCCCCCCTACGAGGCGTACTATCGCGAAGGTGCCGTCGAGGGCGATGTGTCTGCCAGCTACCGGCGTGCCGGCGTCCGATTCGACGGCACGGCCGAGCGCGACGACTATCTGGGAGTCGAACTGGCCTTCCTCGACTGCCTGGTCCGCGCCGAGGAGGCCGCATACGCACGGGGCGACGGTCCCGCAGCCGCCGCATACGCGCAGCAGAGGCAATCCTTCGAGCAGGAGCACCTCCCCTGGGTCGCCGCCTTCTGCACCGCCGCGCTTCCCCACGCGCGCACGGCGTACGGCAGGGCCGCGCTCGAAGCGCTCGCCGCCCGCTCTGCGCGCGGCAACCAACCCGAATGTTTCACGTGAAACATTCGTTCTGATTCTCCCTTTGACGCGCAGCGCGCCTCCCGTTGATAAAAAACTACCGAATTCGGAAGATCAGGACCGCTTTACGGCCGAATCTGAGGGTGCTTCCCTGCAAAATGCCTGGTGAATAAAAATATTCATATAGTCAGACCGTGCGATCTTTCCTAATTCGGTAGTTTTTACCATTGCAGTTGGTTATGCGTCAAAGGGAGGGTCAGAATATTCGTTCGATTATTTGAAGCAGCAGGGAGAAATTTGCCACGTGCCGCGGCGGGTTTTCGGGCAGGCGGCAGGAGGCGGGCGGATCGCCCAGATCACCCTTTAGCGCGGGAGCTCCAGGCGGGCGAGGAGGTCGCCGAGCTGGCGGCGCTCTTGCTCGTCGAGGCCGCCTTGGGCCTCCTCCTCCCATGCCGAAACGAGCTCTTCCACCTTGACGGCCGCCTCGCGGCCCGCGGGCGTGAGGCGCAGCACGTTGCGCGCGCGGTTCTCGGGATCGGGATGCACGGTGATCAGCCCTTTTTCGGCAAGGCTGCGCGCGGCGCGCGTGATGAGCGCCGGGTCGCGGTGCTGGCGCTGCGCGATGTCGCTCTGGCTGACCTTCAGCGTGCCGTCGCCTTCGCTCTCGCGATGCACCAGGTAGATGAGCACGGGATACTCCGACGACCCAATCCGGTACTCCTTGAGGTGCCGCGAGAGATACGCCTGATACTGGTTCACCGTGAACACAAGGCGTTGCGCCAGATTCACGGGTATGGAGTCTTGAGTGTTCATACGCCCATGCTAGCACGTTCGTTGATATATCAATCGTCGACCCACAGAAACAACAAAGGCGCGGCACCGCCGAAGCGATGCCGCGCCGAAACCCTTCGAGCGCCGATCTTGCCGGTCCTGCGGTAGCGAATGCTTCGCATGAGGCATCCGTTCCCTTGTTGGCCGCGCGGCTTGTCCTACCGCTCTTCCATGGCCACGTAGTCGCGCTTGCCGCTGCGGGTGGACTTGTAGGCGGGACGGATGATGCGCTTGCCGGAGACTATCTCCTCGAAGCGGTGGGCGGCCCAGCCGGACATGCGGGCGCAGGCGAACAGCGGGGTGAACAAATCCTCGGGGATGCCCATCATGGAGTACACGAAGCCGGAGTACATGTCGATGTTCGCGCACATATCCTTGGCCGTGCCCTTCTCGCGCAGGATGACCTCGGGGGCCAGTCGCTCGATGGACTTCAGCAGATTGAACTCGGCCTCGAACTCCGTGCCCACGGCAAGGCCCTCGGCGAACTGCTTGCAGATGATGGCGCGCGGGTCGCTCTTCGTGTACACCGCGTGGCCCATGCCGTACACGAGGCCCGTTTTGTCGAAGGCCTCCTTGCGCACGATCTTCGCCAGGTAGTCGGCCACCTGGCCCTCGTCTGACCAGTCGGCCACGTTCTCCTTGATCTCCTGCTGCATGGCCAGCACCTGGTGGTTCGCGCCGCCGTGCTTCCAGCCCTTCAGTGAGCCGATGGCGCCGGCATACGTGGAGTACGGGTCGGTGTCGGACGAGGTCAGCACGCGCGTGGTGAACGTGGAGTTGTTGCCGCCGCCGTGCTCGGCGTGCAGGCACAGCATGACGTCGAGCATGCGCGCCTCCTCCGGCGTGAACTGGCGGTCGGGACGCAGCATGGAAAGGATGGTCTCGGCCGTGGACTGGCCGGGTATGAAGCGGTGCATGATCATGGACTCGTTGTTGTAGCGGGCCCGCTTGGCATAGTACGTGAGCACCATGATGCGCGGCAGGCGCGAGATGAGCGAGATGGCGGTGTGGATCTCATGGTGGGCCGAGCGATCCTCCGCGTCGGGATCGTAGGCGTACAGCAAGAGGATGGTGCGTGCCAGCACGTTCATGATATCGGGCGGCGTGTCGCGCATGATCATAGACGCGGTGAACCCGTCGGGCAGCTCGCGCTGGCCGTCGAGGACCTCGATGAAGCGGTCGAGCTGCTCGCGCGTGGGCAGCTCGCCCATGAGCAGCAGGTACGACACCTCCTCGAAGTTGAAGCGGTGCTCGGCGGACTGGTCGCCCAAGAGGTCGTACACGTCGTAGCCGCGGTAGCGAAGATGGCCCTCGTCGGCGATCTTCTCGTTGTCCGACACCACGTAGCCGTGCACGTTCGCGATGTTCGTGAGGCCGGCCACCACGCCGGTGCCGTCCGCGTTGCGCAGGCCGCGCTTCACGTCGTACTGCTCGTAGTAGGCGGGGTCGATGGAGTTGATGGTCTTGAAATTCTCGTAGAGAGCGATCTTCTTCTCTTCTTCTTGCATGCAAACCTCCCTGCGTCATGGACGGCCCCGCTCCCGCCGTGCATTGCCCGAGACCCGGCGAGACCGGGCGCAATGCGAAGCGAATGGCGGGGAAATCGGATGGTCGTCCGTTCGTGCTTTAGTATGATAAAGCCTTGGGATACGCCTTCACAGCACTTTCCGGCGAATAACAGAGGGAATCTTCATGTGGAAGGTCAGCGGAGCGGAGGAGGGCGCGCCGCCATCCGACCGGAAATGGCGGATGCGCGCACGGAGCGGCGGTGACGGGCAAATGACGGTTCGTATGCGGACGGCAGGGCGGGCGATGGCTCAAGGGGCGGAGCGCTAAAATAGCCGGTACGACACGGTGCCCATCCAGTGAAAACGAGGCGTCCATGCTCTCATCCCTGTTCCAGCTGCTCATCGAGAAGCGCGCTTGGTTTTTCGACCTGTTCCTTCAGCATATAGGCATCTCGTTCATATCCATTGCGCTGGCGGTCCTCATCGGGTTGTCGCTGGGCATTGCCATCGCCCAGTGGCGGCGCGGCGCGAAACCGGTGCTCGCGCTGGTGAACTTCGTGTACACCATCCCGTCCATCGCACTGTTCGGCTTCCTCATCCCCGTCACGGGCATCGGCGACCTCACGGCCATCGTGGCGCTCACCGTGTACGCGCTGCTGCCGATGGTGCGCAACACCTACACCGGCCTCACCACCATCGACCCCGCCATCATCGAGGCGGCGCGCGGCATGGGCTCCACCGACCGCCAGCTGCTCTACCGCATCGAGCTGCCGCTGGCCGCGCCCATCATCATGAGCGGCATCCGCAACATGGCCACCATGACCATCGCGCTGGCCGGCATCGCCAGCTTCATCGGCGCGGGCGGCCTGGGCGTGGCCATCTACCGCGGCATCACGACAGGCAACGAGGCCATGACGTTGGCGGGCAGCGTGCTGATCGCGCTGCTGGCCATCGTCGTTGACCTGCTGCTGGGGCTGGCCGAGAAGTCGACGCGCCGCCACCTCGAGCCGTCGAGCGCGCACCGTCGCAAGCGCACCGGAACGCAGAAGGAAGCGGGCCAGGACTTTCGTCGGCGCACGGGTGCCGTCGTGGCCGCGGGCACGGCCGTGGTGCTGATCGCGGGCGGGGCCTTCGCGTTCGCGAATCGCGGCGGCGGCGACAACGTGGTGAACATCGCGACGAAGCCCATGACCGAGCAGTACATCTTGGGCGAGATGCTGAACACGCTGATCGAGCACGACACCGACCTCGCCGTGGAGCTGACGCAAGGCGTGGGAGGCGGTACGTCGAACATCGAGCCCGGCATGGAGAAGGGCGACTTCGACCTCTACCCCGAGTACACCGGAACAGGCTGGAACGCCGTGCTGAAGCACGAGAACACCTACGACGAGTCGATGTTCGACACGATGCGGCAGGAATACGAGTCGCAGCTCGGCCTCACCTGGGTGGGGATGTACGGCTTCAACAACACGTACGGCCTGGCCGTGAGCAAGGACGTGGCCGAACGCTACGATCTTCGCACATACTCGGACCTTGCGGAGGTTGCGGGCGGGCTCGCGCTCGGCGCGGAGCCCGACTTCTACGACCGTCAGGACGGCTACCTCGGCTTGCAGGCTGCCTACGGCATGGACTTCGGCAGCACGCGCGACATGGACATCAGCTTGAAGTACCAGGCGCTGTTCGAGAACAAGGTGGACGCCATCGTCGTATCCACCACCGACGGCAAAGTGGCTGACGATCGCCTCGTGGTGCTCGAGGACGACCAGCACTTCTACCCCTCGTACCTCTGCGGCAACGTGGTGCGCCAGGACACCCTGGAAAAGCACCCCGAGCTGCGCGACGAGCTGCTGAAGTTGCAAGGAGCCATCACCGACACCGACATGGCGCGCATGAACAACGCCGTTGAGACGCAGGGGCAGGAACCGAAAGCGGTGGCCGATGCGTTTTTGGCCGAGAAGGGGCTGATGTAACATGGAAACAACATCCGCGCAGACGCGCCGCTCAGGATCCTTCGACCCCGACAGCCTCACCGCCTCCGCTCGGGACGACAAGAGGGAAGCCGCTGACGGCGTTCGGAATGACGGACGATGCCGTACCGCCTCCGCCCAGGACGACACGTGCGCGCCCGCGGTGGCGTTCGAGCACGTGACCAAGCGCTTCGGCGACGCCGTGGCCGTGAACGACGTGGACCTCGCCATCGAAGAGGGCGCTTTGGTCGCCATCATCGGCAGCTCGGGCTGCGGCAAGACCACGTTGCTGAAAATGGTGAACGCGCTGGTGATGCCCGACGAGGGCGAGGTGCTCGTGCACGGGCAGGCCACGTCGAGCGTCGATCCCATCGAGCTGCGCCGCACCGTCGGCTACGCCATCCAGGGCAGCGTGCTGTTCCCCCACCTCAGCGTGGAGCAGAACATCGCATACGTGCCCACGCTGCTGAACAAGCGCGATCGCCGCCGCACCGAGGCGGCCGTGGAGAAGTGGATGGACATTATCGGGCTGCCGCGCGACATCATGGACCGCTACCCCGCCGAGCTGTCGGGCGGTCAGGCGCAGCGCGTCGGCATCGCCCGCGCGCTGGCAGCCAGCCCCGATATCCTGCTGGCCGACGAGCCGTTCAGCGCCGTGGACGCCATCACCCGCAGCAGCCTGCAGGACGAGATCAAGCGCATCCACCGGCAGACGGGCATCACCGTGCTGTTCGTGACACACGACATCGACGAGGCGCTCGACCTCGGCGACAAGGTGCTGGTCATGGAAGCCGGCCGCGCCGTGCAGTTCGCGCCGCCCTGCGAGATCCTGCGCAGCCCCGCCACCGAGTTCGTCGACCGCCTGGTCTCCCGCAAGCAGAGCGTGTACGCGCGATAGGGCCGCACGAGCGTGACAAAGGGACGGGGATAATGTCTCACTCCCCGCTGTGCTCGAAAGCAGTAGGGCTCCCGAGAGTGTGACATTATCCCCGTCCCTTTGTCACGCCCCCAAACATTCCGCTACGCGCACGTAAACGATGCCCATGCCGAGCTTGCTCGCCGTGTCGGCGCCTTACGATTGGTTCCAGCGTACCGTTCGTCCGAAAGATGGGAGAAACCATGTCCGACAAGAAAACGCCCGAGGAAAACGGCTCCGAGGAAAAGATCGTCATCCCCAGCAACGAGGAGGTCTTGGAAGTCGTCGAAACGCCCGACGAGATCGATGTCATCGATGTGGGCAACAAGGAGTCCGCCAAGATCATCGAGAACTGGTCGGAAGCCAAGTAGGCAGCCAAGACGCGCCTCTGCATTCCTGCTGTCCGCATCAGGCGTGCGCCCGATGCGGACAGCGCTTGGTGCTCGGGCACCGGCAAGCTGCGCGCAACCAACGCTTCACGGGAAATATTTCTCAAACTTCTTAAAAATAGCCGTTGACAGAGAAGATGGTTACCGGCATAATAGCTTTTGCTGTTTCGACGTGCGCCGTTACCTCAGCTGGATAGAGGGACTGACTACGAATCAGTACGTCGGGGGTTCGAATCCCTCACGGCGCACCATTTCAGCACTTTCATTCCGCAACGACTGGCAGCAGCACGTGCGGTTTTTTTATTGGTCGAGCGAAAGGGACTTTGTTGAAGGTTCGAAAATCGAAACCTCACAGTAAGTAGTCCTCCTTCGATTCCCTTACGTCGGCGGTCGAAGGACGACTGCCTGCGAGCAAACACGTAAGGGAATTCACATGCTCTATCTCTCTCAAATGATGGGAAAGCCCGTCGTCGATGCGACCGGCGAGAAGATCGGCACGATCTCCGACCTGGCCATCTCCACCGGCGAGGTGTTCCCCCGCATCACCAGCCTGGCCTTCCAGGGGCCGGGCAAGGTCCCGTTCATGATCTCGTGGCGCAAGTACGTCGAGGAGTTCGACGAGGACGGCATCAGGCTGTCCGTGCCGGCCCACGACATCCGCTTCAGCTATCTGCAGCCCGAGGAGATCCTGCTGGCGCGCGACCTTCTGAATCGCCAGATCGTGGACACGCAGGGCATGAAGGTCGTGCGCGTGAACGACCTGAAGCTCTCCATCTCGGGCACGCAGCTGCGCCTGCTGGGCGCCGAGGTGGGGGCGCGCGGCATCCTGCGCGGCCTGGCGCCGTGGCTCGAGCGCGCCGTGGTGGCCGTGGCGAAGGTATTCGGCAAGCGCATCGACGAGCAGATCATCGCCTGGAACTACATGGACCTGCTCGACCGCGACCTGTCCGAGGTGCAGCTGTCCGTGACGCACAAGCGCCTGGACGAGCTGCATCCCGCCGACGTGGCCGACATCTTGGAGCAGCTTGACCCCCAGCAGCGTGCCAACGTGTTCCAGCACTTGGACGACGCCCAGGCCACCGAGGCCATCTCCGAGATGGAGGACGAGTACCAGGCCGACTTCATCGAGGACTTGGACGACGCCCGTGCCGCCGGCCTGCTGGGCAGCATGGACCCGGACGACGCGGCCGACATCGTGCGCGACCTGTCCTACGAGAAGGCCGAGACGCTGCTGCGCCTGATGGGCGTGGAGGACGCCACCGAGATCCGCCGCCTGCTGGGCTACAAGGACGGCACGGCCGGCGGCATGATGACCACGCAGTTCGTGTCAGTGCACGCCACCGACACGGTCGGCGAGGTCATCGAGGTGCTGCGCGAGCTTCCCGAGGACCACCCCACCGTTCACTACGTCTACGTGCTCGACGAGTACGACGAGTTCGAGGGCGTTCTCAGCCTGCGCACCCTCGTGCTCACCGACGACGCGAGGCCCGTGGGCGACGTCATGTACGAGGACGTGATCTCCGTACCGCCCGACGAGACGGAGGAGGACGTGGCGGCCGACATCTTCAAGTACGAGCTTCCCGCCATGCCCGTGGTGGACGAGCACAACATGCTGCTGGGCATCGTCACCGTCGACGACGCCTGGGATGCCATCGAAGAGGACGTGAGCGGCGACAAGACGAAGGCCACGGCCCTCAAGGCGGTGGGTATCGTGCTGGCCTCCCTGCTGTTCCTGGGACTGTACACGCTGGTGCTGCTGCAGGTCATCGGCTACGCCGGGAGGTAGGCCATGATGGTGAGGAACCGGGAGGAGCGCCCGGCCCGCGCGCAGCGCGAATGGGGCAGCTTCAAGATGACGAAGGCCGGAGGCGAGGGCAAGGCGCCTGCGCGCGCCGTGCCCGCCGATGCCGCGGAGGGGGGCGCCGATCCCGCCCAAATGCCCGCCGAGAAGAAGCCGAGCAAGCTGTGGCTGCTGCTGGCCGCGCTCGGTCCCGGCGTGGTCACGGCCATGGCCGGCAACGACGCAGGCGGCATTTCCACGTACTCCACCGTAGGTGCGAAGTTCGGCTACGCGACGCTCTGGGTCATACCCATCATGTGCGTGCTGCTCATCGTGGTGCAGATGACGGCTGCCCGCATGGGCGCCGTCACGGGCAAGGGCTTCGCAGCGCTCATCCGCGAGCGTTTCGGCATTCGCCTGACCGCGCTGGCCATGCTGGCGCTGCTCATCGGCAACGTGGCCACCACGTTCTCGGAGTTCGCCGGCATCGCCAGCGGCATGGAGATGTTCGGCGTGTCGAAGTACCTGGCCGTTCCGGTGGCCGCCGTGGCCGTATGGCTCTTGGTGGTGGGCGGCAGCTACAAGCGGGTGGAGAAGGTGTTCCTCGTGCTGTCGCTCGTGTTCGTCACGTACATCGTGGCTGCGTTCATGGCGCAGCCTGACTGGGACAATGCGCTGGTCAGCACCGTAGTGCCGCACGTGGTAAGCGACACGAGCTTCGTCTCGCTCGTCATCGCCATGATCGGCACCACCATCGCTCCGTGGATGATGTTCTTCGCCCAGAGCAACGTGGTGGAGAAGGGCGTGGGCGTGAAGGACTTCTTCTCGCAAAAGGTGGACGTGATCGCCGGCACTATCGCCGCGTGCCTCGTGGCGTGGTTCATCATCGTGACCACGGGCGCCGTGCTGTTCCCGCAGGGCATCGAGATAGAATCGGCCGCCGACGCCGCATCGGCCCTGGCGCCGTTCGCGGGACACTACGCCGAGGCGCTGTTCGCCATCGGACTCATAGCCGCATCGTTCTTGGCAGCGTGCGTGCTGCCGCTTACCACGTCGTTCGTGATCTGCGAGGCGTTCGGCTGGGAGGCGGGCGTGTCGTTCAAGTGGAGGGAGGCGCCGCTGTTCAAGAGCATCTTCACGTTCGTGATTGCGTTCTCGGCCATCGTGGTGCTCATCCCGGGAATCGACCTCATGGGGGTCATGCTCACGGCGCAGTTCGTGAACGGCCTCATCTTGCCGGTGCTGCTGGTATTCATGGCCATCATCTCGGCCGACAAGCGCGTGATGGGCGCGTATCGCTCGCGCGCGGTGTCACGCGTGCTCATCTGGCTGACCGTGGGCATCGTCACCGTGCTTACGGCAGCGCTGCTGGTCATGCAGATGCTGGGCATCGGCTAGGAGCGCGAGGCCGGGATGGCGATCGGCACTGGGGCCGATGCGGCCTTCCGCAACGGCAAGCTGCGCAGGGCGCCTAAGGAGCCCAGGGCAGCGGAATATCGCCGAGCACGCCGGCAGGCGGCATAGACGGCCGACGTACGGGGCGCGTCTTTCAGACGCTAGGCGTTCTCGGCGAGGCGCTTGCCCTCGTCCTCGAGGCGCTCGGCCAGGAAGAGGCGGCGGTTGTCGCCGTTCTTCACGCTTTCGAGCAGCATCTCGATGGTCAGGCTGTCCAGGTAGGCGTCGAAGCTCTCCTCGATAAGCTGATAGGTCTGCTTCACGCCCTGCACCATGGCTCCGTCCTTGCGGGACGAGCGCTTGGCGCGGGTGGAGGCCTTCGCATCTTCCTCGAGCGCCTTCATGATCTGCAGCACGGTGATATCGGACGGCTCCTTTGCCAGCCGATAGCCGCCGTGCTTGCCCGGCCGCGCCTCGATGAGGCCCGCGTTGCGCAGCAACTGGGCCAGCTGGATGAGATAATCACGCGGTATGGACATGTCCTGCGCGATGTCTTTGGAGGAGCACGTGGTACCCTGTGCGGCCAGGTACAGGATGGCGCGCATGCCATAGTCCGTCGATGCCTTGAATTGCACGATGTCTCCTAACTCGCCGCTGCTTTCGGTAGGCTAAGATGCCTGCTATAAGCGACTTTCATATATATACGCTAAATGCTCAAACATGTCCCGAATAACACAAAAGACGCCGTAAAACAGCGTCTTTCAAACATGTACGCTCCGAAGACCAGCAGGGCGTTCCGGGACGATTCGAGTGTACCGAATGCAGAACGATTATAGCAAGGTCATTGAGCCGATTGCATAGCAAATCGAATGGAAACGGTTACGTCTACGCAATCTTGACCTGCAGTTATCGACTATCGTTAACTATCTGGGCCATCGAATGCAGCCGTCCATTACCGGCGTTGCCGCGGTGTTATACTGGCGACATGGACGAGAAGAAAAACATGCGCGCAGACGTGCTCGGAAGGCGCGACGCACTGGATGCGCAAACGCGAGCGCACAAGTCCGCGACGATTTGCCGCGCGCTTGAACGATTGGTTGAGGAAGCCTGCGCGCCGGTCACCGGCACCGGCAGAACATGCCCTCCCGCCGGTGATTCCGCGGAAGCGAACCAGCAGGGACCGACACATGAAGTTCGGACATATCGGAACTTCGGCCGCCCGCCATGCATTGCCGTGTACGCCGCCATGCGCAGCGAGGTGAACCTGCAAGCGTTCGTTCACGCCGCCTTCGCACGCGGGTGGGACGTGTGCTTCCCCTGCATGGTGCGCGCGGGGGCGGATGATCGGGGGCCAAGCCGCATGGCATTCTACCGCGTGCCCCGCGAGCGCCTCGACCAGGCGCGCACGGCATTCCTTGACAGCCCGCTGCGCTGTCTGCCCTGCGCCGCGCTGTCCGACGGAGGCTACGAGGAAGCGGAGCCCGCCGACCTCGATGCAGTGGCGGTGCCGCTCGTAGCTTTCGACGATGCGGGGAATCGGCTTGGCTACGGCGGCGGCAACTACGACCGCCTGCTCCCCCTTCTCCGGGACGACGCGCTGGTCGTGGGCGTGGCCTTCGACGAGCAAAGGGTGCCGGCCGTGCCCTGCGAACCGCACGACCGCCCACTTGCCCGCATCGTCCACGCGTAGACGGCGGGGATGCACGAACGGCCGGAATGCCACCCTCCTGGTTTTTCGTCATTTCGACCAAACCAGTCGGGGTTTTTGAAATAACAGGCCGTGCGCCTCTTCGCGGCGCACGGCCCGGCAAAACAAGCAACGGCAGAGGCGCGCTAGCCCTTCAAAGCCCCGTACCTGGACTTGTTCAGCACCAGCACGGCCGCCACCATGAGCACGGCGCCCACGGCGAGCGAGATCCAAGGATTGCCCGTGAACCCGGCAATGAGATAGCCCACCAGGCAGATCACGGCCACCACCGACGCGTACGGCAGCTGCGTGGCCACGTGGCGCAGGTGGTTGCACTGCGCACCGGCCGACGACAGGATGGTGGTGTCCGATATGGGCGACACGTGGTCGCCGTAGACCGCGCCGCCCAGCGTGGCACCGATGGCCACCAGGAACAGCGGGTTGTCGGCGGGGAAGACGCCGATCACGATGGGCAGGATGAGCGCGATGGTGCCCCACGACGTGCCCATGGCGAACCCGATGAACGCGGCCACCACGAAGATCACGGCCGGCAACAGAGCCAGCCCCACGCCGATGCTGTTCAGGAAACCGCTCACGAACTCGCCCGTACCCAGCAGGTAGCGGCACGTGCCGCCGAGGCTCCACGCCAGCACGAGGATCATGATGGCGCCCACCATGGAGCGCACGCCCTCGGAGATGCCCTCCATGTACCCGGAAAGCGTCATGAGCTTGCGCGGCAGGAACATGATAGCGGCCACCACGAGCGAAACGCACACGCCTATGCACAGGCCGAACACCGGATTCTCGCCCACGGCGGTGGCGAAGTCGACGCCCTTGAAGAACCCGCCCGCGTACAGCATCCCCAAGATGGAGAAGATAATGAGCACCACGATGGGCACGATGAGGTCGAACACGCGACCCTTCTCGGAGATGGCGATGCCCTTGAACTCCTCCACCGCCGTCTGCGCCGCCTCGTCCAACTCGTCGCGCTCGGCCACCACCGTCTCCATGTTGAACGGCGGCAGCGTGTCGGCGGCCTCGCGGTCGGAAAGGCCGACGGTCGCCATGGCCTCGAGCGCGCTGTCCTTCGGGGGGATATCCTGCTTGGCGCCCTCGTCTTGGAACTCGGCCTTGGCCACGCGCATGGGGCCGAAGTCCTTCTTGGTGGCGCACATGAAGAACACGAACACGATGGTGAGCAGCGCGTAGAAGTTGTACGGGATGGACTGGACGAACGTGGTAAAGCCTCCCTCGCCCAGGTAGCCGCCCACGGCCACGGCCCACGAAGACACAGGCGCGATGATGCAGATGGGCGCGGCCGTGGAGTCGATGATCCACGCGAGCTTCTCGTGGCTGATCTTGAAGCGGTCGGTCACGGGGCGCATGACCGCGCCCACCGTGAGGCAGTTGAAGTAGTCGTCCACGAAGATGATGATGCCGAGAACCGCCGTGAGGATCTGCGCCATCTTCGCGTTCTTGATATGCGTGGCCACCCACTCGCCGTACGCGCGCGAACCACCCGCGCCGGCAATGACCACTACGAGCGCGCCCAACAGCGCAAGGAACAAGAGCAGCGCCCCGTTGCCGGCTATCTGCTCGGCCATCATCTGCGGCACCATGGTGAACGAATCCACCAGCTGCTCGAACCCGGCGCCGTTCAGGCTGAACTGGTAGATAACCATGCCGGTGAACACGCCGATGGCGAGCGAGGAGTACACCTCCTTCGTGATGAGCGCCAGCGCCAGCGCCAGGATGGGCGGGATGATGGACCACACGCCCGTGCTGATAAGGTCGAAGCCTTCCATATGCGTCCCCTTCAGTCGCATCGGATCCGTCAGCGCCGACGAGTGCGGCGCTTGAGTCATGCGCCCTAGTATACGATACGGAAGCGTCGCGAGCAGCGCGAATACCGCTTTTGCGCCGGCACGGACAGCGGTTGATCGCGCGCTTGCAGCTTGCGGCCAGGAGGGTGGCCGCAGCTGGAATGCTTAGAGCTGGAGCAGCGCGACGGCGGCGAAGGGAAGCCAGAGCACGAAGATCGCCACGAACGGCCAGCGATGGGCGTTGCTGACGGCCACGAACTCGCGGATGAATGCGGTGGGCCAGAAGTAGCGCGCGATCTTGCTGCCCACGCCGTCGGCGGCGAGCCCGATCTTGTGCGCGTACTCGGCGGTGCGGAACACGTGGTAATCGCTGGTCACCACGGCGGCGCGGTACGCGCCCGCGCCCGACCGCGCGTCCATGATGGCCTTGGAGTTGCGCAGGTTCTCCATCGTGGTGGTCGAACGGTCCTCCTCGATGATGGCGTCGGCAGGCACGCCGCGCTCCTCGACGAGGTACGTGCGCATGGCCTCCGCTTCCGACACGGCCTCGTCGGCGCCTTGGCCGCCCGACGCGATGATGATCGCGCGGCGCCCGTCGGCCTCCCAGAGCTCGACGGCCTTGTCGAGGCGCGCGGCCAGCAGCGGCGTGGGCTTCGTTCCCGACAGGCCCGCGCCGTGCACGACGATGTAGTCGTAGTCGCGGCGCTTCGGCAGCCGTCGGTACAGCCACGAGTACAGCAGCAGCGCCGCAAACGTGAACGCCACGTACGAGCCCTCCATCAGCACGAGCAGATACAGCGCCAAAAGCAACGGGGGTGCCTGCACAAGCAGGAGAACCGGCCCGCCTACGCAAGCCGTCACGATACCGAGCGCTAGGAGCCCCGGCAGCAAATGCGACAAGCTGAGCCCCTCGCGCCTCACCACCACGAACGTGTTCGCCGTTAGAAACACGACAAGCGCCACCGTGCCGAAGGGGATAGCGGCGAACCCGATGAGCACGAGCCACGGCAGCTCGAACTGGATGGACAAGCCATAGAGCGCGAACAGGCACAACAGCAGGAAGTACAAAGCGTTGCGGAACTGGCGCGGCTCCTTGCGGTAGTTTTTTATGAACAGGAACCCGAACACCAGCGCGGGAAAGTATATGAGGAGCAGCGTGAAGAACATAGACTGGCTTCCGACGGGGTTCGGGAGGATGGGTACGGTCATCGGATAGTATAGCGTTCGACGCCCCGCCGTCACCGAATTGTTCCTTTTGGAGCGGCCGGCCGCGTGCTTCATGTGAGGCACGCGTTAACGCGGCGTGCTGAGCAAATGGCGAGCAAATGAGATTCGGGGCGGATTTGGGGCGAAAAGGACCGCAGCGCTCCTGGTCAGAAGCGCTGCGAGAGGCGAATCGACCTCGGAGCGCTCGGCGAAAGGCATCGAGCGCTCCCAGAAAAGCAAATGGCGAGCAAATGAACTTTCCTAGGCCCAAGAGGGCTCGTACTTCATGTAGCGAAACGAAGTATCGGGATCGACCGGTTTGATGAGATTTCTATCGATCGCCTCTTTGATGAGACGAGAAATTTGCGAAGCATTCGACGATTTCAAACCGAAACGATCTCTCAGGCTCTGATTCGTTGCGAAATCACCTTGCGCATAGCAGATGCACGAGTGCCAATAGCAGGCATCCAAACGCTCTTGCGGACTTAGATCCTTGTAAGCTACAGCCTGTCGCAGCGAAACGCGCATGCTCCTCTCTTCACGAATCTCAATCTTCGGAGCCGGCATGCGAAAATGCTCGCAAGCGCTGATGATCTTATCCCAGCCGCTCCCCGCTTCCTCGCACATATGGAGCCGGCGCATGAGGGCTGCCAGCTTTTCGTTTCTCGACCTCGGTGGATCGTTCACGATTCTGTCCACATCGACAAGAGGGCTGCCCGGATTCGTGAACTCGACACGATGGTCGAAAAACTCGATAAGGGGAGCTGCGCCCGTCACCGTGAAATCTTGGTGAATAAGGGCGTTGGAAATGAGCTCTCTGACTGCAATAGACGGATACGCTGTCACCGTCGTTCGCAATGCACCTCTGATATCCTCCTTCGCAGGAACGAGCTCCATTACGTAATCGTATAGAGACTCCATGCTTACTGCGTAGCCTTGATTAAACACCCGTTCTTTCATCAGGTCTATTCGACCACGGCCGCTGTACAGCATCACGCGAACGGCTTTACGACGCACCGTCGGGAACAAGTCCAAGGTCTTCGCGAACAGCAACACCCCTAGGTTCGTTATCGACAGCAAGCCGTTGTCTTGACGAAGGAGCATGCCTTCCTCAAGAAAATAGTGAATGACCGTTTCAATTTGCTCAGGCCGCGTTGTTCCTGTTAACCTGAAATAAGCGTCCACATCGAGAAGATCGGGCACATCTTTCTCGGCGACATCCTCGATCGCGATTTGATCCTCGAAAACCTCTTGCTGGATTTTCTTCCACAACTCCGACTCTCGAGTTGAGCCGTGCGTGAGTTTTTGGGTGCAGCTGCCCGTGCGAACATACACGATGTTGTCATATTGCACCGGCTGATGGTAAGCGGGCCATATCTTGAGAACAACGACATCGAGCCCTCGATGCTCGTGCTCGATGAATTCAAAATGAGCGTTCGCGCTCAAATGCTGCCGAAGCCACATTTCGAGCTCTTGGTTGCCCTTCTTGCGAGATTTCGGATTGAAAGAGGTGCCGACGATTTCATGAGTGGCATCATCAATGCCCCAAATCTTGTAGGCTGCCGAAGCGTCATGAGCGGCTGCCGCGTTAGCAAGAGCGCAAATATCCTTGGCCTCTTTCTCCGGCTCGGTGAAGTCTCTCTTGAATTCCACGTATTCCGTTTCATTGGGAAGTTTCCGAAGATTCTCAATCAAGGCTCCGATATTCTGCATAGTGCTCCTTCGCTCCATTTTGAACGCTAGCATAGCAACGAAGCAAATGAAAAGCAAACGGCGAGCAAATGAGATTCGGGGCGGATTTGGGGCGAAAAGGACCGCAGCGCTCCTGGTCAGAAGCGCTGCGGGAGGCGAATCGACCTCGGAGCGCTCGGCGCAAGGCATCGAGCGCTCCCAGAAAAGCAAATGGCGAGCAAATGAAAAAACGCCGACCACTGCCCGCGACGTCCGCGGGCGCTTCCGCTACGTGCCCGCCGAACGGATGTTTCTCATGAAGCATCCATTCGTGCGACAGACGAATGAGACGGCGCGGCCGCGCTCCCAGCCCGAGCATACCCGCACTGGGAGCGTGCCTGCCGTCCCTCGCGCGGGGCGGCCGCACAGCCCTATTCCGCTTCCAGCTCCTGCTCGTACTCGCGGTCGATAGCGCCCTCCACGCGCGGCGGATCCACCTCGAAGTCCACGCGCTTCGTGAACAGGCTCACCACCGGAACGATGACCAGCGACAGCACCATGGCGATGGCGCCGCAATTGATGGGGCTGGCGATGAACGCCGTGCCCACGAACCCGGCGATCATGTTCCCCGTGGTCAGGCCCACGCCCACGATGAAGCTGGCCCACACGGCCGGCCGCGAGATGCGCTTGGAGAACAGCCCCCAGAAAAACGGGCCCAAGAACGAACCGGCCAGCGCGCCCCAGCTGATGGACATGAGCTGCGCGATGAACGTGATGGACGAGTTGTACTGCACGAGCGCCAGCACCGCCGAGATCACGATGAACACCACCAACAGCACGCGCATGTACGACAGCTGCTTCTTCTCGCTCATGTTCTTCACAAGGTTGTCCTTGATGAGGTCGAGCGTGAGCGTGGACGACGACGTGAGCACGAGCGACGACAGCGTGGACATGGATGCGCTCAGCACCAGCACGATCACGATGCCGATGAGCAGGTCGGGCAGCGTGGACAGCATGGTGGGGATGATGGAATCGTACACCGGCGTGCCGACGGCCGTCATCTCCACCTGCCCGCCGTACAGGCGGCCGAACCCACCTAGGAAGTAGCTTCCGCCGGCCACGATCATGGCGAACACCGTGGAGATGATGGCGCCCTGCTTGATAGCCGGGCCGCTCTTGATGGCGTAGAACTTCTGCACCATCTGCGGCAGGCCCCACGTGCCCAGGCTGGTGAGAATGATGACGCCGATGAGGTCAGGCAGGTTCGGCCCGAAGAAGCTCACGAACGGGCCGGCCATCTCGGACCCCTCGGCTGGGATGAGTGAGAGCGTGGTGATGGCCTCGGTGAAGCCGCCGTTGTTCACCAGCACGGCCACGATGACCGCCACGATGCCCAGCAGCATGACGATGCCCTGGATGAAGTCGTTCATGACGGTGGCCATGTAGCCGCCCAGCACCACGTAGATGCAGGTGATAACGGCCATGCCGATGACGCACCACTCGTAGGGCAGCCCGAACGCCATGCCGAACAGACGCGACAGGCCGTTGTAGACGCTGGCCGTGTACGGGATGAGGAACACGAAGATGATGGCCGCGGCCGCGATGCGCAAGCCCTTCGACTGGAAGCGCGCGCCGAAGAACTCGGGCATCGTGGACGCGCCCAGCCGGTGCGTCATCTCGCGTGTGCGCGGGCCGAGCACCCACCAGGCCAGCAAGCTGCCGAGGATGGCGTTGCCGATGCCGATCCACGTGGCCGCTATGCCGTACTTCCAGCCGAACTGACCGGCGTATCCCACGAAGATGACAGCGGAGAAGTAGCTCGTGCCGAACGCGAACGCGGAGAGCCACGGCCCCACGTTGCGGCCGCCCAGAATGAAGCCGTCGACAGTGCCGGTGTGGCGTCGGCAGTATATGCCCACGCCCACCGCCACGCCCACGAAAATGAGCACCATGCATATCTTTTCGATCATTGGAGTATTCCCATCGTATCGCGCGCTGCCTGGCGGCAGCGCTTGCTCGAGTAATCCGAGCCCTCTCCCCCGCGTGTTTCACGTGAAACACTCGTCTCAATGTCCTGCGATTTAAGAACAAATGTTTCACATGAAACGTCACGCGAAGAACAGGCCCGCGCGGTGGCGCACATGACTTTGCCGGCTGCGGGGCGCTTCATGCCGGAGTTCGACACGTCGCAGCACCACGGGCAAACCCATGTGCTAGAGGTATCGATAGGAATAATAGGAGATGGCGCGGTAGGTTCCGTCATCCTGCTGTGCGACCGTGCGCTGCAAGGCAGACGGCGAGAGGCATTCGGAAGCACGCGGAGCGAAGGCGCGACACACGGCCGCGACGGCCAGCTCGAAACGCCAGCGCTCGTCAACGACGATATGTCCCTTCGCGGAATGCATGCGCATACTTTATCACAGTGGAGCGCTTCGGTCAGCGAAAAAGTGAGCAGACCGCCTCGTTTCTCCCGCTAGCGAACGTATGTTTCACGTGAAGCATACGGAGCGCACAGGTTGATCGGGCGGAAGCGCAGCGATCCGCCCATGCGGCCGGAGGCCGCATAACGGGCTCGCAGGTTGAGCAGGGCGCTTGCCAGAGCGCCCTTTCGCGCCGGCAGGCGCGAAAACCACGGGAGAGCCGCCGCCGGCCGCCCGCAGGGCGGCCTTCGCGCCGCAGGCGCGAAAACGGCCGCGCGGTTGGTTGGCCGGGGCGCAGCGCCCCGGCCATGCGGCCGGAGGCCGCATAACGGCCGCGCAGGTTGGCGTAGTAAGTCAGCGAGGGCGGCTGAGGTGCCCGAGGTTCGTGAGATCGCGAAGGCGACGCGTACTTTGGTACCCGATCTTCTGCGATCGCGCGAAGATCGGGTACCGCAGCCGCCCGCAGCATCGGCTGGTTCCGTTTGCCGTAGGCAAACGGAACTAGTACCGGCTGTCGAAGATGCGCTTGGTCTTCTTCTCCGAACGGGGCAGCTCGCCCATGGGGACGCCCTTCGCGTCGGGGGTGCAGCCGCACTTCGCCTTGAAGATAAGCGCCAGCTCCTCCTCGGCGCGGGTCTTCGCCTCGCCGTCGAGCGGGGTCTCGAACAGCACGGTGAGCACGTCCTTGCCGCTGATGTTCTCGATCATCACCTGGTACTCCGAGCTCGTGCCGTCGGTGGCGGCGATGACCTCCTCCACCTGCGCAGGGAAGATGTTGCAGCCCTTCACCTTGAACATGTCGTCGGTGCGGCCGGTGAGCGTATCGATGCGCGGGTGGCGATGTCCGAAGCCGCACGTGCAGTCGCCGGGGATGATGCGCGTGAGGTCGTGCGTGCGGTAGCGGATGAGCGGCGCGCCCTGCTTGCGCAGCGTGGTCAGCACAAGCTCGCCCACCTCGCCGTCAGGCACGGGCAAGCCCGTCGCAGGGTCGACGATCTCCACGTACACGTAATCGTCCCACACGTGCATGCCATGGTGCGCGTCGCACGAGATGCCGATGCCGGGGCCGTACACCTCGGTCAGACCGTAGATGTCGTAGATCTCCACGCCCAGCTCGCCGGCGATGCGGGCGCGCATCTTGTCGCCCCAGCGCTCGGAGCCGATGACGCCCTTGCGCAGGCAGAGCTTGTCGCGGATGCCGCGCTCGGCGATCTCCTCGGCCAGCAGCAGCGCGTAGGAGCTGGTGGCGCAGAGCACGGTGGACTTCAAGTCCTGCATCATGCGCAGCTGCTTCTCGGTGTTGCCGGGTCCCATGGGAATGGCCATGGCGCCCAGGTGCTCGGCGCCCAGCTGGAAGCCGATGCCGGCCGTCCACAGGCCGTAGCCGGGGGTGATCTGGATGCGGTCGGTGTTCGTGATGCCCGCCGTCTCGTAGCAGCGCGCGAACTGGATGGCCCAGTCCGTCACGTCCTGCTGCGTGTAAGGCACGATGACCGGCGTGCCCGTGGTGCCGGACGACGAGTGGATGCGCACGACCTCCTCATCGGGCACGGCCTGCAGGCCCAGCGGGTACACGCGGCGCAGATCGTCCTTCTCGGAGAACGGCAGCTTCTCGAAATCTTCCTGGGATTGCACGTCGGCGAGGTCGATGCCCTCGAACTTCATGGCATAGAACGGCGAACGTGCTTTCAGAGTCTTGAACTGCTCCTTGACGAGCGCGAACTGGTCGGTGGTCAGCTGCATGGGAGATCCTCGTTTCGTTGGATGGCTGGCGGGGTTGCAGGGGTCGCTTCAAGCTCGCCCACGGCGAGTCTTGAAGCTAGAGCCATCGACCAGCCGAAACCACGGCTGGGAGGAAGACGATGTCGTTCGCGATTACCATGCTTGGTATTCTAGGCGAACGGCCGCGGAAAGCAAAGCCGTTTTTTCGCACGAGGACGAGGCGTACCGCGCAGCGGCTTGCAAGCACCAGGCGAGGCGCATGGAGCGCAGCGCCTCCACAGCGCCTCCGCGCTTCGCCCCAGAGCAATCACCGCTACTCTGCCCTACCAGCTGAAGCGCCCCTTGCCGTTGCGCTTGCTGGCGTAGAGCGCCTTGTCGGCGGCGTGGTACAGGTCGTGGAACGACTGGCCGCGCGCGACGGACGCCAGGCCGATGGAGCAGCCCAGCTTCACGCGCCCGTCCGACCGCTCCGTCCAGCGCTCGATGAGCGTGCGCGCCTTCGCCTCGGCCTGCGCGGCCGTGAGCGGGCACTCGGTGAACGCGGCGAACTCGTCACCGCCCATGCGCCCCACGTACGCATCCCGTGCGAACACGTCGGAGAGCACGTCGGCGAACTCCACGATGACGCGATCTCCCTCGGGGTGCCCGAGCGTGTCGTTCACCAACTTGAAGTCGTCCAGGTCGATCATGAAGAACGTGCTGTCCGCGCTGCCGCGCGCCAGGGCCTCGCTCACGTAACCTTCGAAGGCAACGTGGTTGAACAGGCCGGTCATTGAATCCATCTCTGCGCGGCGCTCGAGCGTCTTGGAGTACGCGAGCGCGGCGTTCGCCTGCTCCGTCACGGTCTTGGGGTAGTACTCGTCGCGGCGCTGATCGACGTTGGGCGTCGAATGGTGCAGGTGGGCAAGGAGCCAACGGTCGCCCTCGCGGCGGAACACCATGCTGAAGCGCGTGTCCATCTCCACAAGCAGCGGCTTGGGCTTGCTGGGTTTCTCGCGCACCCACAGCGTGCCGAACACGATGCAGCAACGCTCGTCGAGCGGACGGGCCTCGTAGTAGTCGTCGAGTATCTCGAAGGTTATGTCCTGGGCCTCTTCCTGGTCGCGCTCGAGGCCGGCCATGAACGCCGGAAGGCTGGGGTACATCTCGTGCTTGCCCGTGCCGATGAGCGAGAAATCGCTTTGGAAGAGCGAGTCGAAGATGAAATGGACGCCCTCTTCGGTGGGCTCCAAGAGGTAGGCGTGCCAGAGTGCCTTGGTCAGCTCGACGGCCTCGTCAAGCCATGCACGCCCCATCGTCTCATCCATGTCGTCCCTCGTTCCGGTTCGGATTCGGCATGCCGCTCCTGCTTCACCGTTCAGTATAACAGGGTATACGCTACCCCCCTGCTCATTTGCATGGGAGGTGGCCGGAAAGTCGCAAGACGAAGGCGCGGCCGAAGGACCTACGCGCCCGCCACCGCGTCGATGGCGGCCAGGTTGAGGTCGACGAAGCGCGGCTTCACGCAGGCGGCAATGGCGCGGCGCAGGTCGTCCAGATCGAGCGGCAGGCAGCCCGTCTTCAGCGCGCTGGCCAGGAGCAGCGTGTTCAGCACCTTGCGGCTTCCCGCCTTCGCGCACAGCGCCGCGTCGTCCACGGCCACGAACATGGCGGCACCGGCCAGCTGCTCCTGCAGGCGCGCGACCACGGCAGCCGCGCGGTACGGGGTCTTCGACAGCGCCGCCGTGACGGGCTGGAGCGCCGTCGTGGCCGTGACCAGCGTGCCGCCAGGCGCCAGGAACGGCACCACGCGCGCGGCCTCCGCCGGCTCGAAGGCCACCACGAGGTCGGCCGTGCCGCGTGCCAGCAGCGGCGCCAGCACCTCTTCCCCGCCATCGCCCATGCGCACGTGCGACACCACGTTGCCGCCGCGCTGCGCCATGCCGATGGTCTCGGCCGTGCGCACCTGCCAGCCCTTCTCCTGCGCGGCCTGGGCCAGCACCTTCGCAGCCAGCACCGTGCCCTGGCCGCCCACGCCCGCCAACAGCACGTTACGCATGGGTGCCTCCTTCTGCCGCCGATTCGTCCGAAGCTCCAGGTCCGCCAACGTCAGCGAGGGTTTCCGCAGTGCCCGAGATCGACGGGCTGGCGGAGGCGTGGCGTACCTCGGTACGCGAGCCTTCGTCAGCGCGGCGAGGTCGGGCACTGCGGGAAGCCGCAGAGTCGACCGCATCCGTCGGCTGGCAAGCCGACGGAACACGAAGCGCGTCGAAGGGGCACACCTGCACGCATAGGCCGCAGCCGTTGCACAGGCTCGCGTCCACGAACGCCTGGCCGCGCTCGCCGCTCTTCGGGCCGCGCGCGTCGCCGTCGAAGCCGATGCCGGGGCAGCCTATCTCGGTGATGCACTTCTTGCAGCCGGTGCATGCATCCGCGTCCACCGCCGCGGGCGCGCCCGGCCTCGCCAGCTGCACGCACGGCGATTCGAACAGGATGGCGCTGGGGCCCTCGAACGCCAGCGCCTCGGTTGCGGCGGCAACGGAGGCGTCCAGGTCGAGCGGATCGGCATGCACGATGCACTCGAAGCCCACGGCCTGGAGCACGCGCTCGATGGAGACGGGCGCGCGCCTCGGCCCCATGAGCGTGACGCCCGTGCCGGGGTGCGGCTGCGAGCCGGTCATGGCGGTGGTGGCGTTGTCCAACACGCACACGGTCACATCGTGGCCGTTGTAGACGGCGTTTACGATGCCCGGCAGGCCGCTGGCGAAGAACGTGGAATCGCCCACGAACGCCACGTGCTTCTTGCCCGGCTCGACCACGGCGAAGCCCTGCGCCATGGTGATGCCCGCCCCCATGCACAGGCACGTGTCCACGGCGTCGAGCGGCTTGGCGTTGCCCAGCGTGTAGCAGCCGATGTCGCCGCACAGCACGGCCGGGGCCTTCCCCAGCGCGCGCTTCACGGCGTAGAAGCTGCCGCGATGCGGGCAGCCGGCGCACAGCACCGGCGGGCGCACGGGCAACGGCTCGTCGCAAGCCGCCGCTGCCGAGGCGTCGGGGACGGCGCCCGACACGCCGAGGAAGCTCGCGATGCGCGCGGCGATGTCGTCCACGTCGTTCTCGCCGCGGTCGCGCGCGTCTCCGGTCAAGCGGCCGCGCACCTCGAGCGCCGCGTGCGTGCGCCCGGCGAAGCGAAGCAGCTCGTCCTCAAGCACATGGTCGAGCTCCTCCAAAACGAGCACCTGGTCGAGGCCTTCCGCGAACCGCGCCGCGGTCTCCTCCGGGAACGGGTACGGCGTGCCCACCTGCCAGAAGCGGAAGGCCGGCAGCTCGACGCCGCGCTCCTCCAGCATGCGCAGCGCCTCGCGCGCATAGGCCGCCGACACCCCGCCCGCCACGATTCCGAGGCGCGGCGCGCCTGTTTCACGTGAAGCATTCGTTTGCGTTATCGGGTTGAACGCTGCCAGCGCGGGCTCGGCGTGGAAGTCGTGCGCGATGGCGCGCAGCCGCTCGTTGATCTCGCCGTGCGCCTCGTAGGCGCGGCGCGGGAAGATGATCCACTTGGGATCGCGCTCGAAGCCCTCGGGCGGCACGGGGCGCGCGTCGGTGGCATCGGCCACGTCGAAGAACGTGGACGCGTGGTTGATGCGCGTGGTGGGCCGCACGATGACGGGCGTGCGGTAGCGCTCGGACAGGTCGAAGGCGGCGTGCATCATGGCGAAGCCCTCGTCGGGCGTGGACGGATCCAGCACGGGTATCTTCGCGAAGGCAGCGAAGCGGCGCGTGTCCTGCTCGGTCTGCGACGAGATGGGGCCCGGGTCGTCGGCCACGAACAGAACGAGACCGCCCTTCACTCCCACGTAGTTCAGGCTCATGAGCGGATCGGACGCCACGTTGAGCCCCACCTGCTTGCAGGTGAACAGGCAGCGCGCGCCGGCGCAGGAGGCGCCGGCCAGCAGCTCAAGCGCCGACTTCTCGTTGGTGGACCACTCCACATGCACGCCGTGCGCGGCGCCCGACGCGTGGAGCTTCGCCACCGTCTCGATAAGCTCGGAAGAAGGCGTGCCGGGGTACCCTGCCACCACGCGCACGCCCGCCTCGAGCGCCGCGTGCGCGAACGCCTCGTTTCCCATCAGAAGTTTCTTCGTCATATGCGTCTCGCCTGCTTCGGTACTCGTTGGCCGTTGCCAGGACAGCAACGGAGAGGATGCGCCGCCGACTATCCGTACAAATGTTTCACGTGAAACATTCGGCATCTCACGCCCGGACTCTCGTGAATCCCATGATAGCAAAACCGGCAGCCTCCATGCGCGCGCGTCCGGGCGAGGCGCGGTCGGCGCAGCCTACGCCTCGGCCATACCTTGCTTGAAGTCGATGATCTTCTGGCGGGCGGTATCGCAGCCGGTGCCGAGGATCTGCACGGCCAGGATGGCCGCATTCTTCGCGCCGTTTATAGCCACGCAGGCCACCGGCACACCGGAGGGCATCTGCACCATCGACAGCAGCGAGTCGAGGCCGCCCAGATCGCTCGTCTTCATGGGCACGGCAATAACCGGGTTCGGGGTGTACGCCGCCACGACGCCGCCCAAGTGCGCGGCCTTGCCCGCGGCCGCCACGATTACGCGGATGCCGCGCTCGTGCGCCGTCGAGGCCCACTCGTGCACCTCGGCCGGCTTGCGGTGCGCGCTGGCCACCTTCACCTCGTAGGTGATGCCGAACTCGTCGAGCTGCTTCATGCACGGCTCCATGGCAGGCATGTCGCTCTCGGATCCCATGATGATGCCGACGACCGGATTGTTGTTCTCGCAGGGCATGTGGCCTCCTTCGTTCAGCGTCACCTGACGCGGCGGCGCTCATATTGTTCGATCCTGTTATTGTAGGGGTTTCGGAAAGCCCGCGCCCGCTCATGCGCTGCTTTTCCATCGACCGGCCGCGTCCTGCACGCAGACCGCGGAAGGCAGGCGCGGCGCCCTACCCGACGATCCGCCTGACGACGGCCTCCACTTCGGCCGCCTCGGGAAGCGATGCATCGGGATCGGCCGTGGCGCGGGCCAACGCGAACTTCGCCGCCTCAAGCGCCTCGGCCACCACAAGACCCGCCTCCTCGGAAGGCGCCAGCTCGTCCGGGCAGGTGCGCCTCTCGGGATGCTGTTCCAGGTAGGTGGTCAAAATGCCGCGGAACTCGGACACGAAGCCGAACGTGCCGTCTAGGAACAGCTTCATAAGCGCCGGCGTCTGGGCCACCAGCCGCGCCCGCATGGCGGCGATCTCGCTCGTCCAGTCCAGATCGCGCACCACCTTGAGGAACAGCGCGAGGGTGGCGTGGTACGGCGTGCCCTCTATGCGGTCGTAGGCAGCATGGACGGCTTCGGCATCGAGGTCGACGAGCCCCAGCCCCACGATGGCGGCGTCCTTCGTGGGGAAGTAGTTGAAGAACGTGCCTTGCGAGACCACGGCTCGCTCGCTGATCATGGCCACGGTCACGTTGTCGTAGCCCAGCTCGTCCACCAGCGAGATAGCCGCGCGCTCGATAGCCGCGCGCGTCTCGCGGCGTTTGCGCTCGCGCAAGCCCTCGGCGTCCGCCCCAACCGCAACGGCGTCCGCAACCGTCGGGCTACCCTCCGGCTCGGCGGGTGATCCAACGGCATCTGGGCTCCCTTCGCCCGGCGCCTTCCGCTTCTCGCCCCTCGGCGCTCTCTTCCGCTCGCACGGCCTCTCCATGCCTGCTCCTCCCCCCTACCGTCCTGCTCGTTAAACTTCTTGCATTATACGGAAGTTTCGCGAGTCATTTCTTTATTTGCCACAATTTTATAGTCGCTATAAAGTTAGGGCTGCTATACTACCTAAGGCAATGGAAAACCGGACCGCGAAAGGGGCGGACAATGAAAATATTCGGCATGGGACTGCCCGAGCTGATCCTGATCCTCGCGGTCGTGCTCGTCATCTTCGGCCCCAAGAACCTGCCCAAGCTGGGCGGCATGCTGGGCCGCACCGTCAAGAAGATCCGCGGCCGGGTGGAAGACGATACCCAGACGGCATAACCTCCCGCCTGGGCGGCGCAGCAAGGGCAAGAAGCCGGCCCGTCTCCCTAACCTGTTCGCAGCCGCTCACCCCGACATACCCCGCACACATCTACTTTCTAGCGGTCCCTACCAACTTGATTGCGATTGAGGTTAAGGTACGCGTTTCGGCCTATAACCCCTCGATGGGGCACCGCAGTCGCCTGGAACGACCTGCATACAAGCGGCCCTTGGAGAAGCGATTGGAATTAGGGCTAGGGTTACACGTTTTGTCCTATAACCCTATAAGCCTTAGAGAGCGTGCCCTGCTCGGCACACAAAAAGCGCCCCGAATCGCAGGATTCGGGGCGCTGTCGTTGCAGTGGTGGTCGGAGGGGGACTTGAACCCTCGGCACGCGGATTTTCAGTCCGCTGCTCTACCAACTGAGCTACCCGACCACAGGTACGCGTCCGTGAGGACGTGGAACGATATTGTACCGGTCGCGCGTGTCCGGGTCAAGCGCCCATGAGGCATTTCCTCTCGGATTTTCGCAAGCGGGCTTCCGAGCCGCAACCTAGAGCTGAACCCTTCCTGCCAGTTGTCGTTCTCGTGCGTTAGAACACCCCGTTGGGGTTACAATGACAGCACTTGTAGAAAGAGGGTTAATGGTCGTGGGAATATCCCGGATAGCGCGCTTCTCCGTTGCGGCGAGGATCATCCTTGCCGCACTGCTCGCCTGCACCCTCATGTCCATCACACCGGCCACCAACGACGGCGCAGCGGGCAGGGCATTCGCGGATACGGCGTCGACGCCGGGCACCCAATCAACCGGTTTCGAGCAACGCGTGGTCAGGGTGGGGTACATGGACATCCCGGGTATGCTCTGCCGCAATGCCGACGGTACGCTCGAAGGCTACACCTACGATTACCTGCAGCGTATCGCACAGTTCACCGGATGGACGTACGAGTTCGTGGAAGCCGAGGGCGAAACCACCAACGACCAGGCAATCGACCTGATAAACATGCTCGAGGACGGCCGAATCGACCTCGAGGGCGGTATGACGTACAGCCCTGCACTCGACGACATGTACGAGTATCCCCGGAACAGCTACGGCACTGCGCACACCTCGTTGTTCGTCCCCAACGAGAACGCCAAAATAACGTCGACCAACCTCTTCACCGAGGGGCCGTTGAACATTGCTCTTTCGAGCTCCGCGAAGCTGCGCCGCGAAGAGCTCGCCTATTTCTGCGAGAAAAACAACCTTGAGTACACCACTGTAGAATGCTCCACCAACAACGAACTGGCAGAGAGGACAATATCGGAAGAGGCCGACGCCTTCCTTGGCGTCGACATCAGCCCCGTAGAAGGATTCCACGTGGTTGCCACGTTTGCCGGGCGACCGTTCTTCTTCGCGGCGCCGAAAGGCGACCGCGCGATCATCGACGAGATCGACCAGACCATCGAGCGCATCAACGAGAGCAATCCCCAGTTGCAGGACTCCCTTTACAAGAAGCACTTCGCCAACAACGGCGCCGGATACGCCCTGTCGAGCGACGAGGCGGAGTTTGCACGCAACCACGATACGCTGCGCGTAGGGATCATCGCCGAACGGGCACCCCTCCAGTCCTTCGACCGCCTGACCGGCGAGTTCGAGGGCGTGTCGCAGGGCATGCTCGACTTCCTGTCGCAAAAGACGGGCCTCTCGTTCGAGGTCGTGCGCATCGAGCGCAGCGACGACATGGCATCCGCCATCCGCGAGGCCGGGGTTGACTTAGTAGCCGGAATAGACGGCAACGACACCGTAGCCTCGACTTTGGGCCTGTCGCTCTCGGCACCGTACATGACCACGAACCTGCTGCTCGTATACAACCGGTTCGTCGATCCCGACGATCTGTCCAATCGAAAGCTGGCCCTTTCCTGGGAACTGGAAAGCGCCCTGCCCGCTAACGACTCCACAACCATATACGGGTCGATGGAGGAATGCTTCAAGGCCGTGAACGACGGCCGGGCTGACTATACGTACGGCACCTCGTACACCGCCCCGTACTACACGAACGTGGACGGGCTGAGCAACCTGCTGACCCTGCCCACCTCCACCGAGGCCATCGAAGTGTGCTTCGGCCTTGTGCATCCGGTGGAGCCCGACCTGCTGTCTATCATCAACAAGTCCATTCGCGGCCTCTCCACCGAGGAGCTGGACTCCATCGTATACGAGAACGTGCTCGTCGATTCCGAAGAGCAGGTCGGCGCATTCCTTGCGAGCCACCTGCTGGAGTTCGCCATCGCAGCTATCGCCATACTCGTGGTGGTGATCGTGCTGCTGGTGCTCTACCTGCGTTCGCGCGTGCTTGCCAACCGCCGCGTGCGCGAGGAGAACCTGCGTTTCCAGAAGCTGTACAGCCTGACGAACGAGCTTTTGTTCGAGTACTCGCTTGCCGCGGACACGCTGATCATGTCGAACCCCAAGGGCTCCCGCTCGCGCGTGATCGCCTCCGTGGGCGAGGAGTCGGACGACGGATCGTACCGCATCATCTCCCACGCTCACGCCCTTATCGCCGCCGATGCCGACCCCGAGATGCTCGACGCGCTCACGTCTCCCACCAACTCTTCCGTCGATCTGCCGTACGAGCCCAGACCGGGCGAGAAGCACTGGGTTCGTATCGCGTCGCATCTGGTGACGAACGACGAGGGACGGCCTATCTCGGTCATCGGGAAGATCACGAGCGTGGACGACGAGGTGCGCGAGAAGATGGATCTTTCGGATCGCGCGCGACACGACGGCCTCACAGGCTTGCTGAACTGGGCGACGTTCTGCGAGCAGGCCGAGAAGCTGCTGGAGTCGGGCACGTGCGGAGCCATGTTGGTCATCGACACAGACGACTTCAAAAGCGTCAACGACACGTACGGGCACCTCACCGGCGATGTCGCGCTTCGCGAAACCGCCGAAGAGCTGCGCGGCGCCTTCCGCCCCCACGACCTTATCGGACGCTTGGGCGGAGACGAGTTCGCCGTGTGCATCGACGGCCCTATCGACCACGACCAGTTGGCCGAACGCTGCGCACGCCTCGTAGGCCGCGGCGTGACGTTCGACGACCAACACGGCGTCGAGCGCACCATCACGCTGAGCATCGGCGGCGTGGAACTGGCCGGCATCACCATACCGTACCGCGAAGCCTACCAGCAAGCCGACAGCGCCCTCTATCGCGCCAAGGCCGATGGCAAGGACCGCTTCGTGTTGGAGAGATTGAGGGAAAACTAAAAGCGGCCGCCTTGCGACGACCGCTCGAGATAGCTACGATGCGCTCTTCTCAACCAAGCCGCTCAAGTTGGTGGCGCCTTTCGTCGTCTCGTAATAAGTGACGTCGAGCGTGGCGCTCACGCTCTCGATGCTGCCGTCGGCGAGCATCTTGCCGGTCAAGGCGAAGTCGGTGACGTCGCAGCGGTACGTGCCGTTTTGGAGCGACTGCACGATACCGAGCGCCTCGTTGTAGCCCGCCACGGTATACGTGATGGTGACAGGACGCCGCACCAGCTCGCCATCGAGCTCGGGCTGGCTGAACTTCACATCGTAGGTGCCCACGCCGGACAGAAGCGTGTTCAGCTCGTCGAGCTCGTTGCGGATGTTGTCGTAGGCGGCCACCACGGGCAGCTTCCCCACGTCTCCCAACTCGGCGAGCTCGTTCTCCATGCGCGTGCGCGCCATGGCAAGGGCCGTCTGCGTGTCGACCTGCATCTGGATCTCCTGCAGCTGCAGGTCGTTCTCGGCCTTAGTGTCGGCCACGTTCTTGACGACCAGAAAGTAGTAGCATGCCACCAGGAGCAACGCCACCAATACCAGGATAAGCACTTTCTCGCGCGTGGAGAAGGATCGGTTCAATATGCTACGCCGCGCCATTGCCGGCCCCCTCTCCCGTCTCGGCCCCATCGTCGAGCGCGCCCTTGAGCGTGACCTCGATGGTTGCCGACGTTGCCGCGTTGTCCTTTCCCTGGGCCGTGGACACGGTAACGTGCGAGACGCGGCTATCCGCCTCAAGGCGCTCCACCAGGCGCGAGACCTCGGTCAGATCAGCCCCGAGACACGTCGCCATCACGGTGTTGCCCACCACCTTGACCGAGGACAGATAGCCCACGGACATGAGGTTCGAACGGATGAGGTCGAGCACGGCGTTGCGGTTCGCCAGGTTCGATTCCTCCTCCGTGAGGCCGGTCACCACGTAGCGCGCGTACTTCTCGTTGAGGGCCGCGTAGTTCTCGTTTGCGGCCTGGAGCTCGTCGAGCTGCGCCTGGGCGGCGGCCACCTCGGCCGAGCTGTCCATGCCGCTTGCCAACGGATCGATGACCGCGAACTTCGCGAACACGCCGATGAGAACGAGTGCGATGGCGAACAGGCCCACTTGCGTTGCGATGCTGCCGTGGGTTGCCTCTTGCTTGACAAGGTTGATGGTGGTTTTCGTGGGGTACACGACCTTGGCACGGCCGCCGCGCGAAGCGCGGCGGCCGGAGCCAGGGGCGCCCCCTGGCTCCGGCGACTCGGCGCCGTCCTTCTTGTGCCCGAACGGACCGAACGATATTTCCCTGTTGAGATCGACCACGACTCTCACCTGGCCTTCATGGTCGCGCCCACGGCGCCGGGGCATTGGGCGCGCAAATCGTTGTCGCCGCTCGCTTCGGGCATGATGTCGGATATCGACCGCAGGTCTATATCGATATGGCTTGCCACGACGTTCACCAGCGGCTGCAGCGACGAGCCTCCGCCGCAGCAGTACGCCATCTCCACGTTGGTGTCCGGGTTGTTGAAGCCGTAGAAGTTGAGGGCGCGCCCTATCTCCACGGCGATGGACTCGTAGACGTCGAAGGCCGCCGCGCCCTGCTGCACGCCGTCGTAGTCGGAGAGCTTGTACCCGTTCGCCACATGGACGTCCACGCCGCGCTCGGCGGCGATGGCGCGGTCGATGTCGGCCCCGCCGATGTCGATGACGCGCGTGACGTCGTAGGCACCGTCGGCGAAGAAGTGCAGCTTGGTACCGCTGTGCGCGAAGTCGATGACGCAGCAGTTCGCCAACGCGCGCGGGTTCCCGCCCACCAGGTTCTGGAACGCCGCAGCCGCCGGCGTGGCTATGCGCAGGCGCATGCCGGCGCGACGGAACATCTCCAGGTAGTCGTCCACGGTCTGCTTCGTGGTGGCGGCGGCCAGCAGGTCCATGCCCTCCGGCACGCCCTCGGGATCGAGGTGCGTGGCGAGCACCGCGTAATCGTAGTAGTAGCGGTCCTTGCCCTGGGCGATGTAATCACGGAACTCGTAGGGCAGGTTCAGTTCCAGCTCCTTTTCCGTCATGGCCGGAACGGACAGCCGTCGCACAAGGCAATCCGTCGAGGAGAGCGCGAGGGCCGCATCCTTTGCAATACCGCCTGTACGCTTGACGAGCCCCTTGATGAAGTCGGCCATAGCGTCGAAGCTGATGAGCCTGCCTTCGGCCATGAGCCCTTCCGGCAGCGCCTCCACCACGATGTTCTTGATGACGTCGTCATCGCACACCGCGAGCTTCACGCTCGCATTGCCGATATCGACGCCCGTGTAGGTTTTACCCATGCGGAGAAGTCCTTTCGATCCCGCATTTCCCTTCCAAGGACAGTTTATACCATCCCCCCTGCCATTCCCGCGCCGTTGCCGGAACAGGCCGCGCAGCCAGCCCTAAAACAGCCCGACGTACCAGGTGAGGACGAGCGGGCCTCCCAGCAGCGTGAGCATGGTGGCCGCCGCGATGGCCGGTCCGAAGGGGATGGCCTTGTCCACCGGCGGCGGGACGCTCTCCGGGGAGGCGCCCTTGCCTTCGCCCGCGACGTCCTTGACGGCCTTGCCGCACGGAGCCGAGGGGGCCCTGCGCAAGCGGAAAGCCGCGAACACGAGGCCCAGCACGCAAGCGACAAGCAGATTCAACAGGGACAGGGCCGCGCCGAGGAACAGCCCCACGGCGAACAGCAGCTTCACGTCGCCGCCGCCGAGCGACGTCTTGCCCGTCACCGCGTCGAACACGAGCGAGAACAGCAGGATGCCGCCACCCACGAGAAGGCCGCCCGCCAGGCCGTCGAGCAGGCCGGCCAGCCAGCCAGCCCCGACCAGCGGGGCGAACAGGCTGCCCACGCCGAAAACCGAGGAGACGACCTCGGGAGCAGCGCCGGCGAGGAGCGAGTCGGCAGCCACCAACGCAGCGGGCTCACGCATTGCTGCGGGAACGAGCGGAAAGCCGATTGCGCCCGCGAGCGACGCCGCCATCATGAGCAGCCACACGGCCGCTGCCGCGATCACGAAGCCGTTGGGAATGGTGTACGTGTCGAGGTCGACGAGCGAGGCTCCCATGAGGATGCATGCGAGCGCAGCGTAGGCGAGCCATGGCGCGCCTACGCCGTACACGACGAGAAGCGCGACGAACAAGGCGGCCATCAGCAGCTCCACTATCACGTAGCGCGGGCTCACCCGCTCGCCGCAATGCCGGCAACGCCCGCGCAGCGCGAGCCACGACACGACCGGGATGAGATCGAGCACCCCGAGCGAATGCCCGCAGCTTGTGCAGTGGCTGCGCCCGGCAAGGACGCTCTCGCCGTGAACGAGGCGCCACGCAAGGCAGTTCACGAAGCTGCCGAACACCGCACCGAGCAAAGCGGCGACCCCGATGAGGATCGCCGCTTGACTAGGAGTGAAGATGTTGAGCGGGAGGGACAAAGTTAAGCTGTCGGTTTAATTTCCGACGGCGCGATATACACATTATAAACAATTGGGCTGTCGTTGCCATTCCAAGTACCGGGAGTAGTGTCTTCAGCAGCACTGCCCTTGCCGGAATACGAAATCACGGTATCGCCCTTTTTGTGACCATCACCGTCTTTCATATAAAGACTAACGTGGTACAACGCTCCCGTATCGGAAGCATGGTTTGACAAATAATCATTCGCCGCTTCCATTCTCGCAGCACGAACGTTTGCTTCAAACACGGACTTGTTGGCGTTGTCCATAGCCCCTGAAAACACCGGCACGGCTACGGCCACCAGCACCAGGATAATCGCCACGACGATCAGCAACTCGGCGAGCGTGAAGCCGCCCTTCTCTTCCCTTATCCTCTTAATCATTTCCTTCACCGTTGTTTCCTCTCTCCCAGCAGCCTCTCGCCGCCAAGAACAATCCCCCATTCATGATCGAACGATCATACCACCATTTAACACATCCCCGGTGGCATAACAGCCTACATGTTCGCGTACATGGTGAAAAGCGGCAGGTACAGCGCGATGACGATGAACCCGGCGAACACGGCCATGAGCACGAGCAGCGTCGGCTCCATAAGGGAGAGCGCGCGGTCGGTCACGCGCTGCGTCTCGTTATCGTAGAACTCGCCCATCGTCTCCAGCGTCGCCTCCAGCTCGCCGGTCTGCTCGCCTACCGAGCACATCTCTATGAGCGTGCGCGGGAAATACCGGCACTGCTCCATGCACTCTCCCAGCGTGCGGCCTTCCTCAAGCCCCGCCTCCATGCGTCCCACCTCGCGCGACAGCACGTAGTTGCCCAGCACACGGCCCGTCACGGCCACGGCGCGCGTCATGGGCAAGCCCGCCGCAATGAGCGTGGACATGGTGTTCGCGAACTGCGAGGCGCCGGAGAACTCGCCCACCACGCCCAGCACCGGCATCCTTAGCTTCGCTTTCGCCAGCAGGGTCTTGCCAGCCTCGGTCGTGCTGGACAGTTTTGCTCCCACCGCCGCCAGCACTATCACTATAAGCACGATCAGCCAGTTGGCCGACACCCAGTTCGAGGCATCAATCAAAAATTGAGTGATGGCCGGCATATCGGTGCCCAGCGACGATACCATGCCCGCGATGGCGGGAATCACCATCACCATCATCACGGCCACCACGACCACGGCGATGATGAGCACGAATATCGGGTACGTGAGCGCGCTGGCCACCTTCGCCCCCACCTTCGCGCGCTTGTCGTAGTACTTGTGCAGCCGCTCGAAGCTTTCCGGCAAATGGCCGCTCTCCTCGCCGGCACGCACGGTCTCCACGAACACGCGCGGCAGCTCGGGCCCCTTGTTCTCGAAGCTGTCGGCCAGGCCGTGGCCGCTCGCCACGTCGGTGGCCACCTCGGCCAGCACGCGGTGCAGGTACTTGTCGGTGGTCTGGTCGGCCACCAGCGACACGGCGCGGGCGATGGAGAGCCCCGCCTGCAGGATGATGGCGAACTGCGAGCACATGATGGCCAGCTGCTTCGGCTTCGCGCGCGGCTTCGTTATGTCCGTGGTCAGGATGTTCTTGCCCTCGCGCACCTGTTTCACGCTCTGCACGATGCGGCACAGGTCGCGCGCCTGCTCCATGGCCTCAATCTCGTCGTAGGCCTCCACGACGCCGCTGACTTTGTCGCCGGTGACGGAAAGGCCGGTGTAGGTGAAGGTGGGCATCAGCGGACGTTCTTTCTCACGTAATCGACATCGTGGGCGGCTTCGAGCGCCGTCTGGGCGTCTATGGCGCGGGCCCGGTACAGGTTCAGCAGCGCGTTGTCCATGGTGACGCTGCCCGCGGCGGCCGAGGTGGCCAGCGAGCTCTGGATCTGCGGCGTCTTCCCCTCGCGGATAAGGTTGCGGATGGCGGGCGTCACCATCATCAGCTCGCACGCCAGCGCACGGCCGCTCCCGTCGCGGCTCGGCAGCAGCTGCTGGGACAGCACCGCCACGAGCGTGGTGGATATCTGCATGCGTATCTGGCGCTGCAAACCCTCGGGGAACACGTCCACCATGCGGTCGATGGAATCGGCCGCCGACTTCGTGTGCAACGTGGCCAGCACGAAGTGGCCCGTCTCGGCGGCGGTGAGTGCCGTCTGGATAGTGTCCAGGTCGCGCATCTCGCCGATGAGGATGATATCGGGGTCCTCGCGCAGCACGGCGCGCAGGGCGTCGTGGTAGCTGGCCGTGTCCTGTCCTATCTCGCGCTGGGAGATGATGGAGCGGTCGGGCGTGTAGATATACTCGATAGGGTCTTCCATGGTGATGATATTCTCGGCGCGCGTGTGGTTGATGGCGTCGATGAGCGCCGCGAGCGTCGTGGACTTGCCGCTGCCCGTCTCGCCCGTCACCACCACGATGCCGCGCTGGATCTTCGGGAAGTCCATGACCGCCGGGGGCAGGCCCAGCGTCTCGAGCGGCGGGATGACGTCTGACAACAGGCGCAGGGCGGCGCTCACGTGCCCCTGCTGGCGGAACAGGTTCACGCGCACGCGCACGCCGGCGATGGTGTCGGCCCGGTCGAGCTCGCCCGCACGTTCTATGCAGGCGTAATCCTGCCCGGCCAGCTCGCGCGCCAAGCGCTCGCACGCCTCGTGCGTGAGCGGCGCGTCGCCGTCCACGCCCGCATCCACCAAGTGGCCATTCACGCGGAACTTCACCGGCAGGCCGCACACCAGATGCACGTCGGAAGCGTTCGCCTCGTGCGCATGGTTGATGAGTTGTTCGATGTTCATGGTCGCGCCTTTCTATTCCAGCGCCGTGATGGTCTTACGGGCCTCTTCCACCGTGGTCACGCCGTTCAGCACGAGCTCGCGGCAGCTGTCGGCCATGGTGCGGTACGAACCCGACTGCTCGATGGCGGTCTGCAGCTCCTCGCGCGTGGCGCCGCCCGTGATGCGGGCGCGCAGCGCGCGGTCGAGCACGAGTATCTCGAACACCCCGGTGCGCCCGCGGTATCCGGTGCCGAAGCACATGGGGCAGCCTGTGCCGCGGAAGAACTTCACCGCAGGGTCGTAGCGCATGCCCAGCGTCTCCAGCTCCTCCGGGTCCGGCGCGTACTCCTCGCGGCAGTGCGGGCACACCAGGCGCACGAGGCGCTGGGAGATGATGCCGCGCACGCCGCTGGCTATGAGGTACGGCTCCACGCCGATGTCGACAAGGCGGTCGATGGTACTGGCAGCGTCGAACGTGTGCACGGTGGAGAGCACCAGGTGGCCGGTGATGGCGGCGCGCATGGCAATCTCGGCCGTCTCGCCGTCGCGGATCTCGCCCACCGCCACGATGTCAGGGTCTTGGCGCAAGATGGCGCGCAGGCCGCTGGCGAACGTCATGCCCGTCTTCTCGTTGATCTGCACCTGGTTCGCGCCGTCGATGTTGTACTCCACCGGGTCTTCCAGCGTCACCAGGTTCACCGAGTCGTCGTTCAGCTCGCGGATCATGGTGTACATGGTGGAGCTCTTGCCCGAGCCGGTGGGACCCACGATGAGCACCATGCCGTTGTTAGCATGGATGAGGCGGTTGTACTTCTCCAGGTTCGAGCCCGCCAAGCCGATGCCCTTGGGGTCGAAGAGCGACTCGTTCTTATCCAGCAGGCGGATGACCACCGTCTCGCCGTGGATGGTGGGCAGCGTGTTGATGCGCAGGTCGATGTCCTGCTTCTTCAGGCGGATGTTCGCGCGGCCGTCCTGGGGGACACGGCGCTCGGATGTGTTCATGCCGCCCATGATCTTCAAACGCGAGATGACGGAAGCCTGCAGCTCCTTCGGCACGGTGAGGATGGTGCGCAGCACGCCGTCAATGCGCATGCGCACATGCAGGTCGGCCTCGCGCGGCTCCAGGTGGATGTCGGACGCGCGCTCGGTTGCGGCTCGCTCGATGATGCTGTTCACCAGGCGCACCGTGGGGGCGGACTGCGCGTCGGCGTCGTCGCCCAGCGTGGAGGTTTGGAAGTTGCCCCCGTCGTCGGTGCCGGCGGCGCGGGCGTCGCGCTTCATCTCCTCGATGGCGCGGGCGGCGCCCTCGTTGCCGTACAGCGTCATGATAGCGCGCATGACCGAGTCGTTCGTGGCCACCATGGGCACGACGCGCTTGCGGGTGGCATTCTTCACCGCCTCGATGGCCATGAAGTTCAGCGGGTCGCTCATGGCCAGGTACACGTCCTCGGGCGTGGTGCGCACAGGCACCACGTTGTACTGCCGGGCGACGTTCTTCGACACCACGCGGCTCATCTCGGGGTCGAGGTCGATGGCGGAAAGGTCCACGAACTCGATGCCCAGCTGCATCTGCAGCGCCTCGATGAGCTCCACCTCCGTGATGACGCCCTCGGCGATGAGCTCGTCGCCCAGGCGCCGCTTCGACTCCTTCTGCTGCGCGAGCGCATGCCCCAGCTGCTCATCGGTGATGAGCCCCGCATCGGTCAACACGTCTCCCAAGCGCTTGTATGCCATTGCTACGATCCTATTCTTTTCACGGAGAGCGATGCTTCCGCCAAGGGCGGAAGGCTCTCTCCTTCACGAATGCTCACATCAAACGTCCAAGCGTTGGCTGTCTCATCATAGATGACGCTATCCAAAACAGGAATGAGCCCATCCTGAGAGGGCACAAGCGTTACTGAAGCAGTGCTGGTTGCCAGCATAATGCCGTTGGGCGAAAAGCCAGCGTCAGGATCGTAAAACTGCACTGTTTCGCGATAGCCTGCGCTCACATAAGCGGGAAACTCTCCACTTCCTTCGACCGAACGAGCGTAGGCCATCTCATCGCTCACTGTTTCAACCGCGCGCGCTAGCAGATTGTCAGCGACAGTTTGCCTCGTGATGCTGCCGTATGCGCTCATAGCAGCACCCATTCCAGCGGATATCACAATGCACAGCAGTCCAATGAATATAATGCTGACCAACTGCTCGGCCAGCATGAAACCCCGCTGATCGCGCAAGCAATGTGTCAAAGCAACAAGAGTTCTTTTGCGATATCGAGTCACTTTAATCATTGCTGCGCGTTCTCAGGCCGAGCGCTTATATTTTGATACCGTTCGAATACCACTTGGCCGCTGTCGTCTTTCGCCTGATATGTCCAAACCTTTACTTGAATGTTAATTTTACCGAATGAGAAATCGGCTCCACTGACACCGCTTTCGGCCATACCCGCTTCGGCCTTGTACAAATTCGAGAGTGACTGCCTACTCGTCACAGACACATTTGTCGAGACCATAACCATCGTTGCGAGTAACGTGGCACCGAGTGCCGCTATAAGCAGCGCTGCCAAAGCCTCTACTAAGGTATCGGCTTCTTTAGAAGCAATCTTCGAACTAAGTGAGGCCAGATACTTTCTCATATCCTATCACCGTCATTGGTCTTCGTAATAGCAGCGCGCTCATAAGAAAACGATACAAGTTTTCCCGAGGCATTGTAGGTTGGGATACATTGCAGGTATACCGTCATGTTGTAAGGCGAGGCTGGAGCAAAGCTCTCATCCAATGACAGGTCTATTGTTATGTTGAGATCGGAATCTACAAGCAATTTGCCATATACCGTCGAGTTTCCTTGCTTGATAACAAGTCTTTCTCCCGAGCCAAAGGACTCTTTTACAGCCCGCCTTTCCAAAATGCTGCTACCGTAGGTTTTCCAAAATTCTCGACCGAACACACTGTATTGGGCACCCTGCACGGTGTCGCCGTCAGGACTAGAAACAATGGTCAATTCATCCATATCCATGTCATAGCCAATGGTTTGCGCTGCTGAGCCAACTGTGTACTCCGCCTGCTGCAATTCCCTGTGCGTCTGCACAGCCTTCGCCTGCACCGACGCCGCCGTGAGCACCACCGACCCGATGATGGCGCAAATAAGGAAGAATACCAACGCGATGACGATGGAGGCGCCGGCGGTGTCGCGAAACTTCGCTTGAAGAGTATTGCTCTTCATGATCGCATGACCTCGTCTGAACCTTCTGGATGCTGTTCAGCGGACTGCTGCGGAGAATCGGCAGATTTGTCTTGAACAGGATCTACCTCTTCCTTCCGCCCGTTTTCGGTCGAAGGCGTATCATGCTCGCTTTTTTGAGACAGATCAGAATCGACACCGAAAGCATCATCAACAGGTTCGGATCCAGGCTCCGAGGGCGATTCGGGTTTCGCTTCCGGCTGCACTACGACGCCTTGGTCGACAACTTGGAAATCCGACAGGCCCTCTCTTTTCAAAACTACGCCTACGAAGTTATTTTTACTGCCAGAGTCAAAGGCTATACCTTTGCCGACCAATCCTCCAACGATAAGCTTGTTACTTCCGTTTGCCTGTCCAGGATCAACCAAAAGACTCACTTCTTTAGCCGAGCAGCCAACCAACGTCAGCGAATTTTCATAATTTCCCACCAACCCTCCGACGAAAGCGGTTCTATTCTTGGCCAAGAGGCTTGTCCCTACAGAGACATTGCTTGTCGAGCAGTCGCTGAGATTGACATTTTGCTCGGCTTTTCCTAGAAGTGCACCTATACTGATGTCGGAGCTCCATGAGGAAGACCTGGATGTCGTGGTAAACGTGATTCCTTCCACGTATGTCGGTGTTACGATTTCTGGATTCTTGGGGTTTATCATGCCCTTGATATTAGAGTCGGATGCCCAGCCGATCAAAATCCCCCAGCCATAGACGTTTGAGCCCTTGTGCTCTATTTCTATAAACGCAGAGGGGGACTTGTTAGAAGAGTAGCCCGACACGGAGCAACCTTCGACATCACACTTGCGAATCGTACCAGCAACCAAACCGATATACGTCTGGGAATCGTCGTGCGTGTTGCCATCATCGTATGACCAGTCCCATACGTACTTCCCCGCATCAAGCTGACTCGTGTCTTCAACTAAATGGATGTTTTTTAAACAAGCGCGCTTGTCGTCCGTTCCGATTACCTCTGGAAAAAGGAACGAGGCTCCGCGGGGACTCACCGTATTGGATCGGAAAGCACCCGTAGCATTAACATGTGCGTTGCGTATTTTGTAGCCAAGGCCGTCATAGACTCCCGAGAACGATACATCTTTGAAGTTCCTGCCCGTACCTGTTCGTTGCACCATATCCAAATCATGCGTCTGTTTGAAGCAGTCGGCACTATATGTCTTCACCACTGGCGTCGCATAGCCCGTGGACAAGCACCCCGGAAACTGATCGGCATGCCGCACGATCCATGCAGCCCCTTCGGTCTCACCCCAAGAGCCAGCTTTGCTCGAGTTGTTTTCAACTGCGCACGCAAAGTTGAAGTTGAGGTAGTAAAGAGAGTCGATTCCGTTGTATTTGAGTTCTATCGCCACGCTCTTTGCCTTAAGACCGTCTCCCTTGCTTGTGATCTTGTATGCCCGATACTCGGCTCCGTCGATGGAAAACTTGATATGGCTCTTACTATCGAGCGATGCCAATCTGTTATTCGTGCCGACAAACGAAGGCGCCTTCTCGCTATCGCCTTCTTCGACAGGGACCACAGCATAGTAGCCCCAAGAACTTATGGTTTCTTGAACGCCATTTTCATTAATTTCATCCAACAAATTCGCTATCGGCTGCGTTTGGGAGCTCAGACATCCGTAATAACCAACTTTACCGTCTTCGCCGAACTCCAAATACATAAGTCCTGCTACTTTGGGTATCTCACTATAATTCACCGTTAGCTTTACATGTCCATACTTAAGAAAAGAGCCATATGAGGCTACCAGTTGCTTCGGTTCGACAATGATCGCTCCCTCGGCCGGCCAAGTGCTGGCATTCGGGGTTTTCCAACTTGAAAGACAGCCTTCCTTTTGAGGCGCATCGGCTATTGTCGCATACTCCGCCATCTTTTGGACAGTATAAGGAACATACTGCAATTCGCTGCCGTCTAAGCGTTTTCCCTTGTCGTCACAGTATTCAAGCACGCGATAGAACAAGCCGTCGCGCTGCGTCGACAGCTCGAAATCCGCTGATGTGGTGCTGGTGAGCGCATACGGTTCGTTTGAGCTCCTCGGTTGTTCTACGTAAGCGTCGGGAAGAACGTTTTGGAACTGGTCTTCCTTCTTAAAACCCCACAGCTGAGCACTCGGCACTTCCGTATAAACGCTCGCGTTGCTTGAATTGCCTTTCCACGCCAACGCCGACGTTGCCGAATAGTAAACGCGAACATCATCTGAAGCGAAGAAAGACTTACCGTCGTTTTTCACACTTTCGGAATTGTACTTATCCGTTGGCGACGCCGAAGTTATATTGAACAACGCCACCGTGGACGAGGCACCGAACTCGTTTTCGAATGGCTGGCGAACGGGGGCACCGAGATTTACTCCGCGCATGCCCGTCGTTCGCTGCTTTCCGGTAAAGTAGTCTTTGATACGATCCATGTTGTCAACGAAATACTGCTTGACCTCGCTGGCTTTGGGGGTAGTCCGCACATACACTTCGTAGCCATCGAAATCTCGCGGTACACGGTCGTACAGTCGACTAAGGTTTATCTTCACTTCGGTAGAATCGGCGGTTATCGGATCAACGCATTGAGAAAAACAGTCTCCGAGTTCGGATTCTTCCCACGTCCATACGCCTTGATTTATATATCCAGCTCGTTCGCCGTTGATCCAAATCTCGTAGATCTGGTACGCATGAGCTTTGCCCGACGGAGAGAACGATCCGCCGCCTTGCCAAAGCAACGATCCGTTTCCAGGATTGACCATCTTCGACACGTTTATCTCGCTGCCCGGATCCGAAGTGTAAGTGCCGGCGGTCACTTGGGCATAGACATTCACGTCTTTGCTCGTTTGGGATATCGCGTCGGCAAGCTTGACCCAGCCGCCTGAATACGACTGCCGCGAAGATTCGACATTTTCTGCTTTTAGAATCGAATTCGTCTCGATTCCTGCATCATCCAGATTGAAAATGGCTTGCTGGTCTTTCATGGAGAGATCCGTGACGGGCGCATCTCCTGAATCGGTTATCAACTTAGTCTGGGGATCTTCATAGGTTCCAGATATATGGCTGGCCGAAGACCGTTTTTTGCCGCCCTCAACTATTTGCGCATCGAGTGCAGGATTGGTTACCAAAACGGTCAGTGTTGCAATTTTCTCCGGCCATTCCATATACGCCTCGGCTGTGGCGGAAATCGAAGGCATAGCCGGATCAGACGATGAGACAGCAGCCAAAACATGGAGATTTGCGCTTGACGAAGCGAGCTTCTGGACAACTATCGCCAAAGCCTTGCCTTGATCTGTGACGGAACTTTCCAGAACACGTTTCAGATCATTCAGGTCGATCCTGAACACATTGTTATCGACCATGTCACGGGATATCACATCGTATATTTGCGTTTCTTTCACCGAGTTCGAATACGAATCGGAAAGGTCGCCTGAAGAGACAGCGTAGCCACCCCCCTTTGCGTCGAGCCCTGAAAGCACGATGGTCGCAGAGTTCTCTTCGCCTTTTATCGAAATGGACACGTCCATTGTCGTAGGCACCTTACTGTTATTGGTTATGTTGGGGTTTTGAATGCATAGCCGACCGAGCTCATCCACCCAGATCACCGGGCTCTCCAGGGCAACTGCGTTCGTGGCGGAGGCAGGGGTGCCTTGGTAGTACCCTATCATAGGAGTCGCCGACTTGCGGGCGTCTTGCTCGCGGGAGCCGGAGGCCTGGTAGTAGGCCTTCGCGGCGTCGTTGCCGCCCTGCGGGGCCGTGCCGAAGAAGCCGGATTTGCCGTCGGTGTAGAACACGCTCACCACATTTGCGGTCGATTTCGTGAATTCGATGATATAGTCGCCGTTGAGCACGGCGTCATCTATGGACAGGTTGGTAAGAACACCGCTTTGCCGAACTTGGGAAGCCGTCATGTAGTAAACATCGTCGGGGGAGAATCCGCCGGGCAAGTCCACCGCTTTCGGGTACACGTCCGTTTTCTTGCCATCGGTTCCCGTCTTCTCCACGAGATCCAGCCACGTTCCGGCGACCTTCTTGGCGGTCATCTGGGTTTGGGCGGCGTTGGCAATGGACTCGGCGGCGTTGTTCAGCTCCACCATGCGCATGTTGTTCTGCGCGTTGACAATAGAAGGAATGGCAATGGCGGCGAGCACCAGAATAATGGCGATGGAGAGCAGGAGCTCTGCGAGAGTGAAGCCCTCGCTATGCTTCTTGCTACCGGTCATCTTTCAGCTCCCTCGTTCTCGCCGCTTGGCATGCCGAGCATAGACGTACTGAAAGTACATCTTAACATTTTGCACACGGGGGGTTAACTAAACCGTAGTTTGAAGCCTGAATTACACGCCGGCGTCTGGACCGCCTCGCTACCCAAAAATCAGCTCCCTCTCCTCGCCCACCAAGGCGGCTCGTGCTTGGTCGCGGAGGTTGTTCACGCCGATGAAGAACTGACGCATCATGACCACCATGAGGTAGCGGCCCTTCGGGGTGAGGGTGAGCTCGTCGGACGTGTCGCGGTCGAAGGCTCCGGATGCTTTCATGAAGGCCATCTCCACAGGCAGGCCGGCCTCCACGGTGCAGCCGAAGTCCTTTCGGAACTGGCGCTTGTCCAGGCGCAGGCCGAACAGCTGCATCATGAATCGGTAGCGCATGCGGTCATGCTTGCTGAAGGTGGTCTTGCCCATGAGCGACATACGACCCTGCGCGATGGCGGCGTTGTAGTCGTTCACGGAGAACGTGTTCACGAACAGGTTGTCGCCCAGGTACGTGATGCCGCCGCTTCCGATGGCGGGGTATTCCTCGTAGTCCACCACGTACTCGTCGATCATAGCGTCCTCGCCGGCCACGCCGGTTCCGCGCTTGTTGAACGTCCAGGCGCTGCCGTGCTCGAACAGCGGGTCGGAGCCGCCGGCCAAGAGTTCGCTGATGATCTCGTAGTACGTGCGCTCGCGGGCGTAGTCCACGCGCCCCACGGTGCGGGCGAGCTGGCGTGCGACGCTGGGACTGGCCATAAGCGGGTAGAACGTCGTCTGGCTCGTGCCGCTTTCCACCACGCGCTCGATGTCGTTGATGAGGATATCCTCGGTCTGCGCGGGGAAGTTGAAGATCATATCCACGTTGAGCGAGGTGAAGTACGGGCTGGCCTCGCCGATGCGCGCGAGTATCTCGGCGCCGCTGCCGTACTTGTCGTAGCGGTCCATCTGCTTGAGCAGGCCGTCGTCGAAGCTCTGCACACCCACGCTCAAGCGCTGCACGCGGCCCTGCAGCTTGTCCAGGTACGCCGGTATCAGGTGGTTCGGGTTCGTCTCGCTGGAAACCTCCTTGATGGAGAACGTCTCCTTCGCCAGATCGATGGTGTCGCACAGCTCGTCGATCATGATGGTGGGCGTGCCGCCGCCCACGTACAGGCTCTCGAAATCGTAGCCCAGCTCTTTCAGCATCATCATCTCTTTGCGCATGCTGGCGAAGTACGGCCGCGCGCGATCCTCCGCGAACGGAAAGCGGTTGAACGAGCAGTACGGGCACAGCCGCTCGCAGAACGGCACGTGCATGTACAGCATGTACTTCTGCCCCGGCTTCGGCGCGGGAACCCGCACGTCATCGGTGGGCCGGAGCTTCAGGTAGCTTTTCGTGCACTGGCGGACGACCGCCGTGAGCATGCGTTCAGATAGCAATGCGAAGACCTCTTCTCGTTTACTGCGAAAACGCGCGGGCATGCCCCGAAACGCGCCCCTGCGGGACGCCTCGGGGCATGCCCGGAGCGGTTAGTTCCAAGCCTCGCGACCGGCGGCGGCCTTCTTGCCGATGTCGGTGCGGTACTGCTTGCCCTCGAAGTTGATGAGACTGCAGGCCTCGTAGGCCTTCTCCCGGGCGTCGTCGAACGAGTCGCCCAAGGCCACCACGTTGAGCACGCGGCCGCCGGCCGTGACCAGCTCGCCGTCGGCGTTGCGCGCCGTGCCGGCATGGAACACCGTCACGCCCTCTATCTCCTCGGCCTCCTCGATGCCGAGGATGACCTTGCCCTTCTCGTAGGCACCGGGATAGCCCTCGCTGGCCAGCACCACGCACACGGCCCACTGCTCGCTCCAGCGCAGCTCGATGTCGTCGGGCCGGCCTTCGGCCACGGCCAGCACGATGTCCACGAGGTCGGCCTCCAGGCGCGGCAGCACCACCTGCGTCTCGGGGTCGCCGAAGCGCGCGTTGAACTCCAGCACCTTCGGGCCCTCGGGCGTGAGCATGAAGCCGCCGTACAGCACGCCGCGGTAGTCGCAGGCGAAGTCGGTGGCCGTGGCAGCGGCGGACTTCTCCATGATCTCGTGCATAGCGGCCAGCTCGTCGGCCGTCACGATGGGCACGGGCGAGTACACGCCCATGCCGCCCGTGTTCGGGCCGCGGTCGCCGTCGAAGGCGCGCTTGTGGTCCTGGGCCGTGGCCATGCAATGGGCCTTGCCGCCCGACACGAACGCGAGCAGCGAGCATTCGGGGCCGGTGAGGCACTCCTCGATGACCACGGTAGAGCCGGCCTGGCCGAACGCGCCGTCGAAGCAGGAGCGCACGGCCTCTTCCGCCGTCTCCTTGTCCTCGGCTACGATGACGCCCTTGCCCGCCGCCAGGCCGTCGGCCTTCACCACAACCGGGGCTTCCAGCGCGGACAGGTAGCCCAGCGCTTCCTCAAGATCGTCGAAGCTGCCGTAACGCGCGGTGGGTATGCCGTGGGCGTCCATGAAGCGCTTGCTGAACGTCTTGCTGCCCTCGAGCTGGGCGCCCTGGGCATCGGGGCCGAACACGGCGATGCCGGCCTCGCGCAGCTCGTCGGCCACGCCCGCAACGAGCGGCGCCTCGGGGCCGATGACCACGAGCTCCACGTCGTGCTCCTCCACGAACGCGAGCACCGCGCGGCCGTCCTCGACGGCCAGGTCGCCCACGTTGCGGGCGATATCGGCCGTGCCGCCGTTGCCGGGGGCCACGTAGAGCTTGTCCGTGCGCGGGGACTTCGCAAGCGACCACGCGATAGCATGCTCGCGGCCGCCGCCGCCCAACACCAAGATGTTCATTAGCGATCCCACCCTCTCATGATCGTCTGGTCGCGATCGGGACCCACGGCGATGATGCTGACGGGCACGCCGGTGATCTTCTCCAGGTACTCCACGTAGCGCTGCGCGTTCTCGGGCAGCTCCTCGAAGGTGCGGCATTCGGTGATGTCGACGCCCTTCCAACCGGGCAGCTCCTCGTACACGGGCTTCGCGTGGAACAGCACGCTCTGCTGCATGGGGAAGTAGTCGTACACCTTGCCCTCGCACTCGTAGGCCGTGCACACTTTGATGGTGTCGAAGGCCGACAGCACGTCCAGCTTCGTGAGCGCCACGTCAGTGAGGCCGTTGACCTCGGCCGCGTAGCGCGCGATGACCGCGTCGAACCAGCCGCAGCGGCGCTTGCGCCCCGTGGTCACGCCGAACTCGTGGCCCACCGCGCACAGCGTCTCACCGACCTCGGCCTCCTCGCCAACGCCCCCGTCCTCGGGGAAGCGCTGCTCCGTGGGGAACGGGCCCTCGCCCACGCGCGTGATGTAGGCCTTCTGGATGCCCAGCACGCGCTCGATGGCCGTGGGCCCCACGCCCGAACCCGTGGCCGCGCCGCCGGCGCAGCACGACGAGCTGGTGACGTAGGGGTACGTGCCGTGGTCGATGTCCAAGAGCGTGCCCTGCGCGCCCTCGAAGAGTATCGACTTGCCGGCGCGCAGGCCCTCGTTCAGCAGCTGGGCCGTCTCGGCCATGTAGGGCTTGAGGATGCGCGCGTAGGGCAGGTACTCCTCGCAGATCTCGTCGACCGTGTAGGTGTGCAGGCCGTAGATCTTCTGCAGCACGGGGTTCTTCTGCGCCAGCGCCGTCTCCAGCTTCAGGCGGAATATCTTCTCGTCCAGCAGGTCCTGGATGCGGATGCCCTTGCGGGCGGCCTTGTCCTGGTAGCACGGGCCGATGCCGCGCTTGGTGGTGCCGATCTTGTTCTCGCCCAGGCGCTTCTCGTCCGCGCCGTCGAAGTCCTTGTGGTAGGGCATGATAACGTGCGCATCGCAGCTGATCTTGAGGTTTTTGCAGGAGATTCCCTCGGCCTCAAGCATGGCCATCTCCTTGATGAGCACGCCGGGGTCCACCACCACGCCGTTGCCGATGACCGGCACCGCGTGATCGTACATGACGCCGGAGGGCATGAGGTGCAGCGCGAGCTTCTTGTCGCCGTGGATGACCGTGTGGCCGGCGTTGTTGCCGCCTTGGTAGCGCACGACGAAATCGTATTCGCGCGCGATCAGGTCGGTTATCTTGCCTTTGCCTTCGTCTCCCCACTGGGCGCCGACGAGTACCGTGCTGGGCATATGGTTCGCATCCTTTCGCGCCCGCGCCTGCGCGCCGGGCCGTCAACCTATCCGCAGATTCATGATTATATTACAGTTCCACAACGTTCAGCGCCGGATCGACCGAGCGCATGGACTCTACTATTTCTTCATGGCAGGTGAACAGAATCACCTGGCGCGTGCGGGACAGTTCCGCAAGCGCAAGGGCGGCGCCGATGCGGCGGCGAGCATCGAAGTTCACCAAGATGTCGTCGGCCAAGATGGGCACGGAGCGGCCCACGTTGTCGGCCGTCATGAGCAGCGCGATGCGCAGTGCCAGGTAGAGCTGCTGGCACGTGCCCAGCGACAGGTGAACGGGCTCGCGCTCCGTCTTCACCGCATCCATCACCTGCAGCCTGCCCTCGGGCGTCATGACCACCTTGACCCAGCGCCCGTCGGTCATGAGCGAGAGAAGGCGGCTGGCCTGGCGGTACACCTCGGGCTGGCTCTTGGATTCCCATGCGGCGATGGCGGCCTCCAGCATGCGCTTCGCCAAGAGCAGGCGCGCGTAGTCCTGGGCGCTCTCGTCTTGGCGCGTGCGCACCTGCTGGTAGCGCAGTTTCAGCTCGTCGAATCGGTGCGCGTGCTTGGCCTGGGAGAGCTCCTGTTTCAGCTCGCCGTAGCGACGGTTCAGGCTCTCGCTGGTCTCCAATAGGCCGACGCGCTGCCTGGTGCGCTGTTCGATGGCGGCATCCACGTCCTCTACAGAGGCGCCGTCGCGCAGGCCTGCGCGCTCGACGGCCCGGGCGCGTTGGCGCTCGACATCGGCGAGGTTGTCCTCCACGGAGGACAGGCGCGAGGCCAGCGCCTGCTGGCGCTGTTGGAACAGGCCCGTCTCGGCGCGGGCGTCCTTCGCCTCGGCCAGAAGCGAGCGGGCGCTGCGAAGAGAACCCTGCGCAGCCGAGAGGCCGACAGCGTCCAGCTGGGACCGGATGCGTGCTGCCAGCTGCTCCTGCGCCGACAAGCATGCCTCGAGCTTCTTCTTGTCCTGCAGCATGACCCACTGGGCATCCTGCTTGCGGACCTCCAGCGCCTCGGCGGCCTTGTCGGGTCGGAACAGCATGACCAGCGCAGCGGCGGCCAGCATGAGGGAAAACACCACCAGGCCTATGCCGAGCGCGGTGAACGACAGGCTGGTGATCTCGCGGCCGTGCATGAACAGCGGCACGCCGGCCGCCACGAACACAAGGGGCAGCGCGATGGACAGTCCCACCTGCACGCTGCGCTGGCGCCGGCGCCCCTCGTGCACCTGATGCACGTCCTCGGTTTCGAGCAGCGCCTCGTAGGCGGCGGTAGACGTTGAGCAGTTCTCCTTGGCCAGGTCCACACTGTGCGCGCATTTTGCCTGCTCCTCGGCCAGCGCGTCGATGCGGTCGCGCAGGGCGCGCTCGTCGGCGGCGCCCAGGGCCACGAGCGCCGGATCCGAGGTCTGCTCGCGCACACGGTGCTCGGCGGCCAAGGCGGCCTCGTCCTCGCGCAGGCTGTCGCGCTGACGGCGCAGCTGGTCGCGCTGGGCGTCCAGCTTCTCCAGGCTGGCGCGCTGCGCGGCAAGCTCCTCGATGGATGCGTTGAGCGCGTCCAGGCGCGCCAACAGCTGCGCACGCTGCGGCGCCAGCTCGTGGAACTCCTTGTCCTGGGCCTTGTAGCGCTCCGTTTCGTCCGCGGCGGCGGCCATCTGGGCGCGCAGGTCGTCCTGCTCGGCGGTCAGGCGCGCGATGGAATGCTCGATGCCGGCGGCCTTCGAGGTGTATTCGGCCAGGCGGTCCTGCACCTCGGCGAGCGCGTGGGCGGGGCTCGCGCCCGTGCCGGATCCTGCCGTGAGCAGCTTCGCGGTCATATCGGTGGTGTTGCGCAGGCTGCGCAGCTCGTCGGCCGTGAGCGAGAACATGGTCTGGAACGTCTCGCGGTCGATGTCGTCCACCAGCTCGACCGGACCTTGCAGGCCGTCGGCGTTGCGCACGCGCGAGAGCACGAGCTCGTTTTCGGACTCGGAGACAGACCCGGATGCGAGCACCCCGGGTTCGGATGCCGAGGCGGCCGCGGAGGCGTCAGCATTCTCGCCCTGAAGAGAGTCCCCCTCTTCCGGGCGCGGGGCGAAGAACAGCGAGCCGGCGCGGTCGGCGTTGCGCGGCTTATAGGTATTGCGGACGCCTCGGGCCTCCTCCCACCCGAACAGCACGCCGCCTGCGAACGAGGCCAGCGTGGACTTGCCGGCCTCGTTCTCGCCGAACACCACGTTGAGGTGCGGGGTGAACGGGCCCACCACCTTGTTGGCGAAGGCGCCGAAGCTCGTGATCTTCATGCGCTTGAGGTACGGCGCGCCACCGTGCTCGGCCGTCATTCGTCACCCCGGCTCAGCAGGTCGAGCACCAGGTCCTCGGCGTCGGCCGCCAAATCGTCGATACGGCGCGTGTAGGCGCTGGGCAGCTGGATGTTCTTGAGCAGGAACTCTTCCTGGATATAGGCTATCTCGTCCTCGCGGTCGGCGCGCAGGGCGTCGGCCACCTGCAGGAACACGGCTGGGAACAGGCCTTCCCGGCGCAGCGCCTCCTTGTCGTACGGACGTAGCGTGGCATCGACGAGCGCGTCGCAGAAAAACGACGGGTAGCCGTCGTTGATGTGCTTGCGCAGGTCTTCCAGCACTCCGGGGCGCGCGAACACCGCGTGCAGCGGCGTGGTGCCCGTGAGCGTGATGCGCACGCACATCTCCTCGCAATGGGCCTTGCCGTTCACGCGGAACAGCTCCCGCATGATCTTGTCGGTGACCTCGGCCACGTTCGCGCAATCGGCCACGTCCACGTCCATGCGCTGCCATACCACGCTGGCCGTGGGAACGAACTCGAGCGCGGGGCTCGCGCCTTCCTCCAACGTCACGGCAAAGCAGCCGCGCTCGCCCGTCTCCTTGATATCGCGGCCCTGGATGCAGCCCGCGAACACGAGGCGCGGGTCGTCGAACGAGGGGTGGGCGTACTTCATATGTATATGGCCGAGCGCCCAGTAGTCCATGCCCGACCGCAGGAGAGCGGCGGGGCTCGTGGGCGCCTTCACTGGATCGAGGTCCAATCCCGTGTGCAGCACGCCCACGGCGAAGGGCGCGTGCGCGACGTCGGGCACGGCATCGGCCAGCGCCTGCTCGGCCGCTGCACGCGTCACGCCGGCAGCGATATCCTCGTCGGACGGCCACGTCTGGTTGTAGTAGCCGCGCCCGCCGATAAGGGCCAGCGTCTCGCCGTCGCGCCGATAGGCCGCGAAACCGGGCTTGTCGGCCGGCAGCATGAGGGTGTTCGGCGGGAACGCGAAGAAGTCGCGGCTCCATGAAGTGAAGGGGTCATGGTTGCCGGTGCACAGGTACACGGGGATGCCGACCTTGTCCAGACGGCGCAGACCCTCGAAGAAGTGCAGGTAATCGCCGTAAGACGCGCGTGCGCTGTCGAAGATATCGCCTGCGATGACCACGAAGTCGACCTTGCGGGCCAGCGCGGCGTCCACCACGCGATCGTATGCTTCGGGGATAGCCGTGAGCAGGCGGTTCGCCCACGTTTCCGAGAGCGCCCTCAGGCCGCGGAACGGTGCGCCGAGATGCAGGTCGGCCGCATGGATGAATGTGATTCGCTTTCGCATGGGCACCAGTGTAGCGCGTACGCGGCCCGCGCGGGCCGGCTAGAAGCCGCCTGCGCGCGAATCGTCGATGAAATCCATGAAGCGCGTGTACTCCGGGTTGAACGCCAAGTCGATATCGCGGGTAGGACCGTTTCGGTGCTTCGCCACGATGAGCTGCGCCGTGCCCAGATCAGGGCGGTCCTCGCTTTCCGCCTCCGTCTCGTCCATGCTTCGGTCGATGAACATGACGATGTCGGCGTCCTGCTCGATGGAGCCGGACTCGCGCAGGTCGGAGAGCATCGGGCGCTTCTTTCCGCGCATCTCCACGGCACGGGACAGCTGCGACAACGCGATCACGGGCATGTCCATCTCCTTCGCGAGCACCTTCAGGCCTCGCGAGATCTCGCCCACCTCCACGGCGCGGTTACCGTCGCGGCGCGTGGAGGGCGGCTGCATGAGCTGCAGGTAGTCCACGATGATGAGGCCCTTGCCCTCGGTGCGGCGCAACTCGCGGCGCGCTTTGGCGCGCGCTTCGAGAATGGACAGGCCCGGCGAGTCATCGATGTACAGCTCCAGCTTCGAAAGCGTGTTCGACGCGTCGGCGATGGCCCCCCAGTCGCCCTCCGAGATGAAGCCCGCGCGGATCTTCGACAAGCTGACGCGCGCCTCGGCGCAGAGGATACGCTGGACCAGCTGGCCCGCGCTCATCTCCAGCGAGAAGAAGGCCACGGCCGCGCCCGACTTAGCGGCGTTCACGGCCAGGTTCAGGGCGAACGACGTCTTGCCCACGCCGGGGCGGGCAGCCAAGATGACCAGGTCGCCGCCGCGGAAGCCGTGGAACAGGTCGTCGGCGTCCTTGAAGCCGGTGGGCACGCCAGCCATATGGTTCTGCTGCTCGGCCAGCTTGGTGATTTCCTCGAACGCCTCGGTGAGCAGGGAATCCATCTTGGAGAACGTGGACGACACGCGCTTCTCGGTCACACCGAACAGCGTCTTCTCAGCGTCCTCCACCACCTCGTCCAGGTTGTCGGGCGCGTCGTAGGCCAGCGCGTTGATGGAGGCGGCGGCGTAGATGAGCTCGCGGAGGATGGCCGTGCGCTTCACGATCTCGGCGTGGTTCTGCCAGTTCGTGAGCGCGAACGTGTTGTCGGCCAAATCGACCAGGTAAGGCTTGCCACCCACGGCCTCCAGCTGGCCCGTTGCGTTCAGGTTGTCGGCGAGCGATATCTGGTCGATGGGAATGCGGCGCGTGTTCAACTCGCAGATGGACTCGAAGATAATGCGGTGCGCCGGGCGGTAGAACGACTCGGGCTTGAGCTTCAGAATGAGCTCCTCCACCGCCTCGGCGTTCAGCATGCAGGCCGCCAAGACGGACTTCTCGGCCTCGATGTTCTGCGGCATCGGCTTGTTTTTCGGTGCCGATCCGTCGTTGAAGTCGTTGCTCCTTGTGCTGGCCTGGTACGCTTCCGGCATAGTGGCTCTTCTCGCTCCTTCAGGTGTCCGCTACCTTGTTCCCGCTATAGTACCGCATACGTTACCGCAGCTCATGTGTATTTTTCTTCTCGAAAAACCATGAGATGCGTTATCCACATGCAACGGAAAACCCCCTTCGCCCGTCAGCGGGGCAAAGGGGGTTTTCCCCCGTTTCCACAAGTTGGGTCCTGTGGAAAAGTATTTATTCCTCGGTAGCCGTCTCGGCAGCCCCGGCGGGAGCCTCGGCCTCCTCGACAACCTCCACGGTCTCCTCGACCTCGACGACCTCGGCCTCGGCCGGCTCATCGACGTTGCCCACCAGCAGCTTCACGGACACCTTGATGTCGCGGTAGATGCCGTAGACCACTTCGTGCTCGCCAGCCGTCTTGATGGCATGGCCGAGCTCGAGGCGGCGCTTGTCCACATCGAGGTCGGTGGCGGCCTTGATGGCGTCGGCGACCATGACGGCGGTGACGGAACCGAACAGCTGGCCCTCCTCGCCGACCTTCGCCTCGACCTTGACGGTGGCACCCTCGAGGGCGGCCTTCATCTTCTCGGCGTCGGCAATGCGGTTCTCCTCGCGCTTCGCAATGTTGTGCTTGCGCTGCTCGAGCTGCTTGAGGTTCCCCTTCGTCGCCAGGATGGCGAGTTTCTGGGGAAGCAGGTAGTTGTTGGCAAAGCCGGGGGCCACGTCGACGACGTCGCCTTCACCGCCCTTGCCCTTCAATTCTTGAAGCAGGATGACTTTCATGGAACCCTCCTTGCGCCTAGCGGCTGCGACGATCGCCGCGACCGCTGACGGCGGGCACCGCGTACGGCATCAAAGCCATCTCGCGGGCACGCTTGACGGCGTTCGCGATGTCGCGCTGGTGCTGGGTGCAGGCACCCGTCACCCGGCGCGGCTTGATCTTTCCGCGATCGGTAACGTATTTGCGCAGCATTTGCGTGTCTTTGTAGTCGACGTAGTTCGCCTCGTCCTTGCAGAACTGGCAGAACTTGCGACGCGGCTGCTTCGCGTAATCGGACATTTCACAAACCTCTTTCGTTTCGCTTAAAACGGGATGTCTTCATCGTAGACTGAAGAAGAGGCATCGACCACCGGCGCAGCCATGGGGGCTGCGGCCGGAGCCGGGGAATAGCCGCCCGCGTTGCCGCCATACGACTGGTTTCCGCCGTATGAGGACGAATCGCTGTTGCGGCTCGACATGAACTCGAGCTCGTCGACGATCACCTCGATCTTGCTGCGCTTCTGGCCGTCGCGCTCCCACTGGCTCCAGCGGAGCTTGCCCTCGATGGACACCTTCGTGCCCTTGTTGAGGTAGCGCGAGAGGCTCTCGGCACGGGCGCCGAACATGGTGCAGTCGATGAAGTTGGGATAGTCCTCCCACTCGCCCGTCTGCTGGTTCTTGCGGCGGTCGTTCACGGCAACGCCGAAGCCGAGCACCGGCAAACCGCTCGCCGTGGAGCGCAGCTCGGGATCGCGCGTCAGGTTTCCGCTGATGATAACTCGGTTGATGCTCATGATACCTACCTCTTCTTCTCATGCTGGGGCGCCGCGGGCGCCCAATGCCACGTGCTCTTAATCGCGATCGGTACGCTTGACGATCATATGGCGCACAACGGCGTCATTGATGCGAAGAACGCGATCGAGTTCAGCAACGTTAGCGGGATCGGCATGGAAATCGATGAGAGTGTAGTCACCGTCGGTCAGACCGTCGATCTCGTAAGCGAGTTTGCGCTTGCCCCAGTTGTCGACGTTGTCAACCGTACCCTCGCCCTCGGCGATCGTGGTCTCAATACGCTTCATAACAGCGGCACGGGATTCTTCGTCGATAGACGGAGCGACAAAAAACAGCAATTCATAAGCCTTCATCAGCTCACCTCCTTTGGTCTTTAGCGGCTCCGGGGCTGGTGAAGGCAGTTAACCCGGAGCAGGATTAGCTTGCCTATTCTAGCAAAGGGCCTCATGGGCTACAAGGAAAACTTTCTTCCTTACCAGCGCGCACATGCTTTCACCATCATTGCGCGGCGTGCCTCCCGCTTGTCCGCTGAACTTCTCTGGGAGCAGTATAGCAACGCGACCTTGCCGGGCGACCGTAATTCAACCGTCATGGAGCCGCGGGGAACTGATGCGGATCTGACGTGGATGACGTGCGGACCTTGCGCATCAGCCGCGCGTTCCTTGCGCGGGTAAGGCGCGCATCTGACACGACCGCTTCCGCAATTCGAAAACCCTGGCCATGAGCATGAGCGGAGGGGTCTTGCGTACACGGGTAACCGCTTTTTTCTTGAAAGGATCCTCAACATTGGAACATGGCCGAATTGAAAACAGAGAGCCGGCTGTGTTCCATATGGAACACAGCCGGCTCGATTATCCGCCTCTTCGCAGCGTTTCTTTAGCTGCCGCAGATAATCAGCGCCTGCGTAGTTACTCGGTCTCTCCCTCGAAATCCTCTTCATCGTCGAGGTACTTCTCGTCGATCTCGTCCTCGTCGTACTGGTCGGCCTCCTTGAGGCCGCTCATGAAGTTCGGCGCCTCGCCGATGTAGGCCGGTTCCTCCTCGAACGCAGGCTCGCCGTCTTCGCTCATCGTGTAAAGGAAGCCAACGGCCACGCCCTCGTCCTCGCCGGGAATGCCGCCCTCGGCGATGAGCGCATCCTTCGTCTCGTCATCGACTTCCACGTAGCCGTCATAGCACAGAGCGTACGCCTCGGCGCCGCGGGCGTTCTCCACCGTGTGGCGCGCGAAGGCGAAGCATTCGTCCGCCGACTCGCCCGGATGGTTCTCCAAGAACAGGTTCTCCTTCACCACGAGCGCGGTGAACGGCACCACGTCGGCACCTTGCTTCATCTTCTCCTTCGCCTCTTCCAGCGAGAAGAGCAGCACCTTTTCCAGGATCTCGGGGATCTCGGGTACTTCTACGTCCGAGCTCTCCACTACGCGATCGGCCATAGCCTCGTCCTTTCAACTGGCCGCCGCTGCCTGTCCGCTCTTTTTGGCGGCCCGCATGCGGCCCTCGTTTTTCCGTTGCCGACCAGTGTAGGGCTTCCCAGCGAGCCCTCGCTCGCGGACGGCGAGTTATTCGGCGTATCTTCAGATATTGATACGCGGCCGTTATTCAGGACGTTTCCCGCTCCCCGGATGTTTCGCGTGAAACATCCGGGGGATTCGGCGGTTTCGAACGGTTGGGAAGGCGGCTACTGGAGGATACCGTCGAGCATGAGGTTCACCTTGAGGACGTTCACGCGAGCATCGCCGAGAACACCGAACTGGGGCTGCTCGGTGCACTGATCGATGATGGCGCGGATCTCGGAAGGCGTCTTGCCGGTGTTCTTCGCCAACCGCTCCACCTGGTACTCGGCGGCAGCCGGGGAGATATGGGGGTCGAAGCCGCTGCCGGAGTTCGTGACGAGGTCACTGGGGATGGGCTCGTCGCCCTTCTCGGGGTGGGCTGCATGGATCTCGTCGATACGGGCCTGCACCGTAGCGGCAAAATCGTCGCTCGCGGGACTCAGGTTCGACGGGCCGTACCACATGACGGGATTACCCTCGTCGTCGGTAAACGCAGAGACGTTTGCGTTCGTGAGCCGGCCCCACATATGATCCTGATCGTGGAACTCCTGGCCGACAAGCTCGCTGCCGTACTTTGTCCCATCGACCTCGATGATAGAGCCGTTTGCCTGATAAGGGAAGAAGATTTGCGCGACACCCGTGCAAACAGCCGTGTAGACAACACCGCACAGCACTGTTGTAACGAGGAAGAGGAGCATTGCGCTTCCCCATATTTTCACTTGCTTCATGAGGTGATCCTTTCCAATTCGGTCCGCAGGCCAGTTATTGCTTTTGACCTGCGGAGTATTGAATGCAGAGTTTTGCCAAACCAAACTGCTGGACGAGAACTATCCTCACGCCACACCCAAAGCCGTCAACATCATGTCGAGCAGCTTGATGACAACGAACGGCAGGACGATGCCGCCCAGACCGTATACCAACAGGTTGCGGGACAGCAGGCTCTGCGATGACGCCTCGCGGTACTTCACACCGCGCAGCGCCAACGGAATGAGCGCCACGATGATGAGAGCGTTGTAGATGATGGCCGCCATGATAGCCGTGTAGGGGTTCGTGAGGTGCATGATGTTCAGCGCCTCGAGCTGAGGATACAGCGGCACGAACAACGCGGGCACGATGGCGAAGTACTTCGCCAGGTCGTTCGCTATGGAGAACGTGGTCAGGCTGCCGCGCGTCATGAGCAGCTGCTTGCCGATGCGCACGACGTCGATGAGCTTCGTGGGTGAAGAGTCCAAGTCCACCATGTTGCCGGCTTCCTTGGCAGCCTGGGTGCCGCTGTTCATGGCCACGGCCACGTCGGCCTGCGCAAGCGCGGGTGCGTCGTTCGTGCCGTCGCCCGTCATGGCCACCATGTGGCCCTCGGCCTGGTACTGGCGGATGGCGGCCAGCTTCGTCTCGGGCGTGGCCTCGGCAATGAAGTCGTCCACGCCGGCCTCGGCTGCGATGGCGGCGGCCGTCATGGGGTTGTCGCCCGTTATCATGACGGTCTTGATGCCCATGGTGCGCAAATCGGCAAAGTTTTCCTTGATACCCTGCTTCACGATGTCCTTCAGATGGATAACGCCCAGAATACGATGATCGCGAGCAACGAGCAGCGGAGTGCCGCCTGCACGCGAGACATCCGCAACGACTGCGGCGCACTCGCCGCTGTACGCGCCGCCGTGCGACTCCACATAATCCTTGACGGCATCGGCCGCCCCCTTCCGAATCTCGTGACCCTCGAAGTCAACACCGCTCATGCGCGTCTGCGCGGTGAACGGGATGCTGACCATGCCCGAGCCTTCCAGCTCGCGGGCGCGGATGCCGAAGCGCTCCTTCGCCAGCACCACGATGCTGCGGCCCTCGGGCGTCTCGTCGGTAAGGCTGGCCAGCTGCGCCGCGTCGGCCACGTCGTGCTCGGTGGCGCCGTCCACCGGTATGAACTCGGCGGCCTGCCGGTTGCCCAGCGTGATGGTGCCCGTCTTGTCCAGCAAAAGCACATCCACGTCACCCGCCGCCTCCACGGCGCGGCCGCTCATGGCCAATACGTTCGCCCGGTTCAGGCGGCTCATTCCGGCAATGCCGATAGCCGACAGAAGCGCACCGATGGTGGTGGGCGCCAGGCACACGAACAGTGCCACGAGCGAGGTGATGGTGGTGGGATTCGCGATACCCTCCTGGTTCGCGCTGAAGCCGCTGAACGCGAACAGCGACACCGACACGATCAGGAACACGATGGTCAGCGCCACGAGCAGTATCTCGAGCGCGATCTCGTTCGGGGTCTTCTTGCGGGTAGCCGATTCCACCATGGCGATCATCTGGTCGAGGAAGCTGTGGCCCGCATCGGCCGTCACGCGCACGACCAGCCAGTCGGAAAGCACGGTGGTGCCACCCGTCACGGCGGAGCGGTCGCCGCCGGACTCGCGGATAACCGGAGCCGACTCGCCGGTGATGGCGCTCTCGTCCACCGATGCGGCGCCGATGACGATCTCGCCATCAGCCGGGATCTGCTCGCCAGCCGCCACGTAGAAGAGGTCCTTCTTCTTCAGAACCGCCGAGCTCACCTCGTCGGCCTGCAGGCGGAAGTACTCCGCCGGGTCGTCCACATGATGGCCCTTCGCCACCAGGCCCTCGTTGAGCTTGTGCGCGGGCACGTCGCGCTTGGCGGCGCGCAGCGAGTCGGCCTGCGCCTTGCCGCGGCCCTCGGCGAGCGCCTCCGCGAAGTTCGCGAACAGCACCGTGAGCCACAGCACCGCCGAGATGGCGATGATGAAGCCGGGCTGGGAATCCGTGATGCCGAACAGCGACAGCACGAACAGAACGAGCGTCAGGATGGCCGATAGGTACACCATGAGCATAACGGGATTCTTCGCCTGCTCGCGAGGGGCAAGCTTCACGAAGGAGTCGCGCACGGCGCGCTTCGCCAAATGGGTCATTTCATTGTTCCTCATAGTTGCCGTTGACATTTCTTTTTTCGCCCGCCTTCCCTAGAGCACCATATGAAGCTGCTCGGCTATCGGGCCCAGCGCCAGCGCCGGGAACATCGACAGAGCGCCAACCAGCAGCACGACAAGGATCAGTAGGAACACGAACATGGCATTGCTCGTGGAGAGCGTGCCTGCACTCACCGCCACCTTCGGCCGCGCGCACAAGCTGCCAGCCAGCACGAGCGTGGCTGCAAGCGGGATGAAGCGGTTCGCCAGCATTTCGAAACCCAACACGACGTTGATCATCGGGGTGTTAGCGTTGAAGCCTGCGAAAGCCGATCCGTTGTTACCGCCCGCCGATGTGGCGGCATAAAGTACTTCAGAGAATCCATGGGCACCCGCGTTGTTCAGACTATCCACCGTCGCCGGATCGAGGCACATGACCGCAGCGCCTATAAGAAGAACCATAGGCGTGGTGATGCACAGGATCGTGGCCATGCGCATTTCTTTGGGTCCGATCTTCTTACCCAAGTACTCGGGCGTGCGACCCACCATCAACCCCGCGATGAACACGGTAAGGATGACGAAACCTATCATGCCGTACAAGCCGCAGCCGATACCGCCGCCGATGATCTCGCCCAATCCCATGAGAATGATGGGTACCATGCCGCCGATGGGCGTGTAGCTGTCATGCATGGAGTTGACCGCGCCGTTCGATGCGGCTGTGGTGAATGCGGCCCAGAGAGAGGAGTCGGTCACGCCGAAACGTGCCTCCTTGCCCTCCATGTTACCGCCGGACTGATCGTACGTGCCCATGTACACCGAGCCGTCGGCCGCAAGCTGCGGCGTTCCGACCTGTTCGAAGAAGGCTATCACTGCCAAGCTCGCCACCAGCACCACGAACATGGCCGCGAAGATAGCCCGACCCTGTCGCCGATCGGCCACGAAGCGACCGAAGCTGAACACGAGCGCGAACGGGATGAGCAGCAGCGAGATACACTGCACCAGGTTCGTGAGCGGCGTGGGGTTTTCCAGGGCGCTCGCCGAGTTCACGCCATTATAGCCTCCGCCGTTCGTTCCGAGCTGCTTGATGGCAACCTGGCTGGCCTGCGGCCCCATGGGAACCACGCCCTCATCGATCACCTGCACGGCTGCCGGATCATCGGCTTCTACCACATTGCCCTCTGCATCGATACCGACCGGTTCCAGCAGCTGTACTTCCTGATACTCGGATACGTTCTGCGGCGAGCCCTGCCACACGTCCACCACGGTCACGACGAGCGCGAGCGGGATGAGCACGAAAAGCACGGAGCGCGTCACATCGACGAAGAAGTTGCCCAGGCCAGGGGCGCCTTCGCTCACCAACCCGCGGAACAGCGCGAACAGCACGGCCATGCCCACGGCCGGTGTGACGAAGTTCTGCACGGTCAGGCCGATGGCCTGGGAGAAGTAGCTGAGCGCGCTCTCGCCGCTATAGGCCTGCCAGTTCGTGTTCGTCACGAAGCTGACCGCCGTGTTGAACGCGAGGTCCCACGTGAGACCGGGGAGCCCCTCGGGATTGCCCGGCAGCACGCCCTGCAACATGAGGATGGCGAACAACCCTACCAGCGAGAGCGCCGAGAACGCCAGCGCGCTTATCAGGTAGCGTTTCCAGCCCATGACGTCGGCACGGTCGACGCGGATGCACCGGTACACCACGTTCTCCACCGGCACGAGCACACGCGAGAGCACGGCCACCCTCTCGCCGGCCATGACCTTGTTGATATAGCCCGACAGCGGGATGGCGAGCGCCACGAGCAGGGCAAGGTAGATGCCGTATTCCAGCAACTCGTCCATCACCGCTCGTCACCCCCTCGAAGCAGAACGTAGAACAGGTAGAACGCCACGATGACGCTCAACCCTCCAACGACGGCGGTTACGTAGTCCATCGTCTTCCTTCCTCGTTTCCAGGCCGCCGCAGCGGCACCTTTGCAAACTAGGAAAACGATAAGGTTGCGCGGATTAGCGCGCCGTTAAGGAGCGAGGGCGGGTGTTAAGAAGGCGTTAAGGCAGGGCGCGCACGATGGAATGAAAAAAGCGCCCGGAGGCGCTTCATCTGGAAAACTGGCGGAGGAGGAGGGATTCGAACCCTCGTTACCCGGGTTACGGGTAAAACGGTTTTCGAGACCGCCGCATTCAACCACTCTGCCACCCCTCCGCGTGGGGTGCGGGGCTAGGCCCCGTATGGAACGCGCCTCGCGGGCGCGGGTGTAAGCTGGCGGAGAGATAGGGATTCGAACCCTAGGTACTCTTTTGGAGCACACACGATTTCCAATCGTGCACCTTCGGCCTCTCGGTCATCTCTCCGCTCGTCCGAAACGCGCATGCTCGCGCTGGGCGCGGACGTGCAGCAGCTACGTAGTATACAACAGCTAATAGGCGCTCACAAGCGAGAAATAAGCATCCTCTTCGGCATTTTTCGCGACAGCGGGAACCGCCGTGCGCTTCACGCGCAGGGGGACGTCGAACAGCGCGCTCATAGTGTCGTCTGAGAGCAGCCGCTCCTTCGGGCCGTCGGCGAACACGGCACCGTCCTTCACGAGGACGAGGCGGGCGATCTCGGGGATGACGTCCTCGGGATAGTGCGTCACCAGCACGATGGACTTCCCCGCCTGGGCCAGCGCGCGCATGCTGCGGCGCACGTAGAACATGCCCTCGGGATCGAGGCCGGTGCAGGGCTCGTCGAACACGAGGGCCTCGGGATCGTGCACGAGCGCACGGGCGATGAGAGCGCGGCGCGCCTGGCCGGTAGAGAGCGTCATGGCGTCGCGGGCGGCGAGGTCGGCGATGCCGAGCAGCCCCATGGTGGCGAGCGCCCGGTCGCGGGCGCCATCGGCATCGGGGGCGGCAACGGTCTGCGGGATGCCGAGGGCGCCGAACAGGCCGCCGGCCACGATGTCCACGACCGGCAGGTGCACCGTCATCTGCTCCTGCATGGTAGACGACACCACGCCCAGGCTGCGCTTGACTTCGGCGAGCATTGCGCGATCGCGGCCCTTGAAGAGCACGGGGGGCTCGTCGCGGTGCAGCGGCAGCATCTCGCGCGTGACGAGCTTCACGAACGTCGACTTGCCTGAACCGTTCGGCCCGAGCAGGGCGATGTTCTCGCCGCACGCAAGCTCGAACGCGTCGATCGTCAGGATGGCGCGTCCGGCTCGGCGCACGACAGCGTTGCGCAGCTGGAGGAAGGGAGGCGGGGTGAGGCTCATGTTCGTTTAATCGCTCCTGTTCAGTGGAAGTGCTTCACGTGAAACACTTCCGAAGTGGCCGGGCGCGGTTGTGCGGCAATGCAATCGAAGGGGCGCTTGAAGCGGAAAGGCCGCGGATACCCCAAGAGGAAGACAAAACCGGGAAAGAAAAAACGGCGGGCACCCCGCAGGATGCCCGCCGTTCGTGATCGTCTGCGCACCTGCACCGTGCGGTCGTACCGCTAAGCCGCCTCGGCAGGCTGCTGGTTCGCGCTGTCGCCGCCTTCTGCAGGCTGGTCGCCGGCCGCGTTGTCGGCAGAACCGTCGGCGCTACCCGTCGCATCGCCCCCATCCGCAGCATCGGCCGAGCCGCCGTTGTCGGCGGAGCCGTCCGCCGTTCCCTCGGCACTGCCGTCGGCATTCTCGCCGGCAGCGTTCTGCTCGGCGCCCGTCGACCCCTCGGCCGGCGTGTACTTCGACATGTCGACGGCGTAGGGCAGGCCCTCCGGCATCGGGTTGATCTGAATGTCGGCGTTCTCCTTGTACTCGTTGAACCACTCCTGAACCGCCGTGCTCTGGTTCTGCTGCTTGAGGGATTCCTTCACGCTGTCCAAGAACTCGACGGGAATCTGGTCGAGGCTCGTGAGCTCGACGGTCTCGGTACCATCCTCGCCGACTACCTTCGGCGCGTTGAACACGTCGGTGCACTTGATGATATGGATGCCGTACTGGCTCGTGACCAAGCCGCTGACCTGATCCTTCTCAAGGCCGCCCAGCGCGTCGGTGTACTCGGTCACGAAGCTGTTCAGCTTGTCCCAGCCCACGTCGCCGCCCTTCGCTGCGCTGCCGCCGGTACCTTCCGCGTTGTCCTTGGAGTACTGCTTGGCAGCCTCGGCGAAGTCCAGCTGGCCGCTGTTGATCTGGTCGAGCACGCTTTGGGCCGTGGCCTCGTCGCCGCTGTCGAACAGGATGTGCGAGGAGCGCTTCGCTCCGTCGTAGGCGGAGGCGTACATCTGCGCGTACTTCAGCAGGTCCTCTTGGCTGGGCTCCTCGTCGGAGGCGAACGACTCGGTCAGCTTCTTCTGCAAGAGCTGGCTCTCAACGTTCTCGCGGTACTTCTCCTCGGTGAAGCCGGCCTGCTCGAGGGCGGCCTTCCACTTCTCGTCGTCCTCGTAGTTCGACTTCGTCTTGTTCACGATGTCGTCGATCTCGGAGCTCTCGACGGTTATGTTCTTCTCCTTAGCGCCCTGCTTGATGAGTTCCTGCTGAGCGAATGAATCGATCATCTCCTCGCGGACGGACTCGGGCGTCATGGCGTTGTCAGCAAGCCACTGGCCCCAGGTGTCGGTATCGGTCATGCTCATTTGGGAGCGGATGCTCTCGACCATGCCCGTGACTTCGTCCTCGGGAATCTCCGTGCCGTTGACCGTGGCCGCCACGCCGCCGGTATAGGTCTTCGCGCCGGAAGCGGAGGCACCGCCCGCACAGGCCGCCAGGCTCCATACGCACGTGGCTGCCAACCCGGCAACGCACACGGCCTTCATGATGTTAGCAGTCTTCATAGAACCCTTCCCTTGAACATGCCGGCTGCCGCAGCTGCCGTGCATGATGTAAGTTACTGATCAGTATTTTCGCACACGCGGCAATTGCCCCCTTAGCGATGCACAATATGCCCACTTTCGCTTCACGAAGCGTGGACGGGGCCTTATGCGAAGAGGCACCCCCTACGCTGACGTGGAGGTGCCTCTTGTCGAAGCGCATGCGAACCTGCGGAAACCTGCTAGTTCTTGTTGGCCTTCTTGCGCTCGATGGAGCTTAGGATGCGCTTGCGCAGGCGGATACTCTGGGGCGTGACCTCCACCAGCTCGTCATCCTCGATGTACTCCAGCGCCTCTTCCAGCGTGAACGTCTGCGGCGGCGTGAGCTGGATGGCCTTGTCGGCGCCGCTCGAGCGCTGGTTGCCCAGCTGCTTGGACTTCGCGATGTTGACGACCATGTCGCCTTCCTTCGCGCTCTCGCCCACGATCATGCCCTCGTAGCAATCCTCGCCCGGACCGACGAACAGCTTGCCGCGCTCCTGCAGCGTGTCCAGCGCGTAGGCGACCGATTTCTCGGTGGACATGCTGATCATGGAGCCGTTCTTGCGGCCGTTGAAGTCTCCACGGTAGGCGCCGTACTCGCTGAAGTGGTGGAACATGGTGGCCTCGCCGCGAGTGACGTTCAGCAGGCGCGTGCGCAGGCCCATGGTGCCGCGCGTGGGGATCTTGAACACGAGGTGCGTCTGGTCGCCGCGCTGGAACATGTCGGCCATCTCGCCGCCGGCGCTGCCGAACACCTCGATGGCCTTGCCCGCGTACTCGCTGGGCACGTCGACCGTGGCCTCCTCGATGGGCTCCAGCTTGCGGCCCTGCTCGTCCTTCTTGATGAGCACGCGCGGGCGGCCCACCTGAAACTCGAAGCCCTCGCGGCGCATGGTCTCCATGAGCACGGACAAGTGCAGCACGCCGCGGCCGGCCACTTCTACGCCGGACTTGTCCTCCAGTTCCTCGATGCGCATGGAGATGTTGCTCTCCGCCTCGCGCATGAGGCGCTCCTTCAACTGGCGCGCGCCCACGATGTCGCCCTCGCGGCCGATGAGCGGGCTGGTGGACGCCTCGAACACAACGGCCATCGTGGGCTCCTCCACCTCGATGGGGTCGAGGCGCACCGGGTTCTCGCGGCTCGTGACCATGTCGCCGATGTCGGCGTCCTCCACGCCCACCACGGCCACGATGTCGCCCGCATACACTTCCTGCTGCTTCTTCTTGCCCAGCTCCTCGAACGTGAACACGTCTTTGATGACGGTGTTGTAGCGCGTGTTGTCGTTCTTGATGACCAGCGCCTGCTCGTTCTTGTGGATGGTGCCGCTGAACAGGCGGCCCACGCCGATGCGGCCGACGAAGCTGGAGTGGTCGACCGTGCAGATCTGCAGCGCCACCGGGCCGTTCGGCTCGCAGTCGGGTGCGGGGATCTCCTTGAGGATGGTGTCGAGCAGCGGCAGCATGTCCATGTTGTCGTCGTCAGGGGCGTAACGCGCATAGCCGTTCACGGCGCTGGCGTAGATGATGGGGAAATCCAGCTGCTCGTCGGATGCCTCGAGCTCAACCATGAGGTCGAACACCTCGTCCACCACTTCCTCGGGACGGGCGCCGGGACGGTCGATCTTGTTCACCACGAGCACGATGCGCAGGCCGAGCGACAGCGCATGCTTCAGCACGAAGCGCGTCTGGGGCATGGGACCCTCGAACGCGTCCACGATGAGCAAGGCGCCGTCGGCCATGTTGAGCACGCGCTCCACCTCGCCGCCGAAGTCGGCGTGGCCCGGCGTGTCGATGACGTTGATCTTCACGCCGTTGTAGGTGACGGAGATGTTCTTCGACAGGATGGTGATGCCGCGCTCGCGCTCCTGGTCGTTGCTGTCGAGCACGCGCTCGTCCACCTGCTGGTTCTCGCGGAACACGCCGCTCGTGTACAGCAGCCGGTCCACGAGCGTGGTCTTGCCGTGGTCGACGTGGGCGATGATGGCGATGTTGCGGAGGTTCTCTTGTTTCACGCTGTTCCTTCTTCTCTCGGTATCGGTTGCGCGGCGCGGGGCCGCGGTGGTTCCCTTGCAGGTGCGCCGGGTGCCGGCGCGAGGTGGAAAGGCGGCGGGGCTACTCCAAGTCCTCCAGCTCGCTTTCCAGGCGGCGCTGCTCGGCCTTGAGCTCGTCGATATGCTCGTTGAGCGTGCCGATGGTGCGCTGGGCGCCGACAGCCTGGATGATGCCCCACACCACGGCCGTCACACCTGCCGTGGCCAGGATGAGCAGCGGCCCCGGCTTGCGGAACAGGATGGCCACCACTGCGCCGACACCCGCCATGACCAGCCCGTTGCGGCGCTCGTCGTACACGACGTCGCGCTGGTGCACCAGCTGCGTGCGCGCCGCGGCAATGCCGGCGAGGCGCGCCTCGGCCCGGCCTCCCGGCCCATAGGCGCGCGTTGCGGAAGCGGTGCGGCCGGCCTTCGTGCGCGAACCTTTTCCGCTGGTCAGGTATTCGTATGCCTCTTGGAGGTTCTTGAACTGCTCGGTGGCGCGGTCTTGGAGCTTCTTGTTCGTGGCGAAGCGGTCGGGATGCAGGATCTGCGCCGTTTCCTTGTAAGCCGTCTTGATGTCGGCGAGGGTGGCATCCTCGTCGAGTCCCAAGATGCGCAGTGCTTCCGTCCGGTTCATAACTCCCCGCAGGATCGTGGTGGCGCGCTGCTCGCGCGTTTGTTTGCCGAAGAAGTATAGTACCACGTCGGCATGGGGAGCCGCGGCGCGGCAAGGGGCGTCACAGAATGCACGCGGGACGAAGGCCGCAGCAGGATCAAGCCAGCCGGTCGGCTCGTGCCAAGCCGCGGAGCGCGGCGACGGCAAGAGGAACGAATAGCGCGATCGTTCCCAGCAGAACGGCCAGGTCGGCGGGGCTGCCCGTCACATAGGTTTCCACCAGCTGCCCGCTCGTCGCGAACGACGGCAGCTCTGACAGGGCATTGAACGCCGCATGCGCGCCTGAGACCAACCACAGGTTCCCCGACTGCGCGTACACGCCCGCCATGATGACGCCGAACAAGGCCGCCTGCACCGGTTTGCCCGCAAGCTGGACGAGGAAGACGGCATCGGCCGGCGGAGCAGCGGTTCCCGAAACATGCAGGATGCCGAAAATCGCAGCCGAAGCCGCTGCTGCGACGAGCAGCGGGCGGCAGGTTCCCGCCCTTTCCAGCGACTCCGCAAAGCTGCGGAACAGGACCCCGCGGAACAGCGCCTCCTCGAACACGCCGGTAAGAAGGCAAAGGATCAGGAATAGGGCGATATCCTCAGAACCGGGAGGCTTTATCCCGGCCGCCGCCCCTGCGAGGCCGGCCGTCGCAAGCCCCGCCGCAAGGGCGATGGCCAGCACACCGGCGCACATGAGGAAGGCGCCGCATGCGCTTCTCGGTATGGGACGCCTGATTTTCAGGACCGCCGGATCGAACAGCGCGAGCACCGCGAGGACAGCGGCTCCGGCTGCGGCCGTCTGCGCGGCAACAGCGCCCGGCGAGCTGCCGGGCACGACGTTCAGGCACACGACGGCCAACGTACAGGAGGCGACGACGTACGCAAGGAGGTGGCGGCGGCGTAAGGCAGGAAGGCTCATGGGATGCAGTATAATCGATGCCTTGCACCGTCAGGTGCACGAAACAGCCGCGGAGACGGAGGCAAGCCGATGGCAGGCAGCGAACGAGGGGCAGCATGTGCCGGAACCGGCGGGCTGTCGTCGTTCGCGCTCAAGGCGGTGGCCATCGTCGGCATGACCGCGAACCACGCGGGCTACCTCTTCGCAGACCAGCTTCCGCTCTGGGCGTCATGCGTGCTCATCGGATTGGGCGGCCTCACGTTTCCCACCATGGCCTTCCTGCTGGTCGAGGGATACCGCCGCACGTCCAACGTCAAGCGGTACGCGTTCCGGCTCGGGGTGTTCGCGCTGGTATCCCAGCTTCCCTATGGCCTGTTCCTCGCCGATAACGGCAACGTGCTGTTCACGCTGCTCATAGGCCTGGGCGTGCTGTACGCCGACGAGCATATGCGCAACCGCGGTGCGTTCTGGGCAATAGCCGCAGCGGGGGCGCTGGTCAGCCTGACATGCGACTGGGGCTTTATCGGCGTGGTCGTGATCGTGCTGTTCAAGAAGCTGGGCGCCGGCCCGTGTCCAAAAGGCGGGGCACGACCAGCGGAGGCGCCCACATCGAAGGCCTCTCCTGCAAGCGCTGCGACGGACAATGCCGAGAAGGTGTCCGCCGCCGTCTCGGCTGCCGCACCCGACACCCCGCTTGTCGCCGCGCCCGACGCGAGTGCAAGCTCCTCCCCTTTCGTCCACGGCGCCGACGACGCCGTGCCCGCCCTGCTGCGCACGCCGCTCGGCGCCGTGGCCGCCCCGGTCCTGTTGGTTGCCATCGCCGACGGCCTTCCCCTACTCGGAGAGCTCGCGAGCTTCGTTATCAGGAGCGGAGACTGGTCACTGCTCCCCTTCGTCCTCTACCCGCTCGTAGGCTGCCCCGCAACCATCCCGCTGCTCTACGCTTATCGCGGCCGCCGCGGGCTTCCCATGAAATGGTTCTTCTACGCCTACTACCCGGCCCATATTGCTGTGCTGGGCGTAGTGCACCTGCTGCTGTTCGGTTGAGGAAAAAAGAAACGGCCTCGCGGCCGTTGGATGATATGGTGGAGCATAGGGGGATCGAACCCCTGACCTACGGCTTGCAAAGCCGTCGCTCTCCCAGCTGAGCTAATGCCCCGTTCTGTTTCGTCTCGCGCCTGCCGCCTCGGAACGAGCCTCGGCAAAGGGAAACGGCACTTTCTTCGGAAAATAATAAACGCTCCACCGGCTAACTCGGCTCACGGTGGAGCGTTTATCGCAAAAAATGGTGGGCCCGAATGGATTTGAACCAGCGACCTCACGCTTATCAGGCGTGCGCTCTAACCAACTGAGCTACGGGCCCGTAAAAAAGTGCCTGGATACTGTAACCCAGAATCAACGGTTTGGTCAAGCGATTTTCAAAAGGAATTTCAAAAGGTTTCCCTGACGACGCTTTCGAGCATCCTTCCCGCAAAGCCGAGAGGAGCGACGGTCGCGCCGTCCGCCCTGCACTGACTATCGAAACATCGCGATCGACACGGAGACCGACGAAGGCTCGCGGACAGTTTGCCACAGGCCCGTCACACGAGGAAAACGCCTTCCTCGCGAACCGTCCCGGCCTCAAGGGAGCGGTATAATCGGGATTAAGCGACGTACCGGCGAACCCGAGGCAACGAGGAGCTGCGATGAAACCCGTCAACGTGCAAACCCTGATCGTGTCGGCCGCGCCGGCGCCCTCCATTCTCGTACTGCAGCCGATAGAGGAACCGTCGCAGCCCGGAAAGTACCGCATCGTGCCCATCTGGGTTGGCATGAACGAGGCCACTCAACTGGGGATAGCCCTTGAGAAGGCCCGTTTGACGCGGCCCATGACGCATGACTTGTTCCTCGATGCGCTCACGAACCTCGATGCGCGCGTCGACCACGTGGTCATCAACGACGTGAAGGGCGCCATGTTCTTCGCACGCCTCACGCTCAAACAGCACGACCGCCTGATCGACCTGGATGCGCGCCCGTCCGATGCCATCGCCCTCGCGCTGCGCCAGCAGGCTCCCATCTTCATCGAGGAGGACGTGCTCGAGCGGGCGTCGTTCCCCTATGTGTTCAAGAACGCGCCGGATGCGGAAGACGAGCTCGCCGATTTCCGCACATTCCTGGAAGAGCTGGCCCCGGAGGACTTCGAAGGATAAACCCAGCACCGGCCTGCCGACTGCTGCCCTGAAGGGGCGGGCGGCGGCAGTTCGGCGGCGGGCGGCGGGGCCCGAGAAAGCCCCGCTTACCAGAACGACGAGGCGATGTCGTCGAGAACGGACGCCGTGTTGCTGCCGTCGAACGCTGTGGTCACCACGAACGAGGGGGCGTTCACCCCCACGATCTCGCCCTGCTTCACCCGTGTCGGCGCAAAAGGGCCGAACGTCGGCTCGGTAGGCGGCAGTTCAGGCTTCTCCAGGGCCGCAGACGCACGTGAGCCGCCCTCATCGATGCCGGTCGACGCCGGATGTCGCCGGCGCGAGCCTGCATGTTCCCTTTCGCCCCCTTGGGCAGAGCCGGGCACCCGTCGCTTCCAGCCCCCACGCGCGAACGTGGCGATGAGGAAGCCGGCGCGCAGCCATTCGTCGATGCACATCGCTATCCACATGCCCACGAGGCCCCAGCCCCAGCCGATACCCAACAGCCAGCCGCCGCCCACTGCGAACACCCACGAGAACGCCACGTTCACCGTTACCGGCGTGCGCACGTCGCCGAGCGCGATGAGAGCGCGCACCATCACGATGTTCAGGCTGCGGCCTATTCCCAAGAACACCTCCACCAGCATGATCTGCCGGCCCAGCTCGTGCACGACCGGGTCGGCGGTGAGCAGACCCACCACGGCGTCGAAGTTCCACCACAGCGTGAGCGACACGGCCGTGGTGAGCACGGCCGCGATGAGGTCGGCCATCCATACGCGCCGGCGCACGATGTCGAACTTGCCGGCGCCGAACAGGTAGCCTAGCACGATCTGCGTCGCCTGCGAAAGCGCGATGGAATACAGATAGGCAATGCTCGCCAGCATGGAGCAGTACACTTTCACCGTGACCACCGTCGTACCCAGCACGTTGATGAACGACAGGATGACGATCTGCGCCAGGTCGTAGTTCATCTGCTCGCCCGACGAGGGAATGCCCACGCCCAGCATGTTCTTGAGCGTCTTTTTCGGGAACGGACGCAGCAGCCGCGGCGACGGGCGCACGTCGGTGTGGCGCAGCAACAGGAACGCCGCCAACCCCAGGCCCACGACGCGTGCCGCCACGTTGGCGGCTGCGGTGCCCTCCACGCCGAGCGCCAGCACGCCGCCCAGACCGTTCACCAGCACGAGGCCCACGCCAACGTTCACCGCGTTCATGGCCAGGCTGGCACCCATGACGTCGCCCACGCGCGCGAAGCTGCGCAGAAGAGCCGTGATGGCGAAGAACGCACCTTGCAAGATGGTGGTGGAGCCCACGATAAGCAGGAACGAGGAGCCCATGCCCCACAGCGTGGCATCGATGTGCAGCCACCCGAAGAACTGCGGCCAGAACGTGAACAGCACCGCCGTCATGAGCGCGCCCAGGGCCATGTTCACCACGAGCGCGACGGTGGCGATCTCCGATATCGTGCGCTTGGACGAGGCGTTCCCCAGCACGCGCGTGACCAGCACGGTGGACGCCGTTCCCATGGCTGACAACGCGATGGTGATGATGTTGAGTATCTGCAGCGCGTTGCCCACGGCGGCGGTCGGGTCGGTGCCGTGCGGGGCCAGCATCATCTGGTTCACGTTGCCTACCATGATCTGCATGAACAGCTCGATGAACAGCGGGACGGACAGCACGAACACGTCGGCCGACGAGGTCTTCTCGGCCGGCGCCCGGCCGGCGCGGGCCCTCCGCGCCTCTCCGGCGCGCCGCCGTGCGCCCTGCGCGTGCCCCCAGGCTCCCTGTGCGCACCCGCGCGCCCCTTGGGCCAATGCGGTTATGGACATGGGCTTCTCCGCCCCCTTTCATCACGTTGCGCCGCCCCTTCGGCGGACGCGCTTACGATCACAAGGCGTGCAGTATACGGCACGTCAACATCCGTGTTACGGACGGGCATCCCATCCACGAAGTCCGCATTCATGAGTACGAACGTTCGCTAAAAATAAGCGCGTAATGAATTTTTAATTCATGATTTTTTGAGTCATCAAATGTTTCACGTGAAACATTTTGCGTGAAACACCGCAAAAATTGAAATTATTGCAAACATTGAAAGAGTGAACGAGAGTAAATAACGGGGAATAGAAAATCGGATCATCAAAAAAATTATTTTCCTTATTAGGAGAATGTACTAATAAGGAGAAATACACTTCTCCTTATTTTTCTCCTTCGCCTTTACTTAGCCTTTACCCACCGTTTCCCTTCGGCTCCCCTCGCAACTGCCATTCCAAATCGCCATCCCAAACAACAACGGGCCCTTTCGGGCCCGCTGTCGATGATTCTTATATTTCCCGTTCGGCTTTAAGCCTCGTCGATCTCGTTCTTGGCGAGGTCGCCTTCCTCGGACTCCTCTTCCAGAAGGTCGATCTGCGACTCGTCCTCGGCTCCGGGCTTCTCGCCGGCGGGGCGCTTCTTCTTGGCACGGCTTGAGATGGCCACAGCCGTCACGCGGTCGCCGTCGCCCACCTTCATCACGCAGACGCCCTGCGTGGAGCGGCCGAGCTCGGAGATACCGGACACCGGGGTGCGCACGACCACGCCCTCCTCGGACATGATCATGATCTCCTCGTCGGGCGCCACGATCTTCATGGCAGCCAAGAGGCCCTTCTTCTCCGTCATCGTGATGGTGAACACGCCCTGGCCGCCGCGGTGGTGGTCGGGGTAGTCGCTCACCGGGGTGCGCTTGCCGAAGCCCTTCTCGGTGATGACGAACAGCTCGGTACCGGGCTTGGCTATCTCCATGCCCAGCACGCGGGCGATGGGCGGCACGTTCATGCCGCGGACGCCCATGGTGTCGCGACCCATGCCGCGCACCTCGCCCTCGTCCCACTTGATGGCCTTGCCGGCGCTCGACACCATGATGACCTTCTCGCCGGGAGCGACGCGCTTCACCGAGATAAGCTCGTCATTATCCTTCAGGTTGATGGCGATGAGGCCGTCGCGGCGCGTGCGGTCGTACAGCTCCATGGACGTCTTCTTCACCATGCCATGAGACGTGGCGAACATGAGGAACTCGTCGGATGGGAAGTCCTTCGTGGCAATGACGGCGGAGATGGTCTCCCCCTTCGCCAGCGGCAGCAGGTTCACGATGGCCGTGCCGCGCGCATGGCGCGATGCCTCGGGAAGCTCGTACACCTTCAGGCGGTACACCTTGCCGGCCGTGGAGAAGAACAGCATGTAGGCGTGGGTCGACGCCACGAACAGGTGCTCCACGTAGTCGTTGTCCTTCAGGTTCACGCCCTGCATGCCCTTGCCGCCGCGCTTCTGCTGGCGGTACGTGGCCACGGGCAGGCGCTTCACGTAGCCGGCCTTCGTCACCGTCACCACCATGTTCTCGTCGGCGATGAGGTCCTCCACGTCGATGTCCTTGGCGTCGGCCGAGAGCAGCGTCTTGCGCGGCGTGCCGAACTTCTTCTTGATCTCCTGCAGCTCGTCCTTGATGATCTGGCGCACGAGCGTCATGTCGCCCAGGACGCGCCGGTAGTAGTCTATCTTCTCGCGCAGGGCGGCCAGCTCGTCCTCGATCTTGCCGCGCTCCAAGCCGGTCAGGCGGCGCAGCTTCATCTCCAGGATGGCGTCGGTCTGCTTCTTCGACAGGCCGAAGCGCTCGGTGAGGCGGGAGGCCGCCTCGGCGTCGGTCTGCGAGGAGCGGATGATGCTGATGACCTCGTCGATGTTGTCAAGGGCGACCACCAAGCCCTCGAGGATATGCGCGCGCTCCTCGGCCTTCGCCAGCTCGTAGCGCGTCCGGCGCACAATGACGTCTTCCTGGTGCGCGATGTAGTAGTGCAGCATCTCCTTGAGCGAGAGCACGCGCGGCACGCCGTCCACGAGCGACAGCATGATGGCGCCGAAGCCCACCTGCAGCTGCGTGTGCTTGTACAGCTTGTTGAGCACCACCTGCGGAATGGCGTTCTGCTTGAGGTCGATGATGATGTCGATGCCGTGGCGGTCGGCGCCGTCGTGGATGTTCGAGATTTCGGGCAGCTTCTTGTCGCGCACGAGCTCGCCCAGCTTCTCCAGCAGGCGCTGGCGGTTCACCATGTAGGGGATTTCCTTCACGATGATGGAGCTGCGGCCGTTCTTCTTCTCCTCAACCTCGCAGCGGGCGCGCACGGTGAGCGAGCCGCGGCCCGTCTCGTAGGCGTCGATGATGCCCTTCTTGCCCATGATGATGCCGCCCGTGGGGAAGTCGGGGCCCGGCAGGGCCTTCATGAGCTCCTCGGTGGTGACGTCGGGGTTGTCGAGCATGAGGCACGTGGCGTCGATGGTCTCGCGCAGGTTGTGCGGCGGGATGTTCGTGGCCATGCCAACGGCGATGCCCTGCGAGCCGTTCACCAGCAGGTTCGGGAAGCGGGCCGGCAGCACGACGGGCTCTTCCAAGCTCTCGTCGTAGTTCGGCTGGAAATCGACCGTCTCCTTGTCGAGGTCGGAGAGCAACTCCATGGCCGCCTTGTCGAGGCGCGCCTCGGTATAGCGCATGGCGGCCGCGCCGTCGCCGTCGATGGATCCGAAGTTGCCGTGGCCGTCGATCAGGGGCACGCGCATGGAGAACGGCTGCGCGAGGCGCACCATGGTGTCGTACACCGCCGAGTCGCCGTGCGGGTGGTACTTGCCGATGACGTCGCCCACGGTACGGGCCGACTTCATGTGCGGGCGCGAGGGCGTGTAGCCGCTCTCGTTCATGGCATAGAGGATGCGGCGATGGACCGGCTTCAGGCCGTCGCGCACGTCCGGCAGGGCGCGGGCGACGATGACGCTCATGGAGTATTCCAGGAACGACGTCTGCATCTCCTTGCCCAGGTACGCCGTGCGCACGATGGTGCCGTTGCCTCCGTTGGCGCCCTCCACGATCTCGCCATGGGCGCTCGGCAGGTCGTCCTTGATGAGCGCCTTCGCGCGCATCTCGTCGGAGATCACCGAGCCTGGGCCGCGCGGGGCGTCGTCGTCCTCCTCAGCATCCTCGGCATCGGCGAGGGCGCCTTCCAGGTCGTCCTCTTCCCCGTCGCCGTTCGCCGCGTCGAAGTCCTCCTCCGCGCGGTTCAGGAACTCGTCGAAAGAATCGTTGTTGTCTGCCACTTAGATTCTCCTTAAATGTCCAGGAAACGGACGTCGCGGGCGTGCTTCTGGATGAACTCCTTGCGGGGCTCCACCTGGTCGCCCATGAGCTCGCTCACCACGCGCTCGGCCTCGGCGGCGTCGTCGATGTTCACCTGCAGAAGCGTGCGCGTCTCGGGCTCCATGGTGGTCTCCCACAGCTGGTCGGGGTCCATCTCGCCAAGGCCTTTGTAGCGCTGGACGTCGAACTTGTCCGGGTTGTCGTACTCCGCGAGCACCGAGCCGAGCGCGCTCTCGTCGTAGATGTAGCGCTCGATCTTGGGGCTGCGCGAGTTCTTCTTCTTCAGGCCGAAGATGGGCGGCTGCGCGATGTAGATGTAGCCGCGGTTGATGAGCTCCGGCATGTAGCGGTAGAAGAATGTGAGCAGCAGGCAGCGGATGTGCGCGCCGTCCACATCGGCGTCGGTCATGATGATGATGCGGTGGTAGCGCGCCTGGTCGGCGTCGAAGTCGTCGCCGATGTTCGTGCCGATGGCCGTGATGAGCGAGCTGATGGTGTCGCTGGAAAGCGAACGGTGAAGGCCCGCGCGCTCCACGTTGAGGATCTTGCCGCGCAGGGGCAGGATGGCCTGCGTCTTGCGGTCGCGGGCCTGCTTGGCCGAGCCGCCTGCGGAGTCGCCCTCTACGATGAATATCTCGGAGTCGGCCGGGGTCTTGGACGAGCAGTCGGCCAGCTTGCCCGGCAGCGCGAACGAGTCGAGCACGCCCTTGCGGCGCGTCATCTCGCGTGCCTTGCGGGCGGCCTCGCGCGCCTTCAGGGCCTGCGTGGCCTTGTCGATGATGCGCTTGGCCGGCTTCGGGTTCTCCTCCAAGTATTCGGCGAGGCCCTGCGTCACGGCGTTCTGCACGAGCGGGCGGATCTCGGTGTTGCCGAGCTTCGTCTTCGTCTGGCCCTCGAACTGCGGATCGTGCAGCTTCACCGAGATGATGGCCGCGCAGCCCTCGCGCGTGTCGTCGCCGGAGAGGTTGGAGTCCTTCTCCTTGAGGATGCCCTTCGCACGGGCGTACTCGTTGATGGTGCGCGTGACGGCCTGCTTGAAGCCGTCGAGATGCGTGCCGCCCTCGTGCGTGTTGATGTTGTTCGCGAAGGCCATGACGGAGTTCGTGGAATAGGACGACGACCACTGCATGGCCACCTCCACCGTGCCGTCATCGTTCTCGGCCTCGAAGTAGATGGGCTTGTTCAGCGTCTCCTTGCCCTCGTTCAGGAACTTCACGAAGTCCACGATGCCGCCGGCGTACTGGAACACCTCGGTGCGCGGCTCGGGCGCGAGGTCGGACAGCGTGCTGCCGGGGTTCGCGCGCTCGTCGTGCAGGATGATCTTCAGGCCCTTGTTCAAGAACGCCATCTCGCGGAAGCGGCTGGCCAGCGTGTCGTAGTCGTACACCGTGGTGTCGGTGAAGATGGTGGGGTCGGGCCAGAACGTCACCGTAGTGCCGTTGCCGCGGCGCACCTTGCCCACCTCGCGCAGCTTCTCGGCCGTCTTGCCGTGGTCGAAGGAGATGTCGTACTGCACGCCCTCCTTGAACACGCTCACCTCCACGCGCGAGGACAGCGCGTTCACCACCGACACGCCCACGCCGTGCAGGCCGCCGGACACCTTGTAGCCCTCGCCGCCGAACTTGCCGCCGGCATGCAGGATGGTGAGGACGACCTCCACCGTGGGGATTTTCTCCTTGGGGTGCTTGTCCACGGGGATGCCGCGCCCGTTGTCGTCGACCGTGATGGAGTTGTCGGGGTGGATCCACACCTCGATGGTGTCGCAGTAGCCGGCGAGCGCCTCGTCGACTGCGTTGTCCACGACCTCGTACACCAGGTGATGCAGGCCGCGTGGGCCCGTCGAGCCGATGTACATGCCCGGACGCTTGCGGACCGCCTCCAGGCCCTCGAGGACCTGGATGTCGGAACCGTCGTAATGGTCAGGTTTGTTTGCCACTGACATGCTCCTTTTTCAGTGCGTTTTTTCGTGAGGACGCGCCGCGGTCCCGCGCGGGACGGGCACGGGCGGCGCAGCCGTCGCGGGCCGCCTCGGCCAAGGTCGCTTAGCGACGGCCGGATGGCGGGACGGCAACTGGAAAATTGTACCATAACCACGGTACGGCACCAACAATTTAAACGGCTTTTAAAGGCTTTGAGAAGCCGTATGAGGGGAGATTGGACGAATGTGTAGTAATTTTGTCGAAACGGTCGTTCAGAACCTTGTAGGAGCAGGCTTCGCATCCCCTGGGACGGGGTTGGCCGCAAAAGGCCTCTAACGGCGCGGCGCAGAGGGACGCCCTCCCTTGGCGCTCCCGCCGGACGCCCCCGGGCCCCCGCCCACCGTCGGCGACCCGGGGGCGGACGCGGCGGCGTCCGCCGCGTCCCCATCGCTGCGCGCGGCGCTCGCCAGCAGGGCTCGGTAGAGGGCACGGCGCACGGTTGGGTCCTCCACCTGGTCGGCGCTCTGATGCACGGCGGCCAGCTGGCCCTCCGTCAACGCGCGGACCGTGCGCACCGGGCGCACGAAGGAACGGGCGGGCGCGCCGGGGCGGGCGGCCTCCTCGCGGAAGGGATGGCGGTTCTTCATGTCGCGGGTGGAGGGCAGTATCCGCAGCGCTTCCACGTCCTCGCCCTGCTCCTTGAACTTCATCTTCAGCAGCTCCTGGCGGTTGTCCAGCTCGGAGCGCACCATGCTGTCGTCGCAGTACACGGCCAGCACCTTGCCCGCCACGAACCCTTGGGTCTCGCTGCGCGGCCGGTCGAAGCGCCGCAGGTTGCCCCCCTGCTCGCCCGACATCACGTACACGCTGTTCGTATGGTCGAGCACGAGATCCGCCGAATCACCGCCGAAAACGGCTCCGACGGCATTCCTCCACAGATCGTTCACCTCCGCGAAGCGCAGCGCCTCGGCGCCGCCGGGGTTCTTCTCCTCCAATATGGCCTTCAACCGGTCAAGGTCCGCCTTGAGCTTCCTCATCGCCCACCCTCCCCCGTTGACGGGCCGGCCGCCGCAGGGCCGCTCCCAGCGTGTCGTCGAGCCGCGCTGCGCTCGTCCGCGGCATCCGCACCAGCCGCGCCCGATGCGCGCTCCTCATCCGGCTCCGCCGCGCCTTCCAGCGGCAGTTCCACCACGCGGGCACGGGAGAGCAGGTCCTCGTCGAAGTAGGCGAGGTTCGCGGTGGTGATGAACGTCTGGATGTCTCCCTCGATGAACGACACGAGCGCGTTGCGACGGCCCTCGTCGAGCTCGCTCATGACGTCGTCCAGCAGCAGCACCGGCTTCTGGCCCAGCATCTCCTGGATAAGCGCGGCTTCGGCCAGCTTGAATGCCAGCACGACGGAGCGCTGCTGGCCCTGGCTACCGTAGAGCGCCACGTTGCGCCCGGCGATGAAGAACTCCACGTGGTCCGCATGCGGGCCCACGATCGCCCGCCGGCGCGCACGTTCCTCGTCGCGTCGGCGGGCGATCTCGGCCTGAAGCCGCTTGCGCGCCTCGTCGCGTCCGAAGGCGAACGTGGCCGGAAGATCAGGGTCGTGGGGTTCCCACGACGGCACGTAGCCCATCATCAGCGCCTCGCGCCCGCCGGCGATAGCGGCGTAGTAATCGGCCACGCGAGGCGCCAGCTTCTCCACGAGCGCGGAGCGGTAGCATGCCAGTTGCGCTCCGCACGTCACGAGCGTCTCGTCGATGCTCGCCACGAGCTCGGGAAGCGCATCGTCTTTCAACAGGCGGTTCTTGTAGCGCACCACCTTCTCGTAGTCCTTCTTTATGACGTAGTGGTTCGCCGAGAGCTGCGAGCCCAGCGCGTCGAGCGCAGCGCGCTTGACCGCAGGCGCCCCCTTCGCCAGCTCCAGATCGTCGGGTGCGAACGTCACGGAGGGCACAAGCCCCTTGAGATCGGCTGTTCGCTTGCCCTTCCCGTTCAGAAGATAGCGCTTCTTCCCCTCGCTCACTTGGAGCGACAGCGCGAGCTCGCGGCTGCCGTCGGTCACGTCCGCGTCAAGGCGCGCGAAATCGGCGCCCTGGCGCACTATCTGCTCGAGGGAGGGGCGGCGAAACGACTGCAGCGCCGTGAGGAGCTGGACGCCCTCCACCACATTCGTCTTTCCCACGGCATTCGGGCCCACGAGCACCGTCAGCGGCCCCAAGGCTGACAATTCGAAGGTCTCGTAGTTCCTGAAGTTGCGAAACGCTATGCGTTCGATACGCAGGTGCATGGGATGCAGAGGGCGCGGATGCGCCTAGGCGATGCGTACCGGCATGACGAGGTACAGGAAGTTCTCCGGCTCGGCTGCCTTGAAGATGCCCGGCTTGAGCGACGACTGTACCTCCAGGAACACCTCGTCGGTCCCCACGGCGGCAAGGCCGTCGAGCAGGTAGGCGTAGTTGAAGGCTATCTCCACGTCCTCGCCCTCTCCGGAGCACGCGATGGTCTCCTGCGCCGAGCCCACGTCCTGGGCCACGGACGACAGCTGCGTGGTCTGCGAGGCGATGTTGATGTCGAAGCGCACGGGCGAGGAGGACTGGCCGAGCAGCGACGCGCGTTTCACGCCCGCCACGAGGTGTTCCACGGGCATGCTCACGCGGGTAGTGTGGGAATCGGGCAGCAGCTGGCGGTAGTTCGGGAAGTTTCCCTCTATGCGGCGGTTCACGAACACCGTGTCCTGGTAGGTCACGACGATTTGGTTCTCGGCCAGCGCGAACGAAACGGGTCCGTCGGTCTTCGGCAGCGCGGCGATATCCTGCAGGAATGTGCCTGCGATGACGGCCTGAAACTCCTCGCCCGCGTACTCGGGCAGCTCGGCCTCGGTGATGGCCAGGCGGTACGAGTCGGTGGCCACCATCTTCAGGCGCCCGTCTTCGATGGTGATAAGCACACCGGTGAGGATGGCCCGGCTCTCGTCCTTGGAAACCACCCGGGCCACGCGGCGAACCATGGACGAGAACTGGGCGAACGGGATATCCACGCGCTGGGTCACGTCGACATGCGGAAATCCGGGGAAGTCGTCGGGATTGAGCGCCTTGATGGAGAAAGAGGCCGTGTCGCAGGTGATGACGGCGTTCTCCTCGTCGGCCTCCACGTGCACGGCCGCATCGGGAAGGTTCTTCACGATGTCGGCGAACAGCTTGCCGGGCACGACGGCGCGGCCGGGCTGCTCCACGAGGGCGGCAACCGTGTACTGCACGGACAGCTCGAGGTCCGTGGTTTGCAGCGTGAGGGAGTCGTTGTCCGCCTCGAGGAACACGCCGGAGAGGATGGGAAGCGTCGATCGCGTGGCCACGCCCTTGAGCACCACGCTCAAGGCGTTCTGAAGTTCCGATTGGTTGATGCTAAATTTCAAGGCGTTCCCTTTCTCTCACCTATGCGCGCGCGCAGTTCCACCCAGTATGGCAAACATCACGTCATGTTACGCTGCCATTATAAATTCTCCCGGTTATTTTGCCTCACGGTTTTGTCCGGCTGCGGCGAGCACGCCGCGATTCTTTTCTCTAAAGGTCTTCCTTTAATTTATCTGAGTTTTTAATAATGATAATAATAAGGACGGTGGATTTGTGGATAACTTGCATCATCCCTCTTCAACATCACTTTTTATTGCTGTTTCCGACGTGGAGGGCACGTACCCTCCCTCAACATATTTTATCGCTTTCATTATCTTTCCCAAGCGAACCGGTGGTTTTCACCAAGTTGCCAGTCATCTTTCAGTCATGTTTCCGCCGAACGATCGTTCGCTCTATGCCAGTCCGCGGATCTTGCGGTGCTCGGAAAAACTTCCAATAGCGAAGGCTTCACATGCAACGTCAGCTTTGAGCTTGAATGCCGTGGACGAGTTGCCTGTGTTTCACGTGAAACTGCACAGCGGTGCCGTCGAACGGAAATGCACGTTCGGTCTAATCGAGCGTGTTTCACGTGAAACACAGGAGGTGCGATCAGGCCCGCCACGGCCCGCCCAATAGGATGTTTCACGTGAAACATCCGGCGGGGTTTACTTCTCTCCTTGTTTTCCCGTCATCTGCTGAAGCTTATATTTCCCGGATGAGCTGCTTCAGGGTTTCCAATTCCTCGCGCAGCTCGCGGCTTTCCTTCATCTTCTCCTCCACGTTCGTCACCGAGTACATGACGGTGGAGTGGTCGCGGTTGAACTTCTTGCCGATGTCGTTGAACGGCAGGTCGAGCATCTGCCGCGATAGGTAGATGGCGATCTGCCGCGCGTAGATGATGTTGCGCGTGCGCTTCTTTCCCACCAAGTCAGCGTGGCTCACCTTATAGAACGTCTCCACTTCCTTCTGGATGTCGGCGATGGTCAGCCGCTTCGACGGTCCGCCTGAGAAGTGGTTCTCCAACAGGCTGCGCACATCGTCCAGGCTCAGGTCGGGCTGGTTGAAGAACGTCATCTGGTAGATCACCTTCGTCACGGCGCTCTTCAACTCGCGGATGTTCGAGCTGGAGCTCTCCGCGATATACATCTGTATATCGTCGGGGATGGAGAAGCTGGCTTTTCCTTCGGTGGCTCGGTACTCGTCCACGAAACTCTTCACGATGCCGAGCTTCGTCTCTATCTCCGGCGGTTGAATGTCGAACGTGCCGCCGGAGTTGAAGCGGCTCTTGTAGCGCTCGTCGATGTCGATGTTCTTCGGCGCGCGGTCGGCCGAGAGCACCACCTGGCGTCCTTGGCCGGTGAGCTTGTTGAATATCTGGAACACGATATCAAGTGTCTGCTTCTTGCCCTGCAGGTACTGCACGTCGTCGATGAGTAGCACGTCGGCTTCCTCGTAGCGCGTCTTGAAGTTCTTGTAGCTGGATTTCTCCTTGTCGTGCGCAGCACTGGCTTCCATGTAATCAGAGAGCAGCTCGGCTGAGTCCACGTAGATGGTAGAGAGGTTGGGCATGGTCTCATGCACATAGTTCTGGATGGCGCGCAGCAAGTGGGTCTTTCCGAGGCCCGACTTGCCATAGATGAACAAGGGGTTGAGGTGCGCCTTGCCCGGCATCTCGGCCACGGCCACGGCCATGGAGTAAGCCATGCGGTTGGAGTCGCCGATGACAAAGTTCTCGAATGTGAGCGTGGACGTGGGCCTATCGGGTCCGCCCGGCTCATCTTCGTCTTGGTAGACGTCGCCCAGGGCATCGTCGCCGACCGGCTCGTAAGCGTCGGCGATCTGGGAGGCGATGGGCGGTTGTTCGGCCGCCGTCTGCTGGGAGGGGGGTTGGGAGGTCGTAGGCGACCCTGCCGTGTAGCCGCCGACGCCTGCAGGTGCTCCTTCTGCAGCAGCGGCCGGTGCCCCTGCCGGCGCCATCGTTGCCGACGAAGACGCGGCCGGCGCCGAGGCAACCGTGCCCTGGGCCGCTCCGGCTGCCTCCGCTGCGATATCCACCTCGATGAGCACGGTGAACGCCGTGCGGTACAAATCCATGAGCGCCTGCTTGATGAAGTCGACGTAGTGCCGCTCGATCCATGTCTTGATAAAGTCGTTGTCGGCTGTGAGCATGAGGAAATCCTCGCTCATCGCCTGGGGCTGCAGCCGCGAGAAGAAGGCATTGATCTGCGAAGGGTCTATGTTGTTGTAGCTTTTGACCTGATCGCAAACTGCGCGCCAGACCTGCTCGAGCTTTTCGCTTTCCATGGTTATTCCCCTCTTGAGGAGGTTTTACTTACGGTTGAACGGATGCCGCCCTGTTGCGTCCTGCGACGGCGGATGCCCGTCCCTTCGTGGCGATTATAGCGAATTCGCCACGTGGAAGCCCAGATCGGTCAGAATGCGCTTCTGTCCGGCGGTCTTCTCTATAAGGCCGGCCTCTTCCAGCTTCGAGAGGGTTACGTACGTGCTCGACTGGGGCACTCCGGTGAGCCGGGCTAGGTCGGTGACGCCCAGTGCACCCTCGCTCAAGAAGATGGGCAGGAAGTCGCGCTCGCGCTGCGATAGCGGCGGAAGCGGCGGCATTGCCGGCTGCGGAGCGTATCCTCTCCCGCTATTGGCAGGTCTTCGCTGGTCATAGGGTGATTCCGGTACGTAGGCCGCCGGTTCCTCATTGCTTTTCAGGCTGATGGTGACCACCGCGCCAGTACCGAGGTTATCTTCGATCGAGATAGTGCCGTGCGAGAAGTCCAGGTACTCCTTCACGATGGGAAGGCCCGATCCGACACCGCGGATATAGTGCTTCATCGGCTCGATGGCCGATGTGAAGCCGGGCAGCTGCGCCTTGTCTTTCATCATGATCCCTGGACCCTGGTCGGCGAACCTGATGGTGTTCCCCTCGTCAAGGATGGAGACGATGATCTCGGCGAACCGTGCATGGATGAAGTTTTCCGACACCTCGCGGATGACGGTATAGGGAATCGTGCCGCCCGCCATCTTCGCCTGTTCGTAGATTTTCGAGGCAAGGTGCTCGATGAAGTCCGCCGTGGGTGCCGGCTGGATCTCGGTGATACGCGGCGCGCTGCGGAGATCATCGTACTGAGCTATGCGCGCAACGGTCTGCACATAGGTATAGTCGAACGCACCGGCGTTGCCATCAGTGGGTTCATTGCCTTGGTTTGAATGTTCAATCTGGTCGTTCAATGGTATTCCGTTTTTCAGATTCGATATTCAACATTTTTCAAAGACATTCAACGGCATTGTACCTTTTTTTCATGCGTGAATCTATTCACCTGCGGAATTCATGGATTGAATTTGCTTTCATTCATTATCGAATGAAAATGAAAGCAGTAACGAAAAGGGTTTTTCAGAGTTATCAACATTTTATTCAGAAAAAGTGGAAAACCATGAACAAGACTGAATGGAGAATTCTGGAAAACGTTGAAAAGCGCCTGAATTGTTGAAATTTTCATTGACTTGCAAGAGGAAAAGGTTTCCCCAGATAGGATTCATCTACCCATGCAAATGGTGTCGATTCGGTGTAAGGAACATTGCGATACGGCAACCTCTGAAAATAATTTGTATGGTGGATCGATGAGAAATACCAGATCAAAAGCGTGTTCATTAAGAGTGGAATCCAAAATGGCTGATAGGGCCTCTGTAAATTCCTTTTAAACACACCCTTGACAAACGGCTGTCGTTAGAGATTTCCACAAAGGCTGCCGAATGAAATCGTAGTTTTCCCCATTTTCCACAATTTATCGCTCACTTCGAGCATTAATCCTGATTGGTTATGTTGGGAAAAAGCCGTGGCAGGCGCTCTACCATAGGTTTTCCCCTCAAGAGAGTTATGAAAATGGCATGGAGGTGAACAGGTGTTCTTTCCTTAAGTGGAAAACGTGTATGACGAATCCCCCCGTTTCCTTGTCTCCGAACGACTCATCCTTCGATTTATTGCCGCTGCTTCGAGGAAAAACGCTTGACGGCTCGGCAACATGATATATACTTTGGAAGTTGCTCTTGAAAGTATCGAAAGGGAAATGACCATGAAGCGCACGTATCAACCTAACACGCGCAAGCGCGCCAAGTGCCACGGCTTCCGTGCCCGCATGTCGACGAAGGGTGGCCGCGCCGTCCTGTCTGCTCGTCGCGCCAAGGGACGCAAGCGCCTCTGCGTGTAGCCAGGGGTTCTGGGTTGGAGACCATAAAATCCAACGCGGAGATATCGTCCCTGTTTACCCACGGCAAGCGTTTGCAGACGCCCTACCTCACGTTCATCGTGGTACGCAACGAAAAGCAGCACGACCCATCCGGTCGTGCTGCTTTTATTGCTGGGAAGAAACTGGGCAATGCAGTGTGGAGGAACGGCGCCAAACGGCGCATGAGGGCGATATGTCGCGAACTTGGCGGCCCTTGGAGGGGCTACGATGTGATTTTCCTCGCAAAGTCGAACATCGTGCGGGCGTCTTATAGTAAAGTGCTAGCAGCATGTGACGATACGTTGAAGCGAGCCGGGGTGCGATGAGGTTCACGCGATGGGGACGATCTCCGATTTCATAAAACACCTGCCCTGCAAGACCGCGGTGTTTATGATCACGTTCTACCGCGCAGCCATCTCTCCGCTTTTTCCCTCGTGCTGCCGTTTCACGCCAACTTGCTCTGAATACGGGATCATCGCGTTTCGGCGCTACGGGTTCTGGAAGGGGCTGAAGCTGACGGTGAAGCGGATTCTACGATGCCGTCCGGGAGGCCCTCACGGATACGATCCCGTCCCTTGACCGGGAGGATCGTGCGGCTTCTTTGGTATATAGGAAGGAAAAAGCTACATGTGGGACGCATTTAAGGATCTGATATTCCAGATCATCCAGTTCTTCTATAATTTCTGCGGGGACTGGGGCCTGGCGATTATCATCGTAACGGTCATCTTCCGCGTGCTGATCTCGCCGCTCATGCACAAGCAGACGAAGTCTTCTTTCCAGATGCAGAAGGTTCAGCCTCTGATGAAGGAAATCCAGACGAAGTATGCCGACGACCCGCAACGGCAGCAGGAGGAGATGCAGAAGCTCTATGCCGAGGTGAAGTTCAATCCCCTGGCGGGCTGCCTGCCCATGCTCCTTCAGATGCCTATCTTCATGGCCCTGTTCCAAGTGCTTTCCGAGATGGGGGCCCGTACCGAGGGCTCCACGTACGAGTTCTATAACCTGGTACCCAGCCTTGTCGAGCGGCCTTCCGAGGCGTTTGCACAGGGTTTTGGAACATTTGTTCCCTATTTGATCCTCATGGTGGTGTTCGCCGGCGCCACGTTCCTCCCGATGGTTCTGCAGCAGATGAACAACAAGGACAACGCACAGCGCAAGCAGATGGTGATCATGTCCGCGGTCATGAGCGTGTTCATGCTGTGGATCAGCTGGGGCTCTCCGGCTGGTGTTCTGCTGTTCTGGGGTGCTTCCTCGCTTATCGGCCTCGGCCAGCAGCAGATCTCCATGCGCATCATGAAGAAGCGCGACGCGGAGGCTGCCGAGACCATCGAGGTGAAGCCGATCGAGGTCGACGTCACGCGCAAGGTTAAGAAGCCTCGTCCGACGAAGAAGCGCTAGGCTTCGCACCGATTGTTTCACGTGAAACAATGGGGCTCGGAAGATCGGTTTCTCCCCGCCTCATTTGGATTGCCTATTGAAGGAGTCTGCCATGGCTGATGAAATTGTCGAAGAGAAGCAGAGCGCTGGGGAAACTGTGGAGGAGCCGGTTGATCTGACCGACGAGGAGCTCGATCGCATTGCCGACACGGCCATTGCGGCGCTGCAGGATATCCTCAAGTACTTCAACGTCGGCGAAGTGACGATCGACGAGTACGAGGGCGATGAGGGTGAGCTTATTCTCGATATCACAGGTGACGATCTTGCGGTGCTTATCGGTCGCCATGGAAAAACGCTCGACGCCCTGCAATTCCTGGTATCTGCCATCACGGTGCGCACGATAGGGTATCGCTATCCGGTCGTTGTCGATATCGAGGGTTATAAGGGGCGTCAGCGTGAAAAGCTGGAATCCATTGCCCGTTCATCCGCCAACCGTGCAGCCAGCCAGAACCGTAGCATCAAGCTCCGTCCAATGACGCCTTACGAGCGACGTATCGTTCATATCACGCTTCGAGACGATGATCGCGTGGAAACCGCGTCAGAAGGTGAAGGAAGCGCCCGACACGTTGTGATCCTCCCTCGTTAATTGAAAGCCTCCCAATGGGAGGCTTTTTTATAGGCGATGTTTCACGTGAAACATTCTGCGTGATGGTACACTTGTGGTGAAAACTCGCCTCGTATCGAAGGATTGCCCATGCAGCACGAAGCACTCATCGATCTCTATTTGGAGAAGATTCTTGAAGCGAATGAAAAAACGAATCTCACGCGCATCTCTTCGCTCGAAGAAGCGCGCAAACTTCATATAGAAGACTCGCTAGCCGGACTGGAGGAGTTGATGAAGGCTCCTGAAGGCTTGTACGGCGATCTTGGGAGCGGTGGCGGATTTCCTGGTGTTCCTTTGGCACTTGAATCAGGGAGGAAGACCATTCTCGTAGATTCCGTTCAGAAGAAAATGGCTATCGTCGGTACAGTTCTTTCAGAGCTTGGGCTAGCCGAGCAGGTGTCGACCTATGGTGGCCGTATCGAAGATCTGGCTCTCGAGCGCCCTCGCGCGTTCGCAGCGTTGTCCGCACGCGCTCTTTCGAAGCTGTCGGTTCTCATGGAATTGGCAAGCCCGTTGCTTATAAGCGGCGGGCTGCTGATCTGTTATAAAGCAAACGTGCAAGACGAAGAATGGGAGCATGCTCTGTCGTTGCAAGAGAAACTTGGTATGCGCCTGTATTCTGATAGAACGCTCATGCTAAGCGATGGTGAAACTTCTCGAAGGATCATAACCTTCGAGAAATCAGGTCGCTCTAAGTTAAAGCTTCCCCGTCATGTCGGTTTTGCCCAAAAGAAGCCTCTTTAACCAAAGAATGTTTCACGTGAAACATTCGAGTGTTCGAGCGACAACAAGCGATGATGTTTCACGTGAAACATCATCGCTTGTTTCGAACTTCTGAAAGAGGGATAGACGAAAGGTCATTCCTTCGGAGTTCGACTTCTCGGTGAATAGTCTCGCACACTCCTTCGAAATGGTCCCAAATATAAGAGTTTGGGAAACGTAATTCCTTGATTACTTCCATTTCCAAGTAAGTAGTTCGTATCTCGTCGTATTTTCGGTGGACCTCCTCGTAATGTTGGGATCCATCGAGCTCTATGCTTAACCTTACTTTTCTGCAATAGAAATCGACGATGTAAGGACCGACGATAATTTGGTTCGAGAATCGAATGGGATATTCACGGAGGAAGCGAAACCAAAGTATCTTTTCCGCTTCGGTCATATTCTTTCTCATGTATCTGGCCCGTTCAGCTAGGCGGGTACGCGCAGCACGGTTCATTGGCACCTTCTTAGGTTGATCGACGTTATCATCCAGATCATAACGCCGCAACCTTGCCGGAGAACCGTATTTCAATCGGCTCCCAGTTGCTTGGACCTTGCAGGAAAACAACATGGCAGCCGGCTGAATCTTGCACCTATCAGACAGGGTTCTTGCATGGATCTTGCAAGAACCCTGTCAATCCGCCGCTATAGTGTTTCACGTGAAACACAAACAAGGTATACTAGCTTCAATGCTCTTGAAAGGGGGCCTTTTGTGGGACTGTTCGATAGTCTGAAACGTGATAGAAAAGCAGCTGAGACTGTCAAATCAAATGAAGAACCCATCATTATCGAGAATACGACGTACGAGGACGATATCGTCATAGAGGATATCGAGGTAGTCGAACGTGAAGTTGTTCCCGAGGTGGAAAAGGATATACCCCTTAAACCTATCAAGTCTTTCAAGGACAAAGCACCGGTAAAGCATGTGGTGGGCCAGACGAAGGTCATGGCGATCATCAACCAGAAAGGCGGCGTCGGGAAATCAACGACCGCGATCAACTTATCTGCTGCGCTCGGTGAAATGGGCAAGCAAGTGCTCTTGGTAGATCTCGACCCCCAGGGCAACTCTTCGAGCGGACTCGGTATCGAGAAAAGCCGTGTCGAACACTGCGTTTACGATGTGCTTTTGAATGATGTACCGGTAGAGGGCGTTATCATTCCCGACGTATGCGAAGGTTTGGACGTTATTCCCGCCACTATCAACCTGGCCGGCGCGGAAGTCGAGCTGGTTGCCGAGATGGCTCGTGAGAACCGCCTGCGCGACTCGGTTGGCTCGTTGCGTGGTAAATACGATTATGTTTTCATTGACTGTCCCCCCTCGCTTGGCTTGCTTACCGTAAATGCCCTCGTGGCCGCTGACAAGCTTCTCATTCCTATCCAATGCGAGTTCTATGCACTGGAAGGTGTGACAAAACTCCTCGATTCGATGAAACGTGTCAAAACACGCCTTAATCCGTCATTGGATATCTTCGGTGTGTTGTTGACGATGTACGACGGCAGAACCACGCTTTCAAAGCAGGTTGTCGAAGAAGTGCGCAATTATTTCGGCAAAATTGTTTTCGATACGCTCATTCCGCGTACCGTTAAGCTTTCCGAGGCTCCAAGCTTCGGGCAACCGATAACACAGTACGATCCGTCTGGTAAAGGCGCCCAATCGTACGTTGATCTTGCAAAGGAAGTGATAAACCGTGGCTAAATCGACGAAAAGCGGATTGGGACGCGGTCTGAACTCGTTGTTGGGCGGCTCTTACGAAGAAGCGGTTCCTCCGGAGCCGGCAAAACCGGCACCTCGGGTTGTTATCGAGGCAGAGGAGCTTGACGAGTCGATGAAGCGCGCGTATTCGGCTCCGGTATCTGCCGAGGCGCCGGCTCCTCCACTTGTGCCGCAGGACAAAGGCGTATCTGCAGATAATTTCATCAAGGACGAGGACCACGTGACCATTAAGAGCGTGGTGCAGCGCCGAACCGACGAAGTGCCGCTCGAATCAATATCGCCGAATCCCGACCAGCCGCGAACGAACTTCAAGCAAGAGGAAATCGAGGAGCTTGCGACCTCTATCCAAAAAGACGGTCTACTGCAACCTATTCTCGTAAGGCCGGTCGGTTCTCATAAGTACCAGATCATCGCTGGAGAGCGTCGATGGCAGGCATGTCGTTCGATCGGCATGAAAACCGTTCCTATCCGCATCAAGGAAGCGGATGATGATAAGGCGCTCGAGCTGGCTTTGGTGGAGAATATCCAGCGTTCGGACTTGAATCCCATCGAGGAGGCGTACGGTTACCGTCGAATGATGGAGCGACGCAACCTCACGCAGTCGGAAGTCGCCCAGGCAATGTCGAAAGGACGGTCGACGGTCGCCAATGCGCTGCGTCTTCTGGAATTGCCAGAAGAGGCCCAGCAATTGCTGTTCGAGGAGAAGATCACGGCAGGTCATGCGCGTGCAATCCTGTCCATCCCTTCGAAGGAAGGAAGACTGAAGCTAACCCAGAAGCTGGTGGAAGAAAAGCTTTCGGTCAGGGAAACGGAGGCAATTGCACGCCTGCTTGCCGGCAAGAAGAGCCCAGAATCGGCCCAAACGCGCCAACCGACGCCGAAATCATTTAAAACCGTGGCGAAAGCGCTTAGGGATGTCTTGCACACGAACGTCCGGGTGAAAACCGTGCAGGGCAAGAACAAGATCGAGATCGAGTTCAAGGATGAAGAGGAATTAGAGAAGCTGTTCGAGGAATTGATAGCATCGACTTCGTAATGTTTCACGTGAAACACTTCAGATTAGAAAAAAGAGCGCCCTTCCGAGGTGCTCTTTTTGTGCGATGAGATTGGAATGTTTCACGTGAAACACCTAGAGATGTTTCACAGCATTCTTCAGTTGGCCGCATGCGCCAGCGATATCGCTTCCACGCGAATGCCGTATGGTCGTCTCTATGCCGCTCTTATTGAGGGACAGGTACCATTGGTTCATTGTTTGGATCTTGCTTGGGGAAAACTCTGACTCTTCGATTTCGTTCAAAGGAATAAGGTTGACATGGCAGAGCAATCCCTCGCAAAACTCTATGAGTGCTTTCAGGTCGTTTTCGTTGTCGTTAACGCTGTTCATCATGGCATACTCAAGGGTGATGCGCCTATTCGTACGCTCGAGGTATTTGAGGAGCGCCGTTTTAAGCTTGCCTAGCTCATAGTTTGCAACGCCCGGCATGATCTTGTCACGCGTACGCTGAATTGCCGCATGAAGCGACACTGCAAGGGTAAACTGTTCGGGTTCGGTGCCGAGGCGGTCGATACCAGAAAGGATACCGCAGGTGGAAAGCGTGATGTGTCGCGCTCCGATATTGAGGAGTCTCTCGTCGTTGAGAATACGCAGGGCGCTTAGCGTCTGCTCGTAATTGAGGAAGGGCTCCCCTTGTCCCATAGCCACCACATTGGATACACGTTTTCCCATACGCGTCTGCGCGATCAAAACCTGCTCGACTATTTCTCCAGCCGAGAGATTGCGGGTGAAGCCCTCTTTGCCCGTAGCGCAGAAGGCACATCCCATGGCACAACCAGCTTGCGTTGAACAGCACACGGTGAGCCTGCCATCGGATGAAGGTATGGCAACTGTCTCTACCCGTGCCCCGTCATGGTAAGAAATTACATACTTTGTTGTTCCATCTTGCGAAGTTTGAGAATCCGCGACATTGGAAACGAAAAGGGGATAGTCGATGGAAAGTTGCTCACGCAAAGTTCGAGGAAGGTTCGTCATCTCGTCATAGCTGCTCGCATTATGCAAGTAGAGCCATTCGTAAAGCTGTTTTGCCCGAAAAGCCGGTTGACCGAGTTCCTTCATCAGCTGTTGAAGTTCTTCGAGCGAATATGTTTTGATGGGTTTTATCATGGCCGCATTATATCTCATCATAGTTGTTTGAAATGTTTCACGTGAAACATTGCTATACTCAGCAAGCTATTGGTTCTTCAACGAAAGAAGGTTCGTTTCATGGTTGCATGCGTTGACCCCCAGCATTGCCATGTTGCGCTGCTCGTTGGCGGCATCAGCGGTGAACGTGAAGTATCGCTTGCGTCGGGCGAGGGAGCACACCAGGCTTTGGCGGAGGCGGGTTTTCAAGTGACGGTACTTGATCCTGCTGACAAAGAGGACCTGAAGAAGCTCATCGATGGCGGATTCGATGTGGCATTCATCTGTCTGCACGGCAAATACGGGGAAGATGGAACGTTGCAGGGAATGCTCGAGATGATTGGACTTCCTTATATTGGTTCGGGCGTGTGGTCAAGTGCCCTTGCCATGGATAAGGTGAAATCAAAGGTCTTTTACCAAGCGGCCGGCATTCCAACACCCCCATCTGTCACATTGCGTTCTGCTAACCCTGCTGACATCGATATGATTGTAGACAGCTTGGGAGAGCACTGCGTGGTGAAACCTGCCACAGAGGGAAGCGCTTTGGGTGTTTTCATAGTCGATGAGCGAAAAGCACTTCAAGAGGTGATTGAGAGAGTTCGCGAGCTTGATAACGAGATATTGATCGAGCGCTATATAAAAGGAAAAGAATTGACCGTGGCAGTAATCGGCAACGATGATCCGCGAGCTCTTCCGATTATCGAGATCGTTCCAGTAAACGACTTCTATGATTACGAGGCAAAATACAAGCCGGGCGCTTCGCAGCATCTTTGCCCGGCCCCTCTTTCGGAAGAAACGACGAAGCAGATCCAGGAAATGGCCGTCAAAGCGCATAAGGTCCTCGCTTGTGCTGGCGTGTCTCGGTCGGACTTCATTCTGGATGACGAGGGAAAGTGGTGGATACTTGAGACGAATACCATCCCGGGTATGACGGGTACTTCGCTGCTCCCCGACGCGGCCCGCGCTGATGGGATATCGTTTCCCGAACTTTGTACGATGCTGATTGAATTCGCACTGGAGAAAAAATGATCAGTGCGGGTCGGCTGATATAAAGTCAATGTTTCACGTGAAACATTGACTTAAGGGGAAGAGTCAAAATAAAAATGATCGCCGATTGTTTCACGTGAAACAATCGGCGATTTCTCAAGCAAGCACCAAGGATGTTTCACGTGAAACATCTGGAGAGGGTTAGAATACTCCACATGTTTTCAGCCCGAACAGGGCAAGCGCAACTACAGCGAGTATGAATATCCAACTAACTATGTAGCAGCCCTTGTTACCTTTGCGTCCTTGCTCGATAAGCTTCTCCGACATCTTGCGTCGGCCCTTCATGATCACCGTTCCTGGCTTCTTGGTTGGAAGAGGCACCGTTTTCGAAGGTGACCAAGTGCCGTTGCTATCAAGTATCTGTTTGATGCCCTGCTCGCCAAGGTCGACTTCGGGGCGGATTCCTTCCATCAAGCGCTGGGCGACGTTGCCTGCAAATGTCGTGAAAGCCTGCTCGTGCTCTGGTGAGAAGCAGAGAATGGCAACCTCGCCCCAGTACTCGCCTGGTTCCGGGCTGTCCGTGAAGGCGACGAAAGAGAGCAGCGCCTTGATCATCCAATTGCGGGCGTGAAGTACGCGGAGCCGTCTCGTTGTATCCGCATCGAGGAAGGCGACGCGGTGTCCGAAACGGTTTACTATCCAGGCTACGGCCGTGCCTTCTTCGGTGACGAATTCCACATCGAAAAGGTCGCCGACAAGATTGTCGGCTCCAAGCAGTACCGCAGCGTCCTTTTTGGATGGTGTATCGAAGCGTGCGTAAAATCCAGTGTAGGTGGTTTCCATGGTATCCCCTCGAGCGGTTCAGGTGCAGGATGAAGTGTACCATGAATGTTTCACGTGAAACATTTCTGATGTTGGATGGGCTTTTACCCGGGCAAGGGCGTTTTGGTTTGTACGAACAGTTGAGAGATGGTAGGCTGATCGTTATGGAAAAGCACAGCGAGCAGGCGCATGGTATCCTGCAAACTTTTATAAGCGATGGGACGCCTGCAGCTATCGAGGCGCGTTACGCTTCGCTGCCGGCAATCGCCGCTGAAAGCGATTATGGGGATCTTGATCGCAATATCGTGGTCCTCGACACCGAGACGACCGGTTTCTCGTTCAATCACGACGAGCTGACGCAGATCGCCGCCGCCCGCATGGAGCAGGGGAGGATCGTCGACTGGTTCATCACGTTCGTGAACCCGGGGAAGCCTATTCCGGAGGATGTCGCCTATTTGACCGATATCCACGACGAGGACGTGGCGGATGCGCCACTTCCATCCGATGCCTTGTCTGATCTGGTAAAATTCGTGGGAGATGCGAAAATAGTCGCGCATAATGCCGAGTTCGACCGCACGTTCACCACCCGCCATCCCAGTGGTTATCCGCTGCTGGAGAACACGTGGATCGATTCGCTCGACCTTGCGCGCATCGCGCTTCCGCGTTTGAAATCGCATCGCCTGCTCGACTTGGTGAAGGCCTTCGGCGCGCCGCTCTCGACGCATCGGGCCGATGCCGATGTCGAGGCCACCTGCTCCATCTTCCGCATCCTCTTGGCGGCTGTCGGAGCGATGCCCGTGCCGCTCGTGCGCGAGATAGCGCGCATGGCGACGCCCGAGCAATGGCCGACCCAGGTCGTGTTCGATTATTTCGCCGGCAAAAGAGGCGATGATGATATCATATGCGCAGGTCAAACGAAAGAATTGGGAAAACCAGAATCCGAGGCAGCACGTCAGCGCTTCTCGCTGCGCGCCCTGCGCCGTGAGCGTGTGGCGAAGTTCGACCGCAAGCCGAAGACGGATGCCGATGCCATAGCAGCCGATCCCCTCCGCGATCTGGCATTCCCTTCTGACGAGGAGATCACCACCGCCTTCGCCGCCGAAGGGTTGGTGGGAGGCCTCTATCGCAACTTCGAGCCGCGTGCCGAGCAACTGGCGATGGCCGAGGCCGTGCGCGCCGCCTTCGCCGCCTCCGAGAACCTCATGGTGGAGGCCGGTACGGGCGTGGGAAAGTCTATGGCCTATTTGGTTCCGGCAGCCTTGACGGCCCGCAAGAACAATATTGCCGTGGGTATTGCGACGAAGACCAATGCCCTGCTCGACCAGCTTGTCTACCATGAGCTGCCGGCGCTGGGCACCGCGCTTGCGGAGGCGGGTATCACCGGTGGAAACGCTCCGTGCGATAATGCTGATGCCCTTGGTGAAAGCCCTGAAGGGCTCACCTATGCCGCGCTCAAGGGATTCTCCCATTACCCGTGCCTGCGGAAGATCGACCGCTTGACCGTCGAAGGGCCCGGCACGCGCCTCGTTGCCGGCAAGGAGCAGTCGCAGGCTCCCGCGCTCGCCGCGCTGCTCTCGTACATCGAGCAGACCGAGTACGACGACATGGACGGCCTGAAGATCGATTACCGCCTGCTTCCGCGTTTCGCCATCACCACGACGAGCCACGACTGCCTGCGACGCAAGTGTCCCTATTTCGGCACGTCGTGTTTCGTTCACGGCGCCCGCCGCCGCGCCGAGAGCGCGGATATCGTGGTAACGAACCATAGCCTTCTGTTCTGCGATCTGGCTGCCGACGGGGGATTGCTGCCGCCGATCCGCTACTGGGTGGTCGACGAGGCTCACGGTGCCGAGGCCGAGGCTCGCCGCGCCTTCTCGCTGGCACTTTCGGCCGAGGATATCCTGCGCCTGACCACGCGCTTATCTGCCGACGAGGCGTCGCGCAATGTGTTCCTGCGCGCCGAGCGCCGTGTGATCGCGCCGGAGAAAGGGGAGGGCGCTGTGCTGTTCTACGCCCTCACCAGCAAGGCGCGCGCCGCCGGCAAGGTCTACGGCGAAGCCGCCCGGGAGTTCACCTCCCACTTGAAGGACCTGTTGTTCTTCGATGCGAACAAGCGCGGAAAGGCCTACGACTACGTGGAGCTTTGGCTCAACGACGACATCAGGAGCAGCGAGACGTTCTCTTACGTGGCGTCGCTCGGCCGCGTGATGGCCGATGCGGCCGAGAAGCTCGTCACCCCGTGCCAGGAACTGGTGGGATACCTGGAGGACGTCGATGGCGCCGCCGACGTGCAGCGTGAGATAGCCTCCCTCGCTATGGAATTGAAAGACCAGATCAGGGCCGTCGAGCTGATTCTCGTGCAAGCGCCGGATGGCTACGCCTACGCGGCGTCGCTCTGCCGCAAGAACGACAAGGCCACCGACAAGCTGGAGGCCCTGCTGCTCAATGTGGGCGAAGCGATGAACGAGACGCTGTACGCCCGCACCCATTCCGTGGTGTTCGCCAGCGCCACGCTGGCGGTGGACGAGAAATTCGACGCCTTCGAGGCGGCCCTGGGCTTGAACACCGGCGAACTGTCGCACTGCCGCGCTTGCAAGCTGGATTCGAGCTACGACTTCGACGCGCATATGACGGTGTACGTGGCCTCGGACATGCCCGAACCGAACGACCCTGCCTACCTGGAGCGTTTGCAGGGGTTGCTCGTGGACGTGCACCGCGCGCAGCAGGGGTCGATGCTCACGCTGTTCACGAACCGCCGCGAGATGGAACGTTGCTTCGATGTGGTGCAGCCGGCGATCAAGACCGACGACCTGCGCCTCGTGTGCCAGAAGTGGGGCGTGTCGGTCAAAGGCCTGCGGGACGATTTCCTCGCGGACGAGCACTTGTCGCTGTTCGCGCTCAAGAGCTTCTGGGAAGGATTCGACGCACCGGGCGCCACGCTCAAGGGCGTCGTCATTCCGAAGCTGCCGTTCGCGAAGCCCACGGACCCGCTCTCATGCGAGCGTGCTGCACGCGACGACCAGGCATGGAGGCGTTACGTGCTGCCTCAGGCCGTGCTGGAGACGAAGCAGGCGGCCGGCCGCCTCATCCGCAAGGCGGACGATCGCGGCGTGCTCATCCTGGCGGACACGCGCCTGGTGACGAAGGGCTACGGCAAGGCGTTCCTGAACTCGCTGCCCAGCCGCACCATCAAGGTGTGCACGTGTGCCGAGATCGTGGCGGAGCTCGCAGCGGCCGCTGACGACGAGTCGCCCGCCTGACGGGCGGCGGTTCTCGCGGAGCCGATGCATGGGCAAGCGAAACGACAAACTGGGACGGGCCGCCCACATCAAGCGACATACCGTGGGCACGTCGAACGAGATATCGTTCAGCGTGCTCGACGCCGCTAAAAACGAGCTGGAGGGGGACGTCGGGAAGGACGCCGCCGCGCGCCCTTCCCGGTTCGGTCATGTGTCTCTGTTCACCTTGCCGCTACGTCGGAAGAAGAGCATCGCCACCCCCACAAAAGAGCGCGGTCTGCTGCTCTCGAGCGGTGAATTCGCCTCGGCGGAGAACCCGACCCCTGCTTCTTCTTTGGGAACGGTAGACGTCGGCTCTCCCAAATCCGATGTTGCGGGTCCGACTACGGTGCCAACAGGAGCGCCGCGCAAGACGGCCGCTGCCGGCTCCGCGGCGCCGGCAGGATCCGCCGCACCTGCCCTGCCCGCTCCCTCGAAGGTTCGTTCTCCCGAGGAAGAGATAGCCCTCCGCAAGGCCCGGCGCCGCCTTCATCGCATGTTGGCGGCTACCCTCGTGGTAGTGGTGGGTCTGTGCCTTGCGGGCGCGGGCGGTTGGTATCTTTACCAGGATCATCAACGGCATTTGCATCAGGTGGCCCAACTCGACGAGGCGCTCGATCTCATCAGGGAGGCTGACGAGACGGTGGTGGCACTGGACGGGATCGTGGCGAATCCGCTCGATGCCGGCTCCTTGGCCCAAGCCGACAGCGTGCTCGCAAAGCTCCCCGCTGCGCTCGCACAGCTTGAGGAGGCCGATGCTGCCGCGCGCCGCGTGTCGGTTGACCTGCGCGAGTCCGAGGGCAAGGAGGCGGCGAACCAGACCGTTGCGGCCACAGGTGCGCGTACCGCGCTGATCGAGAGCGGCCGGCAGATCGTCGAGCAGGCGCAGCGGGCGGACGAGGCGGCGCGCGCCGTCAGGGAGGCATGGCAGAGGGTCGTCGAGGCCGATGCCCTCGCCCGCGATGCCGCCGCCTTGGTGGCCGATACCACCGCAGAGCATGTGACGGCCTCCAAGGATAAGACCAATGCGGCGGTCGGAGCCTTCGCAGATGCCCAGGCGGCGCTCGAAGCGCTTGACTCCGCGTATGCAGACGTCGATCTGGCGGGCCCGCTCGACTACGTGGCAAAGCGAATAGAGGCCATGGGCCACGCGCTGGCGTCCGATGACGCGTTCCTGGCAAAAAACAAGGAGGAGGCCGTCGCCCAGAACGATGCCTACAACCGTGCGGATGCCGAGGCCGCGACGCTGGCCGCAGGCCTTCCCGACGATGTGGCGCAGCTGGTTTTCGATGCCTACGATCAGGCAACCGGCACGCTTTTCGAGACGTATTCAACGGCTCGTTCACAAGCTGGAGCAGCGGATGCGTTTCTTCGTGATTATTTGGGAACCACCAGCAAATAGCGTATACTAACGGCATATATGCCTAGCAGGATGTCACAAGTTCGTGAGCGAAAGGCAAAGGGTATGCCGGAAATTCTAGACCACGTTGCATATTTGTCGCAGCAAATAGGCCCGCGTCCTGCCGGAACGGAAGAAGAGCAGCAGGCTGCGCTGTACATAACCGAGCAGATGCAGAAGGAAGCTGGCCTGTCGGCCGTCATCGAGGATTTCAGCGGTGCCGGAAGAGCCGACGCCCCCCGCGCGATCTGCTGTGGGGCCACTTTGGTCGTGGCCGTGCTGGCACTGTTCCTTTCCGTCATGGTTATCCCTGCTCTTATCGTGTCCCTGATCGCCTTGTTGCTGTTGGTTGCCGAGGTGCTCGACCGACCGGTGTTGTCAAAGACATTCGCGCGGGGGGTCAGCCAGAATGTCGTTGCGAAATACGAGCCCGGCTACACGTCCGAGGCAGGCGGCTCGCGGCGCCGCAAGATCATTCTCGTGGCTCGTTACGACAGCGGCAAGGTGCGCTCCGAGTTGAAGCAGCCCTTCCTTTCGGCGCTGCCCGTGCTCCGTTGGGTGAACCTCGGCGCCATGGCGGCCGTCCCGTTGCTGCTTGTTTTGCGGGCGACGCTCTTCCTCCATGCTGCCGGCACCACCGAGATAGTGCTCAACGTGCTCATGGCCATCGTGCTCGTACTCGTGGCGCTGCCGGTTCTTGAAGCGCTTGCACACAAGTTTGCGGCCTATAACGAGGCGGCGAACTGCAACGCCTCAGGCGTCTCCGTGCTGCTTGACGTGGCGCGTCGGGTGGGCCGCGGGCGGGTGAGCGAGGCCGAGCTGGCCGCGCGCGCCGAAGGGGCTGCCATCCATGGCGAGGAGGCTGCTCGTGCAGCCGGCCTCGTGCCCGAGGGAGTGGAGATCGTCTATGCGGCTTCCAACGTGAAACCTCCCGAGCTTGCTCCCCAAAGCGAGGCCGCCCGCCTGGCGGCCGCTAAGGCCGCCGTTGCCGCGCTCACGGGCAAGCCGGTAAGCGGACGCCTGTCCACCGACTTGGCCGAGAATCTTGTCCAGGTGAAGGAGCCCCCGCTGCCGAGTCCGACCGACGTGGACTTCCAGTCGCAGCGCGGCGAGACCCGCGAGGCGTTCACCACCATTCCTGCCGAGACGGTGCAGGCGGCGCTTGCGAACGCAGAGGCTGCTGCTTTGAACGGGGCCGAAGCAGCCGCAGCAGCTGCCGCGGGTATCCCGACATCCTTCCCGCCTGCTCCCGCACCGGCTGCCGAGCCCGTTTCCAGCGACGGGGTGCCTGATTGGTTCAAGAAAGCTCAGGAGAAGGCTAAGAAACCCGTCGACAACAAGCAGGTGCACCGCTCACGCTATGCCGATGCCCTTGATGCTGCCCTCGGTGACAACGCGGAAGGTCCCGCCGAGGAACCTCCGACGCCGCCGTCCGACATGGAGGTGCGCCTGCAGAGTATGCGCGAAGGCATCATGGAGGTCAAAGCGCCGCAAGCAAATCGCTCGGATGAATCTCCGGCGGGCGGGCAAACGGAAACCTTCGCGAACACCGTCGCCGTCGCGATGGACGGCGCCGCTCCCGAAACGGTTCCTGCGCAGGCTTCGGCGACCATGCCGGAGGTGCGCTTCAAATCTCATGATGGTGCGGATGCCCCTGATACGGGTGCTACGTGCGCTATGCCGCCCATCGATGTGAGCGAGCTGCGCCTTGGCGACGTGCCGCCCATGGGAGATGTGCCCATGCCCTCGTTCCTCGATCCGGCGAAGGCTCAGGCCGAGAAGCTCGAGGAGCGCGGCGAGGTGAACCGCACCGCGAATCGCGTCGACGTGACCGCCGCGCCAATCGGCGACAGCGGCCGTATCGAGCTCCAGTCGGCGCAGGGCGCCCCTTCGGTGCAGCCTGCTGGTGCACCCGTACCTGTGTCCCCTGAAGGCGGCGAAGCTGCTCCTGCTTCGCAACGTCGTCCCATCGTCCTGCCCGACATTGGCGTGGCGGCTGCCAACTTAACGCCCATCACCGAGCTGCCCAAGCAGCGTGCCCCGCTCGCCGAGGCCGAGACGTCCGGCAAGAGTGCGGCCAAGAGCCTTCTCACCATGCTGCCGTCCATCGAGCCCGTATCGGATACCGCCATCCCTGCAGTCGGCGATGCTCCTGCGGTGCCGGCTCCCCAGCGACCCGACCTGCGCGCAGCGCTTCCCTCGTTGTCCGGTGCCATCGCGCGACCCGACGAGGCTGCCGTCAGCACAGCCGGCGCATTCGTCCCGGCCGGCGCCACCGGGGCGTTCGCCCCGGTAGGCGATGAGTTGCTCGAGAACGTCGATCCCGACGACATCTACGTGGATGATGCCGACGATTCCGCCTATGAGGGCGAGTATACCGAAACGGGTGCCTTCGCAGGTACCGGTTACGTGGAAATGCCGAAGTCGCGCGCGCATCGCTTCCTCGACAAGCTGCGTTTCCGCAAGCGCAAGGAAGAAGAGGAGCCCACGCCTCAAGAATGGCTCGAAGTAGACGAAACGTTCGATGCCCGTACCGCCGGCGCAGCGCGCGGCGGTTGGGAGAGTTTCCGCGAAGAGCAAAGTGCCGCCCCGGACTACTACGAGGAGACGTACGAGGACGATGCCTACGTCGACGACGGGGAAGAGGACTCTTACCTGGCTCCCTTGGTGGGGAAGAGCCCCGAGGACACGTTCGCGGGCGTCACGAGCGCCTCTCCCGCCGCTGGTTTTGCCGATGACGATTTCTCGCTCGACGATGTGGACGAGTACGAGGATGACGCGTTCCGCTCCGATGCCGGTCGACGCTGGAACGGCGGTGGATTCTCGCGCCTGCGCATGGGCCGTGCCAACGACGTGACGCCCGAGGAGCTGAACCCCGAGGACGACCTGCGGGCCGCCCATCCGGACGACCCGGCGACACCTCCCGAACTCAAGGAGATATACCAGTTCCGCAACCCCGACATCAATACCGAGGTGTGGTTCGTCGCGTTGGGCTCCGAGCTGGCGCAGCACGGCGGCATGCATGCGTTCCTCGCCGAGCACAACCAGGATCTGCGTGGTTCCATCATCATCGATATCGACGCGTTGGGTGCGGGCGAGCTCTGCATGATCGAGCGCGAAGGAATGTATCGCAAGGCCAAGGCCTCCTCCCGCATGAAGCGCTACACGAAGAAGGCATCGCAGGCCACCGGCCTGTCAATTGGCGCCGCGTCTATCATGTGGGAGGACAGTGCGGCTTCAATTGCAATCAAGCAGGGCTTCCAAGCTATGCACCTCGCCGGCATGGATGGTGCGAAACCGGCGTTCTTCGCGCAAGGGGACGATGTTCTCGAGAACATCGACGAGGAGACGTTGAACAACAATGCGGAATTCGTTATGGAGTTGTTGAAGAATATATAAAGGCGGCCGGCATCCCCGGTGCGCCTGCATCGCGGTACCGTATAATGGCGGCCGTGTGTTGCTCGTAAGATTTCTTGAATCTCGCGCGTTCTCACGCGGGCGCTGCGCCCGATTCAACAAAGAACAGAAAGGTGTTTGGAAGCCATGGCTATTGAAGCGTATTGCGTGAAGTGCAAGGCCAAGAAGATCATGCAGGACCCCGTCGAGAGCACGACGAAGAACGGCAAGCCCATCACGAAGGGCAAATGCCCCGACTGCGGTACCACCATCTGCCGTATCGGCGCCGCGAAGAAGTAGCTCCGGCTCATCCAAATCCTTGGACGTACCACGGCCCCCGCGCTTCTGCTCGGGGGCCGTGGTGTAGCCTGACCGGCCCGCGTCCATGGATGTTTCACGTGAAACATTTTCCGTCTGCGTGCTGCTAGTATTTGCGCTATAATCTGTCATCATGCGGGTGTCGCCAAGTGGTAAGGCCCAAGCTTCCCAAGCTTGTATTCGCGGGTTCGAGTCCCGTCACCCGCTCCATCGATACCACGGTCCAAGCTTCGGCTTGGATTTTTCGTTTAAAGGCGAAAGGATGCGCTCATGATAGACGCAACGACGCCCCGGTTCAACACCTTCGTGTTCGACCTCGACGGCACACTGCTCGACACGCTACCCGACCTCGTGGTCCTCACGAATGCCGTGTTGCGCGAGTGCGGCTTTCCCGAGCGCACGTCCGCCGAGATCCTTAGCTATGTGGGCAACGGCGTGAAGGCGCTCATGTACCAGGCCGTTCCCCAGGATGCCGATGAGGAGGCTGTCGAGGCAGCCATGAGCCGTTGGAAAGAACTCTACCCGCAGTACGGGTATCGCCTGACCAAGGCCTATGCGGGCATTCCAGAGACGGTTGCCGAGCTCAAGCGCCGAGGCGCGCGGCTCGGCGTGCTGTCGAACAAGTTCGACGCGGGCGTCCAGGATGTCGTCGGGGCCTATCTGCCCGGCCTGTTCGCCGTGGCGCGCGGCGAGAGCGCCGATACCCCTCGCAAACCTGATCCGACAGGACTTCTGCGTACCATCGAGGAGCTGGGGTCGACGCCCGAGCGCACCGCCTACGTGGGCGACTCGACGGGCGATATAGCCGTGTCTCGCAACGCTGGCACCTATGCTGTGGCCGTCACGTGGGGTTATCACGGTGCTGAACGCCTTCGCGCGGCGTCGGCCGACCTGGTGATCGACGACCCGCGAGCGCTGCTCGACCTTTTGGGATAGCCGCCCACTGTCTCGGACTGTTTGGGAGGACTGCCGCTATGGTTAGAAAATCGACGGCGTTTGTCGTGGCGAGCTGGGTGCTCGTGGTGCTCTGCGCCGGCTTCATCTTCTTCATGTCGTCTAATACGGATACCGGTTTGAACGACGATCTGGGATTGTTCTCGCTCGTCTTCCAGGATCTGAAAGCTCTGCAGGCGCAGCTGCTCGGACCCGGGGTGGACGTGGTCTCGTCGACTGCCCACTTCTGCGAGTATGCGGTTTTCGGGGCGTTGCTGGCGAATGCCCTGCGCTGCCATATGCCCCTGCGCCGTGCTTGCCTCGTGGCGGTGGCCTGCGCCAGCCTGTACGGCGTGTCCGACGAGTTTCATCAACTGTTCGTGCCGGGGCGCATGTGCGATCCGATGGATTGGCTCGTAGACACCGCCGGTGCTGCGCTGGGATCGGGGTTGGCCTACCTCCAGCTTAGGAGGAGGCGGCGGGAAGGCGAAGAACGCTTGGGCAAGGAGCCGTTGCCGAAGAGGTGATAGCCGGAGAGGGAATGGTCAGCCAAGGCGCGCGTGGCGTTTTGGCATACTCTGCGTTGGCGGTTCGCCCGGATTGGTGAGCAGTTCTTGCGGTGTGGTTTCCAGAGCATCGGCCAAGCGGAGGATGACGGACAGGCGCGGGTCGGCTGTGCCGTTCTCTATGCGGTTGAGGAAGGGGCGTCCCACGCCCACCATGAGAGCGAACTTCTGCTTTGTGATCTTTGCTTGCTTGCGAAGGCGCGTGACATTGCGCCCGAGGATGACGGAAGTCTCGCTTCTGTTGTCCAAGGCTGCATGCTGTGAGCTCGCGGTCTGTCCGACGTTGTTCGCCATGTGGGAAAGCCTAGCCGCTCTCGCGCCTGGTACCGTAACCGCTGGAATACGATTTGGGGAATTATTGGAAAAGCGGGCATGGCTTGATCCGCTGTGTATCGTTTGTCCCTATAGCATGCCATTTTTATGGCGTTTCGCCCATCGATGATAGAATGTAAAGGTATATTGTGCGGTTTGCGCATACGACCTCGAACGATAGGGTTGAATCGTGAAGGGGCCGGTGCCGGAGGGAAAGCGGTGCCGCGCATGCCCGCCGGCTCTGCGTTTCGCCTGCAAGCGGTTGAGCCAAGGCTGTTGAGGAGAAGTACATGGCGTCACGAAACTCTCGCACCAACCGACCGGCTGCCCGCTCCTCGCGTGCACCGCAGTCAGCACGTGCTGTGCGCTCGGCGAAGGCGGCCCAGTCGGGCCGTATCGCCTCTCGTGGAACCGCCGAGCAGTTTTCTCGCAATCGCGGTGCGCAGCAGGCCAGCTCCTCTGCCTACCGTTCAGCCTACACGCCCGGAAGCCAGGGGCGCAGCGCCAACACCGCCTATTCCCGCCAGTCAGCCGCTAGCCAGTACTCTCGCAACAATCCCCAGTACTCCCGTAACGCGAACCGTCGCATGAGCCGCGGCAAGAAGGTGGCCATCGGCATTTTGGCTGCCGTTCTCGTAGCTGTCGTGGGTTGCGGCACCGCATTCGCCCTGTACGTCAACTCCATCAACAACGAGCTGGTCGGCGATATGACTTCCGAGGAGATGCAGGCCATCCAAGACGTGCTTGCTCCGAAGAAGAGCTTCGACGAGCCGTTCTACATGATGCTCGTGGGCTCGGACGAGCGTACCGGAAGCGACGAGGCCGGCGCGCGTTCCGACACGAACATTGTCGTGTACGTCGATCCCACGAGAAACCAAGCCAGCATCGTGTCCATTCCGCGCGACACCATGATCGACATCGACAACGTGGGTATCTCGAAGTTCAATGCCGCCTACAACTACGGTGGCGTGTCGTCCACCATCCGCGAGGCCAGCCAGCTGCTCGGGGTGGATATCTCCCACTATGCTGAGGTGAACTTCGAGAACATGGTGCAATTGGTCGACGCGGTGGGTGGCGTTGACGTGGAGGTGACGGAGCGCATCGACGACACGGATGCCGACAACACCACGGACAACCCGTATGGCCAGCGCATCATCATCGAGGAGGGCCTGCAGCATCTCAACGGCGAGCAGGCACTCGTGTTCGCGCGCAGCCGCGCCTTCGTCGACGGGGACTTCACGCGGACGGCCAATCAGCGCAAGCTCATCATGGCTCTGGTGAACAAGGTGCTCGACATGCCCGTCACCGATCTTCCCGGCGTTATTCAGGGTGCGGCGAAGTGCGTGACTACGGACTTGTCCGTTACCGATATCATCTCGCTGGCCGAGCAGTTCAAGGGCAAGGGAGACCTGACGGTGTACTCGGCCATGGCACCCACCGTGTTCATGGATCAGATGGTGGACGGCCAGTCGTTCGTGCTGAACGATCCCACTGCTACGAAGCAGATGATGGAGACGATAGAGGAGGGGGGCGACCCGAGCAACATCGTGGGCGTCAGCGGCTTGGGTCCCAGGGGCTATACCAGCGGGTCAGGATCGTCGGGCTACTCCAGCGCCAGCTCTACAGGTACGGGCAGCTCGGGATATTACGATGAGGAGTCGTATGACGATTACGATCCGTCCTACTAGCCGTGCTGCAACTCGGCTTCCTCGCAAAGCGGGCCGGATGGCGAATAGGGTGACGGTGGCTATTCCGCTTCCCCTGTCGACGCGGGATACGCTGCGCGGCACGAACGCCGATATCGTGCAGCCAAACCTTCTTCAACGCCCGTTTCCCCATAAGAGAAGCGGGCGCTTTCGTGTAACGGAACGCAAGCACTTGCGCGTCAACCTTGTTTTTTGCCCTGGCCGAGAACATGCTATCGAATTCGGGAATGCCCTCGAACACGTGCGCTCGCGTGAAAGCAAGGAATTCTGACCTGATGGCCGAGCCAACCGAAACCAAGCACGAAAATCGGCCGCGCCGCTGGCGTCGGCTTGGGTCGCCGCGCACGTTCGCCGTCCTCGCCGCGTCCATCCTCATCGTGGGCGCTATCATCTACGGCGTGTTCATCGCATACTCGGTCTCGTTGGGCGAGGAGTTCAACAAGATGTCGGCCGAAGGTATGAACGATTTCACCACGGCGCAGAAAATCGAGTCCGAATCGTCCATCGACGAGATTCGCAATACCGTGCTCACCATTCGGACGTTGGCAGAATCAACCGATATCGACCCTGAAGGCGAGGTGTTCACCGATTTTCTTAACTCATGGAACGAACGCGCGACTTTCGGTGTGACCTACGTATCCATCGCCTCGCTCGAAGAGGGCGTTGTCGAGTCGAATCGGAAAGAGAGCGACCTCGAGATCTTGAGAAGGCTCAAGGCCGGCGAGAGCGTCGTGTCGGACGTGCGCAAGTCTCATCGGCTTAACGGATTCTTTTACAGCATAGCCGAACCGGTGGTAAAGGAGGGCGTGGTCGTCGGCGTGCTTCGCAGTATCGTCGACGCTCATAGTCTCATCGATACGACCCAGATCAAATCGTCGGTTACGCTGCTGGGTTCCGTGCTCATGAAAGGCGATGGCACCATTATCGTCGACTCCGAGAAGTCGGAGCTCTACGACGGGTTGAACCTGTACGAGGTGTTGCGCAACCAAGGGTATGCGGACGCTATCGTGAGCAAGATGCAGGAGAACGTGGAGAACGATAGCGATGTGGCCACCCTTGCTATTGGCAAGCGCGATGGCAAGACGACTTTCTTCACTTCCGTACGTCTCAATGAGAACGATTGGACTATCGTGAACTTTACCGAGGAGAATACGATAGCCGAGCATTCCCAGGTCATCCTGCACGACACGGTAGTGGCGGGAACGGTTCTCGTCATCATCAGCACCATAGCCTGTGTCGCGGTTGCCCTGGTCATAGGACGCTTCCGTCGTCGCGCGCTCCGCGGGGCCGAACGCTATGCCGTGCTTGCGGAGTTCTCGGATACGGTATTGTTCGAGTACTCGTACGGCGATGACGTTTTGGAATTGACCCCGAACGCGCGCAGCGTGTTCTCACTCGACAGCCTACGACGCGAACACTATTTGGAGCGCGGAATCCCGCTCGTCGATTTCCACGAAGAGGACGTTTCGCTGGTTGAGGAGATTCTCGAGCACCCCGCACCGTCGGGCGAGGCTCGGCGGGCTACCGTGCGCGCATGCACGCTGACCGGCGAGTACCGCTGGTTTTCCATCAAGTGCCGCTACCTGTACGAAGGGCAGGAGCCCTACGCCGCAGTGGGGAAGATGGTCGACATAACGCAGCAGCGCGCCTTGGAGGAGCAGTTGGTACGCCGATCGCAGATAGACGGTTTGACGAAGGCGCTCAACAAGGTAACGGCCGAAGAGAAGATAACCGCATCGCTTGCCGCGCATGATCGCGGCCTGCTGTTCATGATAGACGTCGATGACTTCAAACAGATCAACGATCGCAACGGGCACCGTGTGGGCGACCAGGTGCTTGCCGCCATCGCCCGCGCTCTGTTCGACGTGTTCCGTTGCGACGATCCGGTTGGGCGTATCGGCGGGGACGAGTTCGTGGCGTTCGTGCGCGATGTCGACGAAGCCGATGTGGTCGACGCCAAACGGCATGCGTTGCGCGATCATGCCGAAGCCATTACGAGGGACTTGGGTGTATCGGTTTCCCTGAGCATCGGGGTGGCGCGCTATCCGCACGACGGTACGAACTATCAGGAGTTGTTCGATGCTGCCGATCATGCGATGTACCGAGAGAAGCAGGAGCGCGACGATAAATAAGCAACAGCCCCCGGTTCGAAGTCGAACCGGGGGCTGTTGGCAAAGAGGGCCGAATTCGCTGTACCGACCAGGCTGCTAAGCTATAGGTGCGGCCGTGGAGTAGCCGTTCGGATTCTGCGACTGCCAGCGCCAGCTGTCGGCGCACATGCGATCGAGGTCGTACTCGGCGATCCAGCCCAGCTCGTCGCGGGCCTTGTCGCAGGCGGCGTAGTTCTCGGCGATGTCGCCTGCGCGCCGCGGCTTCACCTCGTAGGGCAGCTCCTTGCCGCAGGCGCGCTCGAACGCGTGCACGACGTCGAGCACGCTCGAGCCCGTGCCGGTACCCAGGTTGAAGATGCCCACGCCGCGCCGGGTTCCGTCGTCGGCCGGCTCGCCGGCGATGGTGCCGAGCGTGTTGGCCGCACCGGTGCCCACCTTGCCGCCCATCCAGTCGAGGGCCGCTACATGGCCGCGCGCGAGGTCGACCACGTGGATATAGTCGCGCACGCCCGTGCCGTCCGGGGTGGGATAGTCGTCGCCGAACACGCCAACGCACGCCAACTTGCCCACGGCAACCTGCGCCACGTAGGGCAGCAAATTGTTCGGGATTCCCTTCGGATCCTCGCCGATGAGCCCGCTTTCATGCGCTCCGATGGGGTTGAAGTAGCGCAGCAGCACGACGTTCCACTCGCTGTCTCCTACATACAGGTCGGTGAGCACCTGCTCCAGCATGCTCTTCGTCTGGCCGTAGGGGTTCGTGGCATCGTGTTTCGGGCAGTTCTCGGTGATGGGGATGAACTCGGGCTCGCCGTACACCGTGGCGCTCGACGAGAACACGAGGTTCTTGCATCCATGATCGCGCGCCGCCTCGCACAGCACGAGGGTGCCCGCCACGTTGTTCCAGTAGTATTCAAGCGGCTTCTGCACGCTCTCGCCCACGGCCTTGAAGCCGGCGAAGTGGATGATGGCGTCGATGTCGTTCTCGGTGAAAACGCGGTCGAGCGCCTCACGGTCGAGGATGCTGGCCTCGTAGAACGCCAGACGGTCGTCGTCGATGCCGGTGATGGTGCGGACGCGGTCGAGCGCAACCTCGCTCGAGTTGCTCAGGTCGTCCAGGACGACCACGCGGTACCCCCGGTTCAGCAGCTCGACGCACGTATGGCTGCCGATGAATCCGGCACCTCCCGTGACCAGCACGCAGGTATCCGAGGGTCCCTTAGCAAGGCTTTTGTTCGCCATGGTCTTCTCGCTTTCGTTTCCGGCGGCCGCCGCGCCGCGCACGAACTTTTCTCTTACGGCTATTGTACCGGCGATGGCGTACCGCTGGATGATTTCGTCGAAAGCAACATGAGTGGCGAAGAGAAGCCCGGGGGTGGCTCCCCGGCGATCGGTAATTTATACAAAGATAAAGATATTCTTGACAAAGTATAATAACGTGGATAATATAGTTGGCGAGCAAGAGAAAAACTCCTCCACTCTTCTCTCTCCACTCGTCCAGATCGAGGCCGCTCCCCCCGCAGCCTCGATCTGCATTATCGTTCTTGCGCACGAGCAGATCCCCTCTTGGCTTGCACGTTGTCCTTGGCCCATCATCCTACCGGTGTTCCATCATTGGATTGCCCTTCAACCCATTTCGACCTGCTTAACCCCTGATTGGGGCACATTCTCCGGGCGGTGTTTCACGTGAAACACCGCCCGGAGAAGCGGATTCGTGCTAATTATTTCGCTGCTCTGTCGGTGATGATCCTGCATCGTTTTCGCGAGCCTTGGTGATGAGCCTTATAATGAGTGGAAATACGGACGGGCGTGCGCCTGCCCGCAACCGAGGCTTCCCGTGTGGAAAGGACTACCTGTGGCAGACATACACTTCGGCACCGATGGATGGCGCGCCATCATCGGTGAAGATTTCACAGATGACAACCTGGTGCGCGTCGTGGATGCGGCAGCGCGCATCTTCAAGGAGGATGCCGTCTCCGCCGGGCGCCCGGCGGATGCTCCCGGCACCCTCATCGTGGGCCACGATTGCCGCCGGGACGCGCATGCGTATGCCCGCCTTGCGGCCGAGGTCGCGGCGGCGCACGGTTTCCGCACGCTGCTCACGCAGGACTACTGCCCCACGCCGACGCTCTGCTGGTCGGTGGCGCAGGATGCCGATGCCGTGGGCGGCATCATGCTCACCAGCAGCCACAACCCGGCCGAGTACCTGGGCGTGAAGCTGCGCATGGCCGACGGCGGCGCGGCGGGCAAGGAGTTCACCGACCGCGTGGAGGCCGTGCTGCCCGGTGCCGCTACCGTGGAGCACGGCACTTGCGAGGAGGCCGACCTCATGACCGCCTACCTCGACGCCCTTAAGCAGCGTGTGGACGTAGAGGCCATACGCGACGCCCACCTGCGCGTGGTGGTGGACCCGCTCTACGGCGCCGGTCGCCACTACCTGGCCGACCTGCTGCGCGATCTGGGCGTGGAGGTGTGCGAGATCAACAACGCGGAGGATCCGACCTTCGACGGCCTGCATCCCGAGCCCATTCCGCCTTGGGTCGACCGCTGCATTGCGAAGGTGCCCGAGATGGGCTATGACGCCGGCTTCATCAACGACGGCGATGCCGACCGCATCGGCGCAGTGGACGAGCACGGCACCTTCGTCAACCCGCACCGCATTATCACGCTGCTCGTGTCGCACTTGGCCGAGGACAAGGGCCAGCACGGCCGGGTCGTGTCCACCATAACCGCGTCCGCCATGCTCGCCCGCCAGTGCAAGCGCCTGGGCCTGGAGCTCACCAGCACGCCGGTCGGCTTCAAGTGGATCTACGCCGAGATGGAGAAGGGCGACGTCATGCTGGGCGGCGAGGAGTCCGGCGGCATCGGCATCCCCACGCACGTCATGGAGCGCGATGGCCTGCTCATGGCCCTGCTGCTGGCAGAGACCATGGCGCAGCGCGGCATGAGCCTGGGCCAGCTGGTGGACGACATGTTCCAGAAAGTGGGCAAGCTGGAGTTCGAGCGCCGCGGCCTTTCCATCACCGAGGAGCAGATGGCGCGCTTCCGTGCGAGCGTCGTGCCGGATTACGCGCCCGACGAGGTGTGCGGGAAGAAGGTCGTGGACGTCGACCGTCGCGACGGCGTGAAGTTCTACCTCGAAGGCGACGCCTGGGTTATGATGCGCCCCTCCGGAACCGAGCCGCTCGTGCGCGTGTACGCCGAGGCCGAGACGGTGGACGAGGTGCGCGCGCTGCTCGATGCGGCGGAAGCCGTGGTGAGGGCGTAGCTAGCGCTCACCGTACCGCGGCAGCTTCTTGAGCAGAGCCCAGGCGGCCTGCTTGCTCTGCGCGTCGTCCAGCATATGCTCGAACGACTTGAACGACACGGCGTCTCGCCCGAACAGGCGGCAGGCGCCGTCGAGGGGAACTTCCTGACGATATGCGGCGCCGAGTGCCCGAGCGGCCTCGGCGTCCGCTGCCACAACGACCAGCGGATCTAATCCTTCCAGCAGCAGAAACAGCGCCTGGCCGTCGAGTTCTGCCTCTCCGGCAACCTCGTGATCGGCAGTTCTCTCCTTGTCAGTTCCGCTTTCTTCGGTGCCCGGGGCCTTCCCGGCTGCGCTTTCCGACCGCAGGGCGACGTACGTGCAGCACGCGCGCCCGTATCCGAGCGCCGCGGCCGAGTTCTCGAGCGCGCTCCGCGCTGCGTCGCCGAGCCGGGCCGCGCTCGCCACGCACACGACGCCCGTCCGCGCGCCATCGAGGTAGGGCGAGAACAGCTCCCACATCTCTTCGAGCGCTACCTCGTACATGTTACCATTTGCGGAATTTTTCACACTGTCCCTTGCGGTCGCCGGGCGTTCCACGTATAACGATCATGATAACAAGAACCGACGGCAACGGCGAGGCGCCCTTCGGCGCGCGCCGCGAAACGATACAGGAGGCAGCCTTATGTGCACCAACGGAGTGAATACCGGACAGCTCGAGCAGATGATCGAGCAGGTCGACGACCACGTGAAGCTGGAGCGCCGCTGGGCGCACACGCTGGGGCATCTGGCGGGCGACGCCGGCTTCGCCACCGTGTCCGAGAAGATGCATGCTGCCCAGGCGTTGCTCGATGACGTGCGTGCGCTGCTCGGCGAGGCGAAGGACGCCCTCGAGGACGACGCCGCAGCAGCCAGCAACGTCACCGTCAACCTGGTCTAGGGCACGTCGATGAGCAACGATCTGATGCGGTTCTCGGTGGCTATGCCCGAGGACCTGCTCGTGCGCTTCGACCGGCTCGTTGCCCGCCGCGGACTGGCCAAGAACCGCAGCGAGGTCGTGCGCGACCTCGTGCGCGATGCGCTGGTGGAAGAGGAATGCTCCACGCCGGGCGCCGAGGTCATGGGCACGCTCACCATCGTGTTCGACCACCATGCCAGCGACCTGCAGGAGAAGCTGCATGCCATCCAGCACGAATACTTCGAGTCCATCGTGTCCTCGATGCACGTGCACCTCGACGAGCACAACTGCCTCGAGGTCATCGTGCTGCGCGGCGAAACGGGGCTCGTGCAGGATATCGCGAACCTCATCTTGGGTACGAAGGGCGTGAAGAACGGGCGCCTCGTAGTTACGACCACAGGACAGTATATATAGGTAGAAGGCCCGTCGGCTCGTTGGCGGTCGAAAGCAGGAGGGTTTCAAGCGCCGCGGAAACCTCCCTTTACGAGCCGGGTCGAAGATGTTTCACTTAAACCTTCGTTTGTATGGACGAATCGAGGCAAGGAGCGTTATGGATAGCACGGTGATGTTGGGACACGGAAGCGGCGGTACGATGATGAAACGCATCATCGACGACGTGTTCTTCGCTGCCTACGCGGGTGACGAGCTGCTGCGCGGCGACGATGCCGCCGTGCTGCCCGCGCCGGCGCCGGGCGAGCGGCTGGCATTCTCCACGGACAGCTTCGTGGTGACGCCTCATTTCTTTCCTGGCGGCGACATCGGTCGGCTCGCCGTGTGCGGCACGGTGAACGATGTGGCCACGAGCGGCGCGACACCCCGCTACCTGAGCGTGGGTTTCGTTCTGGAAGAGGGTTTCCCCATCGACGATCTCAGGCGCATCTGCAACTCCATGGCGGAGTGCGCCCGTGAGGCGGGCGTGGCGCTGGTGACGGGCGATACGAAGGTGGTCAACCGTGGCCATGGCGACGGCGTGTTCATCAACACGAGCGGCGTGGGAACGCTGGCGCCGGACGTGGAACTGGGCGGCGCTCGGTGTCGCCCGGGCGACAAGGTGCTGGTCACTGGAACGCTGGGCGACCACGGCATCACCATCATGAGCTGCCGCGAGTCTCTGTCGTTCTCGGCCGACCTTGAAAGCGATGCCGCCCCGCTCAACCATCTCATCGCCGACGTGCTGGCGGCCGCCCCCCATACGCGCTGCTTCCGCGACCCCACGCGCGGCGGCCTGGCCTCCACGCTGAACGAGCTTGCCGCGCAGTCGGACACCGACATCACCGTGGAGGAGGATGCCGTGCCGGTGAAACCGGCCGTGCTGGGCGCCTGCAAGATGCTGGGCTACGATCCGCTGCAGGTGGCGAACGAGGGCAAGATGGTATGCGTGGTGGCGCCCGACGAGGCCGACGCCGCGCTCGCCGCCATGCGCGCGAACCGCTACGGCGCGGATGCTGCGATCATCGGCGAGGTGGCTGCAGCGCAGCCCGAGCGCGGCCCCAAGGTGTTCCTGCGCACGGCGTTCGGAGGCACGCGCATCCTCGACATGCTCGTAGGCGAGCAGCTGCCCCGGATCTGCTAGAGTCGGCTGGCGGATCCGAGGTCCCGCGGAGAGTATTCTACGCATGCCGAGGGCTCCTGTGCGGAGGCCCCTCGGCATGCGGGCGCCGCTTCCGGGCGGAAGTCCCGCATCCTTCGCGTGCCCCTCGTTGTCGCCTGCGCACGCGCAAGCGCGCCATCTTCACGCTGCCCGAGCGCACGCCAAGCATCCATGAAAGAATTCGTACCGTACCCTGAAAAATCGCCGATTTTTCTTGCATTTGCATAGAACCATGGTATCTTGCGGGCAGTAAGTTTTTGGGGAAGTTGCCCGTGTGCTCGCGGGTCTTTTGGACGAGAAGGAGAATGACATGTCTCACCCGGTTATCGATGCCGATGAGTGCATTGGCTGTGGCATCTGCGTCGACGCCTGCCCGCAGGAAGTGCTCGAGGTTGTTGGCGGCAAGGCCGACGTCGTGAACGAGGATGCTTGCATCGCGTGCGGCGACTGCGTCGAGGAGTGCCCCATGGGCGCTATCCCGGAGGTCGTCGAGGACTAACGCCTCGCAAGCGATCCCCGTACCGGATCAACCGGCCCCCGCATCTGTGGAAGCAGATGCGGGGGCTTTTGCTTTTTCGGGATAACCTGCAAAGGTGCTCGGTGGGTGCCCGAAAAACGAAACGAGAATTCCGTCTGCGGCGTGCGCCGCCCAATAAGGACGCGCGCAGTTGCTCGCATAATAGCGCACAAATGTTTCACGTGAAACATTGTCCGACGCTTACCCCTTCCCTGCGCCGCCGCCCTCTGTCTCTCCATTGACCGCACACATTCGATCCTATTGGGGCATCGTGCGGGAAACGAACGAATGCAGGGGCCGTAACGCTCTTGTCCCAGCCGTCTCGTTGCCTTCCGTATGAGTATAGTGTGCATTGTTACAAAACATCAACAGCAACTTATGATATAACTTGACAACGTAAGACTTAGATTATATAGTGCAAAACGTCGAAAGAAGATTGAGCGGCAAAGAGCACCCGTTCGCCGCCCGATGTTCGTACGGCGAATGGGTGCGCGGTTGCGCACCTCTTTGCATAGAAGGCGAACCTCAGAGCACGACCCGGCACGAACCAGCACGACCCAACAAGGTAACAACTCCAACAGAGAGGAACGATAATGGCTAAGATTCTCGGCATCGACCTGGGCACCACGAACTCCGCCATGGCGGTCATGGAGGGCTCGGAGCCCGAAATCCTCGTGAACGCGGAAGGCGACCGCACCACACCGTCCGTCGAGGGCTTCCGCAAGGACGGCGAGCGCGTCGTCGGCAAGGCCGCGAAGAACCAGGCGGTCACCAACCCGGAGAACACCGTGTCCTCCGTGAAGCGCTTCATCGGCCGCTCCTACGACGAGACTCCCGAAGAGCGCAAGACCGTGAGCTACAAGCTGCAGAAGGGCAAGGACGGCCGCGCGGTCGTCGACATCGACGGCAAGGACTACACCCCGGAGGAAATCTCCGCCATGGTGCTCCAGAAGCTTAAGAACGACGCCGAGAAGCAGCTGGGCGCGCCGGTCACGCAGGCCGTCATCACGGTGCCCGCGTACTTCAACGACGCGCAGCGCCAGGCCACGAAGGACGCCGGCAAGATCGCCGGTCTCGAGGTGCTCCGCATCATCAACGAGCCCACGGCCGCGGCGCTGGCCTACGGCTTGGACAAGACGAACAAGGACGAGAAGATCCTCGTGTTCGACCTGGGCGGCGGCACGTTCGACGTGTCCATCCTGGAGCTCGGCGACGGCGTGTTCGAGGTTGCGGCCACCGCAGGCGACAACCACCTGGGCGGCGACGACTGGGACCAGCGCATCATCGACTGGATGGCCGACAAGTTCAAGGCCGAGAACGGCATCGACCTGCGCCAGGACAAGATGGCCCTGCAGCGCCTGAAGGAAGCCGCCGAGAAGGCGAAGATGGAGCTGTCCTCCACCACCCAGGCCAACATCAACCTGCCCTTCATCACGGCCGACGCCTCCGGCCCGAAGCACCTGGACTACACGCTGACGCGCGCCGAGTTCGAGCGCATCACGAAGGACCTGCTCGACCGTGTGAAGAAGCCTGTTGAGCAGGCGCTCAAGGACGCGGGCCTCAAGGCCGGCGACATCGACGAGGTCATCCTCGTGGGCGGTTCCACCCGCATGCCCGCCGTGCAGGACATCGTGAAGAAGCTCACCGGCAAGGAGCCGAACATGTCCGTGAACCCGGACGAGGTCGTGGCCATGGGCGCGGCCGTCCAGGGCGGCGTGCTGGCCGGCGACGTGGAGGGCATCCTGCTGCTCGACGTGACCCCGCTGTCGCTGGGCGTGGAGACGATGGGCGGCGTCATGACGAAGATGATCGACCGCAACACCACCATCCCCACCCGCAAGACGGAGATCTACTCCACGGCGGCCGACAACCAGACGTCCGTCGAGGTGCATGTGCTGCAGGGCGAGCGTCAGATGGCCCACGACAACAAGACGCTCGGCAAGTTCCAGCTGTCCGGCATCCCGGCCGCGCGCCGCGGCGTGCCGCAGATCGAGGTCACGTTCGATATCGACGCCAACGGCATCGTGAACGTGTCGGCGAAGGACCTGGGCACCGGCAAGCAGCAGCAGATCACCATCTCCGGCTCCACCGCGTTGAACGACGACGAGGTCGAGCGCATGGTGAAGGACGCCGAGCTGCACGCCGAGGAGGACAAGAAGCGCAAGGAAGAGGTCGAGGTCCGCAACAACTGCGACGCGCTGGTGAACGCCACCGAGCAGACGCTCGCCGAGGTGGGCGACAAGGCACCGGCCGACGTGAAGTCCGCTGCCGAGGAGGCCATCAACGAGGCCAAGAGCGCGCTCGAGGGCTCCGACCTCGACGCCATCAAGGCCGCGACCGAGAAGATGCAGCAGGCGGGCTACAAGCTGGCCGAGGTCGTGTACTCCACGCAGGGCGCGGATGCCGGCGCGCAGGCTGTTGCGGCCGAGTCCACGCCGGCCGACGACACCATCGAGGCCGACTACGAGGTTGTCGACGAGAACGACGGCAAGGAAGGGAAGTAACCGCCATGGCCAAGCCGAGCACACCCCCGTCCGGGCGCCCGGCGCAGGGCGCTGGCAGGAACATCCCCATCGAGGACACGCGCGGGGCGGCCGGGGATTCCCAGCCCTCCGCGAACCAGGCCGACGCGGTCACCGGCTCTGCTGCCCCCTCCCCAGAGCCCGGTGCCACCGCCGCGTCGTCCGACCCGAAGGGATCGGCCGCCGGCAGCGATGCCGACCGTATCGTCGCAGAGGCCGAGGCGGCCCTGGAAGGCGAGCCTGCAGAGGCCGCGCCCACTGACAGCGAGCAGGTGGCTGCCGCGAAGGCCGAGGCCCAGGAGTGGCAGGACAAGTTCCTGCGGCTGCACGCCGAATGGGACACGTACCGCCGTCGTACGACGGAGCAGCGCGAGGTCGAGAAGGCCCGCGCGACCGAGAAGCTGGTGTCGAGCCTGCTTCCCGTGCTGGACGACTTCGAGCGCACCATCGATTACGCGACGAAGAACGGCGAGCAGGGGCTGCTGGACGGTGTGAGCGCCGTGCACACGAAGATGGTCGACGTGCTGAAGAAGGACGGCGTGGAGGTCATCGACCCGCAGGGCGAGGCATTCGACGCGCTCGAGGCTCAGGCCGTCGCCACGGTGGACGACGCGAACGTGCCCGACGAGACGGTGGCCGAGGTCTATCAGAAAGGTTACAAGATGGGATCGAAAGTCTTGCGACCAGCGATGGTGACCGTGACCAGCGGCGGCCCGAAACGCGAGAAAGCGCCTGACGAGGGCACAAAAGACAAGAAATAGCGGCAGGTGGAAGCGGGCGGATTCAAGGCCCGCTTCTGCTTGATACGAGATAGAACGAAAGGTGGTGGAGCATGGCAGCGACTCCCGACTACTATAAAACGCTCGGCGTTGCGCGCAACGCCACGGCTGACGAGATAAAGAAGGCGTTCCGCAAGCTCGCGCGCAAGCACCACCCCGACACGGGCGGCGACGAGGCGAAGTTCAAGGAGCTCAACGAAGCGTACGAGGTGCTGTCCGACGACAAGAAGCGCAAGTTGTACGACCAGTACGGGACCGCGAACGAGAACCAGATCCCGCATGGCTGGGGCGGTGGCGGCAACGTGAACGTCGAGGACATCTTCGGCGGAGCCGGAGCCGGCGCCGGCGGGTTCGGCAGCTGGGCCGACATCCTTGAGAGCATCCGCCACGGCGACGGCGCCTTCGGAAGCGATTGGGACTTCGGCGACCTGTCCGGCTTCGGCGGCGGCGCGCGCCAGCCACGGCCCCGCAAGGGCCAGGACATGAACGTGACGCTGAACGTGTCGTTCGACGAGGCGTTCAAGGGCGCAGAAAAGCTCGTGACCGTGCGCGTGCCCGGACGGGCCGACAAGGAAACGCTCACGGTGAAGATACCGGCCGGCGCTGTGGATGGCGGCCGCCTGCGCTTCAAGGGCAAGGGCGGTCCCGGCGAGAACGGCGGCGCGGCGGGCGACCTGCTGATCACGACGAAGATCGACGAGCACCCCTACTACTCTCGGAAGGGGGCCGACGTGGAGGTGAACGTGCCCGTGACCGTGGCCGAGGCGGCGCTGGGCGCCAGCGTCGTCGTGCCCGCACCCGACGGCACGAAGGTGCGCGTCCGCGTGCCCGCCGGCACGCAGGATGAGACGGTGCTCAACATCAAGGGCAAGGGCGCCCCGCGCGTGAAGGGCGAGGGCACCGGTGACCTGAAGGTGAAGATAGACGTGCAGGTGCCGAAGGCCATGAACGACGGCCAGAAGAAGGCCATGGAGGACTTCCTTGCGGCAACCACGGACGACGTGAGGAGCTGGCAATGACCGACCGTACCGACCGCAACCGCCCGCTCTACATGATAAGCGTGGCCGCCCAGCTTGCCGGCGTGCATCCGCAGACGTTGCGCACCTACGAGCAGAAGGGCCTCGTCACGCCGCAGCGCACGAGCGGCAACACGCGCATGTACTCGCAGGCCGACATCGAGCGGCTGGAGCTCATCAACGAGCTCACCGGCGAGGGCATCAACCTGGCCGGCGTCATCCGCATCCTGGACTTGCAGGGGCGGCTGGACGAGCGCGACAACGAGCTGGACGACCTGCACAAACGCGTGCGCCGATTGGCCGATCGCGTGCACGAGCTGGAAACGCGCGAGAGCGTGAACTCGCTCGTGCGGGCATCCGACATGCCCACGGCGCTGCGGCGCCTTCCCTGACCTTGCATTCTCGGCTTTTGCCATTGGACGAAAGCGAAGGAGGAACGAACCTATGAACATGGGCAACCTGAACAAACTGGCCCTGACCGCCCAGGAGGCGTTGCAGCAGACCATCACCATCGCCTCCGAGAACGAAGCATCCCAAGCAGAGCCCATCCACATGTTGAAGGCCCTGCTCGAATCGAAGGAGAACAACCTTTCGGCCATCATCAAGCGCATCGGCGCCGAGCCGTTCCAGCTGCTGGCCAACGTGGACGACGAGATCCTGCGCATGCCGAAGGTGAGCGCGAGCGGTCCCATGATGATGAGCGGCGTGCCGGGCCCGGCGCTCATGGGGCTCATCGACAGCGCCGTGAAGATAGCCGAGAAGCTGGGCGACAGCTACGCCACGAGCGAACATCTGCTCATCGCGCTGGCCGAGGAAAAGGGCGCCGCCGGTAAGATACTCAACGCCGCCGGCATCACGCGCAAGACCATCGAGGCGGCCTACGAGGAGCTGCGCGGCGACACCCGCGTGACCGACCAGCAGAACAAGGTGCAGTTCGAGGCGCTGGAGCAGTATGGACAGAACCTCACCCAGCAGGCCCGCGAGGGCAAGCTGGACCCGGTCATCGGCCGCGCCGAGGAGATCCGCCGCACCATCCAGGTGCTGTCACGCCGCACGAAGAACAACCCCGTGCTCATCGGCGAGCCCGGCACCGGCAAGACGGCCATCGTGGAGGGCCTGGCCCAGCGCATCGTCGACGGCGACGTGCCCTCCTCGCTGAAGGACCGCGACATCATCGCCCTTGACCTGCCGGCGATGCTGGCCGGCGCTAAATACCGCGGCGAGTTCGAGGACCGCCTGAAGGCCGTGCTGCGCGAGGTGAAGCAGAGCGAGGGGCAGATCATCCTGTTCATCGATGAGCTGCACACCATCGTGGGCGCCGGTTCCACCGGCGACAGCTCCATGGACGCCGGCAACATGCTCAAGCCTGCGCTCGCCCGCGGCGAGCTGCACGCCATCGGCGCCACGACGCTCGACGAGTACCGCAAGTACATCGAGAAGGACGCCGCGCTGGAGCGCCGCTTCCAGCCGGTGTTGGTCACGGAGCCCACGGTGGAGGACACCATTGCCATCCTGCGCGGCCTGAAGGAGAAGTACGAGATTCACCACGGCGTGCGCATCACCGACAGCGCCATCGTGGCCGCGGCCGAGCTCTCGAACCGCTACATCTCCGATCGCTTCCTGCCCGACAAGGCCATCGACCTCATGGACGAGGCCGCCAGCCGTCTGCGCATCGAGATCGACTCCATGCCCGAGGAGGTTGACGCCGCCGACCGCAAGCTCACCCAGATGCAGATCGAGGAGCAGGCGCTCATGAAGGAGACCGACGAGGCCTCCAAGGAGCGCCTGGAGGTGCTGCGCCGCGACATCGCCGCCGCCCAGGAGGACCTCGACAAGCGCAAGGCCGAGTGGCAGAACGAGAAGGATGCCATCGTGAACGTGCAGGAGCTCAAGAGCGAGCTCGAGGGCGCCCAGCTCGAAGAGGAGCGCGCCACGCGCGAGGGCGACTTGGTGAAGGCGTCCGAGATCCGCTATGCCCGCATCCCCGACCTGCAGCGCCGCCTGCACGACGCCGAAGAGGCGTTGAATGTGAAGCAGCAGGACGGCGCCATCTTGAAGGAGGAGGTGTCCGACGACGAGATAGCCGAGGTCGTGTCCACGTGGACGGGCATCCCCGTGCAGAAGATGATGCAGGGCGAGATGGCGAAGCTCGTTGACCTGGAGGAGAAGCTGCACGAGCGCGTGGTGGGCCAGGACGAGGCCGTGTCCTCGGTGGCCGGCGCCATCCGCCGCAACCGCGCCGGGCTCTCCGACCCCGATCGCCCCATCGGCTCCTTCCTGTTCCTGGGACCCACCGGCGTGGGCAAGACGGAGCTGGCGAAGGCGCTGGCCGAGTACCTGTTCGACAGCGAGCGCGCCATGGTGCGCATCGATATGTCCGAGTACATGGAGAAGTTCAGCGTGCAGCGCCTCATCGGCGCGCCTCCGGGCTACGTGGGCTACGACGAGGGCGGCCAGCTGACCGAGGCCGTGCGCCGCAAGCCGTATTCCGTGGTGCTGTTGGACGAGATCGAGAAGGCGCACCCGGACGTGTTCAACATCCTGCTGCAGGTGCTCGACGACGGCCGCCTGACCGACGGCCAGGGCCGCGTGGTGAGCTTCAAGAACGCCATCATCATCATGACGTCGAACGTGGGCTCGCAGTTCATCCGCGAGTTCGCCGAGCACGGCGACGAGAAGGCCATGAAGCAGGCCATCGACGGGGCCCTGCGCGCCACGTTCCGCCCCGAGTTCATCAACCGCATCGACGACGTGGTGGTGTTCAACGCACTGAACATGACGAACATCGAGCCCATCGTGGACCTGCAGCTGGAAGAGGTGCGCGACCGCCTGGCCGACCGCCGCGTCACGCTCGACGTGACCCCTGCGGCCATGGAGCACCTGTCCATCGACGGCTACGACCCCATCTTCGGCGCGCGTCCCCTGAAGCGCCTCATCCAGCGTGAGATCGTGGACCGTATTGCCCAGAAGGTGGTGGAGGGCCAGCTGCGCGACCGCAGCCACGTGCTCATCGACATCGATGCCGACGGCAACTACGAGTGCACCGTCGAGGCCCCGCTGGAGCTCGATGCCACCGCTTTGGACGACCTGCTGTTGGAGAAGTAGCCGTTGTCCGCTTAGGAGCCTCGTGTCCCAGCGGTGAGCGAAAAAGACTTGAAACGACCCGTCCGCCAGCTGCGCGGCGGGTCGTTTTGCGTCTTGCGACGTTTGTGCGGTTTTTCGGGAGCGGTGCGGCCCGGCGCCATCCTTTACCTCGATTTGATCTTCGTGCTGCACGGTTCTGCTACCGTGGTCCCAACGTTTGCAACGATTCTCGCCGCGCCGAGGTGCGGGGCGACCTTCGAAAGGCGGCATTCATGGGCATGTTCTCGTTCAGCAGCAAGAAGAAGCGCAAGTACGGCCAGGGCGGCAGCACCCAGTACCAGCAGAAGGGCTTCCTGTCCGGTCTGGGCTTCGGCTCGTTCAGCAGCTCCGACCGTCGCAAGGCGGCTTACCGCCAACAGGGGTACGGCCAGCATCCGGCGCAGGTGCAGGCGCACCAGCAGCCTGGCCCGATGGGCGGCATGCCGACGGCCGTCGCGCCCATGGCCGCCCCCGCCGCCGGCACGGCTTGCGCGCAGTGCGGCACGGCCATCCCGGCCGGGTCCAAATTCTGCCTCCAGTGCGGTGCGAAGGTGAACCAGGGCGGTTTCTGCGCCTCGTGCGGATCGCAACTGCCGCCGGGCGCGAAGTTCTGTCCCTCCTGCGGCATGCCGCGGTAGCGCCGCGCGCGCCGGGAGGCCTCCCGTGTCCCGCGTTGCCGAGCACCTCGTGGCGTTGCCGTACCGGCGCTTCTGCGGGCGCACGGTGCAGGGCTACCGCATAGGAAGGCTGACGGGCATCGGCGGCTCGGGCGCCGTGTTCGACGCCGTCGGTCCCGGCGGCGCCCCGGCGGCGCTGAAGCTCCTGCGTCCCCTTCGCCCTGCCTACGACCTCGCCTCCGTGTGGCGCGAGGTGGCGCCGCTCTCCCGCGTTGACCATCCAGCCGTGCCGGCGTGGCGCGGCATCGTGCGCGCAGGATGCGCCTACTTCATCGTGCTTGAGCGCATGCCGGGCGACTCGCTCGCCACCTGGCTGTTCGAACGACACCATGCGTTCGGAGCCGTAGAAGTCGCGGGCATGGGCGCGCAACTGGCCGACGCGCTCATCGCCCTCCACGAGGCCGGCGCGGCTCACGGCGACCTGCGCCCGGCAAACATCCTGTACGATGGAGAGCGGGTCTCGCTCGTCGACTTCGGTCTTAGCCGGCTCGTGGAGGAAGGTGCGGAGGCGTTCGCTGCCGCCTGCGCCGCGGACATCGCCGGTTTCGCCGATCTTGTGCTTTACCTGCGGTACTCGTCATTCGACTCCTCGCGCCAGGGAGGCTCCTGGCGTGACGAGCTGCCGCTTGCTCCTGATCAGCGGTGCTTTCTCGAGGAGGCGTTCGCCGGTGCGGATGCACCGGGCACCGCCCTTTCCGCCCGCGAGGCCCGCGCCCGCTTTCTCGGCGCATTCGCGTCCCGGTGTTTCACGTGAAACACCGGGACGGCTTTCCCGAGTAGACGAACGAGAAGCGCCGCATCAACGTTTAGCGGTGTTGGCACGTGAGGCGTATCGCGCGCGGGGCTTTTGTACTAGAATACCGGCATGCGCACTTCGAAGCAGAGCATACGGCAGGCTATCACCACCCCGCTGATCGGGTTCGGCGTCGTGTTGCTGGCGCTCGCGTGCTTCCTGCTGCTGCTATGGACGCTCATCATCGTGGTGAGGGTTGTGCTGGGATGACGACGGACAACCAGGCTGCACCGTGCGCCGGCCTTCGGAGGGGATAGGCCATGTGGCAGCGGTTCTCCCTCTACGACATACGTGTCATCGGGCACTATCTGGGCGTGCTCGTCCTGTTCTCCACCATTGCGCTGCTCGTGCCGCTGGCCACGGCCATCGCGTGCGGCGAGTGGGAACCGGCCTCGCACTACCTGCTGACCATCGGCATCTCGCTAATCCTGGGCTCGGGCCTGCGCTTCCTGCGCATTGAGCCCGGTCGGCTCGGCCGCCAGCAGGCGCTGGCCGTGACCGGCTTCGCGTGGATCGTGCTTGCGTTTGTGGCGAGCATACCGCTGTACCTCTCCGGCCATTTTGCCAGCTACCTCGACGCGTTGTTCGACGGCGTGTCGGGTATCACCACCACGGGCGCCAGCATCATCCTCGATCTCGACCATCTTTCGAATGCCGACAACATGTGGCGTTTCATGATGCACCTTTTAGGAGGATTCGGCCTGATCGTGGTGGCGCTGTCGTTCGGGTTGTTCGGCAAGCGCTCGGGTGCGAGCCTGTACTCGTCGGAGGGGCGCAGCGAGCACGTCGTGCCCAACGTGGTGCAAACGTCGCAGTTCATCGCCAAGATCGGCATGGGGTTCATCATTGTTGCCACGGCTATACTCTCCCTTATGTGCCTGTTCGTCGGTATGGAACCGCTGCGCGCCGTCCTGCAATCGCTCTGGCTGTCCATATCCGGCTTCACGACAGGCGGCTTCGCTCCTATGAGCCAGAGCATCATGTACTACCACTCGTTCCCCATCGAGGTGGTGCTCATGATGCTCATGCTACTGGGCTCCGTCAACTTCGTGCTGCACTCCGAGATATGGAAAGGCCACGTGGCCGTGTTCTTCCGGGATCTGGAGATACGCACCATGGTGCTGTGGCTTGCCGTGATGACGTGCGTGTTCGCGGCCTCGCTGTCCGCCAGCCTGAACTTCTCCGACCTGCCGGCCATGCTGAGGCGCGGCGGGTTCATGGTCATCTCGGCATTCTCCACCACCGGCTTTCAGAACATCACCACGAACCAGCTCACCGGCGCGCTGTCGTCGGGCGCGTTCCTCGTGGTGGCCCTGCTCATGGCCGTGGGTGGCAGCGGAGGGTCCACGTCGGGCGGCGTGAAGTTCAGCCGCGTGGGCATCATAGCGAAATCCATCGTGGCCACCATCAAGGAGGCGCTCGCGCCTGACTCCGCGCGTGTGGTGGTGTCGTACAACCACGTGGGCCGTCGCATGGTGACGCCCGAGGTGGTGAAGGAGGCCATGACGGTGTTCACGCTGTACGTGCTCACCTACGTCATCGGCGCGCTCGTGGGCATCTCGCACGGGTACGAGGCCACGCAGGCCATTTTCGAGTCGGTGGCCATGGCATCGAACGGCGGCGTGTCTTCGGGGCTGGCCGCGCCTGGCATGCCGGCCACGCTGGAGGTGTTCTATATCGTGCAGATGTGGGCCGGCCGTCTGGAGTTCGTGACGCTGCTCGCGCTGATCGTGGAGATATTCGTGTCGTTCAAGCCGCGCCGGCGCGCGCCGCAGATACGGACAGGTGAGGTGCTGTGATGCGGGCGACCGACCAGGCAAGGGAGCGCGCCTGCGGGGCGCGGAGCGCCGAAGGCGAGGGGGCTTGCGGTTGCCGTGCGCCTCACGGCCGTGAGGCAGGTTTCTTCTACGGTGAAGCCCTTGGGTGGCTGCGCCGCGCCCTTGCCGCGCTCGTGCTGGCTGGGGCGCTGACGACGACGCTCGTGCCAGGCTCGGCGTTCGCGGACGACGACGAGAACCTGGTGAACCCCCAGCAGCGTCCCGACAGCTCGTTCATCTACGACACCTCCATCGCGGCGCTCGGCAACGCCGATGCATACTACGACAACCAGACCGTGCAGGTGGTGGGCGAGGCCATCGGGGACAGCATCCGCGAGGGCTTGGACAACCGCCACCGGTGGATCACGCTCGCCGCCAACGAGAAGGACTCCACCGCAACGGTGTCGGTGCTGATGACCGTCGAGCAGGCGGCGAAGATAGACACGTTTGGCAAGTACGGCACCACCGGCACGAAGCTGCAGGTGCGCGGTACGTTCCACCTGGTGTGCACCGAGCACGAGGGACTCACCGACCTGCACGCCGACATCGTGACCGTGGTGGATAAGGGCAAGCACCATGAAGACGAGTTCGACGTGAATGCGTTCGTTCCCGGCGCCATTGCCACAGCGTTGGGGCTCGCGCTCATGGGCGTGTTCTACTATCTGCGCGAACGGCAGCGCTAGGCAAGGAGGGTACGTTTGCAGAAGGGCCAGGTCGTCAAGCTGGATCGCGGGTATCCGCTCGTGCGGATGGACGAGGGGCGGCTCGTGCGCTGCGAGCACGCCACGGCGCTTGTGAAGGGCGAGCAGGTGCGGGCCGTCATCGGCGACTGGGTGGAGGTGACGGTTCCCGCGGGCCACGACAAGGGCATCATCGAGGCCATCCTGCCTCGTACGCGCGCGTTCGTGCGCAAGGACCCCACGGAGCGGGCGCTGCCCCAGGTGCTGGCTGCGAACTTCGACCGCGTGTTCGTGGCACAGCCGCTCTCCGATATGAATTTCAAGCGGCTCGAGCGCGAGCTCGTGCTGGCCTACGAGACGGGCGCCGCCGTGACCGTGGTGCTCACAAAGGCCGACCTCGCCGAAAGCGAGGATGCCGTGCGCACCGTGCGCGACCACGTGCGCGAGCTGGCAGGGCCCGCTGCGGAGACGGTGGTGGTGTCGGCGGCGGAGCCGGCAAGCGTGGAGGCCGTGCGTGCCCTCGTGCCTCCCGGCACGACGGCTGTCTTCATCGGCAAGAGCGGCGTGGGGAAGTCGAGCCTGGTGAACCTGCTGGTTGGTCATGAGGTGCAGGAGACGGCCGAAGTGCGCGAGGGCGACGGCAAAGGCCGCCATACCACGGTGAGCCGCGAGATGATTCCCGTGCCAGGCGGCGGCTTCGTGGTGGACATGCCCGGCGTGAGGGGCTTGGGCCTCTGGGATGCCGATGCGGGCATCGAGGCCGCGTTCGCCGACGTCGAGCAGCTGGCCGAGCAGTGCCGCTTCCGCGACTGCCGCCATCAGGACGAGCCCGGCTGCGCCGTGCGCGCCGCCGTTGACTCGGGCGAGCTAAGCGAGGCCCGCTTCGCCTCCTACCAGGGCCTGCGCCAGGAGACTGCCCAGGTGAAGGAGCGCCGCGAGGAAGCCCGACGCCTGCGCGGCGAGAAAGCCTCCACCAGCGGCAAGCGCCGCCCACCCAAATCCCGCAAGGGAAAGAGGGGCTAGCGCCCGTTGCCGCCTCTGCGAAAGACCCTCCTAGATTTTTCTCGGGCAGCCTGTTCGTCAAAGAAGATCGTGCGGAATGCTCCGACCAGTTGGGAGCCCAGCTTAGATGAGTGCCCCTCTTTATCATCCAAAAACATCGAAGGTCGATGTAGATTCGCCCGACCGCGTATGACCTGCGAAAACCTGCACAGCCACGCTTCGCACGCACCCGATCCTCTTTATCTTTCGCAATCATCCTGGATGTCGAAGAGCTTGCGTAACCATGGCAGCGGCTTCTTGATCAAGGTTTCTGCTATACTTCGCTGCGGCGGTTCGGCTGTGCGTTGCGCATGGCGGGGGCGCTCCGCGTTTGCATCGTTGGGCCCTGCACTCGCGGTTTACCCGTTGCCCAAAGCCCGCGGCCGATAGGTCGTGTGGAGACAAGGAGAAACCCATGAACAAGGGAAGATCGTCGTACGTCGCCCAGGCGGGCATGATCGCGGCCGTGTACGCCGCCGCCACGCTCGTCGCGTTGCTGCTTTTGCAGGGGTTGGCATGGGGGCCGGTCCAGTTCCGCATATCGGAGGCGGTGTGCGTGCTGGCCGTGCTCACGCCGGCGGCCGTGCCGGGGCTCACGGTGGGCTGCATCGTGGCGAACCTCATCGCGCTGGCCGTGAACGGAACGGGGGCGCTCGGCTTGCTGGACGTGGTGTTCGGCAGCCTGGCCACGTTCCTGGGCGCGCTGTGGTGTTGGAAGATGCGCGAGCGTCCGAAGCTCGCGCTGCTCGGGCCGGTGATCGCGAACGCGGTGATCGTGCCCGCGTACCTGCCGCTCTTGCTGCAGGGCTTGGGCTTCTACACCATCCCGTTCACGAGCATCGCGTTGGACGGCGCCTACGTGCCCATGTACCTGTTCGGCTTGATAGCCACCGGTATCGGCGAGGCGCTGGTCATGTACGTGCTGGGTTTGCCGCTGCTTTCGGCGCTCAAGCGCTTCCGTGTGGTGAAGCAGCCGGCGAAGGCGTCGTAGGCGTACCTTCTCGATCGTGCCTCTCCGGGCCGCTTTCGCCCTCGGTGCCCGGATGGGCGTATCGGCGGTGCCGGCGGCCGCTCCACAGGCGGCGCGCCTTTCCGAGCATGCACTGGCCGGGATGGTGCGTTCGCGTCCCCTTCGCAAATTCGGTGTAATCAAGAGGGTGCAGGGCCAAAGCGCGGGCCGCGCGGTACAATAGATCAGTTTTGAGGGCGGTCGAAGGGGACCGTCGGCTCGCCGATTTCAAAGGAAGCGCATGAACCCGGTTATCGTCATACCGACCTTCGTCTCTGCCCGTCGCCGCAAGGAAGGCGGCGGCGTTTTGACCACCTACGACCACGCCACGCCCATCTCGGCCCCGGGCGAGCTGCCGCGCCTGCTGCACTCGCTGCAGAAGGTGCGCGGCATCGGTCAGATCGTGGTGCTGGTGGTGAGCGAGCCGTCCATCGAGAACCAGGCGGCCGAGAAGGTGCAGACGCAGGTATCGCAGTACCCTTCTCTCAACGTGGCCGTGGTGGGAGCGCCCGAGCTCGCGCTCATCCAGCAGCGCATGGAGCAGCTGGGCCTGGGCAAGCTTCAGAAGGAGATCGGCCTGTCGGGCTACGGCGCCATCCGCAACCTGGGTCTCGTGGTGGCGAACACGCTCGGCTTCGACTCGGTGGTCTTCCTGGACGACGACGAGGTGGTGGACGACGCCGATTTCCTGCAGAAAGCCATGTACGGCCTGGGCAAGCTCACGAAGAAGGGCATCCCCATCCTGGCCAAGACGGGCTTCTACTTCAACTCCGAGGGCACGTACCTCTCGAAGAGCCAGGACAAGTGGTACAACCACTTCTGGCAGCAGGGCAAGGCGTTCAACAAGATGATGACGAAGGCCATGCGCGGCCCGCGCCTGTCGCGCTCGAACCACGTGTGCGGCGGCTGCCTGGCGCTGCACAAAGAGGCATTCAAGCGCCTGTCGTTCGACCCGTGGATCGCGCGCGGCGAGGATCTGGATTACATGCTGGACCTGCGCATGTACGGATCGGACATCTGGCTGGACAACCAGTGGAGCCTGCGCCACCTGCCGCCCGAGACCGAGAGCGAGGGCACGCGCTTCCGCCAGGATATCTTCCGCTGGCTCTACGAGTTCCGCAAGATGGAGTACAGCCGCACGCAGATCGACCTCTTGCAGGTGAAGCCCTCCTCGCTCGAGCCGTATCCGGGGCCGTTCCTGGAGCCCGGCATCACGCGACGCATCCGCCTGACGGCGTTTTTGCGCAGCCTGGCGCGTCCCGACAAGAAGGCCTATCGCCGCGCCGCGAAGGCTGCGACGGGAGAGGCCACCACGTACGCGCAGCGCAACTGCTCGAAGTACTTCGAGTTCCAGTTCGTCTGGCCCGAGCTCATGGCGCGCATGGAGAACGACCAGATCCTGCGCACGGCGCTCATCCAGTCGGCCGCGCAACGACAGCTGGGTGTGGACTCCCCGCGCCAAGCGGCGGCAGTGGCTGCTCAGGCGGCCGGCATCGACCCCGGCGTGACGAGCGAGATCCGCCTCAACATCGCCGAGTAGCGCTCGAGCTGCCGGAAGCGCGGCGGGTGCCGGACCATCGCCGGTCGGGCAACCGCCAGAGCGGCTTGCTGCAAGCCGAGCGCGTGCGGCGACCTGCCTGCGCGTAGGTTCAGCAAGCTGCCGCATCCTCCGGGGCCGCCCGTCGGCGACGCGGCGGCAACGTTGGGCAACGCATGCCTGACGCTTGCGGAATTGACGCGCCTTTAACGTGCGTGCAGTGCCGTTTCCGTTAAACTGGGTCGCGGACATATCGTTGATCGGGGAAGGGACTGGCAGGCGCGCCCATGGACATCTTCACTTCGCTCGTGATACCCGCCCTTGTGGGCATCGGAATCGGTATTCTCTCGGGCATGCTGGGAATCGGCGGCGGCACGGTTCTCGTGCCGATATTCCGCCTGGCGTTCGGCATGAGCCCCATAATGTCCACGGCCACGTCGCTTTTCACCATCATCCCCACCTCCGTTTCGGGAGCCGTGTCGCACGTGCGGCATAAGACGTGCGTGCCGTCCCTCGGCCTGGCGGCCGGTCTGGGCGGTGCCTGCACCTCGCCCATCGGCGTGTGGCTTGCCACCATATCCCCGGCCTGGATGGTCATGCTGGCGGCTGCGCTCATCATCGGCTACTCGGCGGTGAACATGCTGCGTAAGGCGTGGAAGATGAAGCCCGCCCGCTCCGCGGCGCCCGCGCAGGCGGAGCCTGCGGGCGAGACCCCCGCGGAGGCCGCCGTGGAGCAGGCGGGCGACGCCGCGGCGAACGACGACGTGGAGCCGGATGTGCCGGCCGGCTCGTCGGAGATCGCTGCGGACACGGGCAAGTCGTTCCCCAAGCTCTCGCGCAAGCAGCTGGCCATCGGCGCCGCCATCGGCCTGGGCGCCGGCCTGGCGTCCGGGTACGTGGGCGTGGGAGGCGGGTTCATCATGGTGCCGCTCATGCTGTCGCTCGTGGGCATCTCCATGAAGCAGGCGTCGGGCACGTCGCTCATCGCCGTCATGCTGCTGGCCATACCGGGCACCATCGAGCAGGGGCTGCTCGGCAATATCGACTATATGGCCGGCATCGCGGTGGCTGTGGGCTCCATCCCCGGCGCCGTGGTCGGTGCCCGCCTCGTGCGTCTCGTGCCCGAGCGCACGCTGCGCTTCATCTTCGGCGGCTTCCTCATCGTGGCCGCAGTCGTGCTCGTGCTGAACGAGGTGGGGGTGCTCTGACAAACGGGCGTGCATTGCACGCCGGATGCTGGTAGGATGGTGCCTTCAGACACGACGAGGAGGTTCGCCTTGCAGCAGGTGCAACAGGAAACGACGGAGAAGACCGCCCTGCCCCGTTTCTTCACGCTCGAGATGTTCATGTTCACCGTAGCGGTGCTGTCGGGCCTCGTGCTCATCTGGTCGTCCGTGTCGCCGTACCGCAGCATCGCCGTGCTCATCGTGGCAGGCATCGTGTTCACCCTCTCGCTCGTCATCGTCATCCGGCTGCTCATGGATCCCGATTCCGTGCGCGCGCGCCAGTCCGATGCCATGCTGCGCCTGGCCAGCCAGACGCTCGACTGCATGAAGGAGGGGATGACCAGCGAAGCTGCACAGCGCATCTGCCAGCTGCTGCTGCCCTCGACGGCGGCCATTGCCGTGGCAGTGACCGACAAGGACCATATCCTGGGCTACGCCGGCTACGAGGAGGCCGACAACCCCTCCGGCAGCGTTATCCGCACGCACGCAACCCATGCCACGCTCTCCGATGGGCGCGGTCGTATCTTGTTCACACCAGAGGAGATCGGCTTCCCGTCCGGCTCGTCCACCATCCAGGCCGCCATCATCGTCCCGTTGGTGGTGGGCCGCACGGTGGAGGGCACGCTGAAGTTCTATTACCGCCGAGCTCGTCATATCTCCGAGACGCAGAAGTCCATCGCCGAGGGTTTCGGCCAGCTTTTGTCCACCCAGATGGCGGCTTCGGCGTTGGAGGAGCAGACGAAGCTGGCCACCAGCATGGAGCTGAAGGCGCTGCAGAGCCAGATCAACCCGCATTTCCTGTTCAACACCATCAACACCATCGCCTCGCTCATCCGCACGAACCCCGAGAAGGCGCGCATCCTGCTGCGCGAGTTCGCCGTGTTCTACCGCCGCACGTTGGAAGACTCCACCGACCTCATCTTGTTCGCGCGCGAGATAGAGCAGACGAAGCGCTACTTTACGTTCGAGATCGCGCGTTTCGGCGAGGACCGGGTAGCCATGGAAGTGGACATCGAGCCGGACGTCGACGACATGATGGTGCCGCCCTTCCTCATCCAGCCGCTCGTGGAGAACGCCGTGCGCCATGCCATGCCGTCGGAAGGCAAGCTCACCATCAGCGTGACGGGCCAGGTGAAAGGCGACGACGTTATCGTGTGCGTGGCGGACGACGGCGTGGGCATGACCGAGGAAGCGCGCCTGAACATCCTGCACCCCGAATCGTCCACCGGATGCGGCATCGCCGTGAAGAACGTCCATGACCGCATCTGCGGCTACTTCGGCTCCGACACCCACATGGAAGTGGAGAGCGAGCTGGGCGTGGGAACGAAGGTCACGCTCGTGCTGATAGGCGGCGCAAAGCGCGAGTACTGAGGCGCGGCGGCGGACGGGCAGGGGCATCCCCCTTTCCCCTTTGGCGATCGCAAGCAAAGATGCGCGCCGAAATCTCGTTTTCATGGCAGGATTCTCAACCTTCGTCGACGGGGGGCGGCCGCAAGATCCGCCCGATTCTGCCATCGCAGTCCAAATTCCTTTCCAGCACCGTGCTATCCTGCTCCACCGTCGCAACGAACGGTTGGGGGGAGTGGGATCGTTCGTTGTTTGTCCCCTTGTCGGCATTTTTCTATAGTGAAAACGTCGAACGACGTTCCTCGCATCTACGCGAGGGGGAAAGGGGACTGCCATGTGCTTCAGACCACCTGATACGACCTCGGGACCGCTAATCTGCCCGGCCTGCGGGAAGAAGATCGTGTCGCCTAACTTCCGACCGGTGACCTGCCCGTTCTGCAAGGAGCCGCTGCCGCCGGCCGACGAGCCTGCGGCGCCTGCCATGCCGGGGCAGAAGATGCCTGCCACGCCGGGCGCGCCCACGGCGCCCAAGCCTTCGGGGCCGCCCTCCGCTCCCCAAGCGTAACCGCACGTCGGATGCGCAGAAGCGGCTCTCCCGGCCAACGGGCGTTATCTTGACGCCGCTTCTCAGGAAATTGCCGGTGCGACGAACCTCGGGTAGACTGGGGAGGCTATCCGGGGCCGTCGCGTTTGAGCGCTGCACACATACGTTTCAGGGGAAGACGAGAAGGTGTGGTCGCAATGCATATCGAGTACCTGTACTATTTCAAGGATTTCTCGCGCACGCTATCGATCTCCAAGACGGCCGCCCACTACTTCATGACGCCGCAAGGGCTGAGCCGGGCCCTGCACCAGTTGGAGAAAGACTTCGGCGTCACGCTCATGACCTACCAGAACAACCTGATATCGCTCACGCCTGCCGGCGAGGAGCTCAGCCGCCGCATCGACGCCATCGTGGAGCTGTACGACGAGGCGAAGGGATCGCTCACCGAGTACAAGCTGGCCGACATGGCGCCGTCGAAGGGCCTCGTGCGCATCACGGTGACATCCTGCGTGTCCCAGTACCTCATCTCGCTGCTGAACCTGCAGCGGCCGGGCCAGTTCCCGTTCGAGGTGAAGCTCAACGAGTCGAACCTCTACCGCATTGTGCCGCATATCCTGTCGCGCGACCAGGAGGAGTCGTTCGGCATCATATCGCTGCCCATGACGGAGAAGTACCGCAGCTACGTGGACGAGCTCGTGGAGGACGGAGGCATGGTGTACGAGCCGCTGTTCACGTCGCCGCTCGTGGCGATGGTGTCGTCGTTCTCGCCGTTGGCCCGGCGCGACGCGGTACGACCGCGCGACGTGGATCCTTACCCGGTGGCACGCTACAAGGACACCGTGCTGGGCGATGCGCTCGACGACTACATCCTCGAGGACAACGTGAAGACGGTCACGAACGCAGGAGCCATCATCTTCGTGCAGATCATGGAGCACCAGGCCGTTGGCTTCGCACCGAAGCTGGTCGAGGGCCTGCGCACGCTGCCGGACCGCGTGGTGACCAAGCCCACCGAGGGCTTCTTCAGCACGGAGTTCGGGCTGCTCTCCACGCCGGAGAACCGTTCCCGGGAACACGTGGACGCCGTGATCCGCTACATAAGGAAGACGGTTGCCGAGAAGAACCTGCAGCCGCGTTACCTGGACACCTACGAGCTGGTGTAGCGCGGAAGGGTTGTGCCGAAAGCCCGAAACGCAGGTTCGCCATGGAGGCTGTCCCGTAGGGCAAGGGAAGAGCCTCTGCCCTTGCCACAGCCTGCTGGGCGACCTCTGTTGAGCGGCAAGGGCAGAGCTCCTGCCCTACGGATAGACTTTGCAGGAAATCCTGCCAGAGACCTCGTTTACCGAGGTCATAGCGTTTTATGCTCCGGTACAAGCACCCTGCCAATTCGTTTAACCGTTGCAACGATCCATTGATCGACCGCCGCCGGGCCGCCGCGTATCTTGGGTGGCACAAGGTTTGACGCGGATTGAGCGGGGAAGGGGGAAGGCGCGCATCCGCTCCGATTCGGCCGCACCGCCAGCGCGGTGAGGCAAAGGGGAGATCCAATTCTTTAAGGAGGTTGATCGTATGGCAGATGCCGTCGCCGCCGGAGGATCCGCACCGCCCGCGGCCAAGGGGAGCGAGCGTGGCGGGCAGGACGGGCGCGTTTCGGTCGCCGATCGCATGAACCGCATTCCGACCTCGCCGCATACGGCGCTTATCATCTTCTTCGTGCTCATGGGCTGGTTCGCCGAGACCATCGACCTGGGAGGCACCAGCTTTCTGATGCCGGCCATTCGCGAATACTTCGGCATGGACGCCACGACGGGCGGGTATTACTCGTCCATCTGCTTCCTCGGCATGTTCTTCGGCGCCATCGCCGCCGGCCGCATAGCCGACAAGGTGGGCCGCAAGAAGACCATCGTTGCCTCGATGCTCATCTGGGGCGTCGCCGGGTTCGCGCTCGTGTTCTCGCCCAACGTCTACTACCTGTTCGCCATGCGCTTCGTGCTGGGCCTGGGTCTGGGGGCGCAGTTCCCGGTGGCCTTGAGCTACCTGAGCGAGATCGTGTCGGGCAAGGACCGTCCAAAGTTCATGACGCTCTACCAGCTTATGACGCCGGTCGGGTTCGCCGTGGCGGGCGTGCTCACCGTGCTCATCCTGCCGCACTTCGACTGGCGCGGCGTGTACCTGGCCGAGGCGCTGCCGGCGTTCTTCGTCATCGGCATCATCAAGACCTGCCCCGAGTCGCCGCTGTGGCTGGAGGCGAAGGGACGCTACGAGGAGGCCGATGCCATCTGCACGAAGTTCGAGCAGGAGGCTATCGCGCGGCACAAGGAGCTGCCGCCCGTCGAGGTCATCGTGCGCTCCGATGTGAAAATGTCGTTCAAAGACCTGTTCAAGTCAAAGTACCTGAAGGTCACCGTGCTGTGCTTCTTCGTGTGGTTCATCTCCATGTTCAGCGACTACGGCCTGACCACGTGGCTCACCACCATCCTCATCGAGAAGGGCTTCGACGTGGTGCAATCCACCGGGTTCGTGACCATCGGCATATTGGGCGGGATCCCGGCATGGTTCTTCGCCAGCTGGTCGGCCAAGAAGTTCGGACGTAAGAAGACGTTCCTCATCGCAGGCTTGTGCACGTCCATCTTCGGCATCGCCTACGGCGCGTCCACCACGCTCGTCATGCTCATCGTCACGGGCATCCTCTACCAGTTCGGCAAGTACCTGAACGCCATGATGATGGCGCTCTACACGCCCGAGCTGTACGAGACGGCCATCCGCACGACGGGCAACGGCCTGGCTACCTCGTGGGGGCGCATGGGCTCCATCGTCGGCCCCATCGTGCTTGCCGGCGTCATGACCAGCTTCGGGGTGTACGTGACCATGTACATCGCCGCCGCCATGGTCATCATTCCCGGCCTGCTCGTGTTCCTGTTCGGGCCCGAGACGAAGGACAAGAAGTTCTAGCTCGCTTGTCCGGGAAAGCGGACGAGCGTGAAGAGACAAGAGAAACGATACGGAGGTAATCATGGAGAAGAAAGTCAGGACCGTCTGTTTCGACTGCCATTCCAAGTGCGGCGTCATCCTCACGGTCAACGACAACGACGAGATCGTGCGCGTGGAGGGCGATAAGAACAATCCGGTGAACGACGGCATCCTGTGCGTCAAGGCGTTCTCGGCCCAGGAGATCCACGCGCATCCCGACCGCCTCAAGTACCCCCTGAAGCGCGCCGGCAAGCGCGGCGAGGGCAAGTGGGAGCGCATTACCTGGGACGAGGCGCTCGACATCATCGAGAAGAAGATCCGCGAGACCATCGAGGAGTACGGCCCGCAGTCGGTCATCATCTCGCAGGGCACGGGCCGTGGCTCGAACCACTTCCTCGACCGCCTGAACAACACGTGGAACGGCGGCGGCAAGGTGTGGCCGACGCACGTGTGCTTGCTGCCGAACCTGGCCCAGACGCACGTGACCTACGGGCGCATGTTCCATCCGCACGAGGCGTGCGACTACCGCAACGCCGGCTCCATCGTCATGTGGGGCACGAACCCCATCCGCTCGCGCCAGTACAGCGGCCTGCGCATCATGGACGCGAAGCGCAACGGCTCGCGCGTCGTGGTGGTGGACCCCGTGTTCCGCGACATCGCCGCGAAGGCCGATCTTTGGGTGCCCGTGCGCCCTGGCACCGACGGCGCGCTGGCGCTGGGACTCACGAACCTTATGTTCCAGAGCGGCAAGTTCCTGGCCGCCGAGGAGATGCTTACCACGTGGACGAACGCCCCGTTCCTCGTGGACAACGAGGCCCGCATGATGATGCGCGAGTCCGACCTGGTTGAAGGCGGGTCCGACGAGCACTACGTGGTGTGGGACAAGACCGCCGGCGCCCCGGCTATCTGGCGTCCCGAGACCGAGGACTTCGACCGCGCGGGCGTGAAGCCCTCGCTCATGGGCGCCTTCGAGGTCACGCTCAAGGACGGCAGCACCAAGATGTGCAAGACCGGCCTCGAGACGTACAAGGACGAGGTGGCCGCCTGGACGCCCGAGAAGGTGTCGGCCGTCACGTGGGCCCCGGTGGAGAAGATCCTGGAGATGTTCGACATCATCACGAACCCGACTGATGACAAGCCCTCGCTGCTCACCGCGTACCTGGGTGCCTGCATGATGACGTCGAACGCGCTGCAGTCCGGCCGCGCCATCACCATCCTGCAGCTGCTGCTGAACCCGCCGCTGGACGACAAGGGCGGCATCTACTTCAACACGTTCTGGGAGTTCATGCTCGACCCGAAGATCACGGCCTACGACCGCGTGCCTCCGAAGCTGCGCCTGGGTTATGACAAGTATCCCATGTACACCCAAGTGTACGGCAACGCTAACATCCCGAACGACGTGTGGGACGCCATGCTCACCGGCCAGCCTTGGCCCGTGAAGGTCATGATCTCGGTGGCGAACGACCCGCTGGGCTGCTTCGAGAACGCCACGAAGATCCACGAGGCGCTCATGTCCGACGTGCTGGAGCTCAACGTGAACATGGACTACTTCATGACGCCGGGCGCCGAGCTGGCCGACATCGTGCTGCCGGCCGCGCACTGGTCCGAGCGCGTGGGCAACTTCGACGAGGAGCTGTATCCCGAGCCGTGCCCGTTCAATATCCCGCAGAAGGCCGTGAAGGCCCCCGGCGAGGCGTGGGACGACTGGGACTTCATGCGCAACCTGGGCAAGCGCTTCGACCCGGAGCTGTGGCCGTGGGAGAGCTCCGAGGAGATGCAGCTGTGGCGTCTGAACGAGTTCCATCTGATCCCCAACGGCAAGGAGCCTATCACCGACTACGAGGTGGCGGCGAAGCAGGGATACTTCATCGAGTACGGCGGCGAGAGCCGCACGACGCGGCAGCATGAGAAGGGCCTCGTGAAGTTCCAGACGCCCACGATGCGCATCGAGGTGTACTCCGAGCAGATGCCGTCCTATGGCTACGACTCGCCGCTGCCCAGCTACAACGAGCCGTTCGAGAGCCCGTACTCCACGCCCGAGCTGTACAAGGAATACGACCTGTGCCTGACCACGGGCGCGCGCGACTACGCCTTCTACCACTCCGCGTGGACGAACATCGCCCACCAGCGCATCCTGGAGCCGTGGCCCTACATCGAGCTGAACGAGGAGGATGCCCGCGAGCGCCAGATCTCCGAGGGAGAGTGGCTGTGGGTGGAGAGCCTGCGCGGCAAGATCAAGGCGAAGGCCCGCATCTCCAAGGGCGTCATCAAGGGAGCGGTGAGCATGTGCCGCCCGAACTACAAGCACGCCTGCAAGGAGCTGAACCTGCCCGGCTTCGACTGGGACCAGGCCAACCCGAACGTGCTGACCACGGCGGAAGGCTCCGACCCCGGTTTCGGCGCTGCCCCCATGCGCAGCAGCCTGTGCAAGATCAGCAAGTTCAGCGAATAGCCTGACTTCATGAGAAAACCGACGATGACGAAGGGAAGAAACCATGGCTAAGAAGATTGGCGTGCTCGTTGAGCTCGATTACTGCGTGGGCTGCTCCGCTTGCCAGCTCGCGTGTCAGGACTACTACCAGCTGCCCGTGACGGAGACGTACATGCGCTGTTTCCTGGGCAAGCCCGATGTGGTGGACGGGCGCCACGAGATGTTCATGTCGCCGTACGCCTACCGCCTGGACAAGTGTGCTAACTGCCTGGAGAAGGAGGAGGGCAACGCACCGTGCGCGGCCATCTGCATCTCGAAGGCGCTGCACGTGGGCGAGCTCGAGGAGATGAAGCAGCTAGCCGACCAGACCGACGGGCATTTGGCGCTGTACCGGTAGCGCCATGCTCTCGGCGGTGGCCGACCGCATCCCCCCGCGGGCGGCCACCGTTGCTTTCGTTGCCGGCACGGCGTTGCTGTCGTGCCGGCAACCGTTCGTTCTCGGAGGATGCCAAGGAGATGGTTGATTATGACGTTCGCGTGCACCGATTGCTCGCGTTGCGGCAAGTGCTACGACAAGCATGGCGTGTGCGCCGCATGCGGCGGTGCGATCAACCTGCTCGACGACGCGTGCCCGGCCTGTGGAGAGCCCATCACCGACGCCATGCGCGAGCGTGCCAAGCAGGCGTACCTGGAGCAGAAGAAAGCGGAGCACGCGCGCATCTTGGAATTGGCGGCTGCCGCGAAGGCACGGCGGGAGGAGCGCCCCGCACCGGTGTACCCGTGGGACGAGCCGGCGCAGCCGTAGCGTGCGGCGCCCGAGAGGGGAGGGAGGCGGACATGCTGCACGCCGGCGTGGACATAGGCTCGAAGACCGTGAAGCTCGTCGTGCTCGATGACGACAGGGAGCTGCTCTACGACTCGTACGAGCGCCATCTGTCGAACGTGAGGGAGACGCTTGGCTACACGCTTGCGCGGGCGCGGATGCGCTTCCCGGAAGAGCGGATGACGATAGGCGTCACGGGGTCGGCAGGCATGCAGTTCGCCGACCTGCTGGACCTGCCGTTCGCCCAGGAGGTCGTCGCCGCGCGCACGGCCGTCGAGCGGCGCATCCCTCAGGTGGATGTGGCTATCGAGATAGGCGGGGAGGACTCGAAGATCCTGTTCCTCACCGGCGGGGAGGAACTGCGCATGAACAGCACCTGCGCAGGAGGCACCGGCGGCTTCATCGACACCATCGCCGGTATGCTGGACATGAACGCGGAGGCGTTGAACTACTGCGCGCATGGCTGTCGCACCGTCCACGCCATCGCCTCGCGCTGCGCCGTGTTCGCGCAGATGGACGTTCGCCCCCTGCTGAACGAGGGTGTGCCGAAGGAGGACATCGCGGGATCCGTGTTCGATGCCGTGGCGGCCCAGTGCATCGCCGGCCTGGCTTGCGGGCGGCCCATTTCCGGAACCGTGGCCCTGCTGGGAGGGCCCCTGCACTTCCTTTCGGCTCTGCGCGAACGGTTCAGGCTGCGCCTGGGGCTGGACGACGCGCACCTGGAAGTGCCGCCCGACGGCCACCTCTTCGTGTCCGAGGGCGCTGCGTTCGAGGCGTGGGACAGCGTGCCGTATGGGCTCGGGGAGCTCATCGGGAGGCTGGAGTCCGTACCCTGGGACCGGGGCGCCACGCTGGAGCGCCTGCCCGCGCTGTTCGCCACGGATGCCGAGCACGATGCGTTCGTGCGGCGCCATGGCGCCCTCGCGGCGCCGCGGGCCGACTTGAGCAGCGCCGAGGGGCGCGTGTTCTTGGGGATAGACTCGGGTTCCGAGGCTATCAAGTACGTGCTGGTGGACGAGCAGGGCCGCGTGCTGCGAACGTACTACGAGCGCTCGGCCGGCAGCGTGGTGGAGGCAGCCCAGGCGATGCTCGTAGACCTGTGGAAGCATCTGCCGCTGCGCCACGACGGCACGCTGGCGGTGGAGGTGGCGCACGCGTGCGTGACGGGCTACGGCGAGGAGCTGCTGAAGCGGGCGTTTGCCCTCGACTCGGGCGAGGTGGAGACGGTGGCGCACGTGCGCGCGGCGCGCGAGCTGGTGCCCGACGCCGACTTCATCCTGGATATCGGCGGGCAGGACATCAAGTGTGTGTGGCTGCGCGACGGCGCGGTGGACGACATCGTGCTGAACGAGGCCTGCTCGAGCGGATGCGGCGCGTTGCTCAGCGGCATGGCGTGGTCCATGAACGTGCGCCTCGACCGTTTCCTCGAGGCGGCGGTACATGCGCAGCGCCCCGTCGACCTGGGCACGCGCTGCACCGTGTTCATGACGTCACGGGTGAGGCATGCCCAGAAGGAGGGTGCCGAGCTGGGCGATATCGCGGCTGGGCTGGCGTATTCCGTCGTGCGCAACGCCGTGTACAAGGTTATCAGGGCGCGCGACGCCGCCTCGCTCGGCAGGCGCGTGGTCGTGCAGGGCGGCACGTTCATGAACGATGCCGTGCTGAGGGCGTTCGAGAACCTGTACGGCGCCGAGGTGGCGCGGCCGGCCCTCGCCGCGCACATGGGCGCGTACGGCGCGGCGCTCATCGCCCGCGACCGGGCCGCGGCAGGCGGGCGTTCCGGCCTGCTGTCGCGCGCGAAGGTGGAGCGCCTGGCAAGCAGCAAGCGCACGGAGGTGTGCGGCCGGTGCGGCAACGCCTGCCGCCTGACGGTGACGTCGTTCGACGACGGCGACGCGGTGCGCACGTTCACGGTGGGTAACCGCTGCGAGCGCGGGCTGGGGGACGGTGCCGAGGACAACGGGCTGCCGGACCTGTTCGCGTACCGGTACAAGCGGCTGTTCGCGTACCGGGCGCTGCCGGAGGACGCTGCGCCACGCGGCGTTATCGGGCTGCCGCGCGCGCTGGGCATGTACGACCTCTACCCGTTCTGGCACACGCTGCTCACGCGCCTTGGCTTCCGGGTGGTGCCGTCGCGCCTGCCGCCCGCGGCCCTGCGCGGCCGTGCGCTCGAGACTATCCCCTCCGAGTCGCTGTGCTACCCGGCGAAGCTCATGCACGCGCACCTCGTGGACCTGGCCGAGCGCGGCGTGCCGGCGGCGTTCCTGCCGTACGTGCGCGCCGAGGGGCCGGAAGGCCGGTCGTGCCCGGTGCTCGCCGGCTATCCCTTCGTGCTGGACGCGAACGTGGGCTTCGTGCACGAGCGGGGCATGCAGCTGGTGATGCCGCAGGTGGAAGCCGTTCTCGGTGATGACGGCCCCGATGGCCGGCTCGCGGCGGCGCTGCAGGAGGCGCTGGAGCCGGTGGCGTGCGGCCTGGGCTTGGAAGAGGTGGAGCGCGCGGCCCGCGCGGCGGCGTGCGAGCAGGCGCGGTTCCGCGCCGATATGGTGTCCGCCGGAAGGGCGGCGCTTGCCCTCATGGCCGAGCGCGGCGTGCCGGGCGTCGTGTTGGCGGGGCGGCCGTACCACGGCGACCCGGCGGCGAACCATGCGATTCCGGGGTTGCTGCGCTCCTACGGGTTCGCCGTGCTGACCGAGGACGCGCTGCCGGCAGGGGCTTGCGGCGGAGGGGCGGGCAAGGGGGAAAGTGGCCCTGCGAAGGGCGGTCGGCAAGGCGAGGCGGTTGGCGGAGACGCGGCGCCCGTGAGGGCGGGCAGCGCGGATGACGGGGGCACGAGCCGCTGGGAGCACCCAGCGCGCATCTTGCGCGCTGCGCGGTTTGCCGCCGGGAGGGATGACCTGGAGTTCGTGGTGCTTTACTCGTTCGGGTGCGGTCTGGATGCCGTGACCGTCGACCAGGCGCGCGCCGTGCTGAAGAAGCGGGGGCGGTCGCTCACCGCGCTCAAGATAGACGAGATGGTGGACCTTGCCGCCACGCGCATCCGCGTGCGGTCGATGGTCGCGGCGCGCGAGGAACGGCTGGGAAGGGGAGATGCGCGATGATCGTCGTGCCGTTCTTCTCGGCGTGGCACGCGCCGTTGGTGGAGGCCGCCCTCTCGGCCGGCGGCGAGGAGTGCCGCGTGCTTGCGGCCGGCGGCGAGGAGGTGGTGCGCGCCGGTTTGGAAACGGTCAACAACGACGCCTGCTATGCGGCCCTCCTTGCCGCCGGCCGCACGGTTGGGTTCCTGCGCGAGGGCGCCGCAGCCGGCGCAGCCCTGGCAGGGCGTGGCACCTGCCTGCCGAAACAACGCATGCATGCGCGGCCGGCGGCCGCGCGCCCAGGAGTTGATTTGGCGCACGGCGAAGCTGCGCAGCCCATGGCCGAGAAGCCTCTCGGCCCTCTTGCCGACCCGGTCGCCGGGCCGCTGCGCGTGGCGGTGCCGACGCCCTGCGTGCGCTGCCGCGGTGACGACGCGCCGTACCTTCTGGCGCAGGCGCTCGCAGCGTCCGGCCTCGAAGCGCGTGCGTCGGTGATCAGCGGCACCGATGCACTCGAGGCGCTTGCCGCCGATGCGCGTGCGGCCGCGCGCCTTGCCGATGCTCTGGCGTTCGGGGATGCGCTGCTCCAAGCGCGCTTGCGCGTGCGGCCGTACACGCGTCCCGCCGATGCGCCGGTTTTCGATGCCCTCCTTGCCGCGTCGAGCGCCCGCGCCTGCCGTGCGCTGGCCGCCAACGCGTTCGTCCTCGAAGGAAGCCTGCGCGCATTCGGGGCGGCGCTCGCAGGTTTCGGCGTGTCCGAGCGCGACGGCCGGCCCATCGTGGGCGTCGTGGGTGCGGCCCCTGCCGTGTTCGACGAGCGCATGAACGCGGGGCTCGTCGCGTGCATCGAGCGCGAGGGGTGCGAGGCTGCGCTGCCGTACCTGCTGCCCCTGGCCGCCGCCGCGCTGCGCGAGAAGGGCGCCGCGGTACCGTTGCACGCCGCGCTCGACGAGCGGTGCCGCGTGCTGCAGCGCCATGCGGGCGCCTGCCTGCGCTGCCCAACCGTGCAGGATTTGGAACGCGCCGGCACAGAGGTCGTCCCGCGCTTCTTGGTGCAGGGCGCCGGCTGGACTATCGCGGGTTCCGCGCTGCTGTTCGTGCGCGCGGGCGTGCGCGACCTCGTGTACGCCCGCGCGTTCGGCTGCCTGGCAGGCCATGTGGTGGGACAGGGAGCGATAAAGCCCTTGCGCACGTGGTGCGCAGCCGACGGCGTGGACGCGAACATAGCCACGATCGAGGTTGACCCCGGCACGAGCGAGGTCAACCAGGTGAATAGAATCAAGCTGATGACGGCCGTCGCGAAGCGCGCGGCGGCGCGAAGGAGGAGCAACCCATGAACCACCGTATGCGCTATCTTGCCGCCGGCGTGCTGTCGCTGCTTTTTCTCGGCCTTATCTACTCGTGGTCGAACTTCTCCAGCGCGATAGGGCAGGAGTTCGGATGGGATCGCGAGAGCATGCGCCTCGTGTTCACGCTGTCCATCATCACGTTCTGCTTCGGCGGGTTCTTCGGAGCGAAGCTGAACGAGCGCCTGTCGTTCAGGGCCACGCTGCTGGTGGCGGCCGTTCTTCTGGCCGGGGGCTTCGCGGGCACGGCTGCGGCGGTCGATGCGGGCGGCCTCCCGGTGCTGTACGTGGGCTACGGCGTGCTGTGCGGCGCGGGCTGCGGCATCGCCTACAACACCGTTATCGCCACGGTGAACGCGTGGTTCCCCGACCGCGTGGGCTTCTCGTCGGGCGCCCTCATGATGGGCTTCGGAATAGGCGGCCTGGTGTTGGGTACGGCGGCGGCCGCCTGCATAGAGGTGGCGGGATGGAGGGCGGTGTTCGTCGGCCTGGCCGTGCTCATCGCGCTCGTGCTGGTTGCGACGACGCTCGTAGTCCGGCCGCGGCCCCAGGACCGGGGCGCAGCTGCCGCGGACGGGGTTCGTGGCGGGGAGACCGTGCCGGTTCGGCTTGCTTCCGGCTTGGTTCCCGCGCCCGACGCGGGAGCACCTGCGCCTTCCCGCCGCGCCTCCGCCGCGGCTGCGCCGCGCAGCGAGCGCCTTCCATGGCGCGTTCGCCGCTGTTCTGGGTGTACTGCCTATGGGCGACGTGCGCCATCTGCGCGGGGCTCATGATCATCGGCGACGCGAAGTCGTCCGCCCTGGCCGTGGGGCTGGAGGCGGGCTTCGCGACGCTGCTCGTGGGGTTGGTCTCAACGACGAACGGCGCGGCCCGCATCGTCATCGGCATGCTGTACGATAGGAAGGGCCTCGTGGCGGTCATGGCTGCGGCGTCTCTCGCCGCGCTGGCAGGTGCGACGGCCCTTGCCGGCTCGTTCGCTCCCGGGATGCGCGTGCCCGGCCTGTTCGTGGCGGGCGCGCTGCTCGTCGGCTTCTCGTACGGTTGCGTGCCCGTCATCGCCTCGGCGTTCGCCCGCAGCCTGTTCGGCGAGCAGAAGTACGCCGGAAACCTGGCGCTCGCCAACTTCAACATGGCAAGCGCCGCCGTGCTGAGCTCGCTCGCCGCCGGCTTTGCCCGCGGAGCCGGCGGTACCGAGAACGGCGACTTCGCCGTATACGCCGCTGTGGTGGCCATCGTGGTGCTGGCGCTGCTCGGTTTCGCGGCGTTCGTGCGGCTGTTGCACCGCCGGGCGCGGACCGACGGTCGGAGCTAGGGTAGGCGGCTATGGAAGGCGGAAGGGACGCAGGCGCGAAGCCGCGCATCGGGCAGGAAGGTCGCCGTGCGCTGGTGCAGGCCGCGTTCTGCTACGCCATCTGGGGCGTCGTTCCGGTTTACTGGAAGCTGTTCTCGGCGGTTCCGCCGCTTCAGGCGCTGGCCACGCGCATGGTGTGGTCGTGCGCGTTCTCGGTGGTGCTTTGCCTGGCGATGCGCGTGCGCTTCCTGCCGCTGCTGCACGACCGCCGTGCATGGGCGACGTTCGGCGCTTCGAGCGTGCTCATCGCCGCCAACTGGGGCGTCTACATCTGGGCGTCCACGAGCGGCCATCTGCTGGAGACGAGCCTCGGGTTCTTCCTCAGCCCTCTCACGAGCATCGTGCTGGGGGTCGTGTGCTTCCGCGAGCGCCTGACGCGTGCGCAGAAGGCTGCCACGATGCTGGCTACCTGCGGGGCGTTGCTGTTCGCGGCAACGCACGGCGGATCGGTTTGGATAGCGCTCGTGCTTGCCGCGACGTTCAGCGCATACGGCGCCGTGAAGAAACGCGGCGGCTACGATGCGCTGCCCGGCATGGCCGTCGAATCACTGTTCGCGGCCGTCCTCGGCGCGGGCCTGTTCGCCGTCGGCTGGGCCGATCCCGGTTTCTGGGAGCTTGCGCATACGGCTCCCGATGCCCTGGCACTCACGTCGCCCGCGGGAATCGCCTTATTGGCGGTGGGAACCGGGGTGGTTACGGCGGGCCCGCTGGCGCTGTACTCGGCCGCCGCGAATCGGGCGCCGCTGTCGCTCTTGGGCCTGCTGCAATATCTCAGCCCCACGCTCGTCATGCTGCTTGCCGTGACGTGCTTCGGCGAGCTTCCCGACGCTTGGCAGCTTGCGAGCTTCCTCCTCATATGGGTTGGCTTGGCCGCTGTTGCCTGCGAGACCGTGCGCGGACGGGAGGCGCGCTCCCGTTCGTGCCGGCGGGGGCTCTAGCGCGGGGCGATCGAGGGCACTCGTGCAGGGCACGTGCTTCGCGCGGCCTGCGGCGCATGGCCGCCAGGTTGCTGAAATGGGGCGCTGGCTCGTTGCCGATGGCTGTTGCTGCCGTGCGCCTTGCGAAAGCCGCCAGCTGGTTCGGTCCCTATCATTCGGCCGAGGGGCACCGTATAATGGGCGGCTGTGGAAAAACTAGACGGCATAGCGCATCGCATTCCGACAGGCGTTTACAAGCTCCTGTTGGTTGTGGCCACCGTCATCTGGGGTTTGAGCTTCGTGGTCATGAAAGATGCCGTGGATGTTCTGCAGCCGGCCTACCTCATAGGGTTTCGGTTCCTGGCCACGGGTGCGATCCTGGCCGCGCTGTTCTTCCGCCGTCTGCGCGCGGCACTCTCGGGCGAGAGAGCTCTCGACTACCTGGTTAAGGGGACGATTCTCGGCGTGGTGTGCTATCTGGCGTTCTGGGTGCAGACCATCGGGCTCGACCATACCACGCCGGGCAAGAACGCCTTCCTCACGGCCACGTACTGCGTCATCGTGCCGTTCGCCTGGTGGGCCATCGCCCGCAAGCGGCCGACGGCGTTCAACCTCGTGGCAGCCGTCATGGCCGTGTGCGGCATAGGGCTCGTGTCGCTCGCGGGCTCGCTTTCCGAGCTGACCATGGGCTTCGGCGACGCCATGACGCTCGTGTCGGCGCTGCTGTTCGCCGTGCACATCGTGTACGTGTCGAAGTTTTCCGAGAAGAGCGACGTGCTCGTGCTCACCCTGCTGCAGTTCGCGGTGGGCGGCGTGTGCGGCGTGGCATACGGGGCCTGCTTCGAGACGCTGCCCCCGGCCGAGTCCCTCACGCCGGCGTTCTGGATGAACATGGCCTACCTCGTGGTCTTCGCGTCCTGCGTGGCCCTCGTCATCCAGAACGTGGCCCTGGCGCACGTGCCGCCTGCGCAGGCCTCGCTGTTCCTGAGCCTGGAGAGCGTGTTCGGCGTGCTGTTCAGCGTGCTGCTGTATGGGGAAGAGATAGGGCTTCGCCTGGTGGGCGGCTTCGCCCTCATCTTCGTTGCTATAGTGGTGAGCGAAACGTTCCCGCTGAAAAGCAAGGCGGGCGACGACGCCCCTGCCTTGGCCCTGGAAACCCCCGGCGGCCCGGTGGTGTCGCCGGAGCCGTTGGGCATGCTGGGCGCCCGAGACGCCGACGGCAGGGCAGCTGTCGAATCGATGCAAGAGGAGGCATCATGGAGCAAGAGCGGAACAACATAGTGCTGATCGGCATGCCGAGTGCGGGCAAGTCGACGCTGGGCATCGTGCTGGCGAAGATACTGAACTACCAGTTCGTCGACGCTGACCTCGTCATCCAGAACCAGTGCGACAAAACGCTGCAGAAGCTCATCGACGCGTGCGGCCCGGAGGGCTTCATCCAGGTGGAGAACGAGATCCTGCGCGATATAGAGGCGGAGAACTCGATCATTGCCACGGGTGGATCGGCCGTGTACTCCGACGAGGCCATGAAGCACCTCGCCGAGATCGGCCGCGTGGTGTACCTGCAGATATCCTACGAGGAGCTGGTGAGCCGCCTGCACGATTTGCAGGAGCGCGGCGTGGTGCTGAAGGGCGGCATCGGCATGAGCCTGCGCGAGCTCTACGACGAGCGCAAGCCGCTCTACGAGCAGTACGCCGAGATCACCGTGAACATCGACGACCTGTCCATTACCGCGGCGGCCCGCAAAGTGGCCGACGCGCTGCGCTAGGACGCTGCCGTGGAGACCATCGAGACGGCGCCGGTCAAGCCGCCCATCACGATCGACGACCTGGACAAGCTGGACATCCGCGTGGGGCGCATCGTGCGGGTGGACGACGTGGAGGGTTCCAAGAAGCTCATCAAGATGACGGTGAGCTTCGGTGGGTTCACGCGCACGATCCTCTCCGGTATGAAGGAGGAGCGCGCAGATTGCAAGGCCGAGCTGGAGGGCCGCCAAGCGTTGTTCGTGGTGAACATGGCGCCCCGCAAGATGGCCGGCGAGGTGTCCGAGGGAATGATCTACGACATCGGCTACGAGGACGGCATCCTCCCTGCCCTCGCCGTCCCCGAGCGCGAGGTTCCCGACGGCGCACGCCTGGGGTAAGGCAGAAACAGCTCCCCGCTGCCTTTTCGAGGAAAGACCCCGTGTTTCGCATGAAACACGGGGTCTTTCTGCGTGGGATCCCAAGACAAGACGCCCCTGCAAGGACCGCCGGCGCCACAGGTTGATGTGGGAAAAGAGCACAATGCATCAAAAACGATGTCATGCGCTCTGGGCCGTCTTATGGAGAAAATAATAAGTTAACTTATTATTTTCTTTCCTCGACACTGAATCGGGATAAACTGGAGGGGACGTACATCAGGTATCACGGAAGCGCGAAAGAGGCAGTGCATGGCGAACGAGGTTGAAGCGGTGGGCGGCGCCGGGGCGGCGAAAGGGACGGACCGGTTGGGGACGGAGCGGATCGGCAGGCTGTTGCTGGAGTTCTCCATCCCAGCCATTATCAGCATGGTGTTCAACTCGCTTTACAACGTGGTGGACACCGCCTTCCTCGGCCAGGCGTTCCCCGACGGCACGGGCGTGGCCGTCACCACGCTGGCGCTGCCGGTCATGACCATCCTCATGGGCTTCTCCATGGTCGCCGGCCAGGGCGGCAACGCGCTCGCGGCCATCCAGCTGGGCGAGGGCCGCAAGGCGCAGGTGGAGAAGACGCTGGGGAACTCGGCTGTGCTGTTGTTCGGGCTGGCCGTGCTGGTGGCGGTGGCAGCGGTCACGGCCATCGACCCCATCCTCGCGCTTATCGGCACGAGTAACGAGCTGTGGGAGCCTACCAAGACGTTCGTGCAGATCATCTGCGTGGGTTTCGCCTTCCAGTCGCTCGGCATGGGCCTGAACAACTTCCTGCGCACGGCAGGCAAGCCGAACCTGGCGCTGGGCACCATGGTGTTCGGCACCGTGATGTGCATCGTGCTGAACTACCTGTTCGTGCTCGTGCTCGGCTGGGGCGTTGCGGGCAGCGCCGGCGCCACCGTGCTGGGGCAGGCGTGCGGCATGGTGCCGGTGGTGTGGTACTTCACGATGTGCAAGGGCGCGCCGTTCCGCCTGCGCCTGTCGTGTTGCCGCCCCGATGCGCGTCTCATGGGGCGCATCCTCACGCTGGGTCTGGCGTCGTTCGTCATGCAGGTGGCCTCCACGGTGGTGAGCGTGGTGTTGAACCAGGTCATCGACATTTACGGCGCGCAGGATCCCATCGGCGTGACGGGCGCGCTTGCGGCCATCGGCGTGGCGCAGAAGGCCACGTTGTTCGCCATCACGCCGCTCATCGGCCTGATCATGGGAGCGCAGCCCATCATCGGGTACAACTACGGGGCCCGCTCGTGGCAGCGCGTGCTCGACGCGCTCAAGTGGGCGTCGGTTGCGGGCGTGGCCATCGGGGCGTTCTTCCTCGTGCTCTCGCACGCGATACCGGTGCAGATCGTGGCGCTGTTCGGCGTGACGGGCGACCTGGAGTCGTTCGCGGTCACGGCGCTGCAGATCTACACGCTGCTGTATCCGCTGGTCGGGTTCCAGATCGTGGGGTCGAGCTACTTCCAGTCCAGCGGCCAGCCGTTCAAGGCCGCCATCCTGGAGATGACGCGCCAGGTGATCTTCCTCATCCCGCTGTATCTGCTGTTGCCTCCGGTGCTGACGTCCGTGTTCGGGCTCACGGGGCTGCAGGGCGTGGTGGTGAGCGCGCCTGTTTCAGACGGCCTGGCCACGCTCATGACGACGGTGTTCGTGGTCCGCGAGGTGCGCAAGCTGCGCGGCCTGCGCGAAGCCTCGGGTGGCGCAGCGCGTCCCGCCGTTGCGGCGGGCGAGCTGGGCGAGGCTGCCGCGCAACAGGCGTAGCGGGCGCCGGGCGAAGGGAGGGGATGGGCCATGGAGCCTCTAAGCGACGACTCCATCATGCGCGAGATGGCGCATATGAGCCAGGTGATCGCGCGCCGATCGCGCCAGGCGGGCGGCGCGACAGGGGCCTCGTTCGTGCTGGCGGTGCTGGCGAGCCATGAGGAGGCGATGGCCGAGGGGTTCGCACCGCGTCCGCTGTCGCAGGTGGAGCTGGCCGATATCGTGGGCATCCGCCCGCAGTCGCTCGGGGCGCTGCTGGCCCGGCTGGAAGCCGACGGCTGCATCGAGCGCGCCGCCGGCGAGCAGGACCGCCGTGCCCGGCGGGTCGCGCTCACCGATCACGGCCGCGATCAGGCGCAGGAAGCTCGCGACCACCAGCGCGCGTTCGCGCGCGAGACACTGGCGGTGCTTGACGGTGCGGAAAAGCAGCAGCTGGCGGCCATTGTGTTGAAGATCAACGCCGCGCTAGGCTAGCACCGTCCCTCCAAGCTGTACCGGCGTCAAACGCCGCGCGCCGAGCGGGAAGGCTCGGCGCGCGATGGAAAAGCTATGGGCGCATATGCCCCTGCGGTCGCTATGCCCGCGCGCCGGCCGTATCGGAGTCGGGGGCGTTCAGCGGGTCGATGGGCGGGATGTCCCAGTTGTCACCGGGAAGGTGCGGCTCCATGGCATCCTCGTCGCCGGCAGCCTTCAGGCGCTCGAAGTAGTCCTTCGTCTCCTTCACCACCACGCCGGACAGCGCGATGAGCGCGATCATGTTCGGCAACGCCATGAGCCCGTTGAAGATGTCGGCGATGGTCCACACGGCCGCCACGGTCATGTAGGGGCCGATGAACACGCAGAAGATGTAAAGCCAGCGGTACACCTTCACGGCCTTCATGTTGCCGTTGCTGAAATACTCCAGGCAACGCTCGCCATAGTAGTCCCAACCGAGGATCGTGGTGAACCCGAACAGCACCAGGCATGCCATGAGCACGAACGACACCACCTCGGGCGGCAGGAACGGCAGGCCCGCCTGGAATGCGGCCGTGGTCACGGCGGCGCCTTCGAGGCCGGGGATCTGGTACGCGCCGGTCATGACCAGCGCCAGGCCGGTCATGGAGCACACCACGATGGTATCCAGGAACGTGCCGGTCATTTCATGGACACGAGGCCCTGGCGCACCGGCTCCTTCGTCTGCGCGGCCGCAGCGGCGATGGGCGCGGAACCAAGGCCCGCCTCGTTCGAGAAGATGCCGCGCGCAATGCCCTTCTGCATGGCCACGATGATGGCGCCGAGCATGCCGCCGGCCGCAGCCTGCAGGCCGAACGCGCTCTGGAAGATGACGGCGAACGCACCGGGCACCTTGTCCAGGTTCGTGAAGATGAGCACGAGCGAGAAGCCCACGTACAGCACCACCATGGCGGGGATCACGCGCTCGGACACCTTGGCGATGCGCTTCAGGCCGCCGATGACCACGAGGCCCACCAGCAGGGCCAGCAGCAGCGAGCCGATGACGGTGAAGATGGAGTAGTCCATGCCCAGAATGCTCACGGTGGCGTTCTTCTCGGGGTCGAAGAAGCCGGTGATAGCGCTGGAAATAGAGTTGACCTGCGTGAACGTGCCGATGCCGAACAGGCCCACGCACATGCCGAAGAACGCGAACACCTTCGCCAGCCAGCGCCACCTCATGCCCATGCCGCGCTCGATGTAGTAGAACGGGCCGCCCAGAACGTGCCCCGTCTTCTTGTCGACGCGACGGTACTTCACGGCCAGCAGGCCCTCGGAGAACTTCGTGGCCATGCCGAACAAGGCGGCCAGCCACATCCAGAACAGCGCGCCCGGGCCTCCGGCGACGATGGCCGTGGCCACGCCGACTATGTTGCCCGTGCCGATGGTAGCCGACAGGGCCGTGCACAGCGCGCCGAAGCTCGACACCTCGCCGGCGCCGCCCTTCTCGTTCTTCACCATGTAGCGCAGGGCGCGCGGCAGCTGCCGGAACTGCACGGCGCGCAACCGTACCGTCAGCAGGATGCCGCCGAACAGGATGAGCACCATGAGCGGCACCCCCCAGATGAAGTCGTCGATAGCGACGAGCCCATCGTTGATAACGCTGAAAAAGCCTTCCACCAGTTTCCTCCTCGATACAAGCATGTACGTGCAATTTCGGCGAACCCCGTCCATGGACGCGGCACTCTGGAGGATATATGCGGGAAAAAGGGAAGGCGCGTGCGCGCAACAAGCTGCAGCTTTGCTCTGTCCTTTTGCCTGAGAGTTTCGGCGATGCGGCCTTCGGCCATCCGCCTTGCCCCTTCGGCACCCGACGATCGGGATTCTCCAGAGGCCCCTCCTCGTCCAGTCTCGTGCGATCCAGGACGTATCAACGGGGTGATGCTATGAAATTGTGCCGGCATATTGTAGCAGGGGAAAGGCCTGCGGACAACGGGGCAATTTCGGAAAGCTGTCGCCGTCCTGACTTCGCCCGCCCGCCTCTGTTCGGCCCCAAAGCGGGACTACCCTGTAGGCAGGCTCTGCGGGTAATACCCTGTCGGGCTGGTTGATCCGTTTGCGCGGCCTGAGCCGCCGTACCCGAAGGAGGCTGCCATGGCCGATCTGCTCTATGCGCTGGCGGCGCTTGCCGTTTCGTTGGCGGCGCTCGGAATATCCCTTTACGCCGCGTACCGGATCGGTCGGCGCTGAGGCGCTGCGCTAGTTGCCGGAAATGGTCTCAGCGTTCTGCTTGAGGGCGGTCAGCACCTCCACGAACGTGTCGATGTCCTGCTGGTCGATGCCCTCTATCAGCCGGTTCGCCGTGATGGCGGTAAGGGGCAGCACGGTGCGGATGAGCTCGTGGGCCTTGTCGGTGGTGCTCACCACATGCGAGCGACGGTCGGTCTTGTGCTTGTTGCGCACCACGAGCCCCTTGCGCTCGAGCGTGTCCAGGTACCGCGTGATGGTCGCCTGCTCTTTGTGCGTGATGGTAGCCAGCTCTTTCTGTGACAGCTCGCCCGCCTGATCGAGCTGGTTGATGAGGTTCCACTGGCCAGGGGTGATATCGTAGGGCTTAAGCGTGACCTCGAGCGATTTCGTGATGTGCTTCTGCGCGTCGTACACCAGATAACCTATGAGACGGTTGTGCTTGCTCTCCATGTTGAACCCTTCCGATATGCGCAGGGCGGCTTTTGCGTTGTCGCGTGCGGTGGGGCGCATCGCGCCGGGCGACGGGAAGGCGACCATGCAAGGGAAGTGGCAGGATCGTTCGGTCGCGGCGTTTCGCATTCTCTCGCCTACAAGAAACCATAAGCGGCTGGGCCCCGTCAAGAACGCGGAAGATTATCGGTCGAATCTCCTCTTTCATTGCCGTGCGAATCGGTTGCTCTACGCACGCTTGTAGCAGTTCAGGACTATTCTTTGCAAATACCTGTTGCGCTAATAGTTGTGGTTAATATAATTAGCATTGCAAGTAATTTGCCAAGGATGGGAGGGCGCGTGGGGACGCGCCGGGTGAACGAGGGGCCGTGCGCATCGGAGTGGTGCACGCGCTCGATTCGCCAAGGGGAGCGGCCAGCGTTGTGCATGAACCGTCGCCAGTCCCAGCGGGATCTGCCCGCGGCCTTCCTCCTGAAGCAGATCTTGGCCACGAGAGGCAAAAGGAGGAGGAGAGATGTCACTTAAGATGAGCCGCCGCGGCTTCGTGAAGGCAACCGCCGCCGCGACCGCATCGACGCTGCTGCTGGGTTCGCAGGCTGCCACGGCCTTTGCGGACGATGCAGCGGGCGCCGCAGGGGCGACCGCATCCGACGACGTGAAGAAGATCCCCAGTGCGTGCCGCCAATGTTACGGCCGCTGCGCGCTGTTCGGTCACGTCAAGGACGGCCGCGTGGTGAAGATCGAGGGCAACCCCGATCTGTTCAGCGAGGGAACGCTGTGCTCGCGCGCGTTTGCCATTCCGCAGGAGCTGTACAACCCGCTGCGCGTGCGCTACCCGCAGAAGCGCGTGGGCGAGAAGGGCTCCGGCCAGTGGAAGCGCATCACGTGGGAGGAAGCCTACCAGGAGGCCGCCGACCGCTTCACCAAGATAGGCGAGGAGCACGGCTGGCACACCATCGCGCACCAGTACGGCACAGGTCGCGACATGCTGCAGTTCCAGGCCATCAACAAGCTATGGCTGGAGCTGGGCTCCACGGCCACGTTCGGCGTGGGCAACCTGTGCTGGGTGGGCTCGTACTTCACCAGCCAGCGCCTGTACGGCGACGAGACGCAGTACACCGGTTGGGACGGCAACAATACGAACTGCATCCTTATCTGGTGCCGCCAGGAGCGCAGCCGCGGCTACTACGACTGGCTCACCGTCAAGCGCGCCCAGGAGCGCGGCGCCAAGGTTATCTGCGTGGATCCGCGCTACACCTGCACGGCCAGCAAGGCAGACCTGTGGCTGCCTATCCGCCCCGGTTCCGACATGGCGCTGGTGTTGGCGTTCATCAACGAGATCATTCACTCGGACAAGTGCGCCGAAGACTTCGCGCGCTTCTACACCAACGCCCCGTTCTTCATCGACGAGGAGGGCACCGGCTACCAGCTGCGCGAGTCAATGATCAAAGAAGGCGGCAACGAGGAGCTGTACCCCGCTTGGGACGAGGCGCACGACCAGCTGATCTCCTGGTCCGGCGACTGGCAGAACAAGCAGGGCGTGGGCGGCCCGAAGGCCTTCCAGTGGCTCGATGCCGAGGGCAACATCGTGGCGGACGCGAAGCCGGCGCTTTCCGGTAGCCGCGAGATCAACGGCAAGACGTACCGCACTTCCTGGGATATCCTGGTCGAGCACGTCACGCCGTGGACCGTGGAGCGCGCTGCCGAGTTCTGCGAACTGCCCGAAGACAAGATTCGCGAGGCTATCGATATCTACATCGAGGCCAGTCCCTCGGCGTGCTTCTGCCGCGGCCAGAAGGTGGAGTTCTCCATCAACACATCGGGCATCTCGCAGGCGTTCACCATCATGATGGCGCTCGCCGGCAACTTCGACTCGAAGGGCGGCCAGAACATCGGCCGCGAGCCCGCCACCGGCTACGACTCGTTCATGTTCGACGTCGTGCCGAACAAGGAAGGCCGGATGGGCAAGCGCCGCCTGGAAACGGCGAAGAACATCAAGAAGCTCTCCGTGTGCCAGAACACCGGTTACCAGCAGATTCTCGTTGCCGACGATGCCACGGGCGAGCTGCGCGAAACCACGCAGAACTCCGGCGGCCAGGTCATCTACGGCCAGCAGGGCGGATTCGGCGCGGCCACCACGAAGGCCATGGCAAAGGGCGATCCGTTCCAGATCCACGGTTACTGGCAGCAGACGTCCGAGCCCATCCTCTCCATCGAGGGCGGTCGCGAGATCGTGGAGGGCTTCAAGAACCTGGACTTCTTCGTGAACGTGGACATCTACATGACCCCCTCGGGCGAGCTCGCCGACATCATCCTGCCGGCCGCGCACCCCAACGAGGTGGACCGCGTGGAGTGGGCTCACTCGGGCCACGGCTATCCCACCAGCCACACCTACCTCATCCGCCAGCCGTTCCACGAGCCGCTGGGCGAGAGCAAAGACGACATGGACATCTGCTTCGAGTTCGCGAAGTACATGGACGTGGACATGTACTGGAAGGACAAGTACGAGTTCTTCGATTACATGGTGAAGGGCCCCGAAATGCTGCCTCCGCAGTTGAGCTGTGCAAGCTTCGAGGAATTCCGCGAGCGCATCAGCGTGACCGGCGTCGAGATGGCCACCGTAAAGGGCGCGCCGAAGTACGAGACGGGTTTCATGCGCAAGACGAGCGACTTCCGCCCCGGTTTCAACACCATGTACCGTGGCAACAAGATGGGGACGGTGTACCGCTTCCCCGGCACGAAGACGCCGGATGGCAAGGTAATTCCTGCGCACCCGCAGTCGGACAACGGCAAGATGGAAATGTGGTCCGAAGACCTGCTGCTGTACGGCAACGGCCCGCTGCCGCTGTACATCGAGCCGCCCATCACGCCGCTGGCCCGCCCCGACATGCTGGAGGACTTCCCGTACACGCTTATCACGGGAGGGCGCTCCCATGCGTTCTTCCACACCGAGTACCGCAACAGCCCGTGGATGCGCGAGGTGCACATGTTCCCGACCGTGGACATCAACCCCGCCACCGCTGCCGAGCACGGCATCGAGCAGGACGACTGGGTGGTCATCGAGACGTACGTGGACAAGATTCGCCAGCGTGCGAACCTCACCGAGGCCATCAAGCCGGGCATGATCCACGTGGAGCACGACTGGTGGTTCCCCGAGCGCGAGGCCACGGACGACCTGCACGGCGCTTTCGACTCGAACTGCAACGTGCTGTTCGAGAACAACGGCCCCTACGACCCGGCGGTCGGTACCGACAACTACGGCGGCCTCTGCAGGATCTACAAGGCTGAGGAGGGCGCGCCGGCGAACATCTGCATGAACGAGGAAGACCTGAAGATATTCCTGCCCATGAGCGCCGAGGCCCTGGCTTCCGACAGCCAGGAGAACGGCGTGGCGCAGGTGACGGTGAAGGGAGGTGCGAAGTAGCATGACCCGCAACATTATCTCAATCGATCTGGACAGCTGCATCGGGTGCCATTCCTGCGCGGTGGTCTGCAAGCAAGAAAACGGCGTGGGCCTGGGCACCTATTACAACAAGGTGCTCACCGTAGGTCCCTCGGGAACCTACCCCGACCTGGAGATGTACTACCTGCCCGTGGCGTGCCAGCACTGCGACAACCCCGAGTGCGTGAGCGTGTGCCCCACCGGCGCCAGCTACAAGCGCGAGGACGGCGTGGTCCTGGTGGACCACAGCAAGTGCATCGGGTGCCAGTACTGCGTCATGGCCTGCCCTTACGGCGTGCGCGCCTACGACGAGGGCCGCGACAAGGGCGTTATCGAGAAGTGCACCATGTGCGCCCACCTTATCGACAAGGGCGAGCAGCCGGCGTGCGTGCGCCACTGCCCCGGCCAGGCGCGCCTGTTCGGCGACTTGGACGATCCCGAGTCCGCGCCTTCGAAGATGAGGGCGTCCAAGAAGACGCATAAGCTCACCGACGTGGGGAACCATCCGGGAGTGGACTACGGCTTGGACAAGTTCACTTGGAAAGGCGGTGAGTAGCCATGGCAATTCAGTGGCCTCTGCTGATCTTCAGCGTGCTCTTGGGCATTACCGGCGGCATCTTCGTGTTCTTGGGCGCAGGCGAGCTCAAGGGCAAGTTCAAGGAAGTCCGCTTCATAGGCGCGCTCATCGCGCTGGCGTGCCTGGCGGTTGGCGGCTGCGTGTCGGTGCTGCACATGGGGCATCCGGAGCGCGCGACGCACCTGCTGGGCAACTTCGGCTCCGGCTTGTCCAAGGAGCTGCTGGTGGTGGCGCTCATGGGCATCGTGTCTTTGGTGTACGTCGTCTTGGCGAAGAAGGACTACCCCGGTGCCAGCAAGGTGTTCGGCATCCTGGGCGCGGTTTTGGGTCTGGTGCTGCCGGTGGTGGCCGGCGCCTCTTACCTGATCGCAGCCCGTCCTGCCTGGGACAGCGCGGCGCTGCCGCTCATGTACCTGGGTGCCGGCCTGGCCATGGGCGCGCTTTTGATGTGCGGTCTGGTATTGCTTCGCGGCAACGCAAAGGAAGACGGCGGGTTTGCCCTGCGCATTGCGTTGGCGGCCGTTGTCATCATGGCAGTGACGTCGGTGGCCTACGTAATATGGATAGCCATCGCGCCGTACCAGGCACCGTCGCGTTCCATCGAGCGTTTGTTGGCGGGCGACCTGGCGGTCATGTTCTGGCTGGGCGTGGTGCTGGTGGGGCTCGCGGCCCCTGTGGCGCTCACTGCTTTGGCCTGCGTAAAGTCCACGAAGGGCGATGCGGGCTCCGGCTTGGCTGATCCGAAGAAGCTGGCTGCCTTTATGTTCGCGGCGTTTGCCTGCTCGGTGGTGGGCGCGGTGTGCTTGCGCGTCATCATGTACGGTGTGGGCACGAGCGTGGAGTCGTTCATCTACTAGCGATGCCTCGAGGCGGGCGATGCCGGTACGTGGCATCGCCCGCTCCCGCAAAGGTGCGGGCAAACCATGCGGCGAGCGCGCCGCCGGTCACAGAGCCGTGACGGACAAGGCGCGCTCGCCGCATGGCTTGCGCACGAGGGAAGGCGTTCGCAGCGAGCGGGCGTCTTCGCAAGACGGAGAAGAAGGGGAAGCATCATGGAGAATGCCTTGCCGACCGAGCTGGTCGAGAACTTAACCGACTTTTGCGAAAACCGCGGGCGGGTGTATACGCTGCTTTCGCGCTGCTATGAGAAAGAGATAGATGCTGCGTTCGCTGCCGATTTCGCGGGACATGCAGCCCTCGAGTCTGACGACGCGGCATTAGCAGACGGCTTTGCTGCCTTGCAGGCTTGCCTGGCCGACCTTGACGAGGCGGCGCTCGAGCAGTTGGCCGTGGTGTTCAACCGCGTGTTCTTCGGCATGGGGCCGCGCACCGCACAGAAGGCGTTTCCTTACGAGTCGGTGTACACCAGCCCGGACGGGCTCATGATGCAGGAAGCGTATGCCCAAGTAAGGACGCTCTATCATGCAGCGCGATTCGCGAAGGACCCCACCTTCCCGGAGCCGGAAGACCATCTGGCGGTCGAGCTGGCATTCATGGCACGCTTGTGCGAACAGGCTGCCGGTGCACTGCGGGCGGGCGAGGGCCAGGCGGCGGAGGACTTGCTGGGCGGCCAGCTGGCATTTTTGCGCGATCACCTGTTGCGGTGGATAGAGCCGTTCGCGGCTGACGCCTGCGCATCGGCAGAAACCGGCTTCTATGCCCATTTGGCCACCTTCACCGAAACCTACCTTAAAGCCGACGAGAGCGCGCTGGACGAGGTTGTGGGGTAGCCTCGCGCGCAAGAGCGTTTTCTTAAGGGAGCTTCCGATGCTTCTTTGTCGGCGTTGGACAGGTGAGAGGGGTTGATGGGTGTGGATACTATTTCCCGGCGCGGGTTTCTCGCCGCCGGTGCGGTCGGGGCGATAACCATAGGGGCAGGGGGGTTCGGCGCGGCGACCAAGCAGGCCGACGCTGCCTTCGTGCGCCCGCCTGGCGTGGAGTCCAACGCGCGGTTGGCGGCGGCGTGCAACCGCTGCCAGCGCTGCCTGCAGGCATGCCCGTACGGCATCATCACGCCGGTGCCGCTCTCTGGCGGATTCGTGGCCTACGGGACGCCAACGTTGGCGTTCGAGCAGGCCCACTGCGACTTTTGCATGAAGTGCGTCGAGGCGTGCCCTACCGGCGCGCTGGCGTTCGGCGGTGCGCGCGAGCGCGACCTGGGTGTGGCGGTAGTGGTAAAGGATGCCTGCGTGGCCTGGGACTGGTCCGGCTGCACCGTGTGCAAGGACGAGTGCCCGGTGGAGGGCGCCATCTCGCTGGACGACCATGATCGGCCGGTAGTGCACGCCGATCTTTGCGACGGCTGCGGGAAGTGCGAGACGTCATGCCCGTCTTCGTCGTTGCGTGCCTACAACCCCAGCATCGCAAACAAGGGAATCGTGGTGGTCTCACGCGAGAGCGAGGCTGCGCACGCATCGGGCGCGGTGGCCGACGCGGAGCTTACCTCCTTGCGCACAACTGCCGCAGCCGAAGCATTGCCCCCGCATTCGCGAGGCATGCACCCCGATGGTCCGGACGGTTCCTTGAGGCCGGCTTCAGGAGAGGGGAAGGGGGCCACCCATGAAAACGCGTAGCAAGGCTCTCCGCATAGTCGTTGCCACTGCCTTGCTGGTTGCGGCGGTTGGAGCGGCGCATGTTGGCGGGGGCGCGGCAATCGGAACGCTGTGCGTGCTGTGTCCGGTAGGCTTCGCCCAGATAGCTGCCGCATCGGGCAGCATCCCGTGGCAGTTGCTGCCGGGTGTCCTTGCAGTGCTGCTCATCGTGTTTTTGGTGGGACGGGCGTTTTGCGCCTGGGCGTGTCCCTCCCAGCTGCTCAAGAACGTCTTCGGCGGCCACGCGCCGCGCGGTCTGCGCGGGCGCAGGGGCGAAGACCGCGCCCCGGCCCCCTCGCAAGCATCTGAAGAGGCCGGGAAGGCGGCTGGCTGCTCTGCATGCGCCGGGGCAGGGCCCGGCATCAAAACGCAAGGTGCGGTGTTGGCCGTTCTGCTGCTGGTGTCGTTTGTCGTCAAGTTCCCGGTTTTCTGCCTGCTGTGCCCTATCGGGCTTGTATTCGGCACCTTGTGGGCCTTGAACCGCGTGTTCGTGCTGTTGCAGCCGGGTTGGGAGCTTGTCGTGTTCCCGCTCATGTTGCTGGCGGAGCTGTTCTTGTTCAAGCGCTGGTGCTCGGCCATCTGTCCTTTGGGCTTCTTCTTCGGCCTGGTGGGCAAGCTGCGCGCCAGGCTCGGTTTCGGCGTGCGGCCGCAGGCAAGCTGCGCCACCTGCGTTTCAAGCGAGGGATGCCGCACGTGCTCGACCGTGTGCCCGGAGAACATCGACGTGGCCCATTCCTCGACAGAGACGCTCGAGTCATGCACGTTCTGCCTCGACTGCGTGGAGAACTGCCCCACGAAGTCCATCTCCCTCGCGCTCGGCACGCGGAAGCCGGACGCTCCCGTTTCGAACCCTGTCCGAGCCGACGAGCCCGCTTCAGCCCACGAGCCTGCCTCCGTCGGCGAGATAACCTCCGTCGCTTCGGGCCCTCTCGAAGATTGCGACGACGACCTCGCCGTTCGCTAGCCTGCCCGCACCAAGGGAGTGTTTCACGTGAAACACTCCCTTACTAATAAGGTCATGGAAGAAAGAGCAGGCTGTGGCAGGAGTTTGCCAAGGCTATCATTTATTGCCGCAAACGGAAATAATATTGATCTGGCACGATGTACTTCTCCTTTCAAGTTCCCGCGACCAGTTCTTTGAAACGTCCGACCAGATCGGCCATAGCCTCCAATCTCGTCCCACCTTCCACCGTGCAGCGGTGCCTGCCTTGTGCACGGGAATGCCCCGTCGCCACTATGGTCGCACGAGGGAAGTATTCGCCCTGTCCGCAGGTGAGGGGTGCGCATCGCCCTCGCCTTCACGGCAATGCGCCCTCGTCCCTTCTGCAGCTGCAGTCAACAGGGGGACTCTCGTCCTTTTCCCTGCAGCAGCTAGCGAGCCCCCCCCCTCACGCTGCAGCAGGTCCTCATTCCTGCCGCAGCGCTTCGATGGGCGTGAGGCGGGAGGCTCGATAGGCGGGGAAGATGCCGAACGACAACCCGATGACGGTGCTGGCGGCAACGGCAACGGCAACGACGCCCCAAGAAGCCGAAAATGCCATCCCCATGCTTTCTGCCAGCATGCCGAACGCAAGCCCAGCCGCGATGCCTGCCGCGCCTCCCATGAGGCTTACCAGCAACGCCTCCATCAGGAACTGCCGCAGGATGTCGGAGCGGCGCGCGCCGAGCGCCTTCTTGATGCCTATCTCGCGGGTGCGCTCCGTCACCGACACCAGCATCACGTTCATCACGCCGATACCGGCTACCACGAGCGAGATGCTGGCAATGCCGGCCAGCATGAGCGTCATGGTCTGATTGATCTCGTTAGAGGCGCTTAACATGTCGTCCTGCGAAACGACGGCGAACTGTTCGGCCGACAGCCCCTTCTCGCCCGACAGGAAGTGGAGCAGAGCCGCCTTTGCCGTATCGACGCTTCCTTTGACGGCGGGCCGCGCATACACGGTCTCGATCTTCGTTTCCTCTCCCAGGCTCGGGAGGGCCGAGAAGGGCACGAGCGCAAGAGCGTCGGCATTGAGGCCCATGGCTTGGCCGATGGGTTCCAGCACGCCCACGACCACGAACGGCACGCCCGCTATTTTGAGCGTTTTGCCCAGGCATTCCACCGTCCCGAACAGGTCGTTGGCCGTGGTGGCTCCTATTACGCACACATTGGAGCGGTTCTCGCGGTCCACGGGCGACAGGTTGCGTCCGGTTGCGAGCCGCAGGTTGCGTGTGGGGAGGTAGTGCTCGTCCGAGGCCTCTGTCATGCTGCGCTTCGTGGAGCGCCCCTCGGCTGTCAGGTCGCCGCCGACCCTCTTCGAGGGGGCGACCGGTCCCAGGCCTGGCAAACCGCGCAGGGCGACTATGTCGTCGTAGTCGAGCGATTCCTTGAACACGTAGGCCGACACCATGTCGCCGCCCAGCGCCTTCATGCGCTCCTCCACCTGCCGGTTCGAGCCGTCGCCGATGCCAACCAGCACGATGACCGACGAGACGCCTATCACCAGCCCCAACATGGTGAGGGCGGTGCGCAGCCGGTTGCGGGAGATGCTTGAAAGCGCGGTTTTAGCGGTTTGCGTCCGTCGCACGCCGACCTCCTTTCCCTGCAAGGCCCTGGGGCTGCAGTGCTATCTGACGCGTGGCCTCGCCTGCTGCCGTCTTCGAACTGGGATCGTCCTCTTCCTGCAGCCGCCCGTCGGCGATGCTCGCCGTGCGCTCGGCCCGGGCTGCCAAGCTCGGGTTGTGGGTGATGAGGACGACGGTCTGCCCTTCGCGGTGCAAGTCCTCGAACAGCTCCATGATCTCGGTGCTCGTGCGCGAGTCCAGCGCTCCCGTGGGCTCGTCGGCCAGTAGGATGGACGGGCTGCCCACGAGTGCGCGGGCGATGGCCACACGCTGCTGCTGGCCTCCCGACAGCTGGTGAGGCAGATGCCCTTCGCGGCCCCCGAGGCCGACCTTCTCCAGGTAGCGGCGGGCGAGGGCGTCGGCCTCGCGCAGCCTCGTGCCGCGATAGGACAAGGGCAGCCTCACGTTCTCCAGCGCCGTGAGCGAGTCCAGCAGGTTGAAGCTCTGGAAAACGAATCCGATGGTGCGGTTGCGTAGGTCGGCCAGCGCGTTGTCCGCCAGATCCGCAACGTTGAGCCCGTTCAGCCAATAGGTGCCGTCGTCGGGCATGTCCAGCAATCCTATGATGTTCATGAGGGTGGACTTTCCCGAGCCGGAAGGGCCCACGATGGCCACGAATTCGCCCTTTTGCACGGCGAAGTCGACGTTTTCCAGTGCGTGAACCGTCTCCTCGCCCATGGGGTAGCGCTTGGCCAGCCCTTCCATGCTTATGACCGGTTCGCCCATGCCCCGTGCCTTCCCGGGCCCCGCGCCCGCGGCCCGGGCATTGCCGGTTGCGGCCGTGCGCCTTGCGGCATAGCGCGGGCTTGTCGTCCCGGCGGTCATGCTGCCGCCGTCATGGTCACGATAGCGTTCCCGGCGTCCCCGCCCGGCGCGGTTGCGGATTCGTGGAGCACGACGACGTCGCTCTCCTTGATCTCGCCCGCCACCTCGACCTTAGTGCCGTCCGACAGGCCGGTGGATACGCCGACGGTGCGCAGCGAGCCGTCGGGATCCAGCACGGTCACGGTTTTGGCGTCTCCGTCGCCCTGCACGGCGCTTACGGGAACGGTGAGCACGTCGATCGCTTGGGCCACCTTGACCGAGAGGGTGGCCGACATGCCCAGCCAGATGCTGCCGTCGTTGGGCACCTCCACGGTCACGGTGAACCTTGAGCCGCTGGCCTGGTAGGCTCCCACCTGGTTGATGTTCGAGATCACGCCCGTGCGCGCCCCTTGGCTGCCCACGACAACGCCGACCTCCTGGCCCTCGGCCAGGCTCGCCAGGTCGCTTTCGGCTACCGGCATCTCCACATGGACGGTGTCCACGCGCTCCACCTCCACGAAGTGGTCGTCTTGGGAAAGCGCCTCCCGGGTTTTCGGCACGGTGCGGGATTTCGCCACCAAGTCGTACGGCGCCGACATGACCTCGCCGTTCGTGTAGGTCATCAGCGGTTCCCCCGCGCGGACGAGCTTGTTCAGCGGCGCGTCGAACGATTTAAAGTAACGCCAGGGGGCGGGTTTGAGCTTCTCGGAAGCGCTGCCTTTCACCTCTCCGGTGCCGGAGATGGTTTTTTCAATGTTGCCCCTGCTCACAGGAGCGGTGGAAACAGGGGCGGGGTCGGATTGTCCGCGGGGTGCCAGGCTGCCCAACGCACCTCCGAACGCCTCCTCGCCCGCTGCGAGCCACCAGGCGGCCGCGCCGAGCGCGAGGGCCAGCACCGCCGCCAAGGCGATCAGGCCGACCGATACCCTTCCTTGCCGTTTGCTGTTGTCTGACATGGGATGCTCCTTGCCGGTGGTCTACTCGCCGTCGCTCGCGTCGGTCAGGGTGTCGTAGCCGACGGAGGCGCTTCCGGCGGTGTCCGGCTCTGCCAGGCCCGATTCGAGAGCCTGCTCGCGCTGTCTTTGGGTACCGTCTTCGCTCCCGCCGTGCTGCAGTCCCAGATTCTTCAGGACGGCCAGCCCGCCCACGATCACAAGGGCGACGGCCAAAACGCCTATTACGATCTTCATGGTCTTGGTGCTCATGGTTCTCCTTCCGGTAGCTGCCGATTGCGTGGGCATCTTAGCGGAGGCCGCCTTAAAACTTCCTGAAATACCAGAAGGTCCCTTCAACGAGGGGTGCGGGTGCCTGAGCATCGGTGCGGTAGCCCTCGCACCGCGCCACGTTTCAGCGCTTTTTAAGGAAGCCGATGCTAGAATGGCCGCATGAAGATACTCATCATCGAAGACGATCGCGCCATCTCCGGCGCCGTCGCCATGGCGCTGGGCTCTCGTTATGCCGTCGACCAGGCGTTCGACGGCGAAGAAGGGCTGTTCTTCGCGCGGCAGGACGTATACGACCTCGTGGTGCTCGACATCATGCTCCCCGTGCTCGACGGCTACGGCGTGCTGGAGCAGCTGCGCGCCGATGGCGTGGGCACCCCCGTGCTCATGCTGACGGCCAAAAACGCCCGCGATGACCGGGTGCGCGGCCTGCAGCTAGGTGCCGACGACTATTTGGCGAAACCGTTCGACCGCGACGAACTGGTGTTGCGCGTAGAGGCCATCATCCGGCGCAGCTTGGGCGTGCGCAGGTTGGACGCCTTCGGGTTCCGCAGCCTGACGCTCGATCCGAACACGAGGTGCGCTGCCGTCGACGGCGTGCCGGTCGTGCTCAAGGGCAAGCAGTACAACGTGCTGGAGTACCTGGTGAGCCATGAGGGGCAGCTCGTTTCCAAGACGCAGCTGTTCGACCGGGTGTGGGGGTTTATGAACGACACGTCGTCGAATGTGGTGGAGGTGTATGTGAGCGCGCTGCGCAAGGCGCTGAAAGAGCACGGGTACGACTGCTTCCTCAAGACGATACGCGGGGCGGGCTATGTGTGGACGGCCGATGATGAGCTTTGAGGAGCGGCGCGTTCGCCGTCTGCTCGCGCGGAACACCCTGCTGTTCTTCGTGACCTTCGCCGTGCTATTCTCGCTGTTCGGCGTGCTGATATTCCAGATGGTCAGCTCCAGCATCTACCGATCCGCCGACGACCAGCTGGCCGAGCTGCGCATCCTTACCTCCTCGGCCACGCTCGACTGGGCATCGGAGGACGGCGGAGGGGGCTACGAGGTGCTGTCGGACGGGAACCTTTCAGCCGAGGCTAAGGGGGCGGGCGCCGGGCTGGAGGAAGCGATGGCCGACAGTGCTTCCGACGGCGGTATTACTATCTTGAGCCGGACGTATGTGGCTTCGAACCCTCAGCTCATCTACTTGTGGCGCAGCGCCGACGGCAAGGCGGTGGGCACCGAGGGGTTTTACTCCAGCTATCCAGCCTATTTCGACGACATACCGTTCGAAGTCGGCGACCTGGATCGCGTGTACGAGGTGCGAGCAGGTGGCCACGCATACCGCGGCATCAACTACGCCATGGGAAGCGGCGGAGCTGCCGAAGGGGAGGTTTCGAACAGGGCGTATCTGCAGGTGCTGGTGAACGTGGATTCCGAGATAGCGTTGCTCGAGCACTTCACGCAGGTGCTCGTTGTTTACCTGGCCGTGGCTGTGGCCGTGGCGGCGGCGGTGAGCTTCCTGCTGTCGCACAGGACCGTCAAGCCCATCGTGGCCAGCATGAATCGCCAGACCGAGTTCGTGCAGAACGCCTCGCACGAGCTGCGCACGCCGCTGGCCATCATCCTTGCCGCGCAGGAGCGGTTGCTGGCGGAGCCGGGCGCCCGCATCGTTGACCGTTTCGAGGACGTGGGCGCGGTGGTAGACGAGACGAAGCGCCTCGCGCGCCTCGTGGACGACCTCATGACGCTGACGTCGGTCGATGCGAGCGCCGAAGACGAGTGCGAGGCGGCGCCCGTCGAGGTGAGCGGTCTGGTAGAGGACGTGGGCAGCCTGTATGCCGACGTGGCGGAGGTTGCCGGCAAGATGCTCACGGTTGCCGCGCTGCCTGCGGGAGAAGCGCACATCGAGGCGGACGCCCTGCGGCAGGTGTTGGGCATCCTGCTGGATAATGCGCTCAAATACACGGAAGAGGGCGATGCCGTGATCGTGAGCTGCGAAGAGCGAGGCGGCCGGGTGGTGCTTTCGGTGACAGATACCGGATGCGGCATCTGCCCGGCGGATCGCGAGCGCGTGTTCGAGCGCTTCTACCGCGCCGATGCAGCGCGCACCACGCCTGGCAGCGGCCTTGGGCTCTCCATTGCCCGTGCTCTTGTCGAGCGTGCCCGCGGTACCATTGTCGTCGAGACCAACGAGCCGCGGGGAACCCGTATTACGGTCACTCTGCCGAAGGCGCGGGCGCATTGACATCGTTCGTTGCTGCCGCTGTCTACGGTTGCGTTCGGGCATCGAAGAAAGAACGACGCCGCTCAAGGCGGCGTCGCGAGAAATCGATGGTGCCCCCGGCGCGATTCGAACGCGCGGCACCCGCTTTAGGAGAGCGGTGCTCTGTCCCCTGAGCTACGGAGGCGCGGCAGCTATTGTAGCATTCCCGACAGCGCTTATCCCAGAGAAATGGCCGAGTCCGCTGGCGGGCGTCGAGCCGTTCTCCTGTCGACGGTGCTAGAAGCGCAGGGCGCAGGTGAACTTCGACCAGGAGAGCGGGTCGGTATCGCGCACGAGCAGGCCCCTGTCGGGCGCATGGACGTAGTGGGTGCCGCCGTTGCTGACGGCGATGCCCACGTGGCCGTAGCGCCACAGCACGTCACCGGGGCGGGCTTCGGAGACCGGAACGCGTTGACGGGCTGCGTTGTACTGAGATTCGCTCTGATGCGGAACGTACATGCCGATCTGGCGGTACGCCCACGTCACCAGGCCGGAGCAGTCGAACGAGTTCGGACCCTCCGCGCCCCATTCGTAGGGGCAGCCGATACGGCTCATGGCGTAATCGACCACGGAACCCTGCGATGGGATGTCCGCGCCGTTGCCGCCGCCTCCGCTCGGCGGGTTGCCGCCGCCGGTACCCCCGCCTCCGCCACCGCCCGTATTGCCGTTGTTCGCGGCCTCTCGCGCTGCCTCGGCTTCCATCTCGGCCTGCTTCTGCGCGGCGGCCGCCTCGGCGGCGGCGCGTTGCTCTTCCTCGAGCAGGACGCGCGCCTCGGCATCGAGCGAGTTCATGAGCGCATCGGCCTGGGCGATCTTCGCCTCGACCTCTTCCTTGATGGCCTTCGCCTCGGCTGCTTTGTCGGCGGCAATCTTCTCCTGCTTGGCGTACTCGGCCTTCGAGGCCTCCACGCTCTCGCGCAGCTCCTTGGTCTCGGCGACCATCTGGGAGTCGTTCTCGTTCAAGCCGTTCAGGATATCCCAGTTCTGGGTGAACTCGGCGAACGAGGTGGCACCCATGAGGAAGTCCAGGAACGTGGCGGAGCCCGAGCGGTACATGCTGCGGGCGCGGGTGCCCAGGTGATCCTGCAGGTCGGCGATCTGGGCCGTGGCCTCGTCGATCTTGACCTGCTCGGCCTCCATGGCCGTGCGTGCGGCGTTCTGCTCGTCCAGCGCGCCGTAGTAGCGCTCGGCGGCGGCCTCCAGGTCGGCGTTCAGACCGACCAGCTGGTTGCGGACGGCGTCGGCCTCTGCCTGCTTCTCGGCGGCGGTCACGGCGAACGCGGCCTGGGGGAAGGCGAGGGACGCGGCGGCGAGGGCGGTTGCTCCGCCGACGAACGTGCGCCGCGAAAGGGCGGGTGAGGGCTCTTGCATGCGGTACCTCCTTGATGGGCCTGGAGCATGTCCGAGCGAATGTACCCTCTATCTTACCACGCAACCCATGCATGACGAAAATACCCGTCAATTATCCAGATACGAGGGAGGGTTTGCGGGAAGGCGAGGTAGCGAGGGGAAGGGCGGCGCGGCGCGAGCGGAGAGGCGAAAAGGGCGAGGTGTACCCGCTGTTCCCGGCCAGCTGCACGGCAGTCATGCGAGACGGGCGGGCTGGGCTCGGCGGCAGGTGCGGCTGGCTCCTTAACGGCGCCGCTCGTCGGTGCGATCGTCTATGGCGGCGTCGGCCATGGCGGAGGCCCAGAGCATCTGGGGGTTCATGACATGCGGAGAGGCGTCGGCGAGCGAGGGGAGGCTCCCGCGCGTCCAGTCGAGCGCGGCGCGCCGGGCGGCCGCTTCCGACTCGTAGCGCTGCGGTTCGGACAGCCCCAGTCGCTTGGCGAACAGGAGGGCGGGGAAGGAGCGCTGCGCGTCCGTGGCGATGGTGGCCACGTTGTTGTAGATCTGCTGCTCGTGGGCGAGGGCTTCCATGGCCGCATCGAGCTGCGCGCTGGCCTTGCGGCTGGCAGGGCTTGCCACGAATTCCGGTTCGACTTCGGCCGCCGCGTAGACGCGCTCGATGGCCTGTACGAGCCGGTCGTCTGCTGCTGCGGCCGCATGCGGGTCCTCCGCAGAGGCGGAGGCGCGCGAGGCCGCGGCAACGTCGTCCAGGGCGCGGTGTACGACCGAGGGACTGCTGGCTACGCGCTGCGCGGCAGCCTCGTCCTGAGAGACGGCGGCGACGAACGCCGGCACCGCCTCCATGCCGCGGCGACGCAATCCGTCCAAGCGGTTCCAGGCAGCCTGCACGTCTCGCTGCTGCGCCTTCAAGTTGGCTACGACGAGCCCGCAGAGCGCGGCGACAAGGCCCACGAGGACGATGGCAATGAGGGAGAGGTTCATCCTGGCGGTCCTTTCACACGTGTGATCCGCCCATTGTAGGGCTAGCTCGCATGCAGGACGAGGAGGGGCCTTGCTCGTTGGCGGCTTGACGGCGAAGCGTTGTCGTCAAACAGGCGCGATACAGGCGCGAGACAGGGGAATGAGACGGAAAGAAAGGAGGACCGCCCGAGGCGATCCTCCTAGAGATCCGAGCGTGAAGCCCCGAACGTGCGCGCACGGCACGAAAAGTGGCGGCTAGTTCGTCGGGTTAGGCGTCGGCGTCGGGTCGGGCGTCGACTGCTTGGCGAACACCACGGTGACGGCGATGCTGTTCTTCACGTTGCTGACGGTGAAGCTGCCGCCGCTTGGCGACACGCTGTAGCTGTTGCCGTTCGTGTCGGTGACGGAGGACACCGTGTAGCCACTGTTAGGCGTTACCTGGAAGGTGATGCTACCGCCCTCGTCCACCTCCATGGACGATGGCGACACGTAGCCGCCCTCGCCCGAGACCGAGGCGGATACCGTGAACTTAGTGGGCTTCGCCTTGCCGTTGCTCACCACGATGTTCACCGTGCCGCCCTCTTTGCCCTTTTCGCCGGCGGAGGGGCTTTGGCTGATGACCAGGCCCTCGGCCACGGTGTCGCTGTTGGCGTAGTCGGTCGTCACGGAGAAGCCCGCATCGTTCAGCGTTGCGACCGCGGCGCCCTCGCGCTGGCCCACCACGTTGGGCACCTCAACGCCCTCGGAGCCGAGCGACACGATGTACTCCACGGTCGAGTTCTTCTCAACCTTGGTGCCGCTTTCAGGATTGGTGCTAATGACCAGGCCCTTTTCAACTGTGTCGGAATAGGCTGGCGTTCCCGCGCTCGGCACGAGCCCCTTGTCCTTGATCGCCTGCTTCGCCTTTTCCGCGTCGAGGCCTTTCACGTCGGGCACGGTGATCTGAGCCACGCCCTGCGATACGGTAACGTTGACTTTCGAGCCCTTCTCGCGCTTGTCGCCGGCCTTCGGGTCCTGGCCGACTATCTGCCCGGCCGGAACCTTGTCGTCGTACTTCTGGTCGGTGGTGCCCAGCTCGAAGCCGGCCTCCTTCAAGATGGCCGTGGCCTCCTCGACGGTCTTGCCCGTCACGTCGGGCACGGGGTCGCCCGTGGCGAAGCCGCCCATGAGGGCGAATGCCGCAAGGCCCACGATGGCCAGCGCGGCAACGATACCCACCACGATGCCGATGGTCTTCTTGTTGTTCTTCTTCTTGCCGTCGTCGGAACGGTAGTTCTTCGTGCCGCCGGGGGTTCCCGCGGGCTTCGTGCCGCCCGCGCCCATGCCGGCGGGCATGACGGCGGTGCCGTCTGCCATGCCCATGGGAGGAACGACGCCGCCCATGACGGCCGTCTCGGCGCTGGTGAAGCCGCCGCCCACGTTCACAGGGCGTCCGGCCAGGTAGTCGTTCAGCGCGTAGCGCATGTCCTGCGCGGTGGCGAAGCGCTCGGCGGGGTTCTTCGCCATGGCGCGCATGATGATGGCTTCGAGCGCGGGGTCGATATCGGGGTTGATCTCTCGCGGCGGGGCCGGCAGGTCGTTCACCTGCTTCATGGCCACGCTCACGGCATCGGGGCCGTCGAAGGGCAGCTTGCCCGTGGCGGCCTCGTACAGCACGATGCCGAGCGAGTAGATGTCGCTGGCGGCGGTGAGCTCCTTGCCCTGCGCCTGTTCCGGCGAGATATAGTGCGCCGTGCCCAGCACGGACGACGTCTGCGTCATGACCGAGTTCTTGGCGCGCGCGATGCCGAAGTCCATGACCTTCACGTTGCCGTCGGGCTGCACCATGATGTTCTGCGGCTTGATGTCGCGGTGGATGATGTCCAGGTTGTGCGCCACCGAAAGGGCCTGGCACACCTGCGAGCCGATCTCGGCCACCTTGCGCTGGTTGATGGCGCCGCGCTCGTTGATGGCTGTCTTCAGGTCGCTGCCGCGCACGAACTCCATGACGATGTAGTACGTGCCGTCGTCCTGGCCCCAGTCGTACACGTTCACGATGTAGGGGCTCTGCAGGTTGGCCGCAGCGGCGGCCTCCTGCTTGAAGCGCTTGGTGAAGTTGGGATCGGCGGCGTACTGGGGCAGCATGACCTTCACCGCAACCAGGCGTCCGAGCACGTTGTCCTGCGCGCGGTACACCTCGGCCATGCCGCCGATACCGATGCGCTCGGTTATCTGGTAGCGGTTGTTGAACACCCTGCCTGTCATGTTTCCGGTCACGTTTCTGCTCCTTTAGGTCACATGCCCCGTGGCGGTACTGCGTGTCGATGTTGATACGATTGCCACCAGCATACCTTATTTACAAAAGCCCTTGCACCTGCAGGGCCGTTCTCAACACATTCTGCGCCCGCTCGGTGCCCATGCCCTCGTCGGCAAGCTCAAGGTTGATGGCCACCACGACGCGCGGGTTGTCGGCGGGCGCCATTCCCACGAACCAGCTGTCGTTGCCGTTCTCCTTCTCGGCCGTGCCGGTCTTGCCGGCCACCTCCACGCCGGGGAGGGCGGCGGCCGTGCCCGTGCCGTCCGTGACGACGCCCTTGAGCACGTCCTTCACGCGGTTGGCCGTTTCCTTGCTCACGGCCTGCAGGAACTTGTTCGGCGAGGCCGTGAAGCTGCGCTCGCCGTTGGCATTGTAGACGCCCTCTACCAGGTAGGGGTTCATGATAGCGCCGTCGTTGGCTATGGCGCAGCCCACCAGGGCCATCTCCAGCACGGTGGCCTGGGGTCCGGCGGGGCTGGGGTGGTTCTGGGGGTTCACCGGCTCGCCGGCGGCCGACCAGGCCAGCTCCCACTTCGTCATCTCGTCGGGCTCGGCCATGAGCGAGGTGGCGGTGTTCAGCGTGAAGTCGATCTTGCGGTTGAAACCGAACTTGTCGGCGCCCTCCACGAGCTTCTCCGCGCCCATTTCCACGCCCAGCTGGCCGAACACGGTGTTGCTGGACAGTTCGGTGGCGCGGGCGAGCGTGATGTCGCCGTAGGAGTTCTTGTTGAAGTTCGTGACGGGCGCGTTGCCGATGTCCATGGTGCCCGGCGACGAGAACACGGTGTCCTCGCTGGCCACGCCGTCCTCGAGCGCCGTTGCCAGCGTGACGATCTTGAACGTGGAGCCGGGGGCGTAGAGCGTCTGTATCGCGCGGTTCAGCAGCGTGCTCTCGCCGTCGGGGTTGGCGTTGGCCTTCTCTATCTCGGCGGCGAAGTTGGCCGCGTCGTAGGTGGGCGACGACGCCATGCCCAGCACGGCTCCCGTCTCGGGGTCCATGACCACGCACGCGCCGGCGTAGCCCGAGAGCGCGTCTTGGGCCGCCTGCTGTATCTTCGAGTTCAGCGTGAGCGTGACGTCGTTGCCCACGCCGCCGATGCCGGCCAGCGAGTTCAGCACGTCGGTCCAGCTGGCGTAGTTCTGCTGGCCCTTCAGCGTGTCGTTCTCGGCGGCCTCGATGCCGGACGTGCCGAACTGAGTGGACGCGTAGCCCACCACGTGGGTGGCCAGGTTGCCGGCCGGGTAGACGCGCTCGTAGGTGCCGTCCTCCTGCTGCACGCTCTGCGCGAGGATCACGCCGTCGTAGGTGGAGATGGTGCCGCGCTCGGTGCGCGATTCCTTCGCCAGCGTGTGGTTGTTGCCGGGCATGTTCTGGTAGTAGTTCGCCTGCACCACCATGATGAGCGTGAGGTTGGCCACGAGAAGCGCGAAAAGGGTGGAAAGGATGATCATGGCGTGCGTGAGCCGCTTGCCCAGCGACACGCGCCCGAGCACGCTGTTCGCATGCAGCGAGCTGGTGGCGCTGGCCACCTCGGAGCCTACGCCCGTGCCCTCGTCGCCGCAGCGCATGAGGAAACCCACCGCTATGAAGCTGGCCAGGAGCGACGAGCCGCCTTGGCTGATGAAGGGGAGCGTGAGGCCCGTGAGCGGGATGAGCCGCGTCACGCCGCCCACGATGATGAACGCCTGGAGCACGATCATGGTGGTGAGGCCCACGGTCACGAAAGAGCTGACGTCGCTCTTCGCGCGCGCCGCCGTCACGAAGCCGCGGATGGCCAGGCACAGGAACAGCAGCAGCACGCCCGCCGCGCCCAAAAGCCCGATCTCCTCGGCGATGGCGGCGAAGATGTAGTCGCTCTCCACGACGGGGATCTGCTCGGCCAGGCCGCGCCCGACGCCCACGCCGAACAGGTCGCCATCGGCGATGGAGTAGATGCCCTGCACCAGCTGGTAGCCGGTGTTCTGGGCGTCCGCGAACGGGTCCAGCCAGTTGTCCACGCGCACCTGCACGTGACCGAAGGCCAGGTAGGCTCCCACGCCGCCGATGGCAATGAGGCCCAAGCCCACCACCAGGTAGAACTTCTTGCCCGTGGCCACGTACAACATGACCAGGAACAGGAAGAAGAACACGAGCGCGCTGCCCAGGTCCTTCTCGCACACGACGATGACCAACGCCACCAGCCACATGAGCAGCAGTGGCAGCAACGTACGGATGTCCGGCAGGTTGAAGGGACCCACGCGCCACGTGAACACGGAGAGCATCTCTCGGTTCTGCGCGAGGTAACCGGCCAGGAACAGCACGATGGCGATCTTCGCGATCTCGCCCGGCTGGAACGAGAACTTGCCGATGCCCAGCCAAATGCGGCTTCCGTAGATCTCCTGGCCGAGTCCCGGCACCAACGGCGAGAGCAGCAGCAGGAAGCCCACGATCATGAGCGTATACTTGTAGTTGGCCACCTTGTCGAGGTTGCGCACGAGCGCCATGACCAGCACCATGAACGCTACGCCCAGGAACAGCCACATGACCTGGTTCATTGCTAGGTTGGGTGCCAGGCGTTCCACGAAGCATATGCCGATGCCCGACAGCGCGAACACGATGGGCAGGATGGCCGGGTCGGCCTTGGGCGCGAACTTGCGCGTGGCCAGGTGCGCGATGATGAACGCCACGAAGATGCCGATAGGCACCCCCAGCGTGGTGGCGTTGAGGGCGAGCCCCTGGTTCACGGCCAGCATGGCGAACAGCAGCACCACGATGGGCGCCGCCACGCACAGCAGGACGAGCTCGATGTTGCGGCGCGTCATGCGGCACCGCCTTGCGAGTTGGCAGGCTCCGGCGGGTCCGCGTCGTGCGTGCCGCCGGTGCTGCCGGCTGCGTCGGTTGCGGGAGCGCCGGCATCCGCCGCATCGTCCCCGGTTGGCTTGCTCTTGGCGTCGATGTCCTCTTGGTACTCCTTGACCAGCGACTCGGCGGCCTCCACGCTGTCGACGCGCCAGCCTTCCTTCAGCCGTTCCTGGAACCCGGGCTGCAGATCGCTCACTGACACGTCGGTGGTCTTCACCAGCTCGGAGTAGCCGAGGCCGAACACGTTGCCCGGCACGCCGCGGTAGATGGCCACCTTGCCATTGTCGTTTGCGAGGTAGGCGGCGTTGTGCAGGTACTCGTTCGTGCCCCAGGCCGTGCCGCCCACGATGGCGGCGAACAGCACGAGCACGAGCGCGATGGAGAGCTTCGTCTTGCGCGCCATCTTCTTGCGGCGCACCTCGGCGAAGCCGGTGACGTCCGCCACGATGACGGTGACGTTGTCGTGGCCGCCGTTGGCGATAGCCTCGTTCACCAGCTGCGATGCGCAGCGCTGTGGGTCGCGCACACGGGCGAGCGTCGATTCTATGTCGTTGTCGCACACCATGCCCGACAGGCCGTCGGAGCAGATGAGCAGGCGGTCGCCCGTCTCCACGTTGATCTCGTACAGATCGGGCTGCGTATGCGGGTCGCTCCCCAGCGCCCGCGTGATGACGGAGCGGTTCGGGTGCGTGCGCGCCTCCTCGGGCGTGAGCTGCCCCGCCTCTATCATGTCGGCCATCAGGCTGTGGTCGCGCGTGAGCTGTTGGAGCTTGCCCTGGTGCAGCAGGTAGGCACGCGAGTCGCCCACCTGGGCGATGATGAGCCGTTCGCCCTCCAGCATGGCAGCGGTCATGGTGGTGCCCATGCCCTCGCGGCCCCGCCCCTCGTGGGCAGCGACGATGATGGCGCGGTTCGCCTCCTCCACGGCGCGTCCCAGCGCCTCGGGGTCGGGATGCGCGGGCGCGCGCTCGGCCAGCACGTTCACGGCGATTTCCGAAGCCACCTCGCCGGCTGCGTGCCCGCCCATGCCGTCGGCGACGGCGAACAGGGGGGGTGCCACCACGAGGCTGTCCTCGTTGTGGTCGCGCAGGCAGCCGATGTCCGTGCGGCTCCCGAACGTGGTGGTGGCGCCCTTGCGCGTGTGTGGCGTGGACTTGTACGGGCGCTCGGCGGCCATCAGGCAAACCTCACGCGGATGGCCACGTCGCCCACGTTGACCACGTCGCCGTTCTTGAGCGCTACCGGTTCGCCGATGACCTGGCCGTTCACGGCAGTGCCGTTCGTCGATCCCAGGTCTTCCACGAACAGGTTCTGCCCCATGAGGGAGAAGCGCGCGTGGCGGCCGGACACGTAACCCGCGCCCACCACGATGTCGGCGCCGGGGCTGCGGCCCACGATGACGGGCCCGCGCACGACGATGGACACGCCGCGCAGCTCCTTCGGCCCGCGCTCTACCGACAGGTTCCAGGTGCGCTCCTTTTTACGTTGGCCGCGCACGAGGCCTATCCCCGTCTTCATGAGGGCGAACAGGAACAGGTAGAGCAGCGCGACGAACAGCAGGCGTCCGATCAGCAGTACGACGTCGATCACGAGTACACCCCTCGCTCTGTGCGGTTAACAACTTTCACGCATGCGCCTTTCGCGTTATTGGGCCTGGGTGAACACATAGTTCGTCATGCCGATGGTGATACGGTCGCCCTCGCGCAGCGGGTGCGTGGCGATCTCCGCGCCGTTGACGAGCGTGCCGTTCGTGGAGCCCAGGTCGGTGATGGTCCAGACGCCCTGGGGTTCGAAGCGCAGCTCGGCATGGGTGCGGCTGGCGTTGATGTCGTGGACGACGATGTCGTTCTTCGACTCGCGGCCCATGAGCAGGCGCGCCGAAGCCAGCGAGTAGGTGCGGTTGTTCGTGGTGTCGATGAGGCTGGCGCGCACGGCTGCCTGGTTCGGCACGGGGCTCGCCTGCGCCGCGCCGCCTGCGAACACCACCGTGTCGGCGGCGACGGGAGCGCCGGCGGGTACGGCTGCGCCGGGCTGGGCAGCGTAGGAGGCGGCGGCGCCTGCCATGCCAGCTGCGGCGGCCCCCATGGCGGCGCCGGCCGCACCGGAGACGGGCGCACCCTGCGAGCGGCCGTTCTGGCGGTAGTCGTCGAAATCCTGGCTGTCGAACGTGTACTCGCCGTAGTCGATGGAGTAGTCGATCTCGTCCTCGGGCACATAGGGCAGCGGCGGCTTGCCGTTCGGGTCGAAGTCGCCGTAGGCATCTTGTGCGCCGAACTCATCGAAACCGGCGTCGAGGTCCTGGTAAGGCTGGGGCTGCGGGTGGGCGGGCGCCGCTGCAGCGTTGGGGTAGCCTGCGGCATTCGGGGCGGGATATTCCGGCGCCGGCTGTGCGGCCGGGGCATAGCCCTGCTCGACCGCCCCGGGAAAGCCGGGGTAGGCGGCATCATCGTAGGCGTCAACTGCATAGGCGGGCGCCGGGGCGCCGTAGCCGCCGGCGGGGGATGCGGGGGCGGGCTGGCCGTAGCCGTAGGGCTGTGCGGGCGCGGCGCCGTAGCCGGGCGCGGGCGCTGGGGCGCCGTATCCGGCCGGGGCCTGACCGCCGCCGATGCCGTAGCGCTGCATCTCCTCGGCGCGCAGCTGGGCGATGATGGGCGCCGCCACCGGTTCGGCGATGACGTCGAACTTGCCGTGCTTCAGCCCGTCGTCCACGATGAAACGCACGAGCGGCTGGCCGTCCATGACCAGGCCCTCGTCCGCGGCCTTCGCCGCCAGATACGTCTCCGTCTCGCCGGCCAACGTGGGGTAGTAGCCGAACAGGCGCTGGTCGTCGTCGGGGTTCACCAGCACCGTGTAGAGCGTGGGGGCGTACTGCTTGCCGGCGCCCACCATCTTCTCGCGGCGCATCTGCTTCTCGGCCTTCTTGGCAATCTGCACGGGCGAGATGGGCGCGTTGGCCATGCGGTCGGCCGCGCCCTCGAACGTGTCCTCCATCTTGCCCTCGAACCTCGAAAGAAAGCCCATTGCGTCTCCTTTATAGCACGCGCCCGGCCCGGGAGGGCTGCCTCGCGGGGGCGGCGCCGAGCGTCGCATCGTGCGCGGGGCGGGCATTGTGTGCGCATCAACGGTTCGCGCCTGCGCGACCCTGGTTGCCGTGTGTCCCTGCATATGACTATGCAATGCTCCATCTTGCCATAAACCCGTTGCCTTCTCGGCATCCTTTACGCAATCGTCATTATTCTGAAGAGCAGGAATCTCTCCCGAATCTCTTTCCGGAATCTTCGATGGAGCCTCTCCTTGAACCTCTCCTGTCCGGGTTTTCGCCAAACTGCTTTGGCAGTGGCTTCCGACCGCGCCGCTTCGCCTTCCAGATCTTGAGATGCTCGCCAGGACTCGGTGTGCTCGCGCCGGGAGTTTCCTGAAAATCGTGTGCCACGCTACGAAGGGAGGGGCATGTCAAGTGCAGCGTACTGCGCAGGATGAGCGGCCGTCGCTACGTGTGGCGGCCAGTGGGTGTGCGAGCATGGCCCGACCGCGCGGTGATCCGGCCGGGCCAAGCGCTTTACTTGGCTGCGTCGTCCTCTTCCAGAATGAGGCTCACGGCTTTCTGGATGGTTTCGCGGTCGTAGGGAACTCCCATGAAGCAGGAGTTGATGATGGCGCCTTCCATGAAAGCGCAGAGGATCTTCGCGCGCTGCTCGTCCATGAATGGCGCGCACCTTCGCAAAAACGACTCGAAGGCGCTCCTCGTGATGTCTTCGACGTCCGGATCCTCGATGGCCGCAGCATAGAGGGCGGCGTCGGCGTGCACCCGCTGCTGGTCCGAGAGATACTCGTTGATGAAGTCGGCAAGCGCCGTCGCGTTCTGGATTCCCTGCTCGGTGACGCGGAACGCCTCGTCGTACTCGTGCTCGATCCTGCGGGCGACCTCGGCTAAGCCCTCGCGGCGCAGCTCGTCGATGCTCTTGAAATACTGGGTGGTCGAGCCCAAGGGCACGCTGGCCTCTTCCGCCACCCGCCTGTTGGTGATTTTGCTGCTTCCCTCACGTGCTATGAGGTTGGCAGCGGCGTCGATGATGGCCTGCCGTCGACCGGCAGGGTCTCGCGGCGCGCGCTTCTTCGGCTTCTTCCCGGACCTCTCTGTCTTCGTCGTGTCTTCTTCCACGGGCAACCTCCTGTGCCGTCCGCTGTCTTACTGCTGTCTCCGTGATCCTATTCTAGTCGAAATTTTTCTTAATGTACACTTGAACATTAACTTTCCAGCTGCTATGCTTTGTAGTGTACATAAGTACATTAACTAAGTTCCAAGGGTTTTCGAAGGGAGAAGAGGTCGATGAACATGAAGAGGATAGGCACCCTGGCAGCCGCTTTCGCCTTGACCGCGTTTGCCGCCTGCGCGCTCGCCGGCTGCGGAGCGAGTCTGGACCGCGAAGTGACCGTGCAGGACATAACGTTCAAGGTCCCGAAAACGTGGCTGGAAAGCCCGGGCGGCAACGGCTCGAGCGGAGCGGTCGTGTTCACGGAGGACAACGAGGACTTGGATGAGGACGAGACGGGCAACAGCCTGACTATCAGCTACGAGAAGCTTGGTGCGCCGACGGCCGCCGTTGTCGAGGAACAGGTCGGGGCCGCCGAGCAAGAGGGCGAGGTCATCGAGGAAGAGGGTGCCAAGCCGGCTGAGAAGGCCGAAAGCGCCAAGCCCGTTGCCCGCACGGCAGCCGAGGCCATCGCGGCCAAGCAGGCCGATCTGGAGAAGAAGTATGGAATTACCGCGTGGAGCATCGACAAGGAGAAGTCCAAGGTGATCGACGGTGCCCAGGTTACGGTGTACGAGTACAGCTTCGTCAAGGACATTGAGGGTCAGAAGCGTAAGTACGAGAGCAAGACGGCCTATGTCGTCACTACCGACACGCTCTACGAGATCGCGGTCGTGGGCGACAAGGCGGACATCAACGGCGTCGTGGACAGCATCGAGCTGTAAGCGTCGAGAAGGAGAGCAACGTATCTGAGAGAACACCGGTAGGAAGGTACACCCATTATGGATGATTCTATTGTTATCAAGCCGCAAACGCTCTCGAAGGGCCGTTTGTGGACAGCTCTCATCGCGATATTGTTGGGACAGTTCGTGGTCGCCATCGACCTCACCGTTCTCAACATCGCGCTGCCCGAGCTCACTCGGGACCTCAGTCCCTCGTCAGACCAGCTTCTCTGGGTGGTCGACGTCTACTCGCTCGTCTTGGCGGGCTTCCTCGTTGCCACCAGCTCGCTTTCGGATAGGTTCGGCAGGAAGAAGATGCTCCTCGCGGGCTTCCTGATATTCGGCATCGGCTCGGTGCTGGTCATATTCATAAACGACGCAAGCCAGCTCATTGCCATCCGGGCCTTCTTGGGTATCGGCGGTGCGATGATCATGCCCATCACCATATCCATGATCCGAAGCATCTTCACGGATTCGAAGGAGCGCGCGATAGCTGTGGCCGCCTGGTCGGCCATCAGCGCCATCGGCATGGCGGCCGGCCCGCTCATCGGCGGCTTTCTGCTGGAGCACTTCAATTGGCACTCGGCGTTCCTTGTGAACGTGCCCATCGTGGGCGTCGCCTTCCTGCTCGGCATGTTCGCCATGCCGGAAGTGAAGCTCAAGAACCCCGGGCGCTTCGACGTTCTGGGATCGGTGCTTGCCCTCGCCGGCATGGTAGCGCTTCTGTGGGGCATCAAGCACCTTGCGGCCGAACTCGCGTTCGACGTTCCCGGCGCGGCGGCAACCCTCGGCGGCCTGGCGCTCATGGCCCTGTTCGTCTTCCGATGCCTGAAATCGCCGCATCCCATCGTCGATCTTTCCCTGTTCCGCAGCCGGACGTTCTCGGCCGGCGTCATCGCCACCATGGCGTGCACGTTCGCCCTGGCCGTGCTCTTGTACATGCTGGCCCAGTGGCTGCAGCTGGTCAACGGCGACGGCACGCTCGAATCGGGCATCCACCTCATTCCCATGTCGGTGGCCACGCTGATCTCGAGCTTGGGCGCGGCCGCCCTTGCCATGCGCTATCAGGCGCGGCACGTGGTGGCGGCCGGCCTGGGGCTCGCTTCGGTGGCCATGCTCATGATGTTCTTCTTCCAGGATGACCTCTCCCTCACCGTCGTCATCGTGTCCACCTGCCTGGTGGGGCTGGGAACCGGCGCCCTGGCAATCGGCGCATCGCTCATCATGGCCGAGACGCCCGTCGAGAAGGCGTCGAGTGCGGGCAGCCTCCAGGAGATATCCTACGACCTGGGCAACGTGCTGGGTGTGGCCATCCTGGGAAGCCTCGCCTCCATCATCTACCGCTCGGAGCTCGGCACCGGTGCCCTGCGCGCCATGGGCCTGGACGGGCAGCTGATCAACGCCGCGAAGCAGTCGTTCGCGGCGACCACCGAGATCGGCAACATGCTCGGACTGCCCGAGCTGATCCAACGAGGTGCGGACGCGTTCAACCAGTCCCTGGTCGTGACGTGCCTCGCGGGCGGCGTTATCATCCTGGTGGCGGCTGTTCTCGTGTGGAGGCTCATCCCTAAGGGGTTGAAGATCACCGAGGAAAGCGATGCGGAAGTCCCATCGGACGATCGCTCGCTGCCCGCATCGGGCGAAGGCCCGTCGGTTGACGGCGGCGATGTCGGTGCCGCCCAGCCTGAGCCTGCCGGGAACGCATCCGCCGCGAACCTGGACGACGTGAAGATGCTGCCCGGGGCCTTCCCCGTGCCTGTCGCGACCCTGTCCCGCGAGGGAGGCGCCCTGGCGCAGTCTGCGGCGATTGCCAAGATCATTGAGGATGCGGGGATAGGCGTGGTGAACGTGCCTCTCGACATCGCCACCTTGGATCGGATGGGGGAGATGTGCAACGACCTGGGGATCGACGTGACCACGGCGTTCATCGTGCTCGCCAAGAAGGCGGTGGAGGAAGGCCGGCTCCCGCTCGGCCTGCCCGCCGACGCGGGGTGCGGCGCCGAGGATCTGGCTCGCATCGAACGCAACGTGGAGGCCCTCGACGAGGGACGCGGGGTAATGCACGAGTCGGACGACCGGATGAGGACGTGGGCCCCCGAGGCATGGGCGGACTACCGCTCGTGGAAGAGCCAGGACGAGGATGTCCACCGCTTGGTCAAGACGCTCGTCACGAGCATCGAGTCCGACGGAGCGGGTGCGGGGATCGGCGATCCCCGGCCGCTGAAGGCAGGCGAGACGTCGCTCTGGACACGCCGCATAGCCGACGACCACCTGCTGGTGTACCGCATGGACGGCGACGACCTGCAGATCGTCGCGTGCAGAAGCCACGCCAACACCCCGGTGCAGCCGTCGTAGGAGCCTTCCCTCCCTCCTCTTCGGCTTGAGCAAGGCGGCCCTCCTATTCGGGAGGGCCGCCATTGCTTTGTAGGACACCCGGCTAATCGGACAGAGGGTTCGAATCGTCCGGTAAGAGCCGCTCGGTTGCCGGTGCAGCCTGCGCTTCGAGCTGCGTTTTGTCCGATTCCGCCTGTGACCCTACTTGCGCATTTGTCCTCGCGTCCGCCTTCCGCGCGGCACGCTGCGGCAGGTACTCGCTCACCACGATGCCGGCGAAGATGAGGGCGAAGCCGGCGAACAGCGGTGCCGAGAGCAGCTCGCCTAGGAACAGCACCGAGAACAGCACGCCGAACACCGACTCCGTGGCCAGGAACAGCGAGGCGGGCGCCGGGTCCACGTGGGCCACCGCCACGTTCTGCAGCAGCAGCGCGACGCAGGAGGCGAATACGGCCAGGTAGGCCAGACTCGTCCACGTGTCGGCGCCGAGCGCTGCGAAGTTCGGCATCGGCTCGAGCGCCAGTCCGGCCGCGAGGCCCAGCAGGCCCGCCACCAAGAACTGGATAACGGTAAGCAGCGTCATATCGCACCCGGGCGCGAACTTCGCCGTGTACACCACATGGAAGCTCAAAAATAGGGCGGACAGCAGCGTGATCAGGTCGCCGAAACGCAACGAGAACCCGGCCGCGCCCGCGAACGACACGCATCCCACGCCCGCCACGCACACCACGGCGGCAGCGAGGTTGAAGCGCGTGGGCCGCGGCCCGTGCAGCGCCCAGCCGAGGAACGGGATGATCACGCAGTACAGCGACGTGAGGAACGAGCTGTTCGACGCCGTGGTGTCGGTGAGCCCGGTGGAGTTGCTCCAGTAGGCCAGGAACACCATCACGCCCAGCACGGAGCCCTTGCACAGGTGCTCGGCGTCGATGCGCTTCCTGAAGCGGGGCAGCATGACCACGCCCAGGATGATGCCCGCGGCCGTGAAGCGCACGCCCACGATCCAAGCGGGCGGGAACGCATCCACCGTCGACTTGATGACGACGGTTCCCAGCCCCCAGATGGCGGCAGCCACCAGCAAGAACGCCTTGTACGTCCAGAGCGGCAGCGAAGCGGGTGTTTTCAGGATGCGGGCCATGGTCGCTGCATCATACCACGGCTGTTCCGACAGGGCGGCGTCCAGGTTTCAGCTTGCTGTTGAAAGAGGGCATCAGAAGCCTTGCCCGAACGGCGCATGCTACGATGGGGCGGTTACCATGACGAGGAGGCGAAACATGCCCACGTTCCGCGAGGTGCTGCGTGCGGCCGAGATCACCATCAAAGACAACACGTCCGGTCGCCGCATGCATGAGATAGAGAAGATACTCCGCGCCCATCACGCGTTCTCCGGCCTGACGCCCGAGAAGGCCACGGCCATTCTCGAGGATCTGGGACCCACATTCGTGAAGATGGGGCAGATCGCTTCGAATCGCAGCGATGTCATTCCCAAAGCCTATGCCGATGCGTTCAAGCAGCTGCGCGCCAACGTGGCGCCCGTGCCGTTCGAGGTGATCGTGCAGACGATCGAGGAATCGCTCGGGCACCCATGGCGCGAGACGTTCGCCGACATCGAGGAGAAGCCCCTGGGCTCGGCCTCGGTAGCGCAGGTGCACCGTGCCCGGCTGGCGCAAGGGCCGGGCGACCCGGTGGCGGCGGGCGCACAAGAGGAGCGGCCCACGACGAACGCGGCAGGAGGCGGCGCCGTAACGGCGCAGGGGCCGGTGGTGGCCGTGAAGGTGCGCCGCCCGAACGTGGTGGAGCAGATGGCCGAGGACATCACGCTCATCCGGCACGTGCTGGCGCTGGCCGACCTCACGCACATGACCGACGGCATCATGCTCACGCTGGGCGATTTGGTGGACGAGCTGGCGCGCACGACGGCCGAGGAGCTGGATTTCACCGTGGAGCTGGGAAACCTGGAGCGCTTCGGCGCCGAGCTGGCGAGCCAACCCCATGTGGAGAGCCCCCGCCCGTACCCTGAGTTCAGCACCGATGAGGTGCTGGTCATGGAGTACGTGGAGGGCGCGCACATCAACGACCTGCCCGCGCTGCGCGCCCAGGGCGACGACCCGGCCGCACTCGGGCGCCGGCTGGCGGAGAGCTACGTGACGCAGGTCATCGATGACGGCTTCTTCCATGCCGACCCGCATCCGGGCAACATCCTCGTGCGCGGCGAGGACATCGTGTGGATCGACCTGGGCATGACGGGCACGCTCTCCGCTTCCGAGCGCGCCATTGTGGGCCGGCTGTTCGCTTCCGTGGCGAAGAACGACCCGTACGCCCTGAAGGACGCGTTGCTGGCGTTGGCGAAGGCGCATGGCCCGGTGGACCACGGCCTGCTGCTTGGCCAGATAAGCGCGCTGCTGGATTCGTATGCGTCGATCGACCTGGCGGACATCAACGTGGGCACGGCGCTGCTCGACGTCATAGAGGTCATGCGCACGCAGAACCTCACGCTGCCGCCTTCGCTCACCATGCTCGCGCGCGGCATGGTGACCATCGAGGGCGTGCTGGTGGACATCGCGCCGGAAACGAGCGTGGTGGAGATCATCTCCGACCACGTGAAGCGGCAGGCGCTCAGCTTCGATTCCTTGGAATCGAAGGCGAAGAGCCTGCTCATGGCCTCGGCCGCTTCCGCCGAGGCGGCGACGCGGCTTCCTACGCAGGTGTCGCACACGCTGGACATGCTCGATCGCGGCCAGGTGAAGGTGGGCGCCGACCTGCACGTGCCGGCGGACTTCACGGCGGCGCTCTACGCGGTGAGCGGTACCGTGGCCATGGCGCTGATCTCGGCCGGCCTCTTCGTGGGCTCGAGCCTCATCGCCCAGACGGCCATGCAGCCCCAGCTGCTGGGCGTGCCCCTGCTGGGCATCCTCGGGTACCTGGGCGCGTTCGTGCTGGGCGTCTACGTCATCTGGCGCGTCCTGCTGACCCGCCACCAGCAGCGCAACGACGAGAAAGTGGAGTAGGGGGTTCCGCCGGCCTGACGGCCGTCGGAACCTGCCGACGCTGCGAAAGGCCGTGGCGCCCGATCTTCGCGGGATCCCAAAAGCTCACGTTCCGAAGTACGCTTCGCTTTCGCGATCCCGCGAATCTCGGGCACCACGGCCCTTCTCGCTGACTTACTGCGCCAACCTGTGCGTTTTTACCCGAACACGACGATGGCGGCGGGGTCCTTCACGCGCAGGGCGGCCGTCTCCATGATGCGGAACGTGTGGTTGAAGTCGGCGAGCTCCAGGTAGCCAACCGAGAGGTCCAGGCCCACGGCCAGGTCCATATACTCGGGCTCGGCGCACACGAGCGCGGCCTTGCCGGGGGCGAGGGCGCTCGTCATGAACACGTTGTCGCCGATGAGCTTCTGGATGCGGTCGATCTCCAGCATGCCGGTGCTCGGCTGCAGGCGCTGCAGGTCCAGGAACAAATCGGGTGCAACCACCAGCGCATAGCGGCCCAGGTAGCCGGTCTTGGCCAGCTGCGAAACGGCGGCGGCCACGTCGGAGAAGCCGTTCTCGCCGGCCTTCCAATCGCCCTTCTTCACTTTCGCCGAGCCCTTCACGGTGAGCAAGCCGTCAGCGCCGAGGGCCTTGCTACCGTTCAGGACGAGGTCGTCCTCGCGGCGCGCGGCCTTCTTGGCGGCGGCGACGGCGGCGGACAGGTCGATGGGCAGGCCGGTTTGCGCGGCGAGCTCCAAGTCGCGTCCGAGCAGGGTGAAGTCCTCGTAGAACAGCGGCAGCTCCAGCTGCGTGCGTCCGACGATGCGGCCGATGCCGTCTTCCAAGATCTCTTCCTTGCCCACGCCGTCAACCGCGACGGTGGTGGTGCCGGGGCCCAGCGGCCCGAACACCTTCAGGAAGCGGCGGCAGGCAAGCTGCTTGCGCGCCGTGCCGATGACGGTGTCGTCGATGCGGTTCCAGAGCTCTGCCGACAGGTCGGCTGATTCTCGTGCCAAGTAGTCCATAATGCGGTCCTTTCGCTCATGGGAAAACGATACGCGGAGCAGATGGCTTGCGCCGGGCGGTCGAGCAGCTTGCCGCGCGGCCACCTCGTAGCAAACAAATGTTTCACGTGAAACATTCGGTAGCCGTCAGGCGGGCGGTCGTCGGGAAAAGGTGCCGAAGCGAGCGTCCGGTGGGAGGGCGCGCCCCCAGGTTCGAACGAGTGTTTCATGTGAAACGCTCGTTCGAGGCAGGCGTTCGCTACTCTGACAGGTCGCCTACGGTGGGAGCGGCTGCGGGCGTCTCGGGCGCCGGGGCAATCTCGCCGTCCGTCACGATGCCGAGCTCCGCCAGCTGCTCCTGCACCTCTCCCTCGCCCTCCAGGAAGAACTCCGTTTCCTTGGGGTCCAGATGGCGCATGAGCGTGATGAGCTCGCCCATGTGGGCCTTCTCCTCGTCGCGGATGTCGGCCAGCACGGCCTTGGCCGCCGGGTCATCCGTGGCCAGGTAGTGCGCCTCGTACAGGAAGATGGCCTCGAGCTCGCCTGCGATGTCGATGCGCAGGGCCTGCATGAGCTCCGCGTTCGTCATCTTGCGGTCGACGTTGCCGGAGAACGGGTTCGGGAAGTTGGGCATGATGGTCCCTCTCTTTCGCTGTGCCGCGGCGGTGCGGCCGACTGTCCGAAGCACGAAGCACTCGGACGAGCAGGCGATCCGCCGAGCGGCGGTTGTCTCTCTTACCTTGGGGGATATGGTACTGCGGATGTCAGCAAAAGTCTCGATAAATAATCTTCCTTATTGAGAACTTCTCTCAATAAGCACAATTCGGCAGCTCGAAGAAAGCCGGCACGCGTGCTGTGCGGCTATTCCTGCTCCGTAGCCTGCCGGGCGGCCAGACGACGGTAGGCCACCAAGCCTGCCGCCACGAGCGCGAGGGTGAGCACGACGGTGACGGCGGCCACGGCGTAGTTGCCGTCACCCAACGCACCGGCAGCCAGCGTGGACGAGACGATGGAGGGGATGCGGCCTATAGTGGTGAGGGCCACGATGCGCCAGATGGGGCTCGTTCCAAGCCCGGCCACGTAGGTGAGCAGGTCCTTCGGTGTGCCGGGGATCAGGAATACCAGGAACAGCAGCAGCTCGAAGCGGCGCGCGTCACGCAGCCACCGCACCGACGCTATCTTATCGGGTGGAAAGAACAGCCCTACGAGGCGCATGCCGAAGGTGCGCACCAGCACCATGACCAGGGCGGTACCCAATGCGCTGGCCACGAGGCACCACAGCGTGCCCTCCCAGAAGCCGAATGCGTAGCCCGCGCCCAGCTCAAGCGGCTCGCCCGGAAGGAACGCGAGCACCACCTGCGCCATGTTGGCCACAACAAACAGAATGCGCCCTAGCGCCCCGGCGTCATCGACCCACGCGCGGAACCGCGGGGCGTCGCCCACGAACGCCAGCAGCTCCGGTCCGAAGCGCACGCAGAGCGCCGCGAGGGCGGCGGTGAGGCACAGCAGGCCGGCGACGACGGCGATGCGCTTCCGTACGATCGCCCGGTGCCCGACGGAGCTTTTCTGCGAAACCGCTTCCGTCGAGGCGTCGTTGCGCGCCTCGCCTGCGACGGCGGGCTTGCGCGACCTAGTCGTCGCGACTGGCCCGTGCGTTTCGCCTGCCCGCCTTGGCACGTTGCCCGCCGTCGCGTCCGCCTCAGCGACCCGGTGCGCCCGGCGCCCTGCGGCGTCGCCGGGTGTCGGGCGCGGGACGGCGGGGGCCAAAGGGGTCGCGGTGTCTTCCATGGGATGCTCCGTTTCTCGGGTGCGTTCGGTACGCCTCCGATGCTACGGGGCAAATATCTACTGGCTGTCAACGGCGGGAAAAATCAAGGCAAAGCGCGCCGTCGCCCGCGCGCCGCCCTCGGCGCGGTTCTCCAACGCCAAGTCGCCGCCATGCTTGTCGCAGAGCAGCGCGGCAATGTTCAGGCCCAGACCGAAGTGGTCCTTCGACGGCGTCTCGCTGAAGAACGGCGCGCATCCCCGCTCCAGCGCCGCGGGCGAGAAGCCGGGCCCGTCGTCCTCTACCGCGAGCACGAGGAGCCCATCGCGCACGTCCAGCCGCGCATCAACGCGGCCGTCGGCGAAGCGGGCGGCGTTGCCGACGAGGTTCTCGGCCACTTCCTCCACCAGGGAACGATCGACGCCGAGTACGGGGCGCTCGACGTTGCAGCGCGCGCTGATGGAGAGCGCGAATGCGACGTGCGGGCCCGTGCTACGGTTCCCGGCTGGCGCCTTGCCCGCCTCCACGGTCGCCCGGGTCCCGCCGGCTTGCGCGCAGAGCGACCGGCCGATGTCTTCCACGGCGTCCGCCACGGCATCGAACGGCTGCGCATCCGGCCGCACGGCGCGATCCTCCAGCTTTTGCAATCCGCTCATGGCGGCTACGTAACGCTCCAGGCGCTCCACCTGCGCGGCGAGCGAGGCTGCAGAGGATGCCAGCTGCTCGGGGGACGCATCGCCGGCCTGCAGGTGTGCCTCCAGCAGCTCCACCTTTCCCTTCAGGATGGTGAGCGGCGTGCGCAGGTCGTGCGCGAACGCGGCGTTCAAGCGCTTGCGCTCCTCGGCTGTGCGCCACAAGGCCCGCTGCGATGCGGCCAGCGAGGTGCGCATCGCCTCGAACGATGCTGCCAGCCTGCCCAATTCGTCGGAGCGTCCGTATGACACGGAGAAGTCGAGGTCCTGGTCGGCGATCTTCGCCGCCGCCGCATCGAGCGTGGAGAAGCCCGGCGCCAGCCGCATGCGGTAGAACCGCCGCGCCGCCGCGAAGATGCATGCGCCGAACCACAGCGGGAACATGAGGAACGTCAGCAGTCCGAACAGCGTGGAAAGCGCCCGTGCATCCTCCGAGGGTACCGTGTGCGCGTAGTAGCCTATGGGCGATACGAGCAGGTCGCCGAACTGCGATGACTCCGACGCATCGCTCCCTGTCTCCGTGTCGAGGAACGCACGGTACGGGTTATCGGGGTTTTTGGCCGCCCATTCGTCGAACAGCTTGCGGGCGCGTGCGTCGTAGGCGGGAACGTCCTGCACCGCGATGCCCTCCTCGCCCTCGAAGGCGGAAAGCTCGCTGCTGTCCGCAAGGTACCCTTCGAGAACGAGATCGCCCCCCTCGCCGGTTTCCACCCGGTACGCATACGGGTAGCTCTGGGCGCTTTCCACCAGCAGGCTTGCCGGAGGGTTGTCGATGGGCAACGGCTCACGCCCGTCATCGGCACGCTGCACGAACAGCTCGTTGCCCTCCTGGTCGATGGCAAGCGAGCGAGCGGGCACGAGCGCGTTCGTCCCGGTGTCGTACAGGTAGAGCCCCGACGTCTCGTAAGCGTCGGCGGTCACTTCGTTCTGCAGCGCGGCGAACACCGATGCGGTGACGGAGGAAAGGACGAGGGCCGCCACCAGGAACACCAGCATGTAGCCCATGAACGAGGTCTTGAGCGATGCGTTGCGCCACCGCTCGCGCAGGCGGGCGATGCGTCCGGAACGTGCCGGGGCGGCCGCACCCGACGGTCCGCCCGGATGCGTCGGCATGTTGGCGACCGGGGCGCCGCCGGCCGTCTCCGCGCTCTGCCTTCCTCCTCTGGCGCGCCGCTTCCTCATGCGCGCCATCGGTAACCCATGCCCCATACCGTCTCCACGGGATCGTGCTCGGCGCCGGCCGCAGCCAGCTTCTTGCGGATGCGCCGGATGTGCTCCGTGACCACCTGCGAATCGCTCTCGCTCTCCCAACCGCCCACGCGCTCGTGGATGCGGTCGCGGTCGAACACCTGCCCGGGATGCTTCGACAGGAACGCCACGATGTCGAACTCGCGCCGGGTGAGCTCGACGGGAGCTCCCGCCACCGCTACCGTGCGGGTCCGGTAGTCCACGGCAAGGTCGCCGTCGAAGCGTACCTCCGTCTTCACCTGCTGGCGCTGGTCGCGCGCGAGGTGGGCGTCCACCCGCGCGCCCAGCACGGCGAGCGAGAACGGCTTCAGCACGTAGTCGTCGGCCCCGCAGGCGAAGCCCTCGAGCGCGTCCACGTCCTCCACGCGCGCCGTGAGGAACAGGATGGGGCAGGTCAGGTGCTCTCGCAGGCGGCGGCACACCTCGAACCCGTCCAGGCGCGGCATGCCCACGTCCAGCAGCACGAGGTCGGGTCCGTGCGCGGCCTGCTCGAGCGCTTCCTGGCCGCTTCCGGCCGTGAGCACGCGGAAGCCCCGGCCGACGAAGTATTCCTGCAGCATCTCCACTATCTCGGGCTCGTCGTCGGCGACCAGCAACGTTGCCTGGCGCTCGCACTCGGTCATGGCAGGTTCTCCTTCGGGATGTCGGTCGGCCGCTCACGTTGGAGCGCTCGAAGGCCGAGCATAGCACGAGAATGTCGACAAACCATCAACGGCCGTGCTTCCTCCATCGTTCCGCACCCCGCTTCGCGCAATTCGGGCGAAGGCCCTACCGATCTGCGCGCTGCTTCACGATGAGCACGGGCACGGCGGCCTCGCGCAGCACGTGGCTGCTCACGCTGCCCAAGATGCCGCGCAGGGCGCCCAGGCCGCGCGAGCCCATGACGATGAGGTCGCAGGCATGCTCGTCGGCGTAGGTCACGATCTGCTCGCCGGGCACCGTCTCGTCCAGAAGCTCGACCGTTATCTCGTTCATCAGGCCCTTCAACAGGCCGTCGATCTGTCGGTGAAGCGCCGCGTCCGCTTCGGCGAGCGCCTCGTCGTAGTGGGCGTGCAGCAGCACGGACGACAGCTCGTCGGTGGTGTTGCGGCCTTCCTTCTCCAGTTTCTCTATGACCAACTGCTCCGTGTCGACTATCTGCACGATGCGCAACGCGGCTCCCGGGTCCTCGCGGGCGTAGCGCACGGCCTCGGCCAGCGCGGCCCGCGCCGATTCCGATCCGTCGTAGGGAACCATGATGTTGTCGTAGAGCATGGCCGCTCCTCTCGCCGGGCGCCCGTCGTGGGCGCGATCACGTTGGCTCCAGTATAGCAGGGCGGCTATCGCAGGTTCTCCCGCAGCCGTGCCGGGTTTTCCACGCGTTCGCGACGTCGCGCCGCAAGGCCCGATCCGCAAACGCAGGCGAGGGCCGAAAGGGCCGCGGCGCAGAGAACCGCTGTAGTTGCGGCGGCGTCGCCTGTGGGGGCGAGCTTTTGCGCGTCGCCGGGCTTGGGCGCGGGCAGGGGAGCAGGATCCGCCCCGCCCTTCACCGTGATGCGACCGGCGCCGTTCTCGTTCGCGTAGGCGGAGTCTGCGGCCACCACGCCGCCCAGGTCGTTCTGGATGAACGAGATGAGCGCCTCGTAATCGAGTCCCTGTTCCGCCACCAGCACGTTCGCGTCCTCGAACATGGAGAACCCGTCGCCGCCGTCGCGCAGCAGGTAGGTGATGGACGCGACGGTGTACGTGGCGCCCAGGTCGATGGGCTGGCCGTTCACCCGCACGTTCTGCACGCGGCGCGGGCCGTCCGCGCCCGCGAAGGCGCCTTCGGCATCCAGCTTCACGGGCGAGGGGACGTCGGTGCGCACCTCGAAGGAGAGCCCCGAGGTTTGCAGGAAGGAGCCGCTCGGCTCGGGCAGGTTGCGCACGCCCATTTCCAGCGCGTCGACGATGGCCTGGCCCGTGGCCTCCACCATGCAGAGCGCGTTGGCGAACGGCAGCACCGCGATGGCGTCGCCGTAGGTGACCTCGCCCGGCGCCACGTCCGAGCGGATGCCGCCGCCGTTCGCGAGCCCTATGTCGGCGCCGAGCTCGGCGCGGAACGCGTCGGCCACGAGGTCGCCCAGGTTCGTCTCGCGCGTGCGAACGGCCCAAGTGAAGCCGTCGTCCTCGTATGCCCGCAGCTTCACCTCGGAACGGGCCACTACCGCATCGAGCGTTTTGCCCAGCTCGTCCTCGATGCCCTTGATGAAGGCGGCGGTTCCGGCGTCCTGCGTCACGGGCGGCTTCGCGAGCTCGGCCGAGATCGTGTCGGTGGCGGGGTCGATGACGATCTTCCCGCAGGTTTGCAGCTGCGTGCCGGTCTGTGCGAGCACCACCTCCTCGCCGTCCTCGTTCGCAACGCGCCTCTCGTACTGCTCATGGGAATGGCCGTCGATCACGACGTCGATGCCGGAAGTGTTCGCGATCACCGTGCTTGCGCGCCACTGCGCGGCGACGCCCCTCTCGCCCAGGTGCGCGAGCGCCACCACGTAGTCGGCCCCGGCGGCGCGCGCGTCGTCGACGGTCTGCTGCACGCGGTCGTAGAGCTCCTGTCCCGTTTCATCCTGGCAGAATCCGTAGGCCAGGTTTCCGTCGGCGTCCTTGAAGTGGGCGGGATTCGATGCGGTGAGCGTCTCGGGCGTGGTGATGCCCACGTAGGCAACCTTCGTGGGGCCGTAGGCTTCCATCACATACGGAGCGAACTCGGTTTTGCCGGCTGACAGGTTGTCGAAGTTGCACGACGTGTACGCCGCGTTCGACCGGTTGACGAGGTAGCGCAGCCGGTCCATGCCGTAGTCGAACTCGTGGTTTCCGGGCACGGCCACGTCGTAGCCCACCTGGTTCATGATGTCCACCAGATACGACCCTTCGGAGAGCGTGCCAATGGGCTTGCCCTGCACGGCGTCGCCCGCGTCCACGAGCGCGACGTTGCCCGCACCGAACGCGGCCTCGGCCTCCTTCTTGATCGTCGAGAGGCCCGCGTAGCCGATGCTCGTGGCGTTGCCTTCCTTGTCGAAGGTCTCGTCCACGCCGCAGTGCACGTCGTTGGTGTGCAGGATGGCGAAGGCGCGCTCGGGTGTCTGCACGGTGTAGGCCTTCAGCGTGGCGTTGTTGAACCAGAAATCATCGCTCGCGCCCTCTCCGCCCATGTCGTCAAGGGCGAGGTCGAACCAGTTGTCGATGCCGGTGGGCTCGTCGGTGTAGTAGCTCTGGCCGGGCGCGCACTCCGTTTTGGCGACTTCGTACGAGCCGTCGTCGCACTCGGCGGATATCTGGTACGCCCCATCGGAAAAACGTATGGAGGACACGACCGAGAACGTGTCGCCGGGCTCCACCTCGAATGCCGCATCGCCCAGCTCGAAGGTGCGATACCCGGCGTAGTCCAGGGTCTGGAACGTGCTCCACATGAGCTCGCCGCTTGCGGGGTCGAGCCTTCCCGTCTCGGAGACGATGGTGGAGGGGTTCTTGTACACGGCCAGGTCGATCGTGCTGCCGGCCTCGTTCACGAGGGCGCTCACCGCGCTCACCGTTTCAAAGCCGCGCGCTTCGAACACGTTGGCGAACTGCATGGGCGTGCTGCTGTACCACCATCCGTCGCCCATGCCCGCGCCGTCGTACTGGTAGATGCCGTCGTAGACGTGCTCGGTGCTCTCGGCGGCATACGTCGCATCCTCCGCCACGTAGGACGTGAAGTCGCACAAGGTGGTGTCGTAGTAGGAGAGGTAGAAGTAGCCTCCGTCGCCCCAGTCCTCGCCCCAGCTGTTCTTGACGATCCACGCGCCGTCGCCTTCGGGGGGATCTTGGGAGAGGATGAACGACGGATAGGAGGGGAAGGGGGCGTAGGACGTCGGGAACTTCTCCTTCTCGAAGGAGTCGTCCCAGCCGACGATGGCCACTTGATGGTTCGACACCTGCGCGGCCGTTTCGTACGGGTCGTACTCGTACGCGCAATAGTAGGCGCTCTCCTCGTGGTTCCAGTGGAGGCTCGACTCGTCTCCTTGGCCGGAGGAGCGGTACGCCGCATCCACGGCTCCGCGCTCCATGAGGGTGGCCTTGACGGCGTCTACGGCGGATGCGTCGCGCGTGTAGTCGTAGCGGTCATCGGCCTCGTTGTAGGCGAAGACGTTGACCTCCGGCAGGTAGTTCACGTTTTGGGCCCGCACGTCCGAGCGCGTGCGCAAGCCGTCGTCGACGCCTCCCATGCCTGCTTCTGCCTGATGCGGGGCGGCCGCCTCGTCGACGGCGCCGTACCCGCGCATGAGCGTGGCCGCCGCCTTGTCCCGCGTGCCGCTCTGCGTATAGGCGTCGTTGCCGTTGCCGGTGACGAAGGAATCGCCGGCCGCCCACAGGCTTGCGTCGTCACTGTCGTCCGCGCCGTTGTACGCAAACCAGGCAAGATGGCGTTCGGAAAGGTCGACGTTGGCGGCCTTTCCCGTTTTGAGCAGGTTCGACTCAAGCGACGACAACGTGCCGAACGCCCAGCAGTCGCTGTAGACTCCCTGGTCCTTCACGCTCGTGACGAGCGAGGCGCCGTTCACGTTGCGCAGGTCGAACCTCTCCGGCAGCGCGGCAAACGTCGCGACGCCCGCGTTCGGGTTGTATGTCGCGCCATCGAACGGAACGAACGCCGGCCCCCGCTCCGTCTGCACCACGGAGCCAGCAGGGTGCTTCGCGGATGCGGCGGGTTCCGCATGGGCTATGAGCGGCATGAGCGCACAGGCGAACGCGAGGGCAAGGGCCGCTCGCCCGATGCGGCCAAGGCGGGCGAGCAGGCTTTTCGGCGGCGTGATCATGGGCATTCCTTCCCGAAGGGAGAGCGTTGCCCCTATCCTACACGGCAAACCCGCCTTAAGGAAGGTCGGGCTGGCGGTTCGGCTCGCATGCGGGCGACTTCGTTTCCGGCGCCGCGCCCGCGGCATCGGCCGGGTCCTCCAGCCGCCTTCGCATCAGTTGCAGCCCGCCCACCACCAGGCCGCCCGCCACGAAGTAGAGCGGGCTGAACGTCGCCAGCTCCATGGCCGGCTGCGGCACCGCCAGCGTGAGAGGGCCCTGTGCGATGGAATACAGCGAGCCCGCCATCATGCCGAGGACGGCGTACACGGTCTGCGAGCGGAACCGCTCCAGGCAGCGCCGGATGAGCCGCACGAACACCAGCACGCCGGTTGCAACGCCCGCGGCGAACACCACAAGTACGGGCAGGTACGCCATATCGAGGCTCATCACGGCGCGCACCGCCCCCATGACGGGAACGTACAGGCCGAATATCAGCAGCAGCGTGGAGCCGGAGATTCCCGGCAGCACCATGGCGGTGATGGCCACCATGGCCGCGAAGAACACGTAAACGGCGAGTCTCAGGTCAAGATGCTCTACCGCCACGCTCATGCCGCTGCCCGCCGTGGGGTTCAGCAGCGTGACGGCCACGACGAACGCCGCGCCCAGCACCGCGAACGCAAGATTGCGCGCACGTCCCTTCAGCACGCGCTTCTCCTCCAGCGCCACAATGGGGATGGCGAACACGATGAATCCCATGAACAGCGAGCTGACCTCGTAGATGTGCGAGTCGAAGAAGCTGGTCAGGGCCGCCGCCGACAGGCCGAACCCGACGATCCAGCCGAACGCAAGCTTCACCAGGAAGGAGAGCGCCGCGACCCTTGCCGGCCCCTTGCCGTGGAACAGGTCGTCCAGCGAGCCGATGAAGCGGTCGTAGAATCCCAGCAGGAATGCGATGGTGCCGCCCGACACGCCGGGCACGCTGTCGGCCAGCGCCATGCAGAATCCGCGGATGAAGTTGATGAGAAGCTCTTTCGCCTTGCGCATGGGGGCCTTTCGCGCCGTGTCGTGGGCGCCGCGGCGTGGCGGCGCAACGCGATCGCTGCGTCTGGTGCAGGATAACGGGCGGAGGGCGAAAGACCGGGGGATTTTGCGAGAATCTTACAAAGGGAAGGGGGACGGGGCCGCACTCGACACAAGCTGCCCACAACTTCGCCGGGCCGGCGCCTCCGGGCTTCGGGCGGGCTCGAGCCGATCGGGCACTTGACGCGGGCTTGCGGCAACGGCGCAGTCCGGCGGAGCAAGATGCGGAGTGGCGGTTCGGGTTGGGCAGTCCGGCTTTTACGCCTGCCTGACGGGACAGGTGGTGCGCAGGAGCGGGCGGGCTTGCGGCTACGGCGCCACGAGCTCGAAGCTCGTGCAGGCGTCGGGGCTGTCCAGGAGCGTGCGACCGCCTTTCACGAAGCGGAAGCGCGCAGGCACGGCAGGGCTCTCGCGGATCGGGCGCGCCATAGATCCTTGCGCGGGCGCCTGCAGACGGTGACCGCCCGCCTCCGGCAGCTCCACCCGCAGCGTCATGTCGCCTTGGCGCACCTCCACGGCCCTGTCGCTGGCCTCGCGGATGCGCACCCCGCGGTACGTGGCGAAGCGGTGCTCCACGCCCGCTATCCACACCACGCCGATGCAGCCGGTGAAGCGCAGGCCGGCGAGCGGGATCTCGGCCAGGGCGAGCATGACGGATGCCGCGCAGCCGAAGTCGGTGCTCTGTATCCAGGTGTAGCCGCGGGGAAAGCTGTGCCCGCGGTCGCCTTCCATGTAGCCTTTGGCATTCTCGAAGCGCAGCGTGCGGCCGTTCAGCTCCACCTCGCCATCCACGCGGTGGCGCATGCTGAACACCGTGTGCTTCGTCTCCAGGGGCAGGTAGGCGAACGGCCCCATGATGTCGGAGCGCAGCGGCGTGAGCTCGCGGTAGCGCAGGCGGCCGACCAGCTCCAGGTCGGGCGCCTGCACGTCCAGCATCATGCCGATGGGCGAGAACAGGCTGCGGCCCACGCGCATGCTGCGGGTTCCCGTTTGGCGGAAGTCCTCCAGTGGGAAGGGGAGGTAATGGGCGCCGTCCGCCGTGACCACTTGGATGAAGGCCTCGTCCTGGGCGCGGCCGGGTATGACGGCCAGGATGTCGCCGCCCTGCTGCTGCTTCATGTACCAGCCTTCGTAGTACGGTCTCATGCGCGCTCCTCGCATCGGCATCGGTGAGCGACGATGATAGCATCGCCTCCGCCGCAGTCGCGAAGCCGTCAAGTCCCCGTTCGCGAAGCGATGACCGAATAGAATGCCGCGCTGGGCGAGCTCTGGGACGAACAGGCCGAGGAGCGGTTCTTCACGGTGCGCTAAAAACGCACAGGATTGTTGGGGGGGGGCGTGATCGAGGCTTCGAAGGAAGAGGTTGAGCGCGGTCGCCCAGACGGGGAGGCGTCGGACAGTGGCAATAGTGAACAACGTTCACAAATACTTGCGCTTTCCGTTATCATGTCTATAATGAACGCCGTTCAGAAATATGAACAATGTTCATTTTGGAGAAACGGAGCGTGCCATGTCATTACAACTTATCTTGGCGACAACCACTATCAGCCTCGCCCTCGTGTTCTACACCATCGGTGTTTTCGACGAGCGCCGCCACTCGCTGACGAAGCGCAACCTCGTGCTGTTCTGGACGGGTTTCGTCTTCGACGCCACCGGCACTACCATCATGACGCTCATGGCCCAAAGCGGCGGAAACGCCGCGTTGGGAATGCACGCCGTCTCCGGCGTGCTGGCCATCGTGCTCATGGCGGCCCATGCCACCTGGGCTACCTTCACCTATCTGCGCGGCAGCGAGCGCGCAAAGCAGCGGTTCCACACGTTCAGCATCGTGGTCTGGCTGTTCTGGCTCATGCCCTACACGCTGGGCATTCTGCAGGGAGTGCCCGCTCTTCATCTGGCGAACTTGCAGGCAGGCATCGGCTCCCTCGCGGTCGTGTCCGTTGCCGCCGCGGTCATTGCCGTGAGCACGCTGCGTTCCCGCAAGCACCATCACGATCATCGGAGGTAGCGCAGCTTGCACGCAGGCAGGTTACGGAAGGGGTGGCCCTCGCTGCGGGATACGCCGCAAGGAATGCCGGTGTGGTAAGGTGGGTCGCGGCGGCAGGTTCTGAGGTCGCCGCTTTCGACGAGCATGCTGCCGGCGGGCGAAAGCCGGCCGGCAGTCAATTTGTTCCCGGCGTGAGGAAAGGCGTTCAACATGGAGAGCAAGCAACCGTCCCCGATCGACCTTCTGGTGGAAGCGCACGCCGGGCTGGAGAGGCAGGGCCCCGGCTGCGCTAAGGAGACAGGTAGGGCTCTCGCCTTCCTCGGCGATCTCGACCTTATTGCGAACGCGGCTGACTTGGGCTGCGGAACCGGGGCCCAGACGCTGCTGCTCGCGCAGCACCTGAAGGGATCGGTTGTCGGCCTGGACTTGTTTCCAGCCTTCGTCGACGTCCTGAATGGGCAGGCACGCGAGCAAGGCGTTGCCCACCGGGTGCGGGGCGTCGTCGGCTCGATGGATGACCTGCCATTCCAGAGGGAGTCGCTTGACCTGATCTGGTCGGAAGGTGCTATCGACAACATAGGTTTCGAGAGGGGTCTGGCGTATTGGCACGGCTTCCTCAAACAGGGAGGTTATGTCGCGGTTACCTGCCCCTCCTGGCTCACGGACGAGCATCCTGCCGTCATCGAGCGGTTCTGGGCCGATGCCGGAAGTAGGTTGGATTCGGTGGCCTACAACATCGAGGCGCTCCAGCGATGCGGCTACCAGTTCGTCGCCGCGTTCGCCCTGTCGGAGACGTGCTGGACGGACGAGTACTTCACCCCGCGCGAGGCGGCGCTCGAAGGCCTGCTGCGGAAATACCCCGGCAACGAGATCGTGGAGGCCTTCGTCGCCGACAACCGCCACGAGGTCGAGCTCTACCTGGAGTACAAGCAACACTACGGCTACGTGTTCTATCTCGGCAGAAAGAGGTAACGGGATAATGATCCGGCGGGCCATGCTCGCCGGATCGGCTACTTCGACTTAGCGCGTTCCTGCCATCTTTCCGGGTCTCTATAGCCCAAAGCGCCGGGCGACATATCGAGACCTCGGCAATGCGACACAGCAAGTCGAATCCCACGTTGACGCGTCCCGCCTCGATACCGCTCACAAGTACGACCGAGCTTTGCCGACTATGTCGGCAAAGCGTTCTTGGGTGATGTTCTCGGCTTCGCATTTTCTTATTCGCGACCCGAGAAGTTCTTTTCGAGATTGAGCATCCATATCCGTCCACGATATGAAGCAACTCGGTTTCCTTTATATGCGATCACTGATATCCACACCGATTGATCTAAAACGGACACGCTTCAGCCGGGAGTGTAAGAGTTGGTATTAGCTCAATCAAAATGCGCCGTATAGAGAATGATGCCTTTCATTGCAATTTGAGCATTGGCGGGAAGATAGCTTCTGCTAGTCATTTTTAGTAATGCCAGCTACGGGCGGCTTTCCGCCCTTCTACAGGTTGCGGGACGTGGCGAGAAACTCTCCGCCTACGGAAAGCTTAGAAAGCCGCCGTCGAAACGGCGTGCACCAACCTGATGCTCGGGGGGGGGCATGTCGCGCCTGAGGCTGTCCGGGCCACGTCGGGGCACCTCCCGCGTCGGCCGTTCCTTTGTTTTGCTCGGTGAACAGTGGAAATGAAAGAGAAAGCCGGGCGACTCTGAACAAGTTCCCGGCTTAATCTAAACAACGTGTTCGATTTGTCGCTGGGGCTGTACGACCCCGCTAACTCTGATCGATGGTTCAAGATGTTCTCAGTAGATCACGGCCCCGGAGAGCACGGAACCGTGATGAAAACCTTCACTGATTCGCTGGGCGTCGAACATCAGCGGGGCAAGGACTATCGGTGCCTCAAGCCCCACATGCCGAGGCGCGGCCAGGCAGCTATCCTATGCACGCAGGTGGTGGATGCGAAAACGACTCAAGGCAGTTAGGCCACTTGAACTTCGACACGACGATGAACATCTACACGCATTTTGAGAAGGAAAACGACCGCATTGTAAGCGAAGCGTTTCGGAACGCGCTATCGTAGAAATAGACGTAGCCAAGAAACGAAGAAAGCGCCGGAGGTAGGTGATAACTCACCGTTCGGGCGCTTTGCTAAGTACATATTACAGCGGAATCACCTAATGTCAATCACGGTTCCGCTACGGTTCACATAAATCAGACGCTTGATCGCTTTGACCTTCGCGCAGCCGTTCCTCAGCTCGCGTTCTATGATCCCATCGGAAGCACCCTTCATGCGCCGGGAATCGAAGATGATGTTCGCTGCTTGGTGGCTTGCCTTGCGAAGGTTGCGCTCAATCGCCTTTGGATTGATAGCTTTAGGAGCCTTGATCTCCCATGCTGCGCCGTCAATGATCACGTCAGCTGACGTAGTTCGGTACTCCTCGCTGCGGCGGATGAACTCTACGGTCATGCCTGCCATCGCGAGCGACTTGGCCGTCTCGTATTCGTGCGGCCAGACGTTGAGGTCTGGTGCAATGATGATCTTTCCCCTAGGTTGTTTCATAACGATCATTATACGACTGCTAAGGTTGCTGAAGGCTTCAACTTGCACGCCGTAGGCTTCTTGCCCGAGAAACTTATCAGGTCGCGAACTTCGACGTCGAGAGCCATGGCGATACGGTGAATCGCGCTGATGCTGATATGGAGCTTGTCAAGCTCGATGCGTGATATATACGCTTTTCCTTTTGAGCTGCCTATCATGAAAGCGAGTTTATCCTGCGCCATTTCCTGTTCCAAGCGGAATCGTCGTATTCGCATAACGAGCTTCTGCAGGAAAAGAAGGGTTCGTGGGAATACGCGACGAAGACGAAAAGTGGCCTCAATAGTGATGGACTCGGAGCGCTTCTTTCGGAAATGATAGCAAGATAGTGATCGTATTATGACGATGGACAAAAATAATTTTCCCGCAGTTTTCCCCGCGAGTAGATTGAAAGATGGGAACAAAGAAACAGGCCAGCCAAGTTTCCCAAGCTGACCTGCACTTTTTCTGGAGCCAACGAGCGGATTCGAACCGCTGACCTACGCATTACGAGTGCGTTGCTCTACCAGCTGAGCCACGTTGGCGTCACGGCTTCTTTGCGAAGCGCGAATACGCAGTATACCGAAAGGTGCTCCGACCTGCAATAGGCCGTTGCGAGCAATCCTCAAATTTATCTTGGAACGTCGTTTGCCTCCGTGCGCATCTGGACGCTAATACGGGGGCGCGGTTCGAGAGGGCGCGGTCGAGGCGTTCCGGCTCGCTGCCAGGCCGGTAACGACCTTCGCAAGCCGGCCGCACGACGCGGAGAAGCGCGCGCGTGCCGCGCTACGATCGGGCTGCGAACGGCAAAGAGGTTTTAACGAAGGCGGAAGGAGCGGTCCGATGGTGAAATCGAGCACAGAGCCAGACATGCAGGCGATCGTGGTAAACGCGTTCGGCGGGCCAGATGTGTTGGTGGAGCAGCGCGTTCCCCTGCCCGAGCCGCATGCAGGCGAGGTGCGCGTGCGCCTGTGCGCAGCCGGTGTCAACCCGGTGGAAACCTATCTGCGGGCGGGCCAGTACGCCCAGCTCCCCGAGCTGCCCTACGTTCCAGGCAACGACGGCGCCGGCATCGTCGACGCGTGCGGGGCGAACCTTCCCTCGGGCGCTCCGCACGTGGGGGAGCGCGTGTTCGTGGCGGCGGCGCGTGCCCGCCGCTGCACCGGCACCTATGCCGAGTTCGTCGTCTGCGACGCCTCCGCCGTGGCCCCGCTTCCCGACGCCGTTCCGTTCGAGCAGGGCGCGGGCCTCGGCACTCCCGGACTGGCGGCGGCCGACGCGTTGTTCGTGCGCGCGCGGGTGCGTCCCGGCGAAACGGTGCTCGTCCACGGTGCAAGCGGCGGGGTGGGAATCCTCGCGGTGCAGCTTGCGCATCGCATCGGGGCCGTCGTGTACGGCACGGCCGGCGACGCCCGAGGTCGGCAGCTCGTGGAGCGCCTCGGTGCCCGGCGCGCCTTCGACCACCACGCCGAGGGTTACTTGGATGAGATTCTCGCGGTCACCCAGGGTCGCGGCGTCGATGTCGTGATCGACATGGCCGCGCAAGCCAACCTCATGAAGGATGCGAAGGTGGCCGCCGTGCGCGGGCGCATCGTGATCGTCGGCAGCCGCGGCTCGCTCGACTTCGATCCCCGTGCGCTCATGAAGGCCGACCTCGACGTGCGCGGCATGGGCGTGAACAACCTGCATCCCGACGAGCTCGATTTGGTGATGCACGCGCTGTCCGCCGCGCTGCAGGGCGGGATGCGGGTGATCGTCGCGCGTTCGTTCCCCTTGGAGGAGGCTGCCGACGCCCATCGCGCCGTCGCCGAGCGCGGCAAGGACGGGAAGATCGTGCTCGTCATGCCTGGTGGTTGCACATGATCTACGTCACGGGCGACACCCATGGCAGCTACCGGCACGTTCGCGCTTTCGCGCGCGAGCACAGCCTGGGCCCCGACGACGTGATCGTGTGCCTGGGCGACACCGGGTTCGACTACTTCGGCGACGAGCGCGACGACGCCGTGAAGGTTCGCGCCTCCCTGGCGGGCGTCACCTTCCTCTGCATCCGCGGCAACCACGACCGCAACCCGGCGGCGCTCTCCGGCTACCACCTGCAACCGTGGCACGGCGGCGAGGCGTACGTCGACGAGGCATATCCCCGAATCCTGTTCGCCCGCGACGGCAGCGTGTTCGACCTCGAGGGCCGCCTTGCCATCGCCATCGGCGGCGCCTACAGCGTGGACAAGCAGCACCGGCTGGCGAACGGCCATCTCTGGTTCCCCGACGAGCAGCTCACCGAAGCCGAGAAGCGGCACGTCGAGCAGGCCCTCGACCGCCGCCGCTGGCGCATCGACACCGTGCTCTCCCACACCTGCCCCGCCGCGTTCGTCCCGCAGGAGGCCCTGCTGCCATCCATCGACCAGTCCACGGTTGATACCTCCATGGAGGATTGGCTGCAGCGCATCGAGCAGCGCCTCGACTACCGCCGCTGGTACTGCGGCCACTTCCACATCGAGAAGCAGGTCGGCCGCCTCCGCTTCCTCCACAAGGACATCGTGCCGCTCTAGGCGGCCCCCTCGCGCCCGCCCTACGCCGGCGGGAACCTCACCACCAGGTACAGCCCCGCAATAACCACGGTGAGCAGCATGATGGGGAAGCCGGTCTTCAGGAACTGCACGAACGTGATCTCGTGGCCGTTCTTCTTGCTGATGTCGGACAGCACCACGTTGGCGCTGGCGCCGATGAGGGTGCCGTTGCCGCCGAGGCAGGCGCCCAGCGACACGGCCCACCACAGCGGCGTGACGTCCATGCCGGTGGACTCCATGGCCAGCAGGATGGGGATCATGGTGGCCACGAACGGGATGTTGTCCAGGAAGCTGGAGATGACGGCCGAGCCCACCAGCAGCACGAGCATGGTGACGAACACGTTGCCGCCCGTGGCGTCGATGAGCGCATGCGCCAGCATCTCGATGACGCCCGTCTCGGCCATGGCGCCCACGATGACGAACAGGCCGGCGAAGAACGCGAGCGTGGTCCACTCCACGTTCGCGAGCGCCTCCTCGATGCTCTCGCCCGAGATGAGCATGATGATGCCGGCCGCGCCGAGCGCGATGACGCTCGACTCCAGCCCCAGCGCCCCGTGCGCCATGAAGCCCACCACCACGAGGCCTATCATGACGTAGCTCTGCTTCAGCAGACGCTTGTTCTTGATCATGGCGTGCTCGTCCAGCTCCATGATGCGTGCACGATGCTCCTCGTTCACGTGCATCTTCCGGCCGTACAGGAAATAGAACACCACCAGCACTGCAGCCAGGATGACCACGACGGCCGGCGCGTCGTACAGGATGAAATCGAAGAACGTGAATCCGGCGGCCGAGCCGATCATGATGTTGGGCGGATCGCCGATGAGCGTGGCGGTGCCGCCGATGTTGGACGCGAGGATCTCGGTCATGAAGAACGGTATGGGGTTCACGTCGAGCAGCTTGCACACGGTGAGCGTCATGGGGCCGATGAGAAGCACGGTGGTCACGTTGTCCAAGAACGCCGATAGCACGGCGGTGAGCAGCACGAACAGCAGCATGACCTTCCAAGGCTCGCCTTTTGCGAGCCGCGCGGCCTTGATGGCCAGGAACTCGAACATGCCGGACAGCTTCACCACCGAAACGAACAGCATCATGCCCAGGAGCACGCCGAGCGTGTTGAAGTCTATGTGCTCCATGGCCGCGTCGAACGGCAGCACGTGCAGCGCCAGCACCAGCATGGCGCCCACGATGGCGGCAAGCGAGCGGTGCAGCTTCTCCGTCATGATGGCCACCATGACGATGACGAACACCGCGATCGATACGATTTGGCTTACGTCCATGCGAGCTCCCCCTGCGAACCGGGCTGTACGATGTCCACCCCGCCCCCCGCCTGCTCGAAGCAGTCAAGCGGCCAGATCACCTCACTATACCAATATCGGGGAGCAAGCGACAGGGCGAAATCGCCCTGTGCATGACGGCGTCCGCGACGTGCTGTCGGCGACACCCGGCTGGAGGTGCGGTGGGCGAGCTCTGCCCCTGCGGCTACGACAAGGGGTACTGGAGGAGCTCGTCGATGGTGATGAAGCGGTAGCCCTGGTCCTTCAGGCGGGGGAGCGCCTTCTTGAGCGCCTCGATGGTCTGCGAGCGATCGCCGCCGCCGTCGTGCATGAGGACGATGGCCCCCGGCCAAGCATCCTCGATCTGCTTGGCGATGGCGTCCGCTCCCGGTCTGCGCCAGTCGCTCGAATCGATGTTCCAGCCGATCTCCGCCTTGATAAGCGGGCCGATGTTCTTCACCACGTCGTCGCCGAAATTGCCCCCGGGGGTGCGGAAGATACGGCTCGCCTCGGCGCCGGTGACGGCCTCGATGGCGGCGCGCCCTTTCTCTACCTCGGCTTTCTGCTCCTCGGGCGACATGAAGCCCAGGTTCACGCCCTGGCCGCTGCCGGCGGCGTGGTCGTAGGAGTGCGTGCACACCTGATGGCCCTCGGAGACTGCGCGCTTCACGAACGCGTCGCCGTTGTCCTGTTCTATGCGGTTGCCCACGGTGAAGAACGTGGCCTTTGCGCCGTGTTCGGCCAGCACGTCGAGCACCCGGCCGGTCTGGTCGCCCCAGGGGCCGTCGTCGAACGTGAGCGCGATCACCTTGTCGTCGCCCACGTCGGGCGATACGTTGCGGCGCACGATGTTGCTGGGCTCCTGCTTGACCTGCTCGGCCGTGATGCCGGACGTCTTGCCGGTCTTCGTGGCCTTTACGCCGTCCTTGCCCTCGCCCTCCACCAGGTGGATGGCGCCGTTGCCTTCCTGTGCGACCGTCCAGGGAATGGCCGTTTCCACGGAGTCGGACGGCTCCTCGATCGGGCCGCCGTCGCCGATCTCCACTACGTCTCCCGACCCCAGCTTCGTGTCAAGCTCGGTGACCTTCTCGCCGTTCACCGTGGCGTGGAACGGCTCCCCCTTGCCTGCCTCCAGCACGCTGCCGTCCACGGCCAGCAGGTCGCCCGGCTGGGGCTTGACGCCGCTGGCGGACAGGGCGTCGCCGAGCGTCTTGCCGCCGTGCACTTCGACGCTCGCCCCGTTCAGCGTGATGTTGGCGGGCAGGCTCTGCACGAACAGCACCACGCCGATGATGACGGCGGCCACCAAGCCCACGCCGGCGAGCACGCTCGCAAGTCGCCGGCGTGGGCGCTCGGGCTTCTGCGCGATGCGCATATAGCGGTCGTGATCTTGGTAGGGGGCCGAGGCGGCGTCGACTTGCGCACCGCGCCCCTTGCCGCGGGAGGCGTCGCTCGCCCGACGCGGCCGCGCCCCTGCACTTGCCGATGGGCTGTAGCGCTGACCGGTGCGGTTTTGCGGGGGAATGCGCCCTGAGTGGGAGGGACGTCCTCCCGCGCGCGACGAGGGATGGGATACGGGGCGTCCTGCAGCGCGTTGGCTCGGCGCGGCATCGTCTTCCCGCGCGGAAACGTGCGTGCGTGCAACGCCGGCGCGTGCTTGATGCGCTGGGGAGCCTTCGGGGATGTGGCGGTGGGCGGCATCGGTGCGCTCGCGGCCGTTCGGCCGCGGCATGCGCCTGCTATCCGCGTTGTGCGAGGGGTGTTCTCCGAATTCGTCGTACATCTCTGCCCCCATGGCGATCGAACGCCGTGCTTAGTCGTCGTTGTCGTCGTCCGCTTCATTCTACCCGAAACATGCGCTCGGCGAGCGCGCAAAGCACGGTTCGTCACCGACGAACCGCCCGTATGATCCAATTTAACACCATAGCACGTTCAAACCTTTGCCGCGGAAGGTCGGCAAGCCTTTCTACTGAAATTTGTATGGAGGGAACACGACGGCAGGCCGCGGTGCCTGCGGACCCGTCGGCGATAAGGGTTATACTGGGGCGCGTCTCGAACCGAAAGGATTGCCCATGGGCTTGCAGTTCGCCGCCGCGCGCGCCGTCAGCGCCGTGTCCACGTGGGGCTTGAAGCACGTGTTCCATCGTCCCGCCGCAAACTTCCCGGGAAAGGTTGCCCTCTACGTCGACCCGCGCGTCATCGCCGACCTCGCCCCGCGCCTGCAGAAGGGCTCAGTGTGCGTGGTGGGCACGAACGGCAAGACCACGGTGACGAACCTCCTGGCCGACGCGCTGGAAACCGCCGGTCAGCGCGTGGTGTGCAACCGCACGGGCGCGAACCTGGACTCCGGCGTGGCCACGGCGCTGCTGCATGCCCGCGAGGCCGACTGGGGCGTGTTCGAGTGCGACGAGCTGTGGCTGGCGAAGATCCTGCCGCACCTTCAGGCAGACTACGTGCTGCTGCTGAACCTGTTCCGCGACCAGCTGGACCGCGTGGGCGAGATCGACCGCATCCAGGAGAGCATCGCGGGCGCGCTCGCAGCGTCGCCGAAGTCCACGCTCGTGTTCAATGCCGACGACCCGCTGTGCGCCGCCATCGCCGAGCGCGTGGGCAACCCCACGGTCGCCTTCGGCGTTGACGAGGACCTGCACCTGCCGCAGAACACGGTGGCCGACGCGCAGATGTGCCAGCGCTGCTCCACCATGCTGGAATACGCGTACCGCCAGTACGGGCAGCTGGGGGCCTACCGCTGTCCCACCTGCGGGTTCGCGCGCCCTGCGCTGGACTGTGCCGCCCGGGACGTGCGCTTGGGCGCCGACGGTCTGTCGTTTGCCGCGCGCGGGCCGCGGGGTGATGCCGCGCTCGAGGCACCGTTCAGCGGCGCGTACATGGTATACAACCTGCTTGCCACCTGGGCGGCAGCCGATCTCGTGAGCGTGCCGGCCGAGGCGCTGCAGCGTGCCATCGACGCGTTCGACCCGCGCAACGGCCGCCTGCAGGAGTTCTCGGTGGCGGGGCGGCGCACGCTGCTGAACCTGGCGAAGAACCCCACCGGGTTCAACCAGAACATCAAGATCATCCTGCAGGACGAGGGGCCGAAGGCGGTGGCCTTCTTCGTGAACGACAAGGAGGGCGACGGCCGCGACGTGTCGTGGCTGTGGGACATCGACTTCGAGGAGCTGGCAGGCCAGCCCGGCCTGCGCGTGTTCGCGGGCGGCATCCGCAAGAACGACGTGCAGGTGCGCCTGAAGTACGCCGGCCTTGATGCCGCGCTCGTCGACGACGCGTCGGCGATGTTCGCTCAGATGGACGCCCTGCCGTCCGACGCCCGCGCCTACGTGATAGCGAACTACACCGCGCTCCCGCCCGTGCACGCAGAGTTGGGAAGGCTCGCAGGCGAAGCGCCCGATGCTGCGGGAGGGGCTTCTTCCTCCCCTAAGTCGCCCGGGGATCCTTCCGGGTCGGGAGCCGCCCAGGCAACGGATGGCGCCGCCGCCCCGATCCGCCTCGCCAGCCAGGTGACGGAGGGCGACCGCGCTCCGGTCGGCCCTTCCTCCCCGGCGCAAAACGAGAACGTCCCAGCCGCCGGCGCCGATCCCGCCCCGCTCATGATCGCGCACCTCTTCCCCGACCTGCTCAACCTTTACGGCGACGGCGGGAACGTCAAGGTGCTCGAGCGCCGGGCGCGCGAGCGCGGCATTCCCGTGGAGGTGCGCCGCGTGAACCACGGCGAGCACGTGGACCTGGCGGACGTCGACCTGGTGTTCCTGGGCGGCGGCCCGGACCGCGAGCAGCGGCTGGCGTCCGAGGACCTCATACGCATGCGCGACGACCTGCATGCCTACGTGGAGGACGACGGCGTGCTGCTGGCCATCTGCGGCGGCTTCCAGATACTCGGGCGCGAGTGGCTGCTGGGCGAGGAAGTGGTGCGCGGCCTGGGGTTGGTGGACATGACCACCGAGCGCGCACCCGGCGGCTCGGGCAACCGGCTCATAGGCAACATCGCACTGCGCTCGCCGTTGGCCGAACGGGTTGTGGTGGGTTACGAGAACCACGCGGGCCGCACGCGCCTCGGCGTCGGCGTGGAGGCTTTCGGCGACGTGGCATCATCGACGGGCCACGGCAACAACGACAGCGACAAGCGCGACGGCGTGCGCTACAGGAACGTGGTGGGCACCTACCTGCACGGTCCGCTGCTGCCGAAGAACCCCCAGGTGGCCGACGCCCTGCTCGCCCGCGCGCTCGAACGTCGCGCACGACGGGCCGGCGTGCCCGTCCCGGAGCTCGCCCCGCTGGACGACGCCGTGGAGAACGCGGCGAACGAGTACGTGCGCAACCGCCTGAACGCGGGCTAGGGAAGGGCGGCACCGTGCTCCGGCCCTCTGCTCCCGTCGCCGTGCCGTGCCTTCCGCCGAGCCCTATGGCTTTTTCCTAGAGACGCTGGCCAGCCCTTGCCCTCGTGCGCTTCGCCCGTCAAAATAGTTCCTCATGAGCAGCAGAAGAAGCAATCAGCGCCGCCCCGCTCGCCGACCGTCCAACTCCACGGGATTCGACGGCCGCTCTGACAGGGCTTCCCGCGACGGTGCGTATACGCGCCGCGATTCGTTCGATCCGTCGGCGTACGGACGCTCTTCTGATTCCTCGCGCACCCCTTCCCCGCGCTCGACGCGCGACGACGACAATCCCTACACCCGTCGCGTTTCCCAAGTCGAGTACACCCAGCGCCGCAAGCGTGCCAAGCGCAAGCGCATCGCGCTCGTCGCGGTGGCCGTGGTGCTGGTGCTGTGCCTGGGTGGGGCCGGCGCGGCGTTCGCCTACTACCAGACGGTGTCGAACAACCTTCACCAGGGCATCGACGACGATCTGGCCCGCACGCTCGCAGCCGCCGAGGCGGCCCACCCCTACGAGGGCGGTCCCTTCTACATGCTGCTCATGGGAACGGACGGATCATCCGACCGCGAGGCGTCCGCAGAGTACGCGGGCGACCAGTTCCGCTCGGACAGCATGATGGTCACGCGCATCGACCCGCAGGGCAAGAAGGTAGCGCTCGTGTCGCTCCACCGCGACACGCTCGTGGACATGGGCGAGTACGGCCAGCAGAAGCTCAACGCGGCGCACTCCATCGGCGGCGCATCGTACACGGTGGAGACGGTGTCGAAGCTGGCAGGCGTGCCCATCACCCACTATGCCGAGATCAACTTCGACGGTTTCAAGGACATCGTGGATGCGCTCGGCGGCGTGGAGGTGGACGTGCCCATGACCATCGACGACGAGGATGCCGGCGGCCATGTGGACGAGGGCCTGCAGACGCTCAACGGCGACCAGGCGCTCATCCTGTGCCGCGCACGGCACGCCTACGACGAGTTCGGCGACGGCGACCGCTACCGTGCGGCCAACCAGCGCCTCGTGCTGTCGGCCATCGCGAAGAAGATCCTCACATCCGATGCCGCCACCATGGTGGGCTCCGTGCAAGCGCTTTCCCAGTACGTGACCACCGACCTCGAGATCACCGACATCCTGTCCATTGCCCAGAGCATGCGCGGGTTGGATCCCGAGAAGGACATCTACACGGCCATGGAACCCACGACCTCGGCCTACATCAACGGGGGTTGGTACGAGTACCTTGATGCCAAGGCGTGGAAGACCATGATGTCGCGCGTCGACCAGGGCCTGCCTCCCACCGAGGAGGACGAGGTCGACGAGACGTCCGGCACCGTGCTCGCCACCACCGGCTCCGGCGAGGCGAACGAGGAGAAGAAGAGCGCGCCGCCCTCCTCGAACGACAAGAAGTCCAGCACCGTGGTAGTGAAGAACGGCAACGGCCTTGCAGGCGCGGGTGCCGAGGCCGCCGAGAAGCTGGAGGCCCGTGGCTACACCGTTGAGACGGGCAACGCCGACAGCTTCGACTACACGCAGACCATCGTCATCTACGAGCGCGGCGACCAGGCCACGGAGGCGCGCGAGATTGCCAACGCCATCGGTGTGGGCAAGGCCCAGCAGAACACCGGCGAGTACGTGTTCGACGGCGACTTCCTCGTGGTGCTCGGCGCGGACTGGTAAACCCCAAAATCAGCCTACGGGGACGAATCCCCGGGATCATTCGACCCTGGGGAAGGAAGCGTCTCCCAACACCCCTGCCTTAGAATAGCATCACGCGATGAGGGGACCGCCGCAGCGACGCGGGTGGCTGAGCGGCGCTTACTTGAGGGGTGAATGCCATGTACGAGGAACTGTACGAGAAGCTTCCGGATGCGAATCGGTACTGGGAGAAGCTGGGCCTGTCCCGTCCCGAGGCACCGCTTGCCAAGGACGATCTGGATCGCATCATCTTCGCGCACCAGTGCCGCATTCCCTTCGAGAACCTTGACGTGTGCGATTTCCACCGTCCCATCAAGCTCGGCATCCCCGACCTGTTCGAGAAGATCATCGTCGGCAACCGCGGAGGCTACTGCTTCGAGCTCAACGCTCTGCTCGATGCGCTGCTGCAGGACGCGGGCGTCAAGACCATGCCGTGCCTTGGCCGCAGCCTGAAGGATCGCGGTTACGTCTACCCTATACTGCACCGCGGCATCATCGTCACGCTGGGCGATGGGCGCTACATCGCCGAGGTGGGGTACGGCGGCCCGACGCCGGCGTGCGCCATTCCCTTGGTCGACGGTGCGGAGCTCGAGTCGCGCGGGCAGGTGTTCCGCGTGGAGCTGCACGATGGGGGTTGGTGGCATGTCATCTACTGCGGGACCGCCGCAAAGCTCGCCGCTGCGCAAGAACGTGGCGAGACCGTGGCCCCTACACCGGTGTTCGCCCTGCTGGACGCCCCGGCGGCGCTGACCGACTGCATACCGCTCTCGTATTACTGCTCGACGCACCCCGACTCCGTGTTCACGCAATGGAGGATGGTGAACCGCCGCACGGAAGACGGGAACGTGTCCATTACGAAAGACCAGTTCGTGCGTGTGGCTCCGGAGGGCAAGGAAACGAGGACGGTCACGTCGGAGGATGAGTACCGCGCGCTGTTGGAGGAATTTTTCGGTATCGTGCTGCCCGCTTAGTCTCTGCGGCCGCCGGGGCCAATCCCCGACCCCCTTTGCGCAGGCGGCCGACATGCTGGGCGGGTCCTTCAAGCACGGTAAACGTTTGGCCGGGAGCTTCGCTTGCGAGGCCCCGGCCTTTTTGATGGGGTTGGCCGGCGCCTTCATGCCAGGGCGGACTCCCCTGGAGCAAGTTGAGCATGCCGGTCGCTCGGCATGGAAGTGCGCTATCATCTCTCCTTGAAGGAAGGGCCGTTCGGGAGGCGAGGCGCATGAAGTTCACAGTGGTTGCGGTGGGGAAGCTGAAGGAGCGGTTCTGGACGGACGCGTGCGCCGAGTACCTCAAGCGCCTGCAGCCTTACGCGAAAACCGAGGTGCGCGAGATAGCCGACGTCGATCCCGGCCGTGCCGGGGGCGTGGACGCGGCGCGCGACCGCGAGGGTGCGGCCATCGTGGGGGCGCTTTCGCCGTCGTCGCACGTGGTGCTGTTGGCCATCGACGGAAAACAGCGTTCGAGCGAGGGCTTCTCGCGGCGCATCGACGCGCTCAAGCTGAACGGCGCGAGTGACATCGCGTTCGTCATCGGCGGTTCCGACGGCGTGAGCGAGGCTGTGCGAGCCCGCGCGGACGAGACGCTGTCCTTCGGGCCCGTCACGCTGCCGCACAACCTCGCGCGCGTCGTGCTGCTCGAACAGCTCTACCGCGCGCAGAAGATCTCGCGCGGCGAGCCGTACCACAAGTAAGGGAAAGGCGGGGTTGCTTTCAGCGCGCTCGCATTGGGCGGAGCTTGCCCTGTCGGGAGCGCTATAATAGCGAAACCGAGAAATCGTAGGCGGGGGCGACATGCCGGAGCAGCGGAACGGGGAAATGTAACCGCAGAACGACCAAGTCGACCAACGAGGAAAGGCACCACCATGCGCTTCATCTCGTGGAACGTGAACGGCCTGCGTGCCGTGCAGAAAAAGGGTTTCGAGGACATCGTGTGCGAGCTCGATGCCGATATCGTGGCCTTGCAGGAAACGAAGCTGCAGGAGGGCCAGGCCACGCTCGATCTTCCTCAGTACCGTGAGTATTGGAGCTACGCCGAGAAGAAGGGCTACTCCGGCACTGCCGTGTTCACCAAGGAGCAGCCGCTGCAGGTGCTGCACGGTTTGGGCAGCGATTACCTGGATGCCGAGGGGCGCATCGTGGCGCTCGAGTTCCCGCAGTTCTGGTTCGTGGACGTGTACACGCCGAACGCCCAGAACGAGCTCGCGCGCATTGCGCACCGCATGGAGTGGGACGACGCGTTCCGCGACTTCTGCAAGGGGCTCGAGGAGGGCGTGCTGCCCGCCGGCGTGCCGGTGCAGCGCCCGGCGCCCGGCGAGGGCCACGTGTGCATCAGCGAGCTGCCGCGCACCGAGCCGGGCGAGACGACCTCGCCGAAGCCGGTGGTCATGTGCGGCGACTTCAACGTGGCTCACCAGGAGATCGACCTGAAGAACCCCGGCCCGAACCGCGGTAAAGCCGGCTTCTCCGACGAGGAGCGCGGCAAGTTCACCGACCTGCTGGAAGCCGGTTTCGCCGACACCTTCCGCCGCCTGCACCCCGACGTGACGGGCGCGTACTCGTGGTGGAGCTACCGCTTCAAGGCGCGGCAGAACAACGCCGGATGGCGCATCGACTACTTCCTGGTCAGCGAATCGCTGGCCCCGAAGGTGGCGAGCGCCTGCATCTACGACGAAGTCTACGGCAGCGACCACTGCCCCGTTGGTTTGGAGTTGGAGCTGTAAGCAGAACTCGCTTCCTCCGACAGATTGACGATCCGACAACAATCTTGCCGTAAAAGAGTTCTCGAGGGCGGTTTCCGAAAACGCGCGTTCAAGCGCGAAAGTATACGCGGTTGATCCGGCCATGTTCTCGGCGTTCTCGCCCTCTCCGACGCGCGACGAAGGGCAAAAGCTTGAAACGGCGGTGTTCAACAGGCTTCGACGTCAGACGAACCCGGTTCGGCAGGGAGGCATCGCCCGCTTGTCGTTCGAGAAGGGCTCGTCCAGGCACGAGGCTGATTTCGTCGTCGGCGATGCGCTGCTGCAAGAGGCGTGGCAGCTCGTGCAGGTGTCGTGCAGCTTGGCGGATGCGAGAACGCGCCGTCGCGAAGTGCGCGCCCTGGAGGCCGCCATGCCGTTGTACGATGTGAACGAGTCGTAGATCATCACATTGGACGAAACCGAGACGATCGAGACCGCGGTGGGAACCATCCACATTGTGCCGGCTTGGAGCTGGCTGCTTGATTGAGGCGCCAGAGCCGAAGGCTTTGCGATCAGGCGATCCGACGACGATCGGGGCTGAAGGCAAAATACGATTCTCCATCCGATGCCGCAGCGGCGCGCGGGGAGTAGAGTTGCCCCGAACGTGAGAACGGAGGGAAAGGGGAGGGCCATGGGAATGATCGTCAAGCCGCTGTACACGCCGCGCTACGTGCCGACCGGCAACGAGGTGGCCGTGTTCGAGACAAGCAAGGGAACGATACGCGCGCGGCTGTTCGGGAAGGACGCCCCCGTCACGGTGGGCAACTTCGTGGAGCTGGCGCAGAAGGGCTTCTACGACCATCAGAACTTCCACGGTCGTGTGGAAGGCGACGTGGTGGTGGGCGGCTGCCCCGTCACGCGCCCGCTTCGTCCGCAGCAGGTGCGCATGGCCGTGCGCGAGCAGCTGCGCGGCGTGCACCCGGGCATCGGCGACGCCGGTTACGTCATTGCCGACGAGTGGGAGGCGAACCAGCGCAACCGCCACGTGGAGGGGTCGCTGTCGCTCGCGCACAAGAAGGATGCGAACACCGGCAGCTCCCAGTTCTTCTTCTCGCTGGCGGACCATCCGGAATACGACGACCGCTTCACTGTGTTCGGTCAGGTGGAGGAAGGTCTCGACGTGATGCACCGCCTGCGCATCGGGGACGACATCGAGAGTGTGCGCGTGGAGGGTGCCGCCCCTCTTCCGAGCGACGAGGACCTGCCTGAAACCATCGTCGTCGACGGCGAGGATGGTCCACAGGAGGTGCCGAACCCTGCCTACCAGGCCATGCAGGCGCTCGCGCACCTGCTGGAGCGCAAGGCCGTGGTGTAGCCCAGGCGCCCGGGCACGCGCATTCGTCGCGTCCCCGATGTGTGCGAGCGGTAGAGCGGCTCGCACACATCGGGGACGCGTCAGTTTTCCTCCCAGCTTTCCACGAAATCGATGAGGTCCTGCTGCTTGTGGATGTCGGTTTTCTGGTAGATCTTCTCTATGTGGGTGCGCGCGGTGTTCTTCGCGATGTGCAGGTCGCGCGCCACGATGGACAGCGTGCGACCCCGGGCCAGGAACTGCAGCACTTCGCGCTCGCGCGGCGTCAGACCGCACGCCTCGGCCACACCTGCGCATTTCTGCTCCAGCGTGAGCTGTGGGTCGGGACGCTCCTCCTGCTCGTCGGTCGGCTTCTCTGCGCGGCGACCGGCACCCTTGATGAGGGGGATCGAGGATACCACGCTTTCGGGCAGCACGAGGAACGCGATGATCACCAGGCAAAGCACGGCAACCAGCGCAACGGCGCTCAGCTGCAGCACGCCCTCGTGCACCAGGGGGATCATCACGGCGCTCGCCACGTATCCCGCAGCCATCCCCAGGAACATGTAGGCCACGCCTACGCCGAACACGTACGGCGCGGCGCCCGGGCCCATGCGCCGCGCGATCTCGCCGAACAACACCCAGGCCAGGATGTCGAACAGCTCGTAGCCCGTGGCGATGAGCAGCACGGCCAGCGGGGCGCGCTCGCCGAACACGAGGGCGAGTGCTATCAGCCCTCCTATCATCACCGGTAGCGACAGGCGGTAGACGAGCGAGATGTTCATGCGGTCCTTGATGAAGAACACCAGCACGAGGAACACGGCTCCCACTACAACGAGGCTGAACGATCCGATCCCTCCCAACAGGTCGAAGGGGTCGTCGCCGGCGATGGGGAAGGCGTCCAGCATGCGGACGAGGAACGAGAACACCATGATGGAAACCATGAGCTTCGTTGAGGGCGCGTCGAGGCGAAGGTATCCGTGCGATGCGCGGGCTCGCGAGAAGGAGGTTCCTCCGCCTTCTCGCTCGGTGGCGGCTTCGCTTTCCTCCGGATCGTCCTCCATCTGGCCTTCTGGCAGCCCCGTCTTCCACACGATGCCGCAACGGCGGCATTCCAAAGCCAACAGGACGATCGACGCGGCAGGCAACGCGATGAAGGCGATGAGATTTCCGTCGGAGGACATGGCCAGCACGAGACCCGTGACCACAGCGGCTGCCGGGGCGCAGGCGAGCGAGAAGTACAGGTCCTGCGCGGCGAAGCGCTCTCCCCACATGACCTGCAGAAGGCCTGCCGCCGCACCTCCCGTTATGAGTCCGAGCATGAGCAGCGACGCCGAGTCAAGGCAGGTTGCCGCTGGGATGCACAGTGCCGACGACGCCGCAAGGCCCAGCATGATGTCGGTGAGCCGCTCGTGCATGCGCGGCAAGCTGCCCACGAAGCGCGTCATGACCAAGGCTGCGAGCGCCGCGGCCACGGCGCCGGCCACGAGGAACACCCAATCGGCGCGCGCCTCGAAGCTCGAGACCGACGCCGAGAGACTGAACACGATCCAGGCCCGGCACAAGCCGAACCCCGCGATGACAATAAGGTAGTCGAGCGAGAACCGGACGGGTGACGCGCTTGGAGCGCGCTGCCCGTCCGGCGTCGCATCGGCTGCGGACGTCTTGCTTTTCATGGGCTTCCCCTCGCCATGCCGCGCACGACAGGGCCGTCGTGCCGCGCGCCTCCCCTTACCCCTGGCCCCATGCCGCTCTCGCAAAATCCCACCCCCGAGCACGCATCGAACGAGCGGCGCGTCTGTGGGATACGGGAACCGCTTTCCATCATACGGGCGAAGCCCTTCGGCATCAATCGGATCGATAATGTGAGAGGGGCACATCACGCCTGATCAAAAGTTGATAATTGGTTAAACATGACAATCACACCGATCATCTGGTGTGCTCGCGGGAAAACGCGCCTAGAATGCGCCTGTTGACGGACGGGCCGTCACCGAGGAGGGGGACGGTCGATGCGGGGAGCGTCGATCACAGGAGCCCGTCCGGTTCGCAAGGAGGAACCATGAGCGAGATTTCACGTCGCAACTTCCTGAAGGGTGCCGCTGTTGCCGGTGCCGCCGTGGCCGGCTCCGCCGCGCTCGCGGGCTGCTCGTCGGGCGGATCGGCCGCCTCGGGCGACTGGATGCCGAAGTCGTGGGACTACGAGACGGACGTCGTCGTGGTGGGCTACGGCGGAGCGGGCATGTGGTCGTCGCTCGTCGCGGCCGACGAGGGCGGCTCCGAGGTCGTCATCCTGGAGAAGGCGCCGGTCGAGGGCGGCGGCAACAGCCGTATCAACAACGGCGAATGGACGGTCATCAAGGACGAGAAGCTGTTCCGCGACTACTGCGTGGCGTTCGGCCACGGCCTTATCGAAGAGGACATGATCGACGCCTACATCGGCGAGGCTACGAAGCACACCGACTACGCCGACAAGTACGGCATGACCTACGAGGTGGCCGAGAAGGCGCTCGCCGGCACCATCCCCGAGTACTGGTTCCTGGACGATGGAAAGTACGCGGGCTGCATCGGCGTGTCCAACGTCGAGGGCTTCGGCATGACCACGTTCCATGAGCTGGAGGCCAAGCGCGCCGAGCTGGGCCTGCCCATCGAGATCAAGTTCAAGTGCACCGAGGAGCACCTCGTCCAGAATCCCGACACCAAGGAGATCGTGGGCGTGCGCTTCCTCGAGGACGGCACCGAGAAGACCATCAAGGCCCGCAAGGGCGTCGTGCTGTGCACGGGCGGCTTCGAGTTCAACGAGGAGCTCAAGAACACCTACCTGAGCATCTATCCCTTCAAGTTCGAGGGCTGGCAGTACAACACCGGCGACGGCATCCGCATGGTGGAGGAAGTGGGCGCCAAGCTCTGGCACATGAACATGGTCATCTCCACCACGGCCATGTGGACGCGCGACCCCGACTACGACTTCGCCATCTTCGCCAGCCCGCAGTCCGACGCGTTCTTCACGGTGAACCGCCTGGGCAAGCGGTACCAGAACGAGGCCAAGACGGGCGGCACGGCGCACAACGGCTGGCACACCCTCATGTCGTTCAGCGACAAGATCGACGACTACGACCGCATCCCGTCGTGGCAGATCTTCGACCAGAAGGGCATCGACGGCGGCCCCATGGGCACGCAGCAGGGCGGCTGGTTCGAGTGCGGCAACTACACCACCGACCTGCCCGACGAGATCCGCGCGTGGGACGGCTGGTCCGATGACAACCAGGTCGAGATCGAACGCGGCTGGGTGCTCAAGGGCGATACGCTCGAGGAGCTGGGCCAGAAGATCAAGGACTTCGACCACTGGATGGACATCGACACGCTCAAGGAGACGTTCGCCGAGTACCAGGCCTTCTGCGACGCCGGCAAGGACGCGCGCTTCGACCGCGAGCTCACGGCCGAGGAGAACAAGCTCTCCGAGAGCGGCCCGTACTACGCCATCTCCATCTACCCCGGGTCCTGCTCTACGCTGGGCGGCCCGAAGAAGAACGTGAACGCCGAGGTGCTCGACCCGGCCGGCAACGTGATTCCGCGCCTGTACGCCGCGGGCAGCTTCGGCAACTTCCAGGCACACAGCTACGGCATTACCGGCGGCAACAACTCCGAGAACATGGTGTGGGGCCGCATCGCCGGCCGTCACTGCGCCGGCTTGGAGCCTTGGGACAAGAAGTAGTCCCGCAACCTGACGACGCCGCGCGCCGCGCCCTCCCTCCCTGCGGCGCGCGAGCGCACTTGCGACCGGGCCCGGTCGGCCGTTTGCGGCCGGCCGGGCCGCAACCATGATAGGAAAGCTGGCTATGACGAACGAAACGACGAATACCGCCCGCAAGGGCCTCATGGCCTTGGCCGTTGCCGTGGTGGCCTTGTCCGTGGCGCTGGGCACGGCCGCGGGCTGCGCGCCTAAGCAGGCGGGCGAGGGCGAAGGCCCCGCTAAGGCTCCGAAGGAAGATCCCATGGCCACCCAGCAGGTAGACTGGACCATGGATATCGATTGCAAGACCTGCCATACGACCGAGACGGAGACCTTGGCCGACGCGCAGTGTCCGCAGGCGTCCGAGCATGGCGACCTGGCCTGCAACCAATGCCATACCCTGGAAGCTCCCCTCAAGGAGGCGCACGAGGGTGTGACCTATGCCGACAAGCCCGCCTCTAAGGCCACGGTGGTCACGGTGGATGCGGCCACCTGCCAAGATCCGGCATGCCACGGCACGATGGCCGACATGGCGGTGCAGACCGCCGACAACACGGAGTTCAAGGACGAGAAGGGCAAGGTCCAGAACCCGCACGAGTACGTGAGCAACGAGCAGCATGACGCGAACCCGCCCACCTGCACCGACTGCCATAAGATCCATAGCAAGAACCTGCAGAAGGATGCCATGATGTGGTGCGCCCAGTGCCATCACAAGGGCGTGTTCCAATGCGGGACCTGCCATGAGCTGCGCGAACGCGAAGTGGCCTAGCGCTTGAACCTCGCCTTCCCCCGGGCCGCGCTATCCTGCGGCTCCGGCGAAGCGGCCGCGCCCTCGGCGGCCTCGAGGCGGTTGCGACCCTGCGGCCGCCTCCGGCTGGCTGCCTTGCGGCGGCGAGCCTCCTTAGAAGACCCGGCAACCCTCCCTCCCCGCCGGGTCTTCTTCCTTTTCCGTGGCCCCCGCGGCGCCCGGGCGGGCGCCGGCGCGCATCCGTGCTATCATGCATTCGACCAACGACGAGGAAAGACGGTTATGGACGCTGCGAAAATCGAAGCAGGGGTGCGGCTCATCTTGGAAGGGGTGGGGGAGGATCCCGAGCGCGAGGGCCTGAGCGAGACGCCGGCACGCGTGGCACGCATGTACGAGGAGGTGTTCGCGGGCCTGGAGCAGGACCCGGCGGAGCACTTCGCCACCACGTTCGACGAGCACCACGAGGAAATGGTGCTGGTGCGCGACATCCCGTTCTACTCTATGTGCGAGCACCATCTGGTGCCGTTTTTCGGCAAGGCGCACGTGGCCTACATCCCGGCGGCCGACGGGCGCATCTGCGGGTTGTCGAAGCTCGCGCGCCTCGTGGACGTGTTCGCGAAGCGCCCGCAGGTGCAGGAACGCCTGACCTCGCAGATCGCCGACACGCTCATCGAGCAGCTGCACCCCCAGGGCGTCATCGTGGTGTTGGAGGCCGAGCATCTGTGCATGAGCATGCGCGGCGTGAAGAAGGCCGGCGCGAAGACCACCACAAGTGCCGTCCGCGGCGCGTTCGAGCGCAGCCAGGCCACCCGTGCGGAGGCCCTGTCGCTCATCTTCGCGCGACGAGACTAGGGGCTCCACCGCACTTGGCGGCGTGGCCGAGCGGCAAAGCCGCCGAACCGCCGAAATGTTTCACGTGAAACATACGTTCGTTACGAGGTGCGAGGCCGATTCGCGCCACGAGGAAAGGAACCAACCTATGAAATGCGTCATCTCCGTTCTGGGCAAGGATCGCAGCGGCATCGTGGCTGCCATTGCCACCGCGCTGGCCGACTGCGGCGCGAACATCGACGACATCAGCCAGACCATCCTGGACGACATCTTCTCCATGACGATGCTCACCACCCTCGACACGGAGAAGGCCGACTTCAACACCGTGCAGGAACGCCTCGCCAAGATCAGCGACGACTTGGGCATGCAGATCATCATCCAGCGCGAGGACGTTTTCCAGTACATGTACAAGATTTAAGATGATTGCCAAGAAGCAGTTATCTTGAATAGAACGCTTAGAGCAAGGTTGAACGGGCGTCTGGCTGCTCCGAAATGATCCTCCCAGTCAGTCTTCATCAGGAAGGTAGCTTAAAAGATCCATCGGCTGGCACTTGAGCTCTCGGCAAAGGGCGTTTAAGGTAGTGAATCGTACGCACTTGACTTTTCCTTTCTTGAATCGGGAAAGGTTGGTGGAGGTAATGCCAACCTTGCGCGCGAGCTCGGTCGTGCCCACGCCCCGGGCAGCCATAACGCAATCTAGCTTGGATATAATGGTCATGACCGTCACTCTTTTGCTCGCCCGGTTGCAGTTTTGCACTGAGGAAATTGGGATAACCTGTCGTGAACAGTAGCATGTTGCCAAGTCAAATGCTCACTCAAAGTGATGCACTTATCGTCAAGTGGTGCGCGAGCATGGGTGAATGTCCACTTTACGGGTACAATTCGGCTGGCGAATCAAGGATCTGCGCGAAGAGCGCGGTCTTTCCCAGCGTGGCTTTGCCGAAAAGATCGGTATGAGCCCCTCCTACCTTGCCGATGTGGAGCGTGGGTCTCGGAATATCAGCTTGGACAACATCAAACGTATTGCCGATGGCTTCGATATAAGCGTCGCCGAGTTGATGGAAGTTTTGCGGGAACGCGGTTGATCTTCTCGTAGCTTCAGCTTCCCGCCGCTTGTTCTCGAGTGCGATGCGACTGTTCGGCAGAGCGATCCTGAGGCAGGTCGGAAACCCTCGGAACCCTTTGGATGGATTGCCTCACAGCAGCAGTTCCTCGCGGTGGCAGAAGCGAATGCGCTTGCCCATGACCTCGATGTCGCCGGCTAGCTCCATCTCCTTGAGCTGGCGGGTTAGCGAGTTGCGGTTCACGCAAAGGTACTCGGCGAACTCCTTGCGAGAAAAAGGGATGACGGGGGTGTCCGTACCCTGCTTCTCGGCGAACTTCCGCACGGTCATGAGTATTTTCGCCCGTAAGCCCCGCTGGCTGAGCACTTCCACCTTGTTTCGAAAGAGGATGATCTTCTCGGCAAAAGAGGTGACGATGTTGCTAAGCACGATCTGGTCGATTTCCGGATCAGCGCCCCCGGTGGGACGGATGAACGTGCGCAGGTCGATGAAGAGCACGGTGGTGTTGACGCTCGCCTGCACGGTGATGGGGACGCGTGGGTAGGAAAGCCAGTTGAACGGCTCACCGTAGAGCTCGCCGGGCCCGATATCGGCGATGATGGACTGGTTGCCCTGGAAGCTCTCGGTCATGATCTTCACCTTGCCCTTGAGCAAGAGGCCGCACACCTCGATGGGGTCGCCGGCCACCAACAGGATGTCGCCCCGCTTGAAGGAGCGCGTGTAGCCGCGGTTGCGTTCGACTAAGTTCTCTATTTGTTCGAGAGTCAAGTTCTTGAACAGCGGTGTTTTCGCCATGAGCTGCAAGTCGGCGTATTTCATCGGTCGTCCTTTCGCGAGGGGACGAGCGCGGCGAATCGGGTTCGGAAGCGATAGGCTGCGGGCGATCCGGGAAACCGGACACCGCGTCCCGCGTCCATCCTATCCGATTGGCCCGGCGAGGGAGGGCACCGGGCCAATCGTGTTTGCCAGGGCGTTACCGCCCGGTGGTGGGAAACGCTATTGCTCGGGTGCGCTTGCTTGCGAGGCGGGCTCGCTCCCTATCATGCGGTAGCGGTTTGCGACGAAGGCCAGCACCACGAGCAGAAGGCCAAAGGGCAGCAGCGCCACGCCGACTTCGATGGCGTTCGGAGCATAGGCGTAAGTCGAGGCGAACGCCTGCCCGGTAGCGAGGTAGCGTCCCGTGGAAAGCGGGTAGAGCCATTCCACGCCCATCGATGTGACGAGCGAGAACCGCGAGGTGGCGAATTCGGGATACAGCAGCATAAGGCGATGCACAAGCGTGCCTGCGAGCACGGCGATGCTGCCGGCAATGAGCAGCCCCGATTGCCGCGAACCCGCCTTGGTGAAGAACAGCACCATGGCGCCGGCCGTCAGCACGATCTCCAGCAGATAGAGCAAGCCGTACGTGCTGGTGATCGCTTCGAGCAGTGCTGCCGATTCGCCGCCTCCCGTCCACGCAAGCAGCACGAGCTCAACCGCGACGAAGAAGAAGTGTACGACTAGAGCCACGGCAACAATGCGCGCGATGGTGGCGAGTCCGTTGGCGTACTCGCTCCAGTGGGCACGCCCGACAACGGCCAGCGCGATGATCAGCACCAGTGCGCCGCCCGACGCCACGGCCATGGCGATGAAGTCGGCGGGCAGCATGGCGGTGTGCCACCATGGATGTCCGTTTTGCGTGGCGAAGATGAGCGCGGTGATGGTGTGGATGAGAACGGCCACCGGCAGCGCCACGAGCGCCACGATGCGCGACCAACGGGCGGAGATAGCGTCGACCTCGTCCTCGGTGCGCCTCGCGATCCAGCCGTTCAGGAAACGCTTGCCCGAGCGCTTGCAGCCGGGAAGCAGTTGGAAGTACACGCTCAGGAACGTGAGAATCAGATACAGCGTGATAACGACGATATCCCACACGAGCGGCGAAGCGAAGTTCGGATGGATGAGCATCTGACCGATGTTCTGAAAGCGGCCCAAGTCCACGATGACCATGCACCCGGCCGCCAGGATACAGGCGAACGCCGTAAGCGAGGCTATCTTGCCGAACGGCTTCAGCCGTTCCACGTCGAACAGGTAGATGGATGACGAGATGATCATGCCGCCGGCCGCCACGCCCACGAGGAACACGAAGCAGCCGATATAGAAGCCCCAGCTGAACAGGTTGGACATGTTCGTGACCGCCAAGCCTCCGATAAGCTGGTATATCCAGGCGGCGGCGCCTATCACGACGGCCGCGAGCCCGATGATGAGCGGAATCCGTTTCATGGGATCACATCCCCTCTCCGTAGACGAGCGCCGGCTTTTCCTTCGTTCCCGCCTGCACGTAGAACACCTTGGGGTCGTTGCCGAGCTCCTCCTGCAGCCTCACGGCGGGCCGGCCGTCGAGGAAGCGGCTCACGTCCGAGGCCGGGTCGTCCAAGTCACCGAAGATGCGCGCGTTCGCGGGGCAACCCCGCACGCACGCGGGCTTCTCGCCCTCGGCGCGGTATTGCTGGCAGAACGTGCACTTCTCGGCGACGCCCTGTGGCCGATCGCGCGTGTAGACCAAGCGCCCCTCGTCATGGCTGTCGAGCGGGTAACCGTAGCAGTAGCGGTCCTCTTCCACACCCTTCGTCTTGGCTGGATCCTCCCAGTTGAACTGCCGCACGCCGTAAGGGCAGGCGGCCAGGCAGTAGCGACAGCCGATGCAGCGCTCGTAGTCGATGAGCACCGTGCCGTCGGCGGCTTGGTAGCTCGCGCCCGTCGGGCACACCTTCACGCACGAGGCGTTCTCGCAGTGCTGGCACGACACGGGCAGAAACGCCATCTCAAAGCCGCCTCCTCGCGTTTCGGTGGCAACCTGGTGCTCGTCGCTGCCCACGGTGAACACGCGGTTCCACCAGATGCCCTCGGGTTGGGCATTGTGGTTCTTGCACACGACCATGCACGTGCGGCAGCCTATGCACCGGTCGAGGTCGATTGCCATCCCTAGTTTCATTGCGCACCTGCCTTCCTCACATCGCAGAGGCATTCGTTCCATGCCATGTTCGTCGACCACGTGGCGCCGATGAAGTAGATCTCATGGATGGGATTGATGAACGGGTAGATGAGCGTGTTGTACGACGACCCGCCGGTATAGCGGGCCCACCAGCCCATCTCGAAGATACATTGCTTCGGATAGAGGCCGGGCTCTAGCACGAGCTTGCCCTTCACGTGGCCTCGGTCGTTGAACACATCCACCTCGTCGCCTTCGGCCAGGCCCTTCGCCATCGCGTCATCGGGGTTCATCCACACGCGGGGCAGCCCGTCTTGCAGCTCGAGCATCATGGGGTTGCTCGAATAGTTGGAGTGGACGCGATACAGGCTGTTGCGCGTGAGGTAGTTGAAGGGGTACTTCTCACGGGCCGACGGGTCGAGGGCGTACTCGGTGTCTTCGAACAGAGGCTTCCACACGGGTAGCTGCTCGCCCTGCGCCAGGAACACGTCGTGGTCTTTGTAGAACTCCATGCGCCCGCTCGGCACGAAGTGGTCGGTCGAACCCGGCGCGTTCGGCAGCGATGGGGGCGGGAACGGCGTGCGGTTGTGGATCTGATCCCAGAAGGGAATCATCTTGTCCTCCGGGTTCGCATGATTCATCTTCACGGGACCGCGCCGCAGGTCTTCCACCGTGATGCCGGCCACCTTCTCGCCGCCGGTTGCGAGGAACTTCTCGAGTACGGCTTCGATCTGCTTCTCGGAGTCTTCCGGCGGGAAGTTGGGGAACTGCTCTCCCCAGGCCGGGTCGATGCGCCGGGCCAGCTCGGAGAATATCCAGATCTCGGGGCGCGCCTCGCCTGGCGGGTCCGCCGCCTTCTGCTGCAGTTGGATGTAGGGGTGCAGCGGCGTGGTGCACACGTCGGTCTTCTCGTACCAGGCGCAGCCGGGCAGCACGACGTCGGCGTACTCGACCGTGGTGGTGTGCAGGAAGTCGCAGGTCATGACAAACTCGAGCTCGCCGCTCTCCACGCGTTTGCGTAGCGCGTCGCAGACGGCGTGCTGGTCGAAGGGGTTCGCCCAGCCGGTGAGCAGGGCGTGGAAGCCGTTCTTCGGGTAGGGTGCCGACATCGTCTCGGTGGGGCCGTTCACGAAGTAGTGGTAGGGCGTTGCGGTTGCGTTCGCGTTCGGCGGCATGAACCACGAGGCCGGCTTGAAGCGCACCTTGTATTGGCCGATGTAGTCGGAAATGCCGCCGCCCAGCTTGCCAATGTTGCCGGTGAGTGCCGCCAGCAGGGTGAGCGCACGACCCTTGAGGTCGCCGTGATGGTACTGATGGGCGGAGCCGCCGAGGATGATGTGGGCTGGCTTGACGGTGGCCGTCAGTCGGGCCAGCCGCTCGATGGTCTCGGCGGGCACGTCGCTTATGTTCTGCGCCTTCGCGGGCGTGTAATCGCGCTCGAGCAACTCTTTGAGTAGCTGGAACGCGGGCTTCGCCTCCACGGTGGAACCGTCTTCGAGCGTGAGGGAGAACGTGCCCTCAAGCGCAGCTGTGGATGGCATTTCCAGCCGGGTAGGGCTGATAGCAGTGGGCGCTCCGTCCACAATGGCCACGTAGACCTCGCGCTTCTCGGGCGTTTCCTGCGGGCGTTCAAGCCCCTGCACGTCGGCCGCAAGGACGCGCTTGCCCGTGGCTGTGTTCACGAGCAGCGGCTGGTCAGTGTATGTTTTGATGAAATCTGCGTCGTAGAGTTCCTCGTCGATAATGACCTTCGCCATGGCGAGCGCAACGGCTGTGTCGCTGCCGGGCGCAAGCCGCACCCATTCGTCGGCCTTCGCCGCCGTGACCGTGTAGTTCGGGTCGAAGTAGATCACCTTGCCGCCGGCCTCCTGCGACCTTGTGAGAAAGTGCGAGTCGGGAAGACGGGTGGTCATGATGTTCGAGCCGAAGTTCAGGGTGAGGCGAGAGTCCTCCCACGCATAGCTTTCCAGCTCTTCGCATTGGCAGCCGAACGTTTCAGGGAAGAACATGGGCAGGTCGCCGTTCATCTCGTAGCCGGGAAAGTTCGTCCAACCGCTCATGTTTACCAGGCGGATGAACGTTCCCTTATTGATGTAGTTGAGCGGCGGCACCTGGTAGTCGACGGCTATCGAGTCCGCACCGTAGTGCTCGGTTATCTCGCGGATGCGCTTGGCGGCGAAGTTGAGTGCCTCGTCCCACGTGCATTCACGCAGTTGGCCGCCGTCTTTGTAGGGCGTCTCGCGAATCATGGGATGTAGCAGGCGGTCGTCGCCATACATCATGGTGTTGAATGTGGTGCCTTTCAGGCAGCCGCGCGGATTGTAGCCGTCGTTCTCGTAGTCGGCCGCTTGGATGAGCGTCTTTACCTGTCCGTCGTACGTTGCGGCCACCATGCCGCAAGCGCCGGTGCAGTTGGGCGAGCAGGTTGATCGGACGTGGGTGAGGCCCATGCCGTCTGTTTCGTCCATCATACCGTCGCCCGTCATATCGTCGGCGAGCGCTTGCGCGAGTGGCGCCACGCTTCCGGCGGTGCAGGCGACGACGCCGGCTGCCGCTGTGGTTTTTAGAAATCCCCTCCGTGTTTGCTGCGGGCCACTTGGCCCGTGAGCGCGTGCGTTGTGCTCCTTCATGCTGATCGCACCTTCCTTTCGGTGACATTTGCATGACCCACCCTTCCATCAGGCAATATATCCTGATGGATCGTAGCGTGGGCACGGGAATGCCGTGGCAATCAGCGCGCGCTTTTGGTTGTATACAGAATTACCAGCCCCCTTGCGGGCGAGTATATGCGGGCTAGTTCGATGGCGCAAGAAGCGCAAGCGAGAAAGTTTGAATTGACAAAATCTACAAATAAACAACATAACTTTTTTGATTTTTGCTGCATTCATGGCCGACAAGCGCGAGTTTTCAGTTTTAAATACAATATACCTATGCCCAATTGAGTGAACGCCTCCCAAGCCCCCGACGCTTCGCTTTTTTTCAAAAAGTCGCGTTCTTTTCTCGTCCGTTACCTCGTGGTTGCTGGCCTTGCGAGTTTGTTTCATATACTGGAACCTATGACATCAGGGAACGACAAGGTGGGGCGCGACGAGCTGGGGCCGGCTTGCTTGAGCGGCGATCCGGCTTGCTCGCCTACGGAGCGCATCTTGGAGCCGGAGGTGCGGCACCATCATCGGCGTAGGCGCAAGCTCCTGGAGTTCACGCACTCGTCCACCCGGGCGACTATGCTCATGCTCGCGGCGGCCGTGGCGGCCCTTGTCATCGAGAACACGCCGGTGCTTCCGTATTTTGCGGAGTTCTGGCACACGTTCGAGCTTGGCTTCTCGCTGGGGTCGTTCGCGCCGCACCTCACGCTCGAGCATTTCATCAACGACTTCCTCATGGCCATATTCTTCCTGCTGGTGGGCTTGGAGATAAAGTTCGAGCTCACGGCGGGCGAGCTGCGCAACCCGCGCAAGGCCCTGCTGCCCATCTTGGGCGCGGCCGGCGGTGCCGTGGTGCCGGCCGTCGTGTACACGGTGGTGAACATGGGCAGCGGCTTCGAGCAGGGCTGGGGCGTTCCCATGGCGAACGACATCGCGTTCTGCCTGGGTATCTTAGCGCTGCTGGGCAGCCGCATACCGGCGGGGCTGCGCTCGTTCTTGTCCACGCTCACCATAGCCGACGACATGATCGCCATTCTGGTGATCGCGGTGTTTTACACGGCCGACCTCGATATCGCCTGGCTGGCAGGCGGCCTGGCGTTGTTCGCCGGTGCGCTCGTCATCAACCGGCTGCATGTGTACGACCTGTGGCCGTACGTGCTCATTGGGTTGGCCATGTGGGTGTGCTTCCTGCTCTCGGGCGTGCACGCCACCATTGCGGGCGTGCTGCTGGCGCTGGCCATTCCGGCGAAGTCGCAGGTAAAGCTGGATCGGGCGCCGGGTTGGTTCGAGGCGCGGGCGCGCAAAGCCGACGAGCGCTACGACCCCGGCGAGCCCGACATCGTGCAGAAGGAGTACCTGGGCGAACTCGACGAGATCGGCCGCGTGTCGCGCATGGCCATTCCGCCCATCACGCGGTTGGACTACCGTCTGCACATCCCCGTGTACTTTTTCATCCTGCCGCTGTTCGCGTTCTCGAACGCCAGCGTGGTGCTGACGGGTATGGACCCCCTCGCCGTCATCGCGAACCCCGTGACCATCGGCGTGTTCTGCGGCCTTTTGTTCGGCAAGCCGCTCGGCATCTTCCTGGCCACCTGGCTCACGGTGAAGCTGCGCTTAAGCGATCTCCCCGCTGGCGTGAGCTGGGGCCATATCGCAGGCGTGTCCGTGCTGGGCGGCGTGGGCTTCACCATGGCCATCTTCGTGACGAACCTGGCATTCGTCGATGCGAGCACCATCGCCATGGCGAAGGCGGCTATTCTGGCGGCTTCGCTCGTGGCCGGCGTCGCCGGCTTCCTCGTGCTGCGCCGCGTGACCGACGAGGAAGAGGAATAAGGGGCTGCCGATGACGGTGAAATCGCGAAAGAAAGATGAAGGACTACTACGTCACTGCTGATTCTGCTCAAGCAGCTTCTTCAGCTCCGATGAGCTATGTATGCCCAGCTTCCTGTAAATTGAGTACTTGTGTGCTTTGGCGGTAGACGGGGAAATACCCAGCGCGTTGGAGATATACGTGGGGTTTCGCTCGTTCGCAAGGTAGCGGAGGATATGTCCCTCGCGTTCGGTCAGCCCGTATTCCCGTTCAAGTGCCAGAATGGCTTTCTTTCTCCTGCCGGGAATGTTCCCGCCGATAATATCGAACAAAGGCGTTCCCGACCGGGTGAACTCTATGGTATCTAAAGCATCGATCAGATCTACAAGAAGGTGTCCAAGCTGCTGCTTGCTTTGCGTTTCGGCGAGATAGCCGGGAATGGCATTATAAAGCAGGGCTGCCGCTTCGAGCACCTTCGTTTCGTTTTCGTCCATAACACCGCACTTCCCTTGATAGTAATACTATTGGGTATTATATCCATAGTGTAATCAAAGTAGATTGATCAACGATAAAGAATCTTTTGCCGACAAAAGGGCCCTTTGAAAAGGGCCCCGGAACATAACAGTTTAGTGCTGGCTTGCTTCTGCCTAGGGGATGAAGCACGTTACTTTCCTACCGTGATCGGCCATCGCCGTGGACAGATCATCGAGCGCGACGAGCTCTATGCATTGGGCTAGGCAATGATGAATGCAGGCAGGCTTTTTCCCGGCTTTCACACGGTCTTCGCACAGATCGCAAAGATCTGAGGGAACAGGCACGTAATCCCAGAGCCAAGAGCCTTTCATCTTCGCAGGACCCAGTTCGTTGACCTTGATGCCCCACTCGTCAAGCGGGAGATCATGCTCTTTTCGGCATGAGACTTCGCACACATGACAGCCTGTGCAGTATTTATAATCTATCAGCAGTGCATATTCGCTCATGTTAGGCCTCCTTCCTCGTGGCAACGGGGCTTGCTGGATCAATGCCGATCGCGCCCTGCTCGGTGTCGGGGCTCAAGGTGCCGAGTGCGTCGAGCCCGTCCACCTTGTATATCTTGCATAGGACGTTTTTGAATGGAGCACCGAAGCCAATGCGGCCTATAGCACGATGTGGCACGAGACTGTTGATGTTGGACTTCCACACACCGCTGAGATTGGGTGCTTCTGGATCCTGTTCGGGGAACCACCATCCGTGCTGGGCGTGTATGACTCGCGGATCGATAATAGGGGTGACGTGCGCTTTCTCGATAGCTTTGCCGAGCGGGTTCTCGATGCACACCCAATCGCCCTCCTCGATGCCGTATAGTGCTGCCGTTTCGGGGTTGATCTGCACAAGAGGGTACGGCATGAGGGCGCGCAAGGACGGCACTTGTCGGTGCTCGGAGTGGAAGGAAGTGGTTTCGCGTCCACCCGTGGTCATAATGAGCGGGTATTCGTTGGCAAGTTCGGGACGGCTGAACGGCGTGAGTGCATTCTCTTCGAAGTAGGGAAGGGGATCCTCACCCCAATCCTCATAAAGGCTCGAGCATAGTTCGACCAAGCCTGTGGGGGTGTTGAAGCCCGGCTCGCCATCTGGTCGCAGCAGGCCCTTCTCGTACTTGCGGTACTCGAATTCCTGCTGCACCCAGCCCAGCTCCTGCAGCTCCTCGAAGGTGATACCGAGCTGGGGCTTGATCTGCTCGGTGAAGAAATCGGCCACGTTGTCCCATGGCCATGCCTTCGGATTGAGCCGCTTGCCCACCATGAAATCTATTTCGAGGTCGGAGTGGCAATCTCCCACCTCGACGCACTTGTTCATGGCCATGACCATGTGCGTGTTGCGCCCGAAGTGGGGAAGCACCACGCCGTCGTGCTCGGCGAACGTGGTCACTGGCAGGAACAGGTCGCACAGGCCCATGGCCGTAGGAGTCATGAAGACGTCTTGGCAGACGTTGAACTCCATCTTCTCGAGCGCCTTGAACCAGCGTTTGCCTTGCGCGTTGGTGGTGTTCGCTATGCCGTTGGTGGCGTAGAACCACGCCATCTTGAGCGGATAAGGCTCGTCGGTTTCCAGTGTGTCGAGGATGCAGTCGGGATGTGCTATGAGGTGTGCGGCGCGAAATCCCTGGTAACGGGGGTCGGTAATCTGCTTTTCGAGCATGCCCGGCGGGAGCTGCTGGGCGCATTCGTATCGCCACTTCCCCATGAAGCTCGCTGGCACGGCCAGTGTCACCCCTCCTGGCACGTCCAGATCGCCGAGGATGGCCGCGAGGATGAGCACGGTGTGGCCGGCCTGCACCCCATTTGCGTTCGTGTCTATGGCGAGCCCCCACATGAACGATGAAGGATGGTTCTCTGCGATGGCGCGTGAGGCGGCGGCGATGGTGGCGGCCGGAACCCAGGTGATCTCCTCCACCTTATCCAGCGGGTACTCGGCAGCACGCTCCTTGAGCTCATCGAAGCCGTAGCACCAGTTCTCAACGAAGTCGTGGTCGTAGAGATCTTCCTGTATCAGATAGTTGATCATACCCAGGCCGAGTGCGGCATCGGTGCCGGGACGGAGCTGCAGGTGGAAATCGGCATGAGCAGCCATCCATGTGACACGCGGGTCTACCACCACGTAGCGCGATCCGCGCTTCATGAGGTCGATGAGCGTATGGCCGAAGAACCCGTCGGGGTTCGAGAACAGGGGATCCTTTCCCCATAACACGATGTACTTCGGCACCTCGTAGCGCGGGTCGTCGTAGCGGTCGGGGAAGAAGGCTGCGTAGTCGAGCTCGGGATAGCCCGCCCCGAGTATGAAGTCGGCCACCGAGCAGCGTGGCCCATAGCACGAGTCGCCGCTCATGGGGAAGCACGAGTTCGGTGTGCCGAGGGCGGCATAGGCGAGCGGTGTTTTGTAGAGTGTGGCCTCGCGGCCCGTGCCCTGGAAGGCCACGATGGACTCGGCGCCCCAGTTCTCCTTGACGTAGCTCACCCGCTCTTCGATGATGTCGAGCGCCTCGTCCCAGGTGATGGGCTCCCAGGCGTCCTTCCCGCGATCTTCGCGTGCGCGCTTCAAAGGGCTCAGGACGCGCTTCTCGCTGTACATATACTCGGGAAGCGTGAGGCAGCGCACGCACAGGCGCCCTTGGGTGATGGGGTGGTCCGGATCTCCCTCTACGTCCACCACCTTGCCGTCTTTAACGGTCAGGTACATGCCGCACCCCACCGGGTGGTCGCCCGGCGGCGACCAGGCGCAGGTGCGGCACTTGACCACGCCGTCACCGCATTCGATTATCCGCTCTGACATAACCTCTCCTCTCTCGTGCTGTTTATCGCGTGGTGGCACTTTTCCGGTTTCAAGGATGATTTCGCTGAGAAAGGCGACCTCTAAATGCCGGAAAGTGCCGGAGCCACGGGCCTACTTGCTGATGGGCGCTCCCGGCGCCTTCGGGGCAGAGGGGGCGTTGGGCATCCCATGAGCCGTTGGTGCGGGTACGACTGCCGGGGAAGCCGGTGCGGGCGCGTCGTCCTCGGCGCCTTCGGTCGGCGACTTGCAGAAGGGGCATTTCTTGGGCAGCTGCCCCGCTACGCGGTTGATGCGCTTGCCGCAAGACGGGCAGGTGGCGGGGGGCAGTTCGGTCTCGGCTGGTCTGAAGCACATGGCGAACCTCTTTCTCTCAATGCTCTCGACGTGCGATGACTAAACCGAAATAGTATTAATTCTTTGCCATCGCCTTTCAATAAAATAATACGAAAGGGGTTAAATGAATAGTACTAAAAAGACTATGTACTATTCTATTTTAAGAATATGTTACAGGATTTTAAAGGAACACTTAGTTCGAAAAAAGCCTAATATGCAGGTAAAATATCTGTTAAATATAAACACACCAGTTTATTTATCCAAAAAATAGTATAAATAGACACCTTGATAACTAATACTAAATAATATTATTTTGATGTCACAAACTAAACCAAATTGACCTAAGCCAAAAGTGGTTAGTTAAAGGAGGATCGTATGTGTTTTAGGCCTGCGGCGGTCGAAATGTCCAACAAGTGTCCGCAGTGCGGAGGCGAATGCGCGCTCAATCTCGAGCATTGCCCGCAATGCGGAGCGGCGCTCCCCAAGGTGCCGGCCATGCCCGGCATGCCCGGTGCCCCCGGTGTGCCCGTTCCGCCCGGGGCCCCGGCTCCGCCTGCGTCTCCATCAGCGCCCCGTGTTCCGCACCCATGAGCGTTGCGCGTAGGCAACAGTCCCGTTTCTGTAAGCTTCCGGCCAACGCTCTGCCCGCCCGAGGTTTGAGCGTTGGCCGGCTGCCGAAAACCCAGATCGATGAATCGCCAAGAAAAGGAGGAGGAATGGATTACCAAGAGTTCCTCGATTCGGTCGACCGCGAGGCCTACCACGAGGGGGAATGGCGGTGGCAGGAGGGCGAGTACACCGTCACCCGCACCAATCATTGGTCGCCCCCTGGCTGCCATAACGGGTGCGGCGTGCTGCTCTACGTCGACCAAGAGGGCAGGCTTGCCCGCATCGAGGGCGACCCGCTGTCGCCCTTCAACAACGGCAAGCTTTGCATGCGCTGCCTCGACATGGTGGAGGCCGTAAACCATCCCGACCGGTTGAAGTACCCTTTGCGTCGGGCCGGCAAGCGCGGCGAGAACAGATGGGAGCGCATCACGTGGGACGAGGCCTACGATGAGATCGTGGAGCGCGTGAACACCGTCAAGCGAGACTTCGGCTCCCACACCATCCTGTTCGTGCATGGCACGGGACGCAACATCGGCTGGCAGCTGCCGCTGTTCGCATCCACTGCCCTCGAGACGCCCAACGTCTGCAACTTCGGGTTCACTGGCTTTGCCTGTTACCTTCCGCGTATGATCGGCGCATCGGCGAAAATGGGAGAGATGACCATCGCCGACGTGTCTGAAACGCATGAGATGCGCTATGCCGACCCATCCTTCCGCCGCCCCGATGTGATCATGGTTTGGGGTAACGAGCCTCTTAAGGCCAATGCCGACGGCTTCCTTGGCCACTGGATCGTCGAATGCATGCAGATGGGTACCCAGATCATCTCCATCGACCCGCGCCTAACCTGGCTCGGAGCTAAAGCCGCGTACTGGTTGCAGGTGCGCCCCGGAACCGACGGCGCGCTGGGCATAGCGATGCTGAACACCGTCATCAACGAGGATATGGTCGACCATGAGTTCATCGACAGCTGGTGTTACGGCTACGAGCAGCTCGTCGAATCGGTGCAGGGCAAGGATGCTGATTGGGCCGCCGAGATATGCGGCGTACCGGCGGACGACATACGCGGCGCAGCCCGCTTATACGCTACGGCGGAAAGCGCGTCCATCCAGTGGGGCCTCGCGTTCGAGCAGCAACTGTCCGCGTTGGGCGTCACCGCGGCGGCGTGCGATCTCATGGGTGTTACCGGCAACATCGACAATCCCGGAGGGAACCTGCTCATCAAGTGCGCGTTCGATATCGAGAAGCGCTACGGTTTGGGTGACTTCAAAATCCCGCGCGAAAACTATGCAGGCAAGCTTACTTTGTCGGCGGGCATCGAATCATCCGATATCGTGGCCTGTGCGTCCTCAGATGCCCTACTGCACGCCGTGGAGACAGGCGAGCCCTTCATGCCCCAGATTATCTGGCTGCAAAGTGCCAACCCGCTCTCCTGCTCGGGCATGGACGCACCGCGCATGTACGAGGCCATGAACAAGATACCCTACTGCGTGGTGGCCGACCCCTATATGACGCCGACCGCCGTGGCTCATGCCGATATCGTGCTGCCGGTTGCCATGAGCTGCGAGCGCAACTCCGTGCGCACCTGGTGGACGCCCGCCCGGTCCATCTCCAAGTGCGCGAGCTACTACGAAGCAAAGTCCGATGAGCAGATCATCCTCGATCTGGGTCGCCGGCTGAAGCCCGAGAACTGGCCCTGGAAAGACGACAGGGAGTTGGCCACGTGGTACCTCACCGACCAGTACGCCGAGGGCGGCACGCGCTACGAGGGTGACTTCGAGGAGCTGCAGGAGCGCGGCGGCTACAAGTACGATCCGTGGGATGCCGAGTACTACAAGTACCAGAAGGGCATGTGTCGTCCCGACGGCCAGCCGGGCTTCGACACGGCAACGGGTCGTTTCGAGTTCTGGAGCTGGGGGTACAACCATTGGGGAGTCGATCCGATGCCCTACCACATTGAGCCGAAGGATAGCCCAGTATCCACGCCCGAGAAGCTGGCAGAGTACCCGTTCATCGCCACGTCGGGTGGAAGGTCCTACGAGTTCTTCCACTCCGAGCACCGTCAACTGGAAACCATGCGCGAGTTCCATCCTTGGCCGCTTGTGACCATTCATCCCGAGGCCGCGGCTGAATACGGCATCGAGGATGGCGACTGGGTGTGGATCGAGACCACCCATGGCCGATGCCGCCAGAAGGCGTTCCTCTTCCCCGGCATCAAGAAGGACACCATTCATATGGAGCACGCTTGGTGGTTCCCCGAGCAAGAAGCCGCAGAGCCCAGCCTGTACGGCACGTTCGACTCAAACATCAATAACATGGCGCTCAACTTCGAAACGGGGCAAGGCGGCATCGGTTCCGGTATCAAGAGCTTCTTGGCAAAGATCTACCCCTACGTCGAGGGAGACCAGATGCCCGGCGAGAAGGTCACCCGCGAGGGCGGCTGGGGCGACTACCTGCCCGGCGTTATGGCGGGTGACAAAGAATCGGCAGAGAGGCAGGCTGCCGAGGGCAACAGCGCCTTGCTCGCCCAGATCGAGGCCGCTCGGCGCGCCAAGGAGATGAAGGTAGAGGACGCCGACATGCAGGGCCGCAACGCGCTCATCTACGCGAAAGAGCACGCCGACGGCCTGCAGGATGCCTGACCGCCCAAACGACCCAAGAAAAGGAGGCGAACGACCGTGACTAAGGCGATTCTCGTCAACTACGACTACTGCACGGGCTGCCACTCATGCGAGGTGGCCTGCAAAAAGGAGCGTGGCCTGCCGAAAGGCGAGTTCGGCATCAAGGTGTGCGAGGTGGGGCCGTTCCAGTACAGCAGGGACCAGGGGCTGAAGGGCGTATGGGAATGGACGTATATGCCCGTCCTGACGCAGGCATGCAATCTGTGCGCCGACCGTACGAAGGAGGGCAAGATGCCCATGTGCGTGCAGCATTGCCAGGCATGGTGTCTGTACTACGGTGAGGCGGAGGACCTGGTCAAGAAAATGGACGGCAAGACCCGTTGGACGCTTTCGACCACCAAGGAGTAAGGGGGCCGGGCGGCTTAGACCGAGAGGGGAACCATGCGCGAAGTCGCCCGGAAACCATTGAAAAGGGGGTTCCATGAACATGACCGACGAAGTTTGCGCGCACGTCGCGGCCGCAGACTACGCGATACTCGACGATTTCACCGTCGGGCGAGTCAAGACCCGTGTGCTCGACGCGGTGGGCGTCATAGCTGCCGGGGTGCACGCGCCTCGTTGCGACGATTTGTTCAACCTGCTCAAAAGCTATGGAACAGCGCCTCAAAGCACGGCGTTTTTTCGCGGCGAGCTTATGGGCGCTCCGCAAGCTGCCATGGTGAACAGCTTCGCCATGAGATCCTACGATTTCGAGGCCATCGAGGCCGAGAACGAGAATCGCAAGAGCAGTGCCGCTCACATCAGCGGTACGACGGTGCCCACCGCCTTCGCCGCCGCAGAGCGCGTACATGCGAGCGGCAGGGAGTTCCTCACGGCTTTGGTGGTGGGCGATGACGTTGCCGCGCGTCTGGGGGCGGCATCTGGCTTCGATGTGTATGGAGGCTGGGATAACACCAACACCATCAACGGGTTGGGCGCTACTGTTGTCGCCGGCAAGTTGGGCGGCCTCAACGAGCAGGAGCTCAACAACGCGCTCGGCCTGAGCCTGAACATGCTGGGCGGGTCGATGGACAACATCAACTACAAGACGCTCGCGTTCAAGCTCCCCATGGCGCTTGCTGCCCGCAACGCCATCTTCTCGGCCGACTTTGCCGCCCGTGGCATGACGGCCACCCACGACGCCATCGGGGGCAAGAAAGGGTATTTCTTCCTGTTCTGCGGCGAGAAGCAGCAGCCGGAGCTGCTGTGCAAGGACTTGGGACGCGTTTTCTACGGCGATGTGGTCATCAAGCCGTGGTCGGCCTGCCGCGCCACGCACCCCTCGATCGATGCCTGCATGAAGATCGTCGAAGCGCACGAATTCGATCCAACGCAAGTGGAGAGCGTAACCATTCATACCACGCCCCGCACAGCTCAAGGGTTCGTGGGGCAGCCGTTCGAGGTAGGCGAAGAGCCCCAGGTGAGCGGAGCTTTCAGCATCATCTACACGGCGGCAGTCGCCCTTGTGGAAAAGGCTGTGCGCCCCGAGCACATGAACCGGGAGGCCATGGAGGATCCCGCGCTGAAAAGCATGATAGCGAAGATCGCCATCGATCCCTCCTTGCCGCCCGACGAGTACCAGACGGCGGAGGTAGACGTGGTCATGCGGGGCGGCACGTCTTACCACGCACGCTGCGACGTGCCCAAAGGCGATATCTACCGCAGCCCCCTGACCGAAGGGGAGGTTCTCGACAAATTCTACCGGAACATCGAGTTTTCTCGCACGCTGCCGCACGAGGCTGCCGCACAGGTGGTTGAGATGGTTACGCATCTTGAAGAGCTGGACGACATCGGGGAGCTCGTGGCGTTCATGGAAGAGAGGAGAATGAAATGACCGCAGAACAGAAAGCTACCGCGAAGAAGGCGCTCGGCATCACGGTCCAGATAGCCGCGCTGCTCGTTATCACGCTGCAGTATGCGAAGTCGTTCTCGACGCCGGCCATGTCGGCCATTGGAGCGGCATACGCCCCTGCGGGCGTCGATTCGCTCATGCTTAAGAACATCGAAGGGCTGCCCTCGCTCATGGCTATTGTAGGCGCGTTCGCCGTGGGCATCCTCGAGCGCTATATGAAAAAGAAGACCATGCTTATCATTGCCATGGCATGCACCCTCGTCGGTGGGGTGGTTGCTGGTCTCATGCCGGAGACCATCGAGGGCTTCTACGGCATATTGGCGTGCCGCGTGGTGCTGGGTTTCGGCCGCGGCATGATATTCCCTATGGCGTCATCGTTCATAGCCGACTTGTTCGAGGGCAGGCAGCGCGACCGCCTCATGAGTTTCAAAACGGCAGTGGGAGGTCTCTCGGGTTCGGTGTTCCAGCTGATCGGCGGTTTCCTGGCCGTCATGTCGTGGCGCTATTCCTTCATCGGCTACCTGTTCATCATCCCCATCGTGGCGATGATTGTGCTCTGGCTTCCGGAGCCCGACGTAAAGCCGGCAGGGATGACGGCCGACGGCAAGCGTGGTAACGCGCTCAAATCCATCACGGTGGCCGCATGGATCGTCATCCTCTTGGCAGGCGTGTGGAACTTTTTCCAGTTCTCGTACTTCACCAACATCTCCTTGTGCATCAAGGAGGCGGGTTTGGGCGACACGGGCTTCGCTGGCATCATCAGCTCCACGCAGACGCTTGCCGCCGCGGTGGGCGCCATCTGCTACGGTGCGTTTCTTAAGGGTCGCCTTCGGGGATTCGACCTGCCCATCGCTCTACTCGGCGAGGCCGTGGGCTTCTGGATTCTCACGCACATCGTCTCGGTGCCGGGCTACTACGCAGGTGCCATTGTATACGGGCTCGCGTTCGGCATGTTCAACCCTGCCCTCATCCTGCAGATCGTGAAGGTTCTGCCCAAGGAAGGTGCCACGTTGGGGCTCTCGCTTTTGGCTGCGGCACAGAATCTGTGCCAGTACTTCTCCGCTTACGTGCTTGCGTTCTTCGCCGGTCTCATGGGCGTGGCGGCTACGGGCCAATTTGCCGGTTGGAACGTGGCATGGCCGCTTGCGACAGCTATGGCCGTGCTTGTGGCCGTTATCATCGTTATCACTAAAGCGAAGCATCCCGAGTTGATCGCCGGCCTGAAAGAACCGGGTAAGCAAGCCGATATCGAGAAAACCGTCTAGTTGGGGGAACGGCACGTAAAAGATGGTTGTACTGGATTCGAGTGATCGGGGCCGGCGCCCGCCGGCCTCTTCTGCCGAAGGGGGATCGCATGCTAGTTCGCGATGGCAAGCTTCTAGGGAGAGTACCGTATGCATTCGTGATCGTGGGGTGTTGCTGCCTTCTCCAGGCGTTTGGCATGGGCCTTATCTTGAACTGTGGAAGTCTGTTCTATGTTCCTGTCTGCGAGGATATGGGGTTTCTTAGATCGGAGATTGCCACGTACATGACGGGCTATTTCGTCGGAACGACGCTGGTAACGCCCTTGGCCGGAAAGCTTCTCTCACGGTATGACATACGCGTTGTCATGGCATTGGCCATCGTGGTGCTCTCGTTCTCCGTCGGTGTCATGTCAACCTACACGGCGATATGGCAGTGGCAGGCATCAGGGTTTCTCGTCGGGGCGGCTGGTTCGTGCATATTCGTGCTGCCTTCCGCGACGTTGGTGGGGAACTGGTTTGTCAAACGGCGCGGTATGGTATACGGCATTGTCATGGCTTGTTCGAGCGTATCGGCGGCAGTGTTCTCGCAGGTTCTGCACGGCATCATAGTGGCCGACGGATGGCGAGAGGCTTATTTGTTCGTCGGTGTCGCCTCGTTTTGCGTGATCTTTCCCTGTGCCCTGCTGCTGAGAAGGAATCCGTCCGACGTGGGTGCCGTCCCCTATGGGCTCATGCCCAATGAGGGAGTTGGAAAAGCGTCAGTTGTACGAGGTGTTGCGGTGAAGGTAGCCGTGGTCTCCTTGGCGTTTTGGTGCTTGTTCGTGTTCGCCGGTATTGCGTCGTTCATTCATGGAGGCATCGAGCAGCATCTTCCCGGTTACGTCGAGTCTGTCGGGTTCACCTCGTCATTCGCCGCAGCTGTGGTATCGGCCCAGTCCGTCGGATCGGTGGTCGACAAACTGGTCATGGGCTGGCTGAACGACAAGCTGGGGGTGCAGCGAACCACCATCATCGAGCTTGTGCTCATCGTGCTGGGCATTTTAGGGTTCGTTCTGCTGCACAACCCGGTTTTCCTCATCGTGTCCGCTGTTTTGTTCGGCGTGCAGGATTCGCTTATGTCGGTGAGCCTTCCTCTGCTCATTCGAGAGATATTCGGTTCTAAGAACTACACGCAGATCCACGCGTGGATACGCACCGGCGTGGGGGTGTTCGGATCGTTTTCGGGCATTGTCGTCGGTGCGGCATATGATTTCGCAGGCACCTTTGTCCCCGCTTTTCTGGGATTGATGGTCATCTGCTTTTTGGCCATGGCCTGCATCCGCGTTGCCTACCGAACAAGCAAGGGATTGGTTTGGGAAGCGACGGGCTGCGTATCGGATGGAGACGCCAAGAAGTAAGAGGATTGCTCTTTCCCGATTGCAGAAAGCTTTCATAGTGCTGGACAGAGTCAAGGGGGCCCGGCTGCTTGCGGCCGGGCCCCTTGTAGATCGCTCGCTTGCGGCGGACGCCTCTTGTGCGATTGTTATGACGGCCACAAGCTGACGCCAGGGGCGTCTACCGCTCGTACACCACTTCGCCGCCCAGGATGGTCGTCGCCACCTTGGTAGTGCGGTAATCCTCCACGTTGCCGGCGATGAAGTCGTTGTCGAACAGGCACATATCGGCGAAGTTGCCCACCTCCACCGAGCCCATCTTGTCGTCGTCGTGGCTGAAGAAGGCCGCGTTCTTCGTCCACATGATGAGGGCCTGGATGGGCGTGACCTTCGACTCGTCGCCCTTGGAGAGCGTCTTGCCCGTGGTCTCGTCGACTCGGGTAATGGCGTAGTACATGCCCAGCAGAGGGTCGGGCGTCACGACGGGGCAATCCGAGCTGCCGCCGGCGATGATGCCGTTTGAGAACATGAGGCCCGGCGACTGGAAGCGCTCGACCTGCTCGGGCCAGAACAGCGGCTCCTCGCCCATCTGGGACACGAGGGTGGGCTGCAGGCACACGCCCACGCCCAGCTCCTTCATGATGGGCCACTGGTCCTCGTAGGGCAGCTGGTAGTGGATCAGGTAGTGGCGCAGCTCCTTCACCGGGCGGATCTTGTTGGCCTCCTGGAAGGCGTGCAGCGCGCGGTCCTCGCTCGCGTCGCCGATGGTGTGGATGCCGAACTGCCAGCCGAGCTCGGTCGCCTTGCACACCAGCGCGTCGATCTCCTCCTGCGTGTAGATGGTGTCGCCGTAGAAGCCGGGGCGCTGGCGGTACTCGCGGCGGCTCATGGCGGCGGTGAACGCGGCCGTGATGCCGTCGAGCGTGACCTTGCAGCCGTTGAGCTTCAGCATCTCGTCGCCGAAGCCGGTGACGCAGTCCATCTCCTCCAGGCGGCGCAGGTTGTCCTCGAAGGAGCCGAACTGCGGGTCCAGGTAGAACATGAGGTTCGCGCGGTAGGTGAGCCTGTTCTGTTTCCTTGCTTCGTTGTACGCGCGCATCTGCTTGTAGTTGAGGTTCGCGTCGATGGCGCTGGTGATGCCGAAGGAGTTCAGGCGCTGCCCTATGAGTTCGAGGCTCTGGAGGTGCTGCTCTTCAGTCAGCGGGGGCTTGGCCGCAAACATTGGCATGAGGGCTGCGTTCTCGTACAGCATGCCGTCGAGCTCGCCGTCGTCGTAGTGGCCGATCTCGCCGCCTTCGGGCTGCGGGGTGTCCTTCGTATAGCCGACTTCTTCGAGGGCGCGCGAGTTCGCGGCCACCGTATGGGCCGACATGTGCAGAAGGATGAGCGGGTTGTCGGGCGCGACCTCGTCGAGCTCGCGGCGCGTGATGACCTCCTGGCTGTCCTCCCAGATGAGCTCGTTCCAGCCGTCGCCCTCGATCCATTCGCCCGCAGGAGTGCTGGCGACCTTCTCCTTCAGGGCGTCGAGGATGGCCTGGCGGCTGGTCACGCCGTTGAAATCGAGGTTGAGCATCTGCTCGCCGGTCCACTTGCAGTGCATGTGGCATTCGACGAAGCCGGGCGTGAGGATCTTGCCGGAGGCGTCGATGACCTCGGTGTGCTCGCCGATGAACTGCTGGACGTCGGTGGCCGTGCCCACGGCGATGACCTTGCCGTCCTTGGCGGCCACGCCGCCGTCCTCGATGATGGGGAAGTCCGTCTTGCCTTCCTTCACCTCGTCGCACGTGATGGCGACGGTGTAGATCTTCGGATGCTGGATGACCAGGTCTGCCTCGGGATACCAAGTGCTCATAACAGGTTCTCCTTTTCCTTCGATACTATCGCGGAAAAGCGGAAGAGCGCCTTTGCCTGCATGCGGCAATGCGGCCGCACCGGTCGGCGTTATCGTGAAACCATGAATCATCCCCGCTGCACAGCATAGAGTAAAACTCGTCCTTCCTGCCACCGGCCGTAAGGACAATATCGCGGGTATGATCGTACTTTCGGCCGATTCCCTTCCGGCGGGGGCGTGGGGTAGGATGGGCCGCAACGTAATCCTTCCTCGGAAAAATCCATAACGTGCTGCAAAGGGCGACAAGGGCGGCCATCTGCCTGCTCGCCAGGGGTTTTGTGGCAATACCAATCGGAAACGAGAGAAGGTGTCATCGTGGAGAACACGATCATCGACGACGATGCGACCATCGTCGCAGACGCACCCGCATCATCGAAAGCACCCGCGACGGCCGTGTCCCGCAAGGAGATCCTGCCGGCGTTCTGCATCACCGTCGTAGCCGCCATCGCGCTGTACGCGCTCATGAGCTACGTGCAGCCCCTGCTCATGAACAACAACTTCATCTACGACTTCGGCACCATGATGACCGGCTGCATCGAGGGTTCGCCCCTCTACCGCGTGGCCTGGTTCTTCGCCGACCTGACCGAGGGCTCGTTCATCGCGGCGCTCCCGGCCTCCATCGGCATGATCATCATGGGCTTCGTGGCCGCCGCGCTCGAGCGCAAGAAGTCGGCCCACGCCGGCACCGGCGTGGCGGGCAACGGCCACATCTTCACCACCATGTTCGTGACGACCTGCCTGTCGCTCATCCTGGGCCAGCTGCTCTACGGCGGCCTGTTCGCCAGCGGCTGGATTCCCACGTTCGCCACCGTGCTCACCGTGCAGGTGTTCGTGATCTTCTACGGGTCCGACCTGAAGAAGGTGGCAACGTCGCTCATCCTGGGCACTATCGTCACCTGCCCGGTGTGCTACGCCCTGCTGTACGGCATCGTGTCCCCGCTGGGGCTGCCGCTGTTCATCGCCGTGTCCGCCGGCGTGGCCATCGTGGTGCCGGTGTGCTCGCTCATCTTCCGCCTCATGCCGTGGATGACCATCCCGGCGCCGGCCGAGGGCGCGAACCCCACGGACCAGAACAAGAGCAAGTTCTTCGTGCACCAGATCTTCGGCGACATCGGCCAGCTGACCATCTGGGGCAGCTCGTGGGCCACGATCGGCATGTACGTGGGCGGCATCATCTCGTGGGTCATGAACCCGCTGCATCCCGCATACGGCTCCGGCAACTTCCCCCTGCTCATCATGGTGCAGGTGGTCACGGGCGCTCTGGCCATCCTCATCTGGTACCCCAAGTGGAAGAAGACGGGCATGGCCTTCACGTTCGCGGGCATCGTGTTCGCGTCCGCCGTCGTGAGCACCTATCCTCCCAGCTGGGCCATCGTCATCCCCACCATCCTCATCGGCGCCGTGGTGTTCGCGCCGCTGGTCGAGTGGGTGCTGAAGGTGTTCCGCTTCAAGGGAACCTACCATCCCATCTGCCTGATCCAGGTTGCTATCTTCACGGTATGCACCGCATGGTCGTTCGCCGTCATGTACCTGATCATGCCGATGCTGGCTTAACTACCCGGTCGCAGCGCGCACCGACAGGCGCGCTCGACATCTTATTCCTCGAGCCCCTCGCCGCATTCAGTCCCCGCGGCGGGGGGCTTTTGCGCTGTGCGGTTAAGGCGCGGCGGGGGAGGACGTCCGAAGAGGCGCCTTCTGCGAAAAGGCTTTAGCTAAGGTGCTTCGGCTGCCGAGGAGCGCTCCTCGGGTCCTTCGCTCCGGGGGGGGGGTGGCTGGCTTCTTGACGATATCCCTCGACTTCGCGCCTTCTGTGTTCTGCTTGGTGCGGCGCTGCGCAGAGGCTAGCGTGCCGCGTCGTGCAGTAGGGCGACGAGCGCCGTGCGGTTGGGCACGTGGGCTTTGGCGAAGATGTTCTGGATGTGGGATTTGACGGTGGAGAGGCTGATGCAAAGCCGGAGGGCGATCTGGTCGTTCGTGAAGCCCTCGGCAATGAGCATTGCAACGTCGCGCTCGCGCGACGTGAGGGCGGAGAGCAGCGCGTGCTGCGAAAAGGCAGGTTGGCTCGCGTTGGACTCCCCGTGGCCTTGCAGCGGGGTGACGCGGACGGTGAATGCGCAGGCGTCGAAGGGATCGTCCTCGACCTGCATGCGGAAGCAGAGTCCTTGGGCGTTCGTGAAATCCAGGTAGCGTTCGGAGCCTTGGGCCGGTGTTCGGGCGGTCATGGCGAACAACGCCTCCCTTCATTTTGACGCTCCCCTTCCGGGAGCGACCCGGAAGGGGAGCAGGGGGTGATACTTGGTTTCCGCTTTCTCGCGAAACTTCAGTAGTCTGTCGCGCTCGTGCCCGTCCCCCTGTTTCACCTCCTTGCGGTATTCCTTCCTCGGAAATGCCGGGCAAGGCGCACGTGCTGGATAAAATAATGAGGTTTTGGCTTGACCGGCGCCATCCTCCGCCAGAGGTGGTTTACGCCTCCTAGGCATCTCACCCCATAAGTATTAGATGTTTTTAGATCAGGTTTAGGTATACTCGCCATGGACGTGAGAGAGGGCTATGCAGCCGGTTTGACGTGGGGTTGTGCGCTTGATCGAGAAGTCGATTGGTATCGGGGGGAACCATATGGAGGCTGAGGGCGCCCGCTCTTGCGGCATGCGCAAAGTTGTCCACGACGTGCGGGAGCAGCCGACGCTTTTCGTGGGCTTCACCGCCTATAAGACGTTCGCCGTCCTGCTGTTCCTGGACGGCTTCTTCTTTCCCGGCACGTTCCAGGTGGCCGGTTTCGAGCTCTCCACCATCGTGCCGTTTCTGTTCATCTGCGCGGGCGTATGCCTGTTCTTCGCGTTCCGCTTCAAGAAGATCAAGGTGTTCGACAAGGATGCGTACCTCTGGTTTCTCGTGGGCAGCATGGTGCTGGGCGTGTTCTTCCTCTTCATGGAAACGCATGCGGGCATCGCGGACGATGCATTTCGTTTCGCGACGCTGGCGCTGGGCATGGTGCTGCTGGCCGTGGGAACCATGGGCATCCATATTGAGCTGGGGCGCATCTTCGGCATGCTGGGAATGACGCCCACGCTGACGTTCGGCATTGCCTCGGCACTTGCCACGGGGGTGCTGTCGCTGGGCATCGCGCTGCTCGACCCGCTGCTGCGGTGGGTTATCGCCTTCGTTTTACCGGCTTTCGTCGTGCTGCTGTTCTACTGTGCGAAGGGCAAGGCGTTCCCCGACCAGAAGGTGCTGTACCGCGAGTCTACGAACGACCTGCTTATTCCCTACCGCTTCATGGCCACGTCCGTCACGCAGGGTTTGGCGCTGGGCATACCGCTGGGCTTCTTGAGCTTCTCGGGCTTTCTCTCGCAGATGCTCGACTCTGTTGGGTACTTCTTCGCGGCATCGCTCGCCTTGCTGGCGGTGCTGGTGCTGCAGATGGACTTCAACCGTTCCATCTACCAGATAGGGTTTCCGCTTGCGGGGGCGGGTTTGCTGGCGGTGGGCGTGCTGGGGCCGACGTCGGTTATGGCAGGCGTGCTGCAGGTGACGGGCTTCCTGTACCTCGACCTGGTGCTATGGGGTTTGGGATCGTATCTCATCAAAAACTGCGACCAGCCGGCCACCTGGGTTGCCTCTTGTCCCAGCACGGCGCTCATGACGGGGCGCGCGCTGGGCATCGTGGTGGGCAGCGTGGCCCTGCAGGTGCTGGCGGGCTCCGAGCAAGTCGTGGTGTTCTTCTGCGCTCTGGCCTTCTTGGTGCTGATGATGGCGTTGCTGCTGACGAACAATGCGAACATGCGCACAGGTTGGGGGTTCGTGCGTCCCGGCGATCCCGACGAGCCCACGGACAGCTATCGCACCTGCGAGGTGGTCGCGCAGGACTTCGGGCTGACGCAGCGCGAATTGGAGATCATGTACAGCCTGATAGAGGGAAAGTCGCGCAAGGAGATAGCCGAGGATCTGTACATCACCTCGAACACCATCAAGACGCACCTGCACAACCTGTACGGCAAGCTCGACATCCACTCCGAGAGCGACTTGAAGGCGTTTGTGGCGAAACGCGAGCGGATGTTCTCCACCGAAGAGGATGCCGTGCCCCTGCCGCCCGAGCAGGTATGAGGGCGGGTGCGGCAACGCTCGACAGGTGGACGTCCTACGCCTTGGCAGTGAGGCCGGCGGGCTCGGGCAGCTCGGCCGTGCAGTGGGGGCAGCGCGTGGCGCCCTTGGTTACCTCTTCGAGACAGTACGGGCAGTGCGGGGCCCTCTCCTCCTCGGCTTGCTTGCCGTGCTTCGCCAGCGAGCGGGCCTTGTTCAGGGCCTTCACCATGAGGAACACCACGAACGCGATGATGACGAACTGAATGACGGCGTTGATGAAGCTTCCGTAGGCGATGGCGGAATCGCCCGCTCCCAGCGGCAGATACAGCTTCAAGTTCGAGAAGTTCACGCCGCCGGTGAACGCGCCCACGATCGGCATGATGAGGTCGCTCACGGCCGAGTTGACGATGGCGGTGAACGCCGCGCCGATGACCACGGCCACGGCCAGGTCCATCACGTTGCCCTGATTGATGAAATCCTTGAATTCTTGGAGAAACTTCTTCATGGAGGCCCTTTCGTTGTAGATCGTGACGCTTCGTCCTCGGAAATTCATTTCAGTATAGAATGCGACCCGTGTGCAAACGAGAAGTTCATGGAATCGTTGACCGGCGCACGCCGGCAACCCCTCGCGGCCGCGATCGGGAACCCGGCGCTCGGACGGGTATACTATGGGGCTGTGCAATCTCGCGCGTTGCTGCTCCCGGACGATCGGAGGACCTCGTGAACAAAGTGAAGACCATGGTGAAGACGGCGCTCGGCTGCGAGCCGGCGCGGTAAGGAGCGTCATGACCAAGATCCACTCGCATACCCTGCCGATCGAGGCTGATATCGTCGATGCGTTCTGCCTGATGCAGAAAGGGTTCACCGACCAGTTCGTGTACTACGACAAGCAGCGGGCGTGCCGTTATATGGGGCTCGGGCGCTGCATTGCGCTGCCGACGCTCGACGAGGCCGAGAGCGAGCTGGAGGGGCCGGTGGAACAGCCGCCCGTGTACTTCTCGTTCAACCGCTTCGATGCGGAGAACCCGGCCCCTGCCGACGAGCTGTTCGAGGCGTTCCCGCGGCTGAAGTTCATGCTGCCGGAGATCGTGCTTATTGAGAACGAGCGGGGCACGCTTCTGCAGGTGAACTCGTTAGGACCGGTGTACGCGGGGCGCATCGAGCGGTTCGCGCGCCAGGCGCTGGCCGCGCCGCCGCGCCGTCGCATGACGGTGCCGTACCGGCTGGAGCCCGACTCACGCGAGGCATGGCGCGCGGCCGTGGGCGCCGGTTTGGCGGCCATCGAGACGGGACGCGTGGACAAGGTGGTGCTGTCGAGGCGGCAGCGCCTGGTGGCCGAGCGGCCGTTCTCATCGAAGGACCTGCTGGTGAACCTGATAGACGGGCCGGCGCGCGGCACGGTGCTCCTGTACCGCTACGCTGACGTGTTCTTCTGCGGGTGCACGCCCGAGCTGCTGGTGCGCAAGCGCGGCGCCGAGCTGGAGAGCATGTGCTTGGCGGGCACCTGCCCGGCCGGCGGCTCCGAGGATGAGCGCGCACGGCTGGCCGCCGAGCTCATGGACGACCCGAAGAACCGCGCCGAGCACGACTACGTGGTGCGGTTCATCCGCGAGGTGTTCCGGCGCACGTGCTACGGCGTTGACGTGCCTGCCGAGCCGGGCATCCTGCCGCTCACGCACGTACAGCACCTGTGCACGCCGGCGCGGGCGCGCCTTTTGGAGGGCGTGGACCTGTGGTCGATGATGGAGGACCTGCATCCCACGCCGGCCGTGGCCGGCACGCCGGTGGGCGAGGCGAAGATGCTGCTGCGCGAGGTGGAGGCGTACAACCGCGGCTTCTTCGCGGGCGCGTGCGGCTACGTGGACGGCGCCGGCGACGGCGAGTTCTCGGTGGCGCTGCGCACTGGCGTGTTCGACGGCGAGATCGGCTGGGTGTACGCCGGTTGCGGCATCGTGGAGGGCAGCGTGGCCGACGACGAGTACGACGAGATAGGCATGAAGCTGAAGACGGTGCTCTCGGCATTCGACGGGGGCGAGGCGCGATGACGGCCGACCCGCAGGCGACGGCGCTGTTCCTGGGCGCGTTCTTCGACGAGCTGGCGCGCTGGGGCGTGCGTGACGTGGTGGTGAGCCCCGGGTCGCGCTCCACGCCGCTGTCCATGACGGCGTTCGAGTTGTCGCGGCGCGCGCCGGAGCGGATGCGCCTGTTCGTGGACGTGGACGAGCGCGGCGCGGCCTTCTTCGCGCTCGGGCTGGCGAAGGCGAGCGGGCGTCCGGCGGCGCTCGTGTGCACGTCGGGCTCGGCGGTGGCGAACTACTATCCGGCGGTCATGGAGGCGGAGTCGTCGCGCGTGCCGCTCGTGGTGCTCACGGGCGACCGGCCGCCGAGGCTGCAGGGCCTCGGCGCGCCGCAGACATGCGACCAGCTGAACGCCTATGGCAACCACGTGCGGGCGTTCCGGCAGATGCCGCTTCCCTCGGGCGACGATGCGGCGCTCGCGTTCGCCCGCCAGGCCGCGCGCGAGGCGGTCATCGCGGCGGGCGAGGGGTGCTTCGGCGGGCCCGTGCACTTGAACTTCCCGTTCGACGAGCCGCTCAAGCCCGATTTCGGCGTGGAGGGGCTGTTCGAATCGGCGCAGCGCGCGAATGTTTCACGTGAAACATCTGTTCCTGTTGCGAGACAGCTCGCGCTCGGCGACGCCGAGCATCTGGCCGCGCTGTTCGCGGGAAAACGTGCGCTCGTGTACGCGGGCGAGGGTACCTGCACAGGCGAGCTCGAAGCCGGCAAGGTGCTCAGCTGGGCGCGAGCTTTCCGCTTGCCATTGCTCGCGGATCCGTTGTCCGGTCTGCGGTCTTCGGACGACCCCCTAGTCATCGACAACTACGACTCCGTGCTCGGCCCGGGCGGTACGGTTCCCGATGGCCTTGCGCCCGAGGTGGTCGTGCGGTTCGGGCGCTATCCGGTGTCGAAGAAGGCGACGCAGCTGGTTGCCGCGGCGCGTCCGGTGCAGATCGTGGTCGACCCGCTGGAGACGCGCGACTGCAACGCGGCCACCGACGTGTTCGTGCGCTGCAGGCCATCGGAGCTGGCGGGGTCGCTCGGGTTCGCGTACGACGTGCAGACGATCGATTGCGATCCCGACGACGCGCAGCGGGCCTTCGCGCGCGCGTGGATCGACGCGAACGACGCCGCGCGCAAGCGCATCGCTTCGGTGGACGATGCGGAGGCCGGCTTCGAGGGCGCGTTCGTCCGGCGGGTCGTGGAGCTTGCGCCGGAGGGATCGTGCCTGTTCGCAGCCAACTCCATGAGCGTGCGGGCGCTCGACACGTTCTACCTGAAAAGTGCCAAGCGCCTCGCCATCCTGTGCAACCGGGGCCTCAACGGCATTGACGGCACGGTGTCCACGGCGCTGGGCGCGGCGCAGCACTTCGCCCAGACCACGCTGGTCACGGGCGATCTCACCCTGCTGCACGACCTGAACGCCCTTGCGCTGCAGCGCGAGCTGCGCTTGCAGCGGGAGGCAGCGGCGTGCGTCTCCGCCTCGCTCGACGCGGCGTCCAGCGAGGCGGCCAGCGCCGTAACGCCCGGCCATGCGACCGATGCGGCATTCGACAACGTCGCGCCCGGCGCGGTTCCGAGCATCGTCATCGTGCTGCTGAACAACAACGGCGGCGGCATCTTCGATATGCTGCCCCAGAAATCGGAGGACCCGTATTTCGAGCGGCTGTTCCTCACCCCGCAGGACGTGGATTTCCGGGCGGCTGCGCAGGCGTTCGGCGTGCCGTACCGCCGCGCCGACACCGTGCCGGCGTTCGACGAAGCCTACCGCGCGCTGCTCGGCACCCCCGGCATCTCGCTCGTCGAGGTTCGCGTGCCGCTTTCGGGGTTGAAGGATCGCTATGCCCCGTACTGGTAGAAGGCACGGCGACGCTTTCCAAGTGAGTGGCGCTATAAATAACCAAAAGAGTCATGGACAAAATGCAAGGCTATGGCAAGGGTCGTTTGGACAGCGCGAGCGAGGCCGAAGAAAGCAAGCATCTGACCTTGCGTATTGCTTGGCTGCCAAGTCTCCAACGTCGAGGTCTCGCTTGTGCGGCCCGATTTTCGACCATAGCCTTGAATTCTGTCCACTATCTTCTGTCCGTATCGGCACCGCAGGGAAAGAGGCCGCACCATGGCGAAACGAGAGGGGTTCTTCCAGCATGATGGCGCGCGCTACCGCTTCGCCGTCTGGGAAAGCGAGGCTGCCGAAGCCGCGCCTGTCGTGCTGCTGCATGGCTTTGCCCAGAGCGCCGCAAGCTGGGATGGCATAGCCGAGCTCTTGGGCCGCACGCGCTCCGTCGTGGCGCTCGATCTCGTTGGCCACGGCGGCAGCGACCGGCCAGAGGGTGCTGATGCCTATGCGCTCGGGGCGCAGGGCGAGATGCTGCTGGCGTACCTCGCATCTCCGGTTGGCGTTGCTGCCCTCGCCGCGCCAGGAAGGTCAAACGGAGGTTCCGCATCGGCTGCGCAGGGCTCTCGGAAACCCTTGGTGGTGGGCTACTCGATGGGAGGGCGTGTCGCGCTTGCCGCCGCCAGCAGTCAGCCGGAAACGTTCGCCCGTTTTGCTGGGGGCCTCGTGCTGGAAAGCGCCGGGCTGGGCCCGGTTGACGAGCGCGAGCGCGAAGACGCTGCCGAGCGCGATGCGCGCAACGCCGCAGCCCTGCGCCGCGACGGGCTCTCGGCGTTCATGGATGCCTGGGAGCGCCTGGACCTGTTCGCCACCCAGCGCGACCTGCCTGCCTCGGCCCGCGAACGCATGCGTGCCAGTCGTCTGGCGAACGATGCCGAAGCCCTCGCCCGCACGTTCGAGCATGCTGGCCAGCACGCCATGCCCGCGCGCGTGGACGTCCTTGCTGCGCTCGCCTCGCTGCGCGCCAGCGGCGCGCCGGTGCGGTATATCGCTGGAGCGCTCGACGTGAAGTACCGCACGCTTGCCGAGGGCTTGGAGGATGAAGGGCTGTGCGAGGTGCGCATCGTGGCCGGAGCGGGCCACAACGTCCACCTCGAGGCGCCTGCGGCCTACCTGCGTGCCCTCGAGGGATTCCCCGGATAGCGCCGCGCCCCTTAGCCCGCGCGCCCGGCGAAGGGGCGCGGGTACGAACGGCGGCGGGAGTGGGATGGCGCAAGGGCCTCTGCGCACCGTGCCATTCCGCTCCCGGGACCCACGGTGTTCCTCAAGCGCGGGGCGTCGTCAGCTTCAACAGGCTCTCGGCCTGCGCCTTGACCTCTCCTACTTCTAGATCGGGGTGCTGGAAGAGCCAGAGCCTGACGATGCCCACCCAGCCCGAGGTAACGTAGTGGAACAGGAATTCCACCGCCTGCTCGGACATGTCGGGGTTCGCCTGCTCCCAGCTTTCGTGATAGGTGGCATGCAGGTGGGCGAGCACGCGATCGATGAGGTTTCCCTCGCCACGGTTCTCGAACACCGCCTTCGCCACCACGCGATGCTCGGCCACGAAGTCGATAATATCCGAAGAGATGGCGTACACGTCGGGCGGTAGCTTAGCCAAGCGCTGCCCCAAGCCGGCGAACAGATCGTCCTGCATGGCCAGCAACAACGCGAACGGATCCGAGTAGTACTTGTAGAACGTCTTGCGCGAAATGCCCGCGTCGCCGCAGACCTCGCTTACCGTGATGTCCGACACGGCCTTGCTCTGCAGCGCCCGCTCGAACGACGCGAACAGGCGCTCTTTGGTACAGCGTTGTCGGGAATCCTTCGGTTCGACGTACATCGGACCTCCTCGCTCGGGCTTTCGGCGGGTGCGGGCACCATTATAGTACGACCGGACCGGGCTTTTTTCGCCTCCGCCTGCCGCTGCGAGATTCGCCGTCCTCCCGTACGTTGGCTGGTGCGGTCCTGCAAAGACGTGCCGGGGGAAGGAGCGCCTGCTCCGTCTTCAGGTTTTCGTTGACGGCCACCGTTCTTTTTCGGAATTATTCTGCGTTCGGCTGTTTCAGGCTTCGGGGCGCGTTAGTATATGCTCATCTTACCGAACATTTTTCCCTAACAGACGTGCTCGGACGATCGGGGCGCGCAACGAAAGGACGGCCATGGGCGATACCGCGTGGCAGGCGGGCAAGGCATACCGCGAGATCATCTACGAAACCTGCGATGGCATCGCCAAGATCACCATCAACCGGCCCGAGCGCCGCAACGCCTTCACGCCGCTCACGGTGAACGAGCTCTACGACGCGTTTACCGTGGCGCGCGACGACGCGGCCATCGGCGTGATCATCCTCACCGGCGCCAACCACGAGGGGCGCTCCGAGGACCAGGCGTTCTGCTCCGGCGGCGACCAGAAGATCCGCGGCAACGGCGGCTATGTGGGCGAGGACAACATCCCGCGCCTCAACGTGCTGGACCTCCAGCGCCTCATCCGCGTGGTGCCCAAGCCCGTCATCGCCATGGTGAACGGCTACGCCATCGGCGGCGGCCATGTGCTGCACATCCTGTGCGACTTGTCGCTCGCGGCCGACACGGCCAAGTTCGGCCAGACCGGCCCCAAAGTGGGCAGCTTCGACGCGGGCTACGGCGCGGGCTATCTGGCCAACATCGTGGGCCAGAAGAAGGCGCGCGAGATCTGGTACCTCTGCCGCCAGTACACGGCCGCGGAGGCGCTGGAGATGGGCCTGGTGAACAAGGTGGTGCCGTTCGACCAGCTGGAGGCGGAGTGCGTGAGCTGGGCGCGCGAGATGCTGGCCCTGTCGCCCACGGCGCTGCGCTTCATGAAGGCGTCGTTCAACGCGGCCACCGACGGCCTGGCCGGTATCCAGCAGCTCGCCGGCGACGCGACGCTTCTGTACTACACCACCGACGAGGCGAAGGAGGGTCGCGACGCGTTCAAGGAGAAGCGCGCGCCCGACTTCACGCAGTTCCCGAAATTTCCGTAGGGTCGGGCAGAGTCGTCAGGGAAGCGTCGTGCAGCTCGGCGGGGCGGCTTCCCGGGAGCAAGACAGGATGCGAGGCAGGAATCAGGAACGGGTAGGCGATGATCAGCGCATTCGAGAGCATGGTTCGCCGATACCCGCAGCGGACGTGCTTCACGTACGTCGACGAGGCGGGTCAGGAGGCGCCGTATTCGTACCGCGAGGTGCGCATGCTCGCGGCTGCCCTCGCCCGCTACCTGCAGTCGAAGGGCGTGCAGCGCGGCGGTTGCATCGCGGTCGACCTGCCGAACTGCCCCCTGTACGTGATGCTGGTCCTGGCAGCCGCCTACGGCAGCTTCACCATCGTGACCGTGAACAACCGGCTGGCCCCGGGCGAGAAGCTGGCCCGCCTGTTGGAGCTGGAGCGCTGCCTGGGTGAACGCGTGGCGTTCCGTGTGGACGAAGAGAACGCGGCGGGCCTGTTCGACCACGCAGCCGCCCTGCTCGCGGGCGAGGAGCGCTCCGATCCAGCCGCCGTCCGCCCTGCGCGTCCGAGCTTCACGGCGCGGACCTCGGCCGCCACGGCGGCGCCGCGCTCCACGCGCGGCCTGGGCCGGGCGACTTCCAACCGTGCGGCGCGCCGGCGGCGCGACGAGACGCAGCGGCAGGACGCGCTCGAGGAGATCATCCACTTCGCCGAGCGCTCTGCCCACGTGTTCGACGCGAAGGCGCGGGCGCTCATCATGTTCACCTCGGGCACGACCGGCAAGCCGAAGGCCGTGCCGCTGGCCTGGTGCCAGGTGTGCCGCGCCGCCGAGGCTTCGAACGCCGCCCTCAACAGCCCCGGCGTGGGCATGTGGCAGGCGGCGCTGCCGCTGTACCACATCGGCGGCTTCCAAGTGGTCGTGCGCAGCCTGCTGGGGCAGGTGCCCTTCATCCTCTACCGCCGCTTCGACGCCAAGCGTCTGCTGGCCGATGCGGCGCGCTCCCACGTCACCCACGTGTCGGTGGTGGACAAGATGCTGCAGGACCTGCTGAACGAGGACGAGGCGGACACGCTGAAGGGCTACCGGTGCATTCTGCTGGGCGGCGCTGCGTCGAACCCGCATACGCTTGGTCGCGCCACCGCGGCCGGTGCTCGCGTATACGCGAGCTATGGCATGACGGAAACGTCCAGCCAGATTGCCCATGCGCAGGTCACGCCTTCGTTCGACGGGGGGTTGCGGCTGCTGCCGGGCTACGAGGCGCGCATCGTCGACCCCGACGCGCAGGGCTTCGGCCGCCTGGCGGTCAAGGGCCCCGGCGTGTTCGAGGGCTACCTCAACGCGCGGGCGGCGCACACGGTGGACGGGTTCTTCCTCACGGGTGACACGGCGGCGCTGGCGGCCGGACGGCTGTACGTGAAGGAGCGCACCACCGATATGTTCGTGTCGGGCGGCGAGAACGTCTACCCGGCCGAGATCCGCGACAAGCTCGTGCGCGTGCCCGGCGTCGCCGAAGCCTACGTGTTCGGCGCGCCCGACGCCGTCTGGGGCCGCCGTCCCATCGCGTTCGTGGAGCGCGAGCGTCCCGCCGCCCCGCAGCGCACGGAGCCGGTTGCGCCGCAGCAGTTCGCCGCCACCGTGCGGGCCAGCCTGAGCACGCGTCTGTCGAAGCTCTACCAGCCGCGCTGCCTCTTCGTGCTCGACGAGTTCCCCCGCACCGGCATCGGCAAGATCGACCGTGCGGCGCTCCAGGCACGCTACGAGCAGCGCATCGAGGTGGTGCGCGTGACGCTGCACCGCATTCGCCTGCCGTTCCTGCAGCCGTTTAAGACGGCGAAGGGCGTTCTGCGCGACCGCGAGTCCGTCATAGTGGAGGTGGAGGATCATGCCGGGCGCACGGGCCTGGGAGAATGCGTGGCGTTCCCCACGGACTGGTACCTGCCCGAGACGCTCGACCAGGACGTGCGCGTGCTCAAGGAGGTGCTGGCCCCCCTGGTGCTGAACGAGGCGTACCTGCATCCCTCCGAGGCCAGCGCGTCGTTCGCCGCCTGCGCGGAGGCGGCCGCGTTCCCGCTGGCGCAAGGTGCGCTCGAGCCGGCGCTGTGGGATCTGTACGGCAAGATCGTCGGCAAGCCGCTGTGGCAGCTGATCGGCGGCGCAGTGCCCCACGGGGGAGCTGCGGCGGGCCAGGCGTCTGTGCCGGCGGGCGCCGTGGTGGGCATGGGGGCGGCTGCCGACACGGTGGCTGCGGTGCGCCGTTGCGTCGAGGCGGGCTATCGCCGGGTGAAGCTGAAGGTTGCCCCCGGGGGCTCGCTGTCGTCCGTGCAGGCGGTGCGCGAAGCGTATCCCCGGCTCATGATCACGCTGGATGCGAACCAGAGCTTCGCGGAGCACGACCTGGAGGAGCTGCGCGCCCTCGACGCGTGCGGCCCTGCCTGGATCGAGGAGCCGCTCGACCCGCACCGCCTTCCCGGCGTCGGGCCGACCGACCTGTTCGACCGGCTGGCGCGCCTGCAGCGCAGCCTGCATACGCCCATCTGCCTGGACGAGTCCATCGCCCGCCCGGCCGATCTGGCGCGGGCGTTGCAGCATCCTGAACTGGGATGCTATGCGCTCAAGATTGCCAAGATGGGCGGCGTGCAGCCCGCGCTCGACTTCCTGCGGCTGGCGCAGGTGCGCGGCCTTGGCGTGTGGATGGGCGGCATGTACGACACCGGCGTGTCCAAGCGCTTGCACGCCGCGTTCGAAACGCTGCCCGGCATCGACGCGCCCGGTGACGTCGGCGCCACTGCACGCTACTTTGCCGTGGATGTCACCGATCCGCCGTACACGGCCGAGCGCGGCCGGGTGACGCTCAACCGCACCGGCCATCCGAACGGCCTGGGCTGCGACCTCAACCGCTCCTCCTTGGCCGACGTTCTCGTGGACCGCACGGTCATCGAGCGGCAGCGCCGTCCCCTTCGTTAACGGCATTCAAAATAATGCATAACGCTCTGACGTAATGCAGGGCGGTGGAGTATCATGATGCGGTCAACCCGACGAGGAACGGTGGTCCCATGAGCGCTTCCGCATCGCACCAATCCGCATCGACGATCGAGGCCGCCTCGGCGGTCGTGCCAGCTGCATCTGCCGACATCCCCCGCCCGCAGGGAGGCCTCGGCATCTTCCGGCTCGTCACCACCGTCATCACGCTCATCTTGGGCGGCGGTGTGTTCTCGCTGGCGGGCGACCAGGCGGCTAACGGCGCCAGCGGCGCGGCAATCCTCACGGCGTGGGGCATCTCGGCGGTGGGCGTACTGTGCCTCGTGCTGACGTTCTTCGCGCTCTCGCGCATCAAGCCGCAGCTCAAGGGCGGCATTTACAGCTACGCAAGCGCCGGTTTCGGCGATTTCCTCGGTTTCAACAGCGCGTGGGGCTATTGGATCAGCGCGCTTCTCTGCACGGTGAGCTTCTCGGCGCTCTTGTTCGGCGCGCTGTCGTACTTCTTCCCCATTTTCGGGGAGGGCAACAACCTGGCGTCCATCGTCGGCGCGAGTTGCCTCATCTGGTTCTACGTGTTCCTCGTGTCGCGCGGCATCAAGGAAGTCACCGGCGTGAACGCCGTCATCACCATTTCCAAGGTCGTGCCCATCTTCGTGGCCATCACGGCCATCATCTTCCTGCAGAAGTTCGACCTGGGCATCTTCATGGCGAACCTTGCGACGGGAGCCGATCCCAGCCTGCCGTTCTGGGAGCAGGTGAGCGGCACCATGATGGTGACCATCTGGGTGTTCGTGGGCATCGAGGGTGCGGTGGCCATCTCCGGGCGCGCGAAGAAGGAGCGCGACGTGGGCAAGGCCACCATCATCGCGTTCGTGTGCGTGCTGACCATCTACCTGCTGGTAAGCGTTTTGAGCATGGGGGTCATGCCGTTGTCCGACCTGGCGTTGCTGGAGAACCCGGCGCTCGCGGGCGTCATGGAGGTGGCCGTGGGGCAGTGGGGCGCCGTCCTCATCAACTGCGGCGTGGTGCTGTCGCTCGTGGGCGCCATGCTGGGTTACACCGTGCTCTCGAGCGAATCGCCCTACGAGGCGGCCGAGCAGGGCGTGTTCATCAAGGCGTTCGCCAAGACGAACAAGAAGGGCGCCCCTATCGTCACGCTCGTGGTCACGAACATCATCATCGAGGCGTTCCTCGTGATCATGCTGTTCTCGGACAGCACGTACCAGTTCTTCTACACCATATCCGCCGGCATGATCCTGCTGCCGTACCTGCTGTCGGCAGCGTACTTCGCCAAGCTCACGTTCACGGAGCCGCAGGCATTCAAGGGCAAGGTGGGCGGCAGCCTGGTGTTCTGGCGCATCTTCGGCATCGTGGGCGTTATCTACAGCTTCTTCCTGGCGTTCGCGAGCGGCGCGGTAGGGCTCACCATCATGTCGCTTCTGTACGCGCCGGGCATCCTCATGTACATCAAGGGGAAGAAGGAGCGGGGCGAGCCGTACCTGCGCAGCACGCTGGACAAGGTGGTGGTGTTCATCATCCTGGCCGCCGCTGTGGCATCCATCGTCCTGGTAGTCACCGGCCAAGTCGTGCTGTAGGGCCGGAACGAGCGCGGTGCGCGGCTTTGCAGCCTACCGGTTGAAACTTTGCCGTTCGCATCGTACCAGCTGCTTGCCGCGCCCGCACTCCGTCCGCTTCCGTATCGCTTTCCGGCTGCTCGGGCAAATGACCCGTTCCCAACTGCGGGCGTGTCCTTTACACTGTCCAGCAGAGGTTTCGCCCGTGCGCGCGGGGGTGCGCACGGCGGCTCGGGAGACGGAGAAAGCGGACGACGGAGGCGGCACGTGGAGCAGTTGGAGGAGCGCATCAGGCGCGACGGGGTGGTGAAGTCGGAGGGCGTCCTGAAGGTGGACAGCTTCCTGAACCACCAGTTGGACATCGAGCTGTTCGACGCCATGGGGGCCGAGTTCAAGCGCCTGTTCGCCGATGCGCCCGTCACGAAGATCCTCACGATAGAGGCGTCGGGCATCGGCATTGCCTGCGTGGCAGCGCGGCACTTCGGCGTGCCCGTGGTGTTCGCGAAGAAGGCGCAGTCCATCAACCTGGACGGCGACATGCACACCACGCGCATCCAGTCGTTCACGCACGGGCGCGTCTACGACGTCATCGTGTCGAAGAAGTTCCTGGGGCCGGACGACCACGTGCTCATCATCGACGACTTCCTGGCGAACGGCTGCGCGCTCAACGGGCTCATCGAGCTGGTGGACGAGGCGGGCGCCACGGTGGAGGGCATCGGCATCGCCATCGAGAAGGGCTTCCAGCCCGGCGGCGACGGCCTGCGCGAGCGCGGCTACCGCTTGGAGTCGCTCGCCATCGTGGACGCCATGGACCCGGCGACCGGTGAGATCGAGTTCCGCCGATGAAGCCGTTCGCAACCGAGGAGCTGTTCAAGCTCGACGGCGACATCCCGCTTTTGCGCGCCGTGCCCTACGGCGTGCAGCACATCCTGGCCATGTTCGTGGCCAACCTCGCGCCCATCGTCATCGTGGCGGGCGCAGCAGGCCTCGGCACCGACCAGACGGGTTCGCTCATCCAGAGCGCCATGCTCATCGCCGGCATCGGCACGCTCATCCAGCTGTTCCCTCTGGGGCGCATCGGCTCGGGGCTGCCCATCGTCATGGGCATCAGCTTCACGTTCGTTACCGTGCTCTGCGGCATCGTGGCCACGTACGGTTACAGCACGGCCATCGGTGCCATCATGGTGGGCGGTATCATCGAGGGCGTGCTGGGCCTGTTTGCGAAGTATTGGCGGCGCATCATCTCGCCCATCGTGGCGGCCGTGGTGGTAACGTCCATCGGGTTCTCGCTGCTGGGCGTGGGTGCCACGTCGTTCGGCGGTGGCAGCGGCGTGCCGGACTTCGGGTCGCCGCAGAACCTGGCGTTGGGCACCGTCTCCCTCGTGTCGTGCCTGGTGTTCCAAGTGCTGGCGAAGGGGAAGGCCAAGCAGCTATCCGTGCTGTTCGGCCTGGTGATAGGGTATGTGGTGGCGCTGTTCATGGGGGCGGTGGACTTCAGCGGGTTCGCGGGCATGCAGTTGTTCGCGCTGCCCCAGCTCATGCCGTTCACCCCGGAGTTCAACCTGGGCGCCATCGTGTCGGTCACGCTCATCTTCCTCGTGTCGGCCACCGAGACCATCGGCGACACATCGGCCTTGACGATGGTGGGCCTGAACCGCGAGGTGAAGGAGAAGGAGCTTACCGGCTCCATCGCGTGCGACGGCTTCGTGAGCTCGCTGTCGGCGTGTTTCGGCTGCCTGCCCATCACGTCATTCTCGCAGAACGTGGGCCTGGTGGCCATGACGAAGGTGGTGAACCGGCGCGCCATCGCCACCGGCGCCGTCATCATGGTGCTGGCCGCGTTCCTGCCGGTGATCAGCGTGGTGTTCTCGTCTCTGCCCGAGGCGGTGCTGGGCGGCTGCACCATCATGATGTTCGGCAACATCATCGTGAGCGGCTTCCAGATGATCGCGCGTGCCGGCTTCACGCAGCGCAACATCACCATCGCCGCGTTGTCGCTGGCCGTGGGGATCGGCTTCACGCAAGCGTCGGCGCTGTTCGCGGTGTTCCCCGAGATCGTGCAGAGCGTGTTCGCGCAGAACTGCGTGGCCGTGGTGTTTCTGGTGGCCGTGGTGGCGAACCTCGTGCTGCCGCGGGACGCGCAGGCGGCGGATGAGGCGGATGCGATGGATGTCGCGGCGGGCGAGCGCGGTGATGCGGCGGAGGGCTCTCCAGTTGTGGCGGCTGCTCCAGCGGGCGGGCCGACAGGTGCGCTCACGCCCTCGGCCGCACCGGCAACGGCTCCCGACCGGGTTCCAACCCCTTCTTCCGCGCCTGATACAGAGGAGGGCGACTTGGCGCCCGCGTAACCTGCGTTCAGGGCGGCTGCCTGCGCCGAGTCGTCCGCTAACCCATGGCCGCCCGCCTAGCGGATCTTCTCCAGCCGGGGCGTCTGCAGCGCCACGTAGACGAACAGGCCTCCCATAGCGGCCAGCGTTGCCAAAGTGACGAGGACTCTCTTCATGCCATGCTCCTTCTCGTAAGGGCCATCTTCGCCTCCCACGATACCGGCCCCACCTTGCGGCAACCTTGCACATGCCTGTGCTTTCGCTTACGTTCTCGTCATGTTGGCGGACGGGCCGTCCGTGAGAACGTTGCAGGACAGTGTCAACTTCTGTATAGAGTGTAGTTTTTCCCTGCGACGGGCGTGGGGGATGGTACAAATTACGAGGACAGTCAAAAATCTGCTGTTCGAGCATGCGGTTAGGCAAGCCGCACCCAGCAGACATTGAAAACCGAACTAAGGAGACCTGCTTTAATGCCTGTTGCGTTAAGCCTTTTTCTTGTCCTTTTCTTCCTGCTCATGAACGCTTTCTTCGTCGCCGCCGAGTTCTCGCTCGTGCGCGTGCGCAAATCCCAAGTGGAAATCCTCGTCGACGAGGGCCGCTCCGGCGCCAAGTACACCAAGCTCGTGGCCGACAACGTAAACGCGTACCTTTCCGCTTGCCAGCTAGGAATCACGCTGGCCTCGCTCGCCCTTGGCTGGCTGGGCGAGCCTGCCGTCTCCCAGCTTATCGAGGGCCCGCTGCTGGCGATCGGCCTGCCCGAGGCGGCCATCCACGGCATCGCCATCGCCGTCGGCTTCATCGTCATCACCGCGTTGCACATCGTAGTGGGCGAGCTGATACCGAAGTCTTTGGCCATCTTCTCCACCGAACGCTACGCCCTGTTCACGGCCACGCCGCTCGTGTGGTTCTACCGCATCACGTACCCTATCATGTGGCTGTTCAACAGCATCACGAACGGCGTCATGAAGCTGCTCGGCCATGACATTGCCAACGAGCACGAGGTGTACACCGACGAGGAGATCAAACTGCTCATCGACGAGAGCACCGAGAGCGGCCTCATCGACCCCGAGCAGAACGAGTACGTGGACAACATCTTCGACCTGGGCGACAAGGACGCCGAGGCTATCATGACGCCGCGTACCAACGTCATCTGCCTCGACCTCGAGGATTCGCTCGAGGAGAACCTGGCGCTCATCATGCAGTACAAGTACACGCGCTATCCCGTGTGCCGCGGCAACAAGGACCGCATCGTCGGCTTCGTGCACGTGAAGGACCTCTACACGCTGCCGCCCGACAGCACGATGGAAGACCTGCGCATCCGCACGATCCAGGCCGTTCCCGAGGGTATTCCCATCGCGAAGCTGCTGCAGATACTGCAGGCGAAGCACACGAAGATAGCCGTGGTCATCGACGAGCACGGCGGCACGTCGGGCATCGTCACCATGAGCGACATCATGGAGCAGATCGTCGGCCGCATCGACGACGAGTACGCGCACGGCGGCTCGGACGCCGCGGTGCGCCTCGACGACGGCAGCTACCTCGTGGACGGCGCCATGGCCATCGACGAGGTGGAGGAGCTCATTGGCTTCGAGCCCGAGGAGGCCTCCGAATGCGAGACGACAGGGGGCCTGCTGCTGTCGCTGTTCGACCGCATCCCCGAAGAGGGCGATTCCGTGACCATCGAGCATGACGGCCTCAAGGCCACGTTCACCGTGGTGGACATGGACCGTCACCGCATCGACAAGGTGCGCGTAGTGTTGGAGCAAAAGCCCGAGGTCGAAGGTTCGGAAAAGGACCGCTAAACCCTCACGCCCGTGAATCGCTCGGCGTTCTTCCAGAGCATTTTCTCCAAGTCTCCGTCGGAGAAGCCGAGCGACGTGAACGTGTCGTACTCGTGCGCCGGGTCCCACATGGGGAAGTCCGAGCCGAACATCACGCGGTCGGCGCCCCACAGGTTCACGAGCTCGCGGGTGCGCCGGTTGCCGAGGAAGGCCATAGAGCTGGACACGTCGATGAACACGTTCTCGTCGTGCAGCACGTCGTAGCCGATCTCGGGGACGGACCAGCCGCCGAAGTGGGCGGCGTCCACCACGAGGTCGGGGAACGTGTGCAGGATGTTCTTGAGCCGGCGCGGATGCGAGAAGTCCGTGCGGTAGTCGCCCGTGTGCACGATGAGCGGCAGGCGTCCTGCGATCATCTCGTAGATGCTCATGAGGCGCGGGTCGTCCATGTTCACCTTCTGGGTGTCGGGATGCAGCTTCATGCCGCGCAGGCCCAGGCCGACGGCGCGCTCTATCTCCACCTCGGGGTCCTCGAGGTCCTGGTGCATGGCCATGAAGCCGATGAGCTCGGGGTGGAGGCGGCACTGCTCGGCGATGAAGTCGTTGATGCTGGCCACGGCGCTGGGCTTGGTGGCCACCGAGTGCACGACGAAGTGCGTGAGGGGCGCCCGATCCTTTGCGGCCAGCAGGTGCGATGCCGTGCCCTGCCCGTACATGTCCACGAGATAGAACTCGCCCACGGCGCCGACCGCCCGCTCGGCGATCTTCTCGGGATAGATATGGGCGTGCACGTCGATGGCGGTCATGGCTGGGCTCCTTGCTCGCTTGGGTAGGCGGCTCGTCACGAACCGCGCGTATGGTTTCGCTGTCGATTGTACTGCATCCCCGCAGCGCCCGCGCCAATCAGTCTGGCCGAACCGCTGGGCTTCGCAATGAAATCCGCTTAGGGAAGCACTGATTAACGCAACGATACTCTTCTTGATTGCGCTAGGCTTACAGCGTCCGCACACGACCCTTTTAACATGACTGATTAAGTCATGGACGAAATCAGAGGCTATGGCATGCTCGAACGAGTTTTTGCCGGCACGAAACCGAGAAACCCCTGGTGGCGAAAAGCCGCCCCCGGAGTTCGCCGTTGAAATCATGCCACAGCCTCCGATTTCGTCCTGCCCCTTCTGCTGTCTCTTCTGCCGGACGCTTGGGAAGCGCAATTAATCAGCGTTTCCTTAGCTGAGTTCACTCCTTGATTTGCGTGTATTCTGTGGAGGTAAAGATAAGGCTTGCCCTCTGTATGAAACATGAGTAATATTCAATCTTGCCGCTTTTCCTGTTTGCAGTATACCGGACAGGAGGGGCAGGCGCCAACGTTGCGGGGTGGAGCAGTCTGGTAGCTCGCCGGGCTCATAACCCGGAGGTCGTAGGTTCAAATCCTGCCCCCGCGACCATGAAACTAGCAGGCCGGAAGCAACGCTTCCGGCCTTTTCTCTATTCAGGGGACAGACTCCATGGTTCTTCTCGAGTCTTGATTGCGACTGACAGCGCTTCTCGGTCTGCGAGGCATCGTTTCGAGTCCTGGTCTGCCTTCAACGCGTTTTCGAGAGCTTCGCGAATCATGGACTTTGCCCTCTCCAGTTCTTCGTTCGTCCGAATGACTACTTGGGGAATACTCGCTTTTTGAAGGATGCGGCTTTTTGTTTTGTCCCGACGGATCTGTTCTTCCCTATCGTGGTGTGAACCGTTGACTTCGATTTCCAATACGAAACTCTTGTCTATGGTGCGATAGAAGATAAAGTCGGCATGGGCGACGGTGCTCATAAAGCGAAGTTCCTCGACATTGAAAGGCTCGAGGTTCGTGAATATCTGTTTGAGCGGGTAGTTGCGGAGGTAGCCTATCTGCGATGTGGCGTCCATGCTCTCGAGCGCGTCGTCGATAAACTCGCTGGTTCGCACTTCCGAATACTCGTCGTGTTCGTCGGATCCGTGCTCGAGCAAGTAGGCTCTGCGCTCTTCTTCCATGCAGGGGTACACCAAATCGAACGCAGAGCATATGGCGGACTGCCGAATTTCTCCACCGCGATATTCGATGTAGCGCTTGAGATCAGCAATATTGCCGACAGCTTCGACAACTTTGGGTGCTGCTATGAGGCAGAAGAAGTCTTTCGCGCGCGATACGGCCACATTGACCAAATTCGGGTTGTCCATGAATCGATTAGGCGCATTGGATCGAGTGACGAAAACGATAGCGGGTTTTTCGCGTCCTTGGAACTTATGGGCGGTGGCAACGGTGACGCCATCGGGCCTCTCTTTCTGTCCCTGTTTCATCCCTTCGACTTGGTTGCGGTAAGGGCTCACAACCCCTATCTCATGCGTTTCGAACTGCTTCTTCAAAACGGGGAGCACTTCCTGCTCGAACGCTCCTGCCTGCACGCGATTGAAGTCGGCCCGGCGGTCGTAGTTCAAGTCTTTGCTGATGTTGCATGAAAGTGCGCTTGCGACTCCTCGTCCTCTGCTGTCTGACATGATGATGAGCTCGCCGTTGTAGAACTGTTGGTTGCAGAAACCGATAATGTCTGGGTGACAACGGTAGTGCTCCCGGAGGAGCGTGCGGGGAGCATGAAGCTCCGCTTGGTCTATACATGCGTTGAGGCAATCAAGAAGGTTGTTGTCGACGAAGTTATATCGTTGAGGCAAGCCGGTCGGAGCGAAAAGGGGCCGCGCTTTGCGCTTGTCGGCAGTGTCTAGGACGCAAGGCAGCTGCTTCGTGTCTCCGACGACCACGGCGTTCTCCGCTGTGGCGAGAGCGAGGAAGCCCGTGACGAGACTCGCCTGAGAACTTTCGTCGATGATGATGTAATCGAAAAGCTTTCCCTGCTTCCCTCTTTGGTTTCTTGCAGCATTCGTGGTGCTGGTGATGACGGGATATTCCGCGCGAAACCCGGAAGGCTCGCTCCAGGGATCGTCGAATAGGCGCCTACCCTTCCGAAGCTTGTCAGCGTAGTGTTCGTGAAGTTTTGCTTCGAGAAGACGCCTTGACTTCTTCTCGATGTCTTCGAGGCAACCTTCGCCTCGGTGCATTTTGAGATATACTTCGTGGCTTTTGATGGCGTTCTTGCACTCCTGGATCTGAGCTTCGAATACCATGCGATTGAGACTGATTTCCCTATCGACCGTGATATGGTCGAAATCATGCCAGCTCCCAATTCCCCACATCCAGACAATTCTCGCCCTCTGGGCGAACGTCATCTTCCCTTCTTTAGAGGATAAGTACCCTACGAGGTCGCGGACGGCTCGGAGGCGCGCGGAATTTGGTCTCCTCCTTACCTTGAGCTCTTCGGTAGCGTTTCCCTCTCTGAACCGTTCGTATTCCAGTTCCAGGTCCTGGAGTCGCGCTTCTTGCTTGGCCATGTCTTGTTTTCGAAGGTAGATGTCTCGGGCGATAACGATGTTCTTGCGAATCGAGCCAGAGAGTGCTTCCTGCTTCTTTTTTGAGAGCGACCATGTTTCGAGCGCAGGTGGGTACGCTGACTTCTGGTTGTCGACGAATGCCGTGACGTTGTCTCGGCGGCCGAGAAAAGCAGCGATGAACCCGAAACCTTCTTCGTCCAGTTTATCAACTACGTTCTTCGTCGCCTCGTTGTTAGGGGAGGTTACGAGAACGGTTTTGTCCTGCATAAGCAGGTTAGCGATAATATTGAGGATGGTCTGGGTCTTTCCGGTTCCCGGTGGGCCTTCGATAAGGCTTAGTTGATTAGACAAGGCGTTCTCGACGGCCTCCATCTGACTAAGGTTGGATCCAAACGGATAGATGATTGTTTCGGGTGGAACGCGGAGGGGGGCAGCCTTTTCCGGGTGTGCCATGCGGTCTGCGGGCGTTCCTTCGAGTATTTGGAGCCGCTTGAACTGCCGAGGAAGGTATTCGCGCTTGTCAACGTCCTCAACATCGGGCTTTATGGCCTCGGCCACCGACTGGAGGTAGCGGAACAAGCTGCTAGACGATGCCAGTTCTTTTTGTTCGATTTCCGAGGGACAGTACAGTTTGGCGTAGATTCTCCCGCTGCTAGCCTTCGAGATGATTTCGAAGCGGGTGCCGAATGCCGGGTTTTGCGAGCTAAGTCGATTGAGCTTGATTGCGTAGTATTGGCGCACCCCTTTTGCGAAGAGGGCAGTACCCTCGAAGGGAACGTTCTCGCTCGATACGATTGCGACGTTTTCCGGATTGTAATAGAGGGGTTCGCTGTATGGGCCAAACGAAATGATATATTTGCCGCGATGGTCGCATCCCCCGATATGCGCGTCGTTTGTTCGATCCCTGAAATCCTTGCCCTTATTGCGGATGAACAACCGATCGGCCATACCGGATCCTTTCGGACGGCTCTTCTGCTATTGACGATTGCGAAGATTATATACCGGTAACGCCAGACTGCTGCGGGGGGATCGCCAGAATGGCTCCCCTATGGCCGGTGCTACAATCTGATACCGTATTGCGTTGCTCTGCGAGAACGAAGCGAAAGGCGATGACCGACCATGAAGATTGCGAACGTGCGCGCTATCCCCGTCGACCTGCCCCTGCCCCATCCGATGGAGTGGGCCACCGGTCGCATGACCAGCCAGGCGCATGTGCTGATGCGCATCATGACGGACGAGGGCGTCGAAGGCATCGCTGAGGCCATCCCGCGCGAGAACATCTACGGCGAGACGCAGGTGGGCATGGTGCACGTGATCAACGACCTGCTGGCGCCGCTGGTTGCGGGCCTCGACCCGTTCGATGTGGAGAAGGTGCACGAGGCCATGGCCTTCATTAAGGGGAACCTGGCCGCAAAGGGCGGCATCGACGTGGCGCTCTGGGACATCATGGGCAAGTCGTGCGGCCTGCCCTGCCACAAGCTGCTGGGAGGCTACCGCGATAGCATCGAGCCGAGCCGGATACTCTGGCTCACGAGCGACGAGGTCATGGTGGACCAGGCGCGCGAGCTGAACGCGAAGGGCTACCGGGCTTTCAAGGTGAAGGGCGGGCTGGACCCCGATGCCGACATCCGCCGCGTGCATGCGTTGCGCCGCGCGGTCACGTCCGACACGAGGCTCTACATCGACGGCAACCAGAGCTACACGTACTTCGGCGCGAAGAAGGTGCACGATGCGTTGCGCGGCGAGCTGGACTACTTCGAGGAGCCCATCGCCGCCACGAACGAGAAGGACCGCGTGCGCCTGGCCCACGCCATCGACATCCCCATCGCCGGCGACGAGAGCAACTTCACGCTGCACGACATAGCTCACCAGATAGACATCGACGCGCTGTCCATCATGATGATCAAGATCCCCCGCAGCGGCTTCACCTACGGCCGCAAGATCGCGGCGCTGTGCGAGGCGTACCACCGGCCCATGATGATCGGCAGCCAATCCGAGAGCAGCCTGGGGATGGCCACCCTCGTCCACATAGGCTGTGCGCTGAAAACCATCAGCTACCCCTGCGAATTCATGGACTTCGACGACCCCGCCGCTCCGAGCCTGGTCAACGAGCGCATCCGCATGGAGAACGGCCGCGTCTACCCGCCCGAGGGCCCCGGCCTGGGCCTCACGCTCGACGAGGACGCGGTGGAGCGCTACACGGTGCGGGGGTGAGGGCGGCCGCGCGCCCTCACGCCTTCGCGCCCTCGTTGTGGCCGTATCGTCAGGATAACCCCTCGGTTCTCACCTTGACCATCGTCGACAGGGCGTCCCTGATCTGGTCGTGCAGGTCCTCCAGCTCGAATGCCTGGAGAACTGCCTTGTCGAACGCCTCCCGGTCGGCTTCGTAAAGCTCTTCTTGAAGGGGCTTCACGGCCCTTCTCTTCAGGGGCTCGAAAGCGTCGAGGATCGCCTGCCTCGATTCGGCAGCTACTAGGGAGGGGTCGAGCATCGAGAGGCCGGCCAGGCTCTCCTTCCGGTTGTCCAGGGCTCCGTCCCCCATAGGCCCTCCGGAAGACTCCAGCATCAGCAGGCCTGTACATGAGTTGAGCAGGGCGTGGGCGAGCGGAAGGTCGACATGGTCGGAGAGGGCCCGAAGGCAGATGAGCCGCTGGTTCGCGAAGCAGGTGTCTCCCCCCGCCTGCGCGAAGAACAGGCGGTCGCCCGGGTTCATCATGGTTGCGAAATGGAAGCTCTTGCCCGCCGGCAGAGAGTACCAATAGGGGGCATTCGACTTCGCCGATTTCGTCACGCCCGCTTCGTGCCTTCTTATATGTTCGAGGGTCTTGAGATAGCCCTCCCTCGCAAGCTCGTCTTTCGACTTGTCGCAGATGAGCACGTACTGGTTCGGTTCGAGGGTGTACGAATGCGTGCCGCGCAGGTTCTTGACCAGCGGAAAGCAGAAGGGAGGGTCGACGAAGCAGGGGTCGTCCGAATAGAGGGCGCCGTCGTACCCCGATTTGACGCCGCGGAAAACCTCGAACAAAGAGCCGATGGGGACAAGCTTCCCGGTGAGCGGGGACAGGGACGATATCCCGAAGCAGAGCGCGTACAGCGTTATCCCCCATGCGTGGAAGCGCCGGATGTCCTCCAGGGAGTAGCGATGCTGCGCTACGAAGGCGCTGCGGTCGCCGCCTGAAAGGATGCTCGCCACGATCGCGGATCGTTTCGCCGGGTCGTCGAGGTCGCCAATGCTCGCGTGGACAACCCCCATACGCACGTTTCCGGTGACGTCGCCCGGCTTCTTCTTCCTGAGCACCAACAGCGCGTTCATGACTTTCGTCTTGTGGAACCAGCGCGCCTGCCCGTTAACGAATATCCCTTCGATCTGGTACTTCAGTGCAAGCATCTCGAAGAAGCTGACCCCCGCTTGCGAGAAGAGCCACGTGTTCGAGGTAAGCAGGCATGCCGCGCCTCCGTCGTTGAGCAAGCGCTCAAGGTAGAGGCAGAAATAGCAGTACAGGTCGTTGCGGTCATGAAGCTTGATGCCCGCAGCCTGCGCCTCCTGTTTGAGCTCGTCCCTGATCTGGGAATACCGTCCGATCTCCTTGGTGTTGAAGTCGACGTAGGGGAGGTTGCTCGCAATGGTGTCGAAGCGGGGCACGGCTTTGCCGACTTCTTCTCCCGTGGAAGGGTCGATGAACTCGACCATGGACCCCGGTTCGATTTCGAACGCGTTTTTCTGGAAGACCAGAAGAGGGGAATCGACATGCTCGCGCGGGGAAAGGGCGAGCGTGGCCACCTGAAGGGGAAAATCGTGGATGTCCGACAACCAGGTTGTGCGGTAAGCCCGGTCGGCTGCATCGTCCATCACCGGCTCGGTCAGCTTCATCTTCCTTTCCCAGAGGGCCTTGCCAATCGTTCCCGTTCCGCAGCAGCAGTCCCATGCGTGGCCGGTGGCGTTTCTCACGCCAAGCTCGGCCATGAGCTTGGCGAGGGGCTCGGGGGTGGGGTACTGGCCGGAGATCTGCCGCTTGGCCGAGGAGATGCTCTCTTCAAGCAGCCGGTGCCGATAACGGCTGTCAAGCTGCTCAAGGTCGCACATCTGAAGCAGGCCGTTGAACTGCACGAGGTCGGACAGGGTGGCGTCGGGCAGCGAGTCGCAGTACGGGGGACTGCTGAAGATGTGGTAGAACCCGCAGCGGCTTGCAATGAGGGCGAAGCATCGCGCGGCATCTTCAACCGTGCATCCCTCCGTAATGCTTTCGACCTCGCGTGCGTCCTGGTAGTAGATCTTGATGAGGTTCGCGAAGAGGAGTTTGTTCAGCCAGCCGATCAGGAGCATTTTCGCATAGGCGCGATAGGCGTCCACCTCGTCGAGGGTGTACTCCTTCGCCACGGTGCGCCACCAAGATCCGATATCGATGTCTACCAAGGCATCGACTGCGGCCCTTCTCTTGAGTGCGCTGGCCACGGCATCTTTGTTTTCGTTGATGATCTTGGGCATGATGGAGTCGGTGATGACCTCGCCCAGTTCCCGCTGCTTGATTTTTCCCGACGCTATGAAGAGCTCTATCTTGTCGACGAGGGAGTGGAGGAACGCCATCCATTCGCCTTGGAACGCGTTGATCGACGCCCTGTCGGTAATGTGCTCCGAGATGGTCCACGATTCGAGAATCTCGAAGGAGCCCCCTTTCGTCTTCGCATGAAGCTCGGCGTGCTGGAAGTTCCACAGGATGCATGAATTGCATCCCAGCAGGTCCGCCTTGCGGTGGGCGTCGGCGACGAACTCCTCGTCGTCTATCTTGACGTCGGGGCACTTTATCTCCCAGCCCTGGAGGATGGTCGAGCGTTGCCGATCTGAGAAGAGCAGGACGTCGGGGAACTTGACGCGGCCGTGCTCGTTGATGGTCGACTCCCCGCCGGCCCGCTTGATGTGCATGTCCTTGCCGTGGAGGTGGTCGTTGATGGCGCTGATAAGCTCGATGGCGTATGACCGTTCGTTGTCATGGACGCTCTGGGCGCTCATAGGCTCAACCTCGTCCCTCGTTGCTTATGACGAGGCCGGGCAGGCGATCGCGTTTTCCTCGTCCATGCGGGACCGTGCTTCTTCGAGGCGCCGACGGCAGACTTCGATATAGTCGATGGGCTCGTTTTTGAAGCGGGCGACGCCCTCGTTCTTCTCTATGCCGATATAGCGGCGCCCCTCAAGGCAGGCGGCAACGCAGAAAGAGCCGCTTCCGCAGGCGTTGTCCAGCACGACGTCCCCCGGGTCGGTATAGGTGCGTATCAGGTACCTCCCCAGCTCAACCGGCTTCTGCGTGGGGTGGTACACGGGGCCTTCCGATTCGGCGGTCTTGAAGTAGACGATGTCCGTTGGGTAGCGGCTGCCGTCGCTCTGCACATGCTTGGGATCGAAGTCGCCGTAGCTTCCGGTCAGCTGGTTCTTGCGGACCCCTTTGTCGTACGATTCGCCTTGGGACATCTGGGGATGGTAGGTCGGCTGCGATTGGTAGAAGATGCAGATATCCTCGTACTTCCTTAGAGGCTGCTTCTTCGCGTTGAGGAAATTGGTCGCCTTCGACTTGATCCAGACCAACTTGTACTTGTACAGGTCGGCTGCATGGAGCATGAGCTTGGCGGTGAAAAGGCCGCTGCTCGTCAGGGCTATCACGCCGCGCGGCTTTATCACCCTGCGGTATTCGGTGAAGAGGACATCGAGGTTGATGATGGAGTCCCATTTGTTCTGGGTGGTCCCGTAGGGCAGATCGCAGAGCACCATGTCTATCGATTCGTCGGGGATGGCCTTGATCTTCTCAAGGCAGTCGCCTTCGATGATGGTGTTGAGAAGCGGCTCAATTGAGCGGGTGTCTTCTGCTTGAACGATCCGCATGCAGTCCTCCATTCGTAGACTCACGATTATATCTCCCGTGGCTGATGTTGTGCTCCTAATCGGAGGGAAACATCAGAGGTGCAAGCTCCTGCCAGTGCGGGGTGCTGCGGCTTCACAGCGCCTCGCAACGCTGTAGCACCCCGCAGCGTCCCCGCAGCTCGGCAGCCGCTCCGCGGCGGCCTCGCAGTGCAGCGGCATCCTCGCGCCTCCGCAACCAAGGGGCATCCTGCCCTGCCAATGTCCTCGCTGGTTGAAAAGCGTGGGCGGGTGCGAAGGAGCGGGGGTATAATGCTGCGGATCGATCGAGGGCAAGGAGCGTGTTTTGAGCGAGCAGGTGGCTACGGCAGGTTTGGACGAAGGCGTAGGAGAAGGCGCGAACGGGGACGGTCGGCGGACCGACCGCACGGGGTTCCTCCAGGGTCTCGGATGCTACCTTCTGTGGGGCGTCATGCCCGTGTACTGGAAGCTGCTGTCGGCGGTTCCCGCGTTCGAGGTGCTGGCGTGGCGCATGGTGTGGTCGTGCGCGGCGGTGGTGGCGCTGTGCGTGCTGGTCAAGCGGACGCGCTTTCTCTACCTGTTCCGCGACCCGCGCGCGGTGCGCACGTTTCTGGCTTCGGGGCTCATCGTCTCGTGCAACTGGGGCGTATACATCTGGGCCGCCAACAGCGGGCATCTGCTGCAGACGAGCATTGGGTACTACCTGTGCCCGCTGTTCACTATCGTGCTGGGGATGGTGTTCTTCAAGGAGCGGCTGACGCCCATGCAGACGGTGGCCACGGTGCTGGCGGCGCTCGGCGTGGGGTACTTCATCGTGGCGAACGGCGGCGACATCTGGATTGCCTTCGCGCTGGCGCTCACGTTCAGCGTGTACGGCGCGGTGAAGAAGAAGGGCGGCTACCCGGCGCTGCCCGGCATGGCGTTCGAGTCGCTGCTCACGGGGCTTATCGGCGCGGTGGCCCTGATCGTGGGCGCGGCCGCTCCGTGGATCTGGCAGCTCGTGCCCGCCACGCCCGACCCGATGGCCGTCACCGGCCCGGTGGCCGACATGGCGCTGCTCGCCGGTTGCGGCGTGCTCACGGCCATCCCGCTGCTGCTGTTCTCGGCGGCGGCCAACCGCATCTCGCTCACGGTGATCGGCTTCATCCAGTACGTCAGCCCCACCATCGCGCTTGTGCTGGCGGTGGCCTTCTTCGGCGAGCAGTTCACCATGGCGCACGGCATCTGCTTCGCGCTCATCTGGGCGGGTATCGCTGCTATTGGCGTTGAAGCCGCATGGGCGGGCAGGCGGAAGCGAGCGGCAGAGGCCGCGCCGCCCGTACCCGCCGCCGTGTCCTCGCCGAACCCGTCGTCCGCAGCCATGTTCACCGACGCGCCCCCTGCCGAGCGCTAGCCGGCTTGTCGGGGGTCGCGCCTCCCCTACGCGTCTTTCTCGAAGACCAGGTCGATTTTGCGTATACGGGCGTTGCTGTCGACTTCGGTGATGATGGAGCCGACGTAGCGGTAGCCGCGCGCCGCGTAATCATCGATGATCTCGCGGTGTTCCGAGATGCCGAATCCAACCATGATTACTTCACGCTTCTTGTAGTCGACGCTCACGTACTCGTACTCCCTCACGGCGCACCCCTTTCGGTCGACTCGCCTCGGGGCATATCTTAGAGCCTGCTGCGCTAAGCCGCAAGGACGCGCAAAAGACAGGCAACGTGCGCGCTCCGCCGACCTGTTTGCTGTACAATTGCAACGTTTTGCCGTGGGGGCAATATCGTACAAGACTTTTTCGGAGGGGTGTGGCATGGCCGAGGCCAACCAACCAAACAGAGGCGGAGCGACGAGCGGGGCCGTGCGGGGGAGTAGAGCGGCCGAGCTCGGATCAGACGTCGCCAAGCGCGAGCGGTTCGGCTCGCGTCTGGGCTTCATCCTGATATCCGCGGGATGCGCCATCGGCCTGGGCAACGTATGGCGCTTTCCCTATATCACGGGCGAGTACGGCGGCGCGGCGTTCGTGCTCATGTACCTCGTGTTCCTCGTCATCCTGGGCCTTCCCGTCATGGTCATGGAGTTCGCCGTGGGCCGTGCCAGCCAGAAGAGCTCGGCGGTGGCGTTCGACACGCTGCAGCCTTCGCGGAAGTGGCACTGGTTCTCATGGTGGGGCTACATCGGGTGCATGGTGCTCATGATGTTCTACACCACGGTGGGCGGCTGGATGCTGTCGTTCGTGGTGAAGATGGGCACGGGCGCGTTCAACGGCCTGGACAGCGCGGGCGTCGGCGCCGTGTTCAACGACATGCTGGCGAACCCCACCGAGCTGGTCGGCTGGATGCTCGTGGTCATCGTGCTGGGCTTCCTCGTGTGCAGCCTGGGCTTGCAGAAGGGCGTCGAGCGCATCACGAAGGTGATGATGATCTGCCTCTTGGGCATCATGGCGGTGCTCGTGGTGCGTGCGGTCACGCTGCCGGGCGGTCTCGAGGGCCTCAAGTTCTACCTTATCCCCGACTTCGGCAAGCTGTTCGCCGGCACCACGACCGCCGAACAATGGGCAACGTTCGGCGACGCGGTGTACGCGGCTATGGGCCAAGCGTTCTTCACGCTGTCGCTGGGCATCTCGGCCATGGAGATCTTCGGCAGCTACATCGGCAAGGAGCGCTCGCTCACCGGCGAGGCGCTGCGCATCTGCGGCCTCGACACTGCCGTGGCACTCGTGGCGGGCCTCATCATCTTCCCCGCGTGCTTCGCGTTCGCCGTGCAGCCCGACAGCGGCCCGGGGCTCGTGTTCGTCACGCTGCCCAGTGTGTTCAACCAGATGCCGATGGGGCAGCTGTGGGGCGCGCTGTTCTTCGTGTTCATGAGCTTTGCCGCGCTGTCCACCATCATCGCGGTGTTCGAGAATCTCATCAGCTGGTCGATGGACAAGTGGGGTTGGACGCGCAAGACCGCCGTCGCGCGCACGGCCATCATCGTGACGGTGCTCAGCCTGCCGTGCGCCCTCGGGTTCAACGTGCTGGCTGGCGTGCAGATTCCGGCTATCGGCGACATCCAGTCCATCGAGGACTTCATCGTGTCGAACAACCTGCTGCCGCTGGGCAGTCTGTTCTACGTGCTGTTCTGCGTGACGAAGGGCGGCTGGGGCTGGGATAACTTCCTGGCCGAGGCCGACACCGGCAAGGGCATCCGCTTCCCGCGCTGGTTGAAGCTGTGGCTGAAGTTCGGCATACCCGCGCTCATCTTGGTGATCTTCGTGATGGGCTACGTGCCGAAGATCACCGTGTGGCTGGGGATGGCGTAGGTCGAGACGACGGTTTTTGCACAGTAATCACCGGATTATTGCATCGGGGCCTTTCGGAGCGCTCTTTTTTCGGAAGCAGAGCAACAGCGACATGGGGAAATGTTCGCAAGTCTTCACGGGCGGGATGCGAAGAGCGAATTGCCAGTGTCGAAGATGCAATAATCGGTGAAAAGCGTGCAGATTGGCGTGCGCGTCGGGCTCAAGGCAGCATCGTCGCCGCAATCTCGGTGGGCACGGTCGGCGCAACCGGGCCTATCGGTTGCTCGCGGCTTGGCCGGCCAAGGTTTCCAGGAGCTGCTGCATCTTCGCGATGACGGGCAGGTCGCCCAGGCCATAGCGGGCGGCAAGCTCCTTCATCTGGGGGAACGCGATCTGCGTGCGGCCCGCCTCGTCTTCCCAGATGGAGATGCGCAGGGGAAGCTCGATCGCTATGCGCTGGTCGGCTTGCATGAGCGCGGTGCCAACTTGGGGCGAGCCGAACACCACGACCGTGGTGGGTCGCAGGTCGAGGCCCGCTCCTTCGGCGTTCTGCGCGTGGTCGAACGTGGCGAACACGGGGATGGACCGCGCCGCCAGCTCGTCTGTGAGGCGGCGGACCGTCTCGTCTACGGGCAGGCTCCCTACGGTCAGGTGCAGGTTGCGAGATTCCGGTTGGCCCATGGAAACTCCTTCGATGGCTGCGGTTGGAGGCGCGGTTGCGGCGGCGGCAGTTGCGTCGGTCGCAGCTGCCTCGGCGATCGCGCGGCGGTGCAGCTCCACCATAGCGCGCTCCTGCGCGCTTGCGCCCGGTTAGCGCAGTTTGTCCGGAAACGGTTGCCTGGGCACCGTGGGCGCCGGGCTCGAGAGCCTTATAATGCGTGATGGTTGTTGGACGGGCGCTCAGCGCCCGAGGACGAGGGAGTTCGAGATCATGGCCGAGGCGATGGCGGGAAAGCGACGGTTCTCCATTCTGGGCGATTCCATCAGCACGTTCGAGGGATGCAACCCGACGGGCTTCCGCGTGTTCTACGAGGGCGAGCGCTGCGCTGCCACGGGCGTGCGCGAGGCGCGCGACACGTGGTGGGCGCAGGTGGTCGACGCGCTGGGCGGCGAGCTTCTGGCGAACGGGTCGTTCTCGGGCAGCATGGTGGAGGGCGCGGGCTTCCCGGCCGGCGACAGCGCGGAGCGCGTCGCGGCCCTCGCGCGCGACGGGCAGGCCCCCGATGCGGTCCTCGTGTTCATGGGCATCAACGACTACGGCTGGGGCGGCGCCGACGCGCAGGCGGCCGGACGGGGCAACGCGCTGCCGGCCTGCCTGGACGTCGACGCGCTCGGCGAGCAGCGCGAGCCCGGTCTGGCCGCCTCCGATGCGGTCGAGCGGTTCGGAGCTGCGTACGGGTCGATGCTCGCGCGCCTGCGCACGGCCTACCCGCAGGCCGAGGTGTGGTGCTGCACGCTCTGCCCCGGTCGCGTGGTCGGCCGCGACGGCTCCACGTTCGCCTACCGCCTGCGCGGCGTGCCCTTCGACGCATACAACGACGCCATCCGCGCCGCGGCCCGCGCACACGGCTGCCGCGTGGCCGATGTGCGCGCACTCGGTCGCGACTACGAGGCCTTGGACGGCACGCATCCCACGGCACGGGGCATGCGCCAATTCGCAGGGTTGATGTTGCGCGCGATGGAGGCTGCGGACAACGCCGCGGGCTCGGCGCTGGGCGGCAGCTCGGCGTTGGGCGTCGTCGCGCTCCCCGGCGTCGCCGCGCTGCGCGCCGCCGCCCACGACGCCCCGCCCTCGGCCGAGCGCTGCTCGGAGCCTTCCTGCATAGGCTGCCCCCATGCCGCCTCCACCGGCGGCAAGTGGCTGCTTGTCTGCGAACGGGGGATATGAGGGCGCTTGCCCTGCGGAGCGCTTCACAGGGCGGATCAGCAGTCTCTCGGCGGTATTCCTCTGCCGCTTAGGCGTTGTTTGGAATTGCCGCCCACCCTCCTTGACATCGCCCCGCGTCGTACTAAAATCTCGTTTTAGCACTCGAAGGCTTGGACTGCTAGCACACAGGGCAGTCCGACCGCTTGACGAAGGAACGTACCCGAAAGGAAGCGACGCCGCCATGCGCAAGTTCAAAACAGAGAGCAAGAAGCTGCTCGACCTCATGATCAACTCCATCTACACGAACCGCGAGATATTCCTGCGCGAGCTCGTCTCGAACGCGTCGGACGCGGTGGACAAGCTCTACTTCAAGAGCCTCACCGACAAGTCCATCGAGCTCTCCAAGGACGAGCTTGCCATCCAGGTGAGCTTCGACAAGGACGCCCGCACCGTCACCGTGAGCGACAGCGGCATCGGCATGACGAAGGACGAGCTCGACCGCAACCTGGGCACCATCGCGCACTCGGACTCCATGGCGTTCAAGATGGAGAACGACGAGGTGCAGGGCGACGACGTGGACATCATCGGCCAGTTCGGCGTGGGCTTCTACTCCTCGTTCATGGTGGGCAAGAGCGTGCGCGTGGTGTCGAAGGCCTACGGCAGCGACGAGGCCTGGGCCTGGGAGAGCGACGGCGTGGAGGGCTACACCATCGAGCCGGCCGAGCGCGCCGAGCACGGCACCGACGTCATCATCACGCTCAAGGACAACACCGACGAGGACTCCTACGACGGCTACCTGTCCGAGTACGGCCTAAAAGACCTGGTCAAGCGCTACAGCAACTACGTGCGCTACCCCATCCGCATGGAGGTGACGAAGTCGCGCGAGCTGCCCAAGCCCGAAGATGCCGGCGACGACTACGTGCCGCAGTTCGAGAACTACCAGGAGCTCGACACGGTGAACTCCATGATCCCCATCTGGAAGCGCCGCAAGTCCGAGGTCGACCAGGAGGAGTACAACGAGTTCTACAAGGCCGACTTCCACGACTTCGCCGACCCGGCCCGCACCATCTCCGTGCACGCGGAGGGCGCGCTGTCCTACGACGCGCTGCTGTTCGTGCCGAGCCGCGCGCCGTTCGACCTGTACAGCCGCGACTACCAGAAGGGCCTCGCGCTCTACAGCTCCAACGTGCTTATCATGGAGAAGTGCGAGGAGCTGCTGCCCGACTACTACAACTTCGTGCACGGCGTGGTGGACAGCCAGGACCTGCAGCTGAACATCAGCCGCGAGACGCTGCAGCACAACAGCCAGCTGCGCGCCATCGCCAAGAAGATCGAGAAGAAGATCACGTCGGACCTCGAGGACATGCGCGACAACGACCGCGAAGGCTACGAGGCGTTCTTCGAGAACTTCGGCCGCGGTCTGAAGTACGGCATCTACGCCAGCTACGGCTCGCAGAAGGACACGCTGGCCGACTTGCTGCTGTACTACTCCGCGAAGCAGGACAAGCTGGTCACGCTGGCCGAGTACTTCGAGGCCATGCCCGAGGACCAGCCGGCCATCTACTACGCCGCCGGCGATTCGGTAGAGCGCCTGAACAAGATGCCCATCGTGAAGACGGTGCTGGGCAAGGGGTACGACGTGCTGCTGTGCACGCAGGACGTGGACGAGTTCTGCTTCACCGCCATGCGTGACTACGGTGCGAACGAGGACGGCGAGGGCGCGAAGGAGCTCAAGAACGTGGCGTCCGGCGACCTCGACTTCGCCACCGAGGATGAGAAGAAGGAAGCCGAAGAGGCCACGAAGGAGAACGAGGACCTGTTCAAGGCGCTGAAGGACGCGCTCGGCAACGAGGTGACGAAGGTGGCCGTGTCCGCGCGCCTCACCGACGCGCCTGCGTGCGTGACCACCGAGGGCCCCGTGTCGCTGGAGATGGAGCGCGTGCTGTCGAAGGGCCCCGAGGGCCCCGACGGCGTGAAGTCGCAGCGCGTGCTGGAGCTGAATGCCAAGCACCCGGTGTTCGACACGCTGAAGGCCGCCCACGAGGCCGGTGACGCCGACAAGGTGCGCCTCTACGCCGACCTGCTGTACAACCAGGCGCTGCTGGTTGAGGGCATGCCCATCGACGATCCGGTCGCTTTCGCCCAGAACGTCGCGAAGCTGATGTAATCAGGTTCCGACGGCCTGCCGGCCGCCGGAACGACTCGACGCTGCGAAGCCCCCTGGCACCCGATCTTGCCGCGATCCCGGAGGTTCGCGTACCGAAGTACGCTTCACCTCCGCGATCCCGCCAATCTCGGGCACCAGGGGGCTTCTCGCTGACTTACTACGCCAACCTGCACGGCCATTTTCGCGCCTCCGGCGCGAAGGGGCGCCCTGCGGGCGCCCCGGCTGCGGACGCTCCGGCTCCTACCTGCGAGCTCCTTCTCGCGCTGGCGCATGAGCGTGTGGCCGCTGCGCGCCCGCACGGGCAACCTGCGCGGCAGTTATGCGCCCTCCGGGCGCATGGGCGGGCAGCTGCGCTTCCCGCCCATGCCACCTGCACGGTTGTTCTCGCGCTGGCGCGCGAGGGGCGCGGCTCCTGCGGAGCGCACCCGTATTCGCGCTCCGCGCGAACGGATGTTTCACGTGAAACATCCGAGGGAAGGCGCGCCTCGCCCTCCTTTGTTATCGACTTGTTTCCCGTTCTCGCACGTGCCGCGCGCTACTGTGCGGAAAGCGCTATCATCGGCGCATGACGAAGCCGAGCGCTAGGAGGACCCATGGCAGATGTGATTTTCAAACGGGCGAGCGTGCGAAGGTTCACGGACGATCCGATGACCGATGACGAGGTGCGCGCCCTGCTGCGTGCGGGCATGGCAGCACCTTCGGGTGGCAACCAGCAGCCGTGGGAGTTCTACGTGGCCCGCGACCGGGCCACGTTGCAGCTGTTGTCCGAGGCCAGCCCCTATGCGAAACCGGCGGCCGGCGCTGCTTGCGCCATCGTGCCGTGCATGCGCACGGAGGGCCTGCGCTTTCCCGAGATCGCCGTGCAGGACATGAGCGCCTGCGTGGAGAACATCCTGCTGGAGGCCGTCGACCTTGGCTTCGGCGCCGTGTGGATGGGCATCGCGCCTGAGCCGGAGCGCATGGCCGCCGTGTCCGAGATCGTGGGTGCGCCGGCGGGGCTGGAGCCGTTTGCCGTCATCGCGTTGGGCTATCCGGAGTCCGAGCCACGCGCCAAGGGCAAGGACCGCTATGCCGAGGACCGTGTGCACTGGTTGAGCTAAACGAGGCGGCGTAGGCAGGCGAAGGCATGTGCCGTGCGTGCCGTGGATGCCATGTCCTGCGGAGGCGGCATCGATGATGAAACTTTGCAAATTTCGAAAATTTTCTTTCAGAATTTGCGAAATCCACTATCCCGCCCGCACGGCTCCTTGGTCGCAGCGGTTGCCCCAGGAGTCGATGAGCTGCTCGTCGCGGTAGACGCAGATGATCTCGCAGTGGTTCGCGCACTTGGCGCACTCGATCTCGCGCGTCTTGAACGCGAAGTCTCCTACGGCCTGGAAGTCGAACGCCTCGCAGTCGGCGGTGCGCGAGGATGCGCCCGCGCCCGTCGACCCCGTGCCGGCCTCCGCCGCACTCGCCTCGGCGGCCAGCAGTGCCACGCCGAACGCGCCCATCAGGTGGCCGTCGGGGTCCACGAGCACGCTCATCCCCAACATGTCCTCGAACGCGCGCACCACGCCCACGTTCTTGCTCACGCCGCCCTGGAACACCACGGGTGCGACGATCTTCTTGCCCTTGCCCACGTTGTTCAGGTAGTTCGACGCTACCGCGCGGCAGAGCCCCGCGATAATGTCCTCGCGCGCGTAGCCCACCTGTATCTTGTGCACCAGGTCGCTCTCGGCGAACACGGTGCAGCGCGCCGCGATGTTGGCCGGCCGCTTCGATGCCAGCGCGATCTCCCCGAACTCCTCCACCTCCACGCCAAGCCGCGCCGCCTGGCTCGACAGGAACGCGCCCGTGCCGGCCGCGCACAGCGTGTTCATGGCGTAGTCCACGGCTATGCCGTTCTCCACGCAGATGATCTTCGAGTCCTGCCCGCCTATCTCCAGGATGGTGCGCACGTCCGGATGCAGGTACGTCGTGCCCACGGCGTGCGCGGTGATCTCGTTCTTCACCACGGCCGCGCCCAGCATGGCCCCCACGAGGCGCCGTGCGCTTCCGGTGGTGCCCACGGCGCGCACGCGCATGGTCGCATGGTCGATCTGCGCGCCCAGGTCGGCCACCACCCGCCGCGCCGCATCCGTCGGGTTGCCCTCCGTCCACAGGTACGACCGCGCCACGATGGCGCGGTCGGCGTCCACGATGACGCCCTTCGTGGAGATGGACCCGATGTCTATTCCCAGGAAGCATTCCGCTCGCCCTGGCGAGACGAGCGGAATGCCCGACGCTGCGGTGCCCTCCGGCGCCGAACCTTGCCGCTCCAAGCCCTCCTCACGTGCAGAAACACGCTTCGTCTGCTTTTCACGGCAATCTTCGGCGCCGGAGGGCACCTCGCCGACGTCGGTGGTCAGGCCAGTTTCTTCCTGCTCCGTCATATCGTCTTCTCCTTCTTCATGGCCAGCATGTCGTAGAACGCCTCGAGCCGGGTGTCCAGCCCGGTGTCGCTGGTCTGCGAGTCGTAGCTCAGGTACAGGATGGGCAGGCCCGTGTCGCGGCTGACCTGCTGCAGCACGGGGATGCAGTCCACCTCCGGCGTGCAACCCGACGACTTCAAGTGCACCACGCCGTCGAAGCCCTCCTGCGCGTACCTCAGCGCGGCGGCGATGGTCATGCTGGACGTGGGTCCCATGTCGTAGCGCACGTAGTCGGAAATGCCCGTGCGCAGGTTCCTCTCGTTGTAGCGCAGGTTGCGGTTCGTCATGTTCAGCTGCCGGTGCACCTCCACGCCCAGGTCGAGCAGCTTGCGCTCCAGTCCCAGGTTGGAATGCGGGTCGGCCGCGGTGAAGTACTCGCCCACCACGCCCACGCGCACGGGGCGCGCCGGGCGGCACACCGGCAGCCCGCGCAGCGACTCCAGCCCGCGGCGCTGCGCCTCGGCGATATCGCGCTCGTTTGCCGTGGCGCGCATCTCGGCGTGGTAGGCGGCCAGCGCCCGGTCGAACGACCCGTGCTCGACCTCGAACCCGGCATGCGCCAGGTAGAAGTCCTGCGCCTCGTCCAGGAACTCGATCATCTTGAACGCGGCCAGCATCCCGCGAACGCCGTGCGGCACCGACAGGTTCGGGTTCACCTTCTTCTTGCACGCTTCGATGTAGTCCGTGAGCGGCTTGCCCGTGACGGTGGCGAAGTTCAGCATCTCGAACTCGTAGCCCATGTCGCGTAGGATGGACTCCTGCAGCTCGCCGTAGTAGCCCAGCCGGCAGGGGCCGGCGAACTGCACGAGCACGTCCGCGCCCAGCTCCAAGGCCTCGATGTAGTCGCCCAGGATGTGCTTGAAGGGGGCGCATACCGAATCGCCGGAGTTGCGGCTGCCCAGCTCCACCGTGCGCTTGGTGGGCTCGGGCAGGGGCAGGTAGTCGGCGTCAAGCACGTGCTCCACGAAGAACTTGAACACGATGTCGTAGTAGCTGTAGCGTAGGAAGGCCGCGCGCGTTCGGGCGTGGCGGTCGCGCTTCGGGCGGCGGCGCGGATGAGGCAGCACAAGTCGCGGCGGGCGCTTGCGCTCGAAGAACACGGCGGTGCGGGCGCGCAGCGTGTCGTCCGAGCCGTCCGCCCGGCCGATCTCCAGGGCGCTTCCGGCCTCCGCATCCGGGATTCCCGCAATGCCTGCCGTGCCGTCGCGAAACCTCGCGTCGTCCTCGGTCCCTGCGATTTCCCCGGCCCCTGTCGTGCCGCTGTTCGACCTGCCGCGGTCCCGGGCGCTTCCCTCGAGGTTAGCCATGCACGTAGCCCCCCTTCTTCTGGTAGCGCAGGATGTCCATGAAGCTCTCGATGCGGGTCTCGAGGCCGGCGGTGCCGCTCTGAGCGTCGATGGTGAGATTCAGGATGGGCTTGCCCTGGATGCAGCGCATGATGGCGTCGTCGGTCATGGAGTCGGGCCCGCAGGGGAATGCGCTCACCAGCACGATGCCGTCGATGCGCTCGTGCAGCAGCAGGATAGCGCCGACAAGCTCGCGGTTCACCACCCAGGGCATGGTGTCCGAGAAGTCGAAGCTGGCCTTGAGCGCGCGCCCGTGGTCGGCCTCGTCGGCGTAGAGCACCGTGGCGCCCAGGCGTTCGAGCGCATCCGTCACGCTGCCGCCCAGGTAGGGGTCGTGCGCCAGGTAGGGGTGTGCCACCAGCAGGATGGCCAACGGCCGCCCCGCGCCCTGCGTGGCCTCCAGCGAGGCCAGCAGCCGCTCCTGCGCGCCCGCCGCCGTGCGATCGGCGCGCTCCTGGGCGTGCGATGCCGCCCTCCAGGCCCGCTTCGCTTCGCGCGGGCTGGCGCCGAAGCGCCCGCCCAGCTCGAGGAACGCGTCGCGCAGCGACGAGCGCCCCTCCAGTGCGTCTGCCAGGCATGAAGCCACGCGCACGCCGCGGTCGCGGAAGGTGTTCGCCACCAGGTCGGGCAGCGCCTGGAACTTCGTGCAGAACCCTTGGCGCCGCCCCAGGTTGCCCATGCTCGGCACGAAAAGCGCGTCGCAGGAGCCCAGCAGGCTCTCGGCGTGTCCCAGGTAGGCCTTCGACGCCAGGCAGCACTCGTCCACGGACAATGCCTCGCCCGCCTCCATGAGCGCGCGGTCCGTCGGGCGGCTCAGCACCACCTCGCGCCCCAGCTCGCCGAAAAACGTCTCCCACAGCGTGCCGTAGCGGTAGTACAGCAGCGCCCGCGGGACGCCCACGCGCTGCACGTCGGCGCAGTCGCCCTGTTTGAGGATGCCCATGCGGCCCTTTCGCTCGCCCCGATGATGGCTCCATGGTATCGCTTCGCAGCCAGGGGGTCCGCCGACCCAGGCGTTCGCCACAAACCTTCCAAGCAGCGGGATGCGTCGCGGGCCGGGCAATGCGCAGGGGGCGGCATGCAGCCTCTCTTCGGGCTGGCGGCCGCTATCTGGTGCAGTCGGGCTGCTGTCCCGCGCCACAGCTCTGCAACCGTAAGGTTTCAAAAGAAGTTGAATGAGCTTGGCTGCATGAAAAGGTGACATTTGTCGCTGTAAAGTTCAAAGGATAGGGTAACGAGGAGCGTTTGGGGGCAAAGTCGTTGAATATCAAGCAGATCCGCTACTTTGCCGCGGTCGTCGAGCACGGCAGTCTGTCCGCGGCGGCAAAGGGTCAGTACGTAACCGTGCAGGCGGTGTCGAAGGCCATCGCCGACCTCGAGCGCGAGCTGGGCCAGCGCCTGTTCGTGCGCGAGAGCCGCGGCGTGCATCCCACGCCGTTCGGCAAGGCGTTCTATCAAAAGGCCTTGCCGGTTCTGGATGATTTCGGCGAGCTGGAGGCCTTCGCCAAGCTCTATCACGAGAGCGTCCTTCCCGATGCGCTTCGCCTCGCGCTGTGCTCGCCTGCGTTTTACGGTTACGAGCAGGCTTGCGCGAGCATAGCCTTGTTCGCGAACCGGGGCCTCGGCCTCGATTCGACCGTGATGCTGGAGACCGGCACGCAAGGATTGTTCTCGTTGCGGGCAGGCGACTATGATGCGCTCATCACCATCGGCACGCTTTCGACTCCCGATACCGACTGCATGCCGGTTGGGACGGTCGCACCGGGGGTGGTTATGTCCAAGTCGCATCCCCTGACCGGTCAGGACGAGGTGAGCTTGGCCGATCTTTCGGACTATCCCATTGCAGTGTCGCAGGAATTCGACAGCTTCAACGAGTCCATCGTCGCGGTGTACCGCAGGCGTAAGGTGGACGCGATGTTCGTGCCGATCATACCGGAGAAGTTCGACGAGCATCTCGAGGTCCATCATGGCGTGTGCCTCATGGTGCATATCCCGGCATTGGGCGAGATGTACCCTGGTACGGTCATCAAGCCTCTGGCCTCCGGCGACGCGGTTGCCATTCCCCTCTGCCTGGTAAGCATGAAAGACCGCAAGTCGCCGGCTTACCTTGCCTTCGAGCGTTGGCTTGCGAGCGAGCTGATCGTGGTCGGAGGGGGAGGGATCGCCTCGTCCCCTCGATGAGGAAGCGTGCGATACGGTGTTCGTATCTCTGCCATGGCAAATCGTAGGGCGACTTGAAAAAATATTTGAAGGGTTTTTCTGATCGGTGGGCGGCAGGGAGGGCCGGGTACAATGGCACGCTGTTACGCTCGTTCTCGGTACGATAGGGTGCGTCGTTGAACATAAAGCAAATCACATACTTGACCGCGGTCGTCGAGCACGGCAGTCTGACCGCGGCGGCGAAAGACCTGTACGTAACCGTGCAGGCGGTGTCGAAGGCCATCGCCGACCTCGAGCGCGAGCTGGGCCAGCGCCTGTTCGTGCGCGAGAGCCGCGGCATGCGTCCCACGCCGTTCTGCCAGGAGTTCGGCAAGAAGGCGCTTGATGTTATCGCCGGGTTCGACAGCTTGGAGGCGTTCGCCCGGTCTTACGGCGAGCGCGGCGGCCTGCCCGATCGACTTCGGCTTGCGCTGAACACGCCGGCCTTTCCCGGCAACGAGATGGTGCGCGAGAACACGGCCTCGTTCACGCGGGCACGTCTCGGTATCGAGGTGACGTACGAGCTTGCCACGGGAGAGGCAGGATTCGAAGGGCTTGCGGACGGCACGTACGATGCCATCGTCACCGTAGGGGCGTTCCGCCATGGCGATGTGGAGTGCTTCCCCGTGGGCACCGTTCCGGCAGGCGTCATGATGGGCTCGCGGCATCCGCTCGCCCAGAAGGACGTCGTCAGCCTGGAAGACCTCGCGCGGTATCCCATGGGCCTTTCAAGCTGGTTCGACGACGCGAACGACACCATCGTCGAGCACTACCGCGAACAGGATGCGCACTTGAATTTCGTCGAGCTGGCGCTTGCGGATGTCGTGCGGTTCCTTAGCGAGGGAGGCATCATCTTCACGACGGGCATTCCCGCGCTCGGCCGCGTTGACCCTTCCCTGACGGTGCGCGTGCTGGCGCCGGAAGACGCCGTGCCCGTGCCCATCTGCCTTGTCTGCCTTAAGGGACGCGGTGCCATGATGCGATCCGTGGTGGAGAAGCTGCGCTTGGGCGACGGCGGGCTTCCGTTCCTGAAGTAGCGCGTCCGAAGGCTCCCTTTAACGACGGGCTGCATCTAAACTCCCAGAACGCAAGCCCGGCCTGGGGACCGCCTCGCAGGACAAGGGCTCTGCCCTACGAGGCGGTCTCGCCGTAAGGCAAGGGCAGAGCCCTTGCCTTACGCTCGACCCGGGACAGACGACGAGGCGAAACTTTCATACCGCACCTTCTCGCTACTTGCGCTTTTTAAGCCCCATCCAGATGAGCGCGGCCAGCGCGGCGCCTGCGAGCGGGGCCGCGATGAATACCCACACCTGCGAAAGCGCGCCGGCATCGCCGGAGACGGCCATCATAAGGGCCGGGCCGAAGCTGCGTGCCGGGTTCACGGACGTGCCCGTAAGCGGAATGCCCATGATGTGCACGAACGCCAGCGTGAGGCCGATGATGATGCCGGCGTAGGGCGCCGTGCGCTCGTCGGCTGTCGAGCCCAGCACGCTGAGCACGAAGATGCAGGTGAGGATCACCTCGACGATAAGGGCTCCCACCAGGGATATTCCCACGGCGGACGCGGCTCCGTAGCCGTCGCAGCCAAGGCCCGTGGCAGCCACGCCTCCCAGGTCGCACATGCTTATGACGAGCGCGAGCACGGCCGCGGCCACGATGCCGCCGACGAACTGCGCGACCCAGTAGCCCACGAGGTCCTTGCCCGACAGGCGCTTGTCCAGGAACAGGCCGAACGATACGGCCGGGTTGATATGGCACCCCGACACGTTGCCGATGACGAACGCCATCGCCACGATGGAAAGGCCGAACGCCATGGCTATGCCGAGCGTGCCTAGCGTCGCGCCTGCCACGGCGGCGCTGCCGCAGCCGAACAGCGTGAGCACGAACGTGCCGAACGCCTCTGCGGCGTACTTTTTCATCGATGATGCTTCCATATTGAGGCTCCCCTTGCTTTCGATAAGCGAATGCTTGCGCGGGCTCATGCGCTGCACGGGCCCGATGCGTTCTTGCCTGTGCGCGCCCGCGATGCGCGGTTGCTTGCGGGCGCGCCGATTCCTCTGCCGGCCGTTACTTGGTTTTGCCGATGCGGCAGATCGTGCTGCCGCACACGGGGCACGTGCCCTTCGTGATGGGCTTGCCGTTCTTCGTGGTACTGGCCACGGGGTCAGCCATGACCTTCTTCTCCTTGCACTTCATGCAGTACGCCTCGACCGCCATGGGTGGTCTCCTCTCCTTTGAAAATAGTTGGCGCTGTTATCGTCGTTTGACCGTAACCCCATGTCAATACGGTTAAAATGTAGTTGAAAGGGTTGACAGCGCACGTTGGCCGACCGTTCTTTGACACGCGGTTGCCAGCGGGCGTATGATCAAGGCATGCCGTTCGTCGAAAAACAGTTCAGCCCGAAGGTGGTGCTGGTCGCCATGCTGGTGGGCACCTTCGTGGCCTCAGTCAGCCAGAGCATGCTCACGAGCGCCCTTCCTGCTGTTATGCGCGAGTTCGGCGTGGATGCCACGCTGGGGCAGCTGCTTACCACGTCGTATATGTACACGTTGGGCATCGTGGCCGCGTTCTCGGCGTTCCTCATCACCCGCTGCAACGTGCGCTGGCTGTTCCTGGGCGCGCTCGCCCTCTTCGCGGCTGGCTGCGCGCTCGCGTACAACGCCACGGCCTACCCGCTGCTGCTGGCTGCACGGCTCATGCAGGCGTGCGGCACGGGCGTGCTCATGCCCCTCATCCAGGTGGTGGCGCTGGAGATCTACCCGAAGGACCAGTACGGCCAGGCCCTGGGCCTGGTGGGGCTGGTGTTCGGGTTCGCGCCGGTCGTGGGTCCCACGCTGTCGGGCATCATCACGGATGCGCTCGGATGGCGCACCATCTTCCTGCTGCTGGGTTTCGTGGCCGTGGCGTCGCTTCTGGCCTCGTCGCTTGTGGTGCGCGACGTGGGCAGGCACGAGCGCATCGCGCTCGACGTGCCGTCCGTGCTGCTGTACACGTTCGGGTTGGTCGTGTTCATGGTGGGAGTGACGGGCCTCGAGCAGTTCGGGTTCCTCGATGCGCGCGCCTTCGGGCCCACGCTCGCGGGCGTGGCGCTGGTGGCGGTGTTCGCCGTGCGGCAGATGCGCCTGCGCAAGCCGTATTTGAAGCTTAGGCTGTTCGGCAACCGCGTGTTCCGCACGGGGGTGCTGCTGCTGGTGGTGGCGCAGATGGCCATGATGGCGTCGGCTCTGCAGGTTCCGCTCTACCTGCAGGAGATCCACGGGTTCTCGGCCACGCAGTCGGGGCTCACGCTGCTGCCGGGTGCGCTGTGCATGCCGCTGCTGAACCCGGTGACGGGGCGCCTGTTCGACCGCTTCGGCGGCAAGCTCGTGGGCATCGCGGGCTTCTCGCTTCTCATAGCGGGCACGGCCTCGTTCATGTTCTTCTCGGATTCAACGCCCGTGGTGCTGGTGGCGGCCCTGTACCTGGTGCGCATGGTGGGCGTGGCGTTCATTCTCATGCCCATGACGGCGTACTGCATGACGGACCTGGGCGGGGACGACCTTCCCCAGGGCACGGCCATCGTGAACTCGCTGCGGCAGATCTGCGGGTCCCTGGGCTCGTCGGTCATGGTGGCCGTGGTGGCGCACGCGTCGGCGGGCGCGGCGGTGGTTGCCGGGGCGGGTGTGAGCATGCACGGGTTCAGCGTGTCGTTCGGCCTGCAGGCAGCGTTGCTGGGCGTGTCGCTCGTGGGGACCATCGTGTTCGTGCATGGCAAGCGTCACGGCAAGGATGCGAAGGGCGCGGCTGCGGCCTGACGGGCGGCGCCGCGGACTCGGGCGGCGCACCTGCGGCGCGCGGCCTGGCGCTCCCTCGGCGGGGCACACCGGCCTGGGCGGGTTGCCGCAGGTTCCGCGCGCTCGAGTCCGCGGCGCGGGAGCCGTCTACCAGGCTACCGTCACGCCGGCCCAGTCGAGGATGCCCTTGTCCATGTTGTACACGTTGGTGAAGCCGTTGTTGATGAGCTGCGCGCAGGTTTTCCGGGCGCGGTTGCCGGTGCGGCAGTAGGCGAGCACCGGGGCATCGCGGTCGAGCCCTTCGAGCTCCGGAGGAAGCTGGTCGAAGCTGTCGTAGCGCATGTTCAGCGAATCGCGCAGATGCCCGTCGCCGTACTCCTGCGGCGAGCGCACGTCCAGGATGGTCACGCCGCCCCGGTCGACCAGGTCCTCGGCGGCCTCGCTTGAGATCAGGTGGTAGGCGCCCGAGTCGAGCGCCCGTTGCTCCTCGGCCGTGATGATGACTTTGACCGAGCCTTCCCCGTCTGCCATGCTGTCCTCCCGCCTGCCCTTCCCGACACGGCGAGCGGGGGAAGGACGTAAATGTATCTAAGATAATTACAGTTTATGACGGTAACAGTAATTCTCTTCGCGGGGCCTGTCAAGCGGAAGTTCCCCTGCGCGGTGAAAAAACCGGGCAGCCGCTTGCGCGGGGGCGCACGCGTCCCTGCGCAAGCGGCTGCCATCGGCGAGGGTGCAGGGCCGCACGGGATCTGCACCCGCACCGCCACGGGCGCAGGGCCGCGTGCTACCCTACTTGCGCGAACAGGTCGTTGAACGCCTCGCTCATGGTGGGATGCGTGTACACGGCGTCGCGCAGCACCTGGTAGGGAAGCCCGGCATCCATGGCCAGCTTTATTGTGTTTATCATCTCGTAAGACTCCTCGCAGAACAGATGGGCGCCCAGGATGCGGCCGGTGCCGGCATCGACAACGGCTTTCAACAGCCCCGTGGGCTTCTGCAGCAGCTGCGCCTTCGGGATGGCCGCGGCGGGCAGCTTCGCCACCTTCACGTCGAAGCCGGCGGCACGCGCCTCCTGCTCGGTCATGCCCGCGCGCGAGAGCGGCGGGTCCAGGAACACGCTGTAAGGCACGGTGCCGCGGTTCGCCGTGGTTCGCGCGCCGTCGCCCAGCACGTCCGCCTTCACGATGCGGGAGTCGTCGAGCGAGATGTAGGTGAACTGCAAGCCGCCCGCCACGTCGCCCAGCGCCCAGATGTTCGGCGCGGTGGTGCGCAGGTGCTCGTCGGTGCGCACGGCGCCGCGTTCGGTGAGCTCCACGCCGGCCGCCTCGAGGTTGAGGCCGTCCACGTTGGGGCGGCGGCCGGTGGCCACGAGCACGGCGTCGGCGGGCAGGCGTTCCTCGGCGCCGGAGATCTCCACCGTCACGACGGCCTGGTCGGCTTCGTCGTCGATGCGCCGCACGCCCGCTCCGCGGATCACCCGGATACCGCGCCCTTCCACGCTGTCCAGCACGGCCGCGGCTATCTCGGCGTCTTCGCGGGGCAGGAACGCGTCCTCGTTCTGCACGACCGTGACCTGCGAGCCGAAGTTGGCGTACATCGAGGCGAACTCCATGCCGATGTAGCCGCCGCCGATGATGACCAGGCGCTCGGGCAGCGTGCGCACGTCGAGCAGCGTCTCGCTCACGTGCACGCGCGGTCCGTCGACGCCGGGGATGGGCGGCACGAACGGGCGGGCCCCCGTGTTGATGAACGCCTGCGCGGCCTCGATGGTTTCCCGGGTGCCGTCCGGCTTGGCCACGGTCAGGTGCGTCGCGTCGGCGAACGAGGCCGTGCCGTCCACCACCTCCACGTTTGGCAGGTCGGCCAGCTTGCGGTAGTTCTTGCTGCGCAACAGGCCGGTCACGCGATCCTTCTCGTCGACGGCGGTCGCGTAGCGCGCGGCACGCTCGCTGAACGTGCCGCCTTGCGCTGCCGACAGCGCGGCGGAATGCACGAGCGACTTCGTGGGGATGCAGGCCACGTTGATGCAGGTGCCGCCGTACATCTTCGGAGACTTCTCAACCAGTGCCACCGTCTTGCCCGCTGCGGCGAACGCGCCCGCCAGCGTCTTGCCGCCCTTGCCGAATCCTATGACGGCTGCGTCGACTTGTCTCATGATGTTTCCTTTCAGGAAAGGGGGATGGTTCGCTGCTCGTGGTGCTCGTGGTGCTCGCAGGGCCGGGGGCGTCGGGGAGCGTGCCGGCGTGGCGCGACTCGTCGAGGTTGCGTTTGCCCACACAACTACGAGTTCGGTCGTGGCGGCACGCTCCCCGACGCCCCCGGTTCTGCGATCGGCGTGCCGTGCAAGCCGGGAGAGCGGGAGGGGGTTGGAATGCGGGAGGACGGTGCTTGCGCCGCGGCTAGGCGCCGTCCGGCGTGGAGCCGGCCACGGTGCCGTAAGGCCAGTCGACGATACCGCCCATGTCGTTTACCTCGGTGAAGCCCAGGGCAACCAGCTTGTCGGAGGCCTGCTTGCTGCGCACGCCGGTGCGGCAGTACACGATGAGCTTGTCGTCGGTGCTGCCCAGCTGCGAGGGCTGCGTCGACCCGATATCCTCGTTCGGGATGTTGAGGGCGCCGGGCACGTGCCCGTCGGCGTATTCCTTGGGCGTGCGCACGTCAACCACGGTAACGCCTCCCTCGTCGATGAGGGCCTTGGCCTCTTCCGCCGTGATCTTATGGTAGGCGCTTGCGCCCCTGCCGGCATCCGCGCCCGAGCCCGTACCGGCATCCGCGCCCGATCGGGTACCCTCGCCCGTGTCCGGGCTGCCCGTCATGCCGCCGGTCTGCGCGCTGCAGGCCGCCAACGCGAGCGTCGCCGTCAAGGCGAGCGCTCCTGCGACCATGATGAGCGACCTGCCCCTGGTCCTGTTTTTTCTCATATCCGCTCCCTCCTACGCCTTCCCATTTATTGTATCCATTTCAGATACAGTTATTGACTGTAACAATAAAGCATACAGTTCTAAAAGTCAACACGGTCAGTAGGATTTCTCCCGCGAGCGACGCAAGCGAAAACAAAGGGGGATTCTGCTAGATTCTCGTTAGCTCCCCGCAAGATCTGGCGGAATGCTGCGTCGGAACCGCGCAAGGTTCTCGCGGTTTTGCACGGGCCTTACTGACGGTCGCGGTGCAAGGTTGCGGCGGTAGGATACATGCCACGAAGCGCGGAGGCGGCGCGGTTCCACACCCCTTTCCACTCCTATCCCCGCGTGTTGGGCGAAACGGAAGGGTGGTGGAAACCATGACCGATTTGGTGCTTATGGCGGTGGCAATCCTCGAGCTGGCTGCCAGTACGGTGCAGTTAGTGGCTGTAATACTGGAGCGGCTCCCAATCCGCAAGGACGGGGAGCCCCCAAAGTAAGACCAAACCGCCGAAGCGATTCGAGAGCCGTGGGGAGTTAGCAGCTCCCTGCGGCTCGCCTGCATTATAGCACGGCCTCGCGTCGTCCGCCACTTATACCGGCAGGGGCTTCGGCAAAATCCTCTTCCGACCGCGGCGCAGCCTGCGTGGCTGGCCGGCAACGCCGACGGTCTGCACGATGGCCGGCAACGGCGCCATCCTGCATCAAGCTCCGCCGCCCGTGCTTGCCTCTTGCGCCTACCCCGCCACCTTCGCGAACAGGTTGTTCAGCTCCTCCGTGACGGTGGGGTGGGTGAACACGGCGTCGCGGATGTCGGCGGCGGTGCAGCCGTCGTCCAGAAAGCGCTTCGCCAGGTTCACGATCTCGGGCGCGCCCGAGCAGTACAGGTGGATGCCCAGCACGCGCTCTGTGGCGTTGTCCACGATGCCCTTCATGAGCAGCGCCTCCTTGCCCAAGAGCGGCACCTTCGGCAGGTCGTCGGCCGTCATGACGGCGCAGGCCACGTCGAACCCCTGGTCGCGCGCCTCCTGTTCGGTCAGGCCGACGTGGGCGAGCGGCGGGTCGGCGAAGATGCAGGACGGCACGGCACCGCGGGTGCCCTTCGTCTTCGTGCCGTCGCCCAGCACGTCGGAGGCCACGATGCGGTAGTCGTCGTACGACACGTAGGTGAACTGCTGCGGCTCCGTCACGTCTCCCATGGCCCAGATGTTCGGCGCGGTGGTGCGCAGGTGCTCGTCGGTGACGATGGCGCCGCGCCCGTCCACCTGCACGCCGGCGGCCTCGAGGTTCAGGCCGTCCGTGGCGGGGCGCCGCCCCGTGGCCACGAGTGCGAAGTCGCCGGGCAGGCGCACTTCCTTGCCATCTACGTCGGCTATGACCAGCACCTGCGCCACATCGTCTTCCAGGCTCTTCACCTGCGCGCCCAGCATGAGCTCGATGCCTCGCTGCTCGAAGTTCTCGCGCACGGCGCGCGCCATGTCGGCGTCCTCGCGCGGCAGGAAATCCTCCCCGCCCTGCAGCACCGTCACGTCAACGCCGAAGTCGGCGAACAGCGAGGCAAACTCCAGCCCCACGTAGCCGGCGCCCACGATGACCGTGCGCTCGGGGAGTATCTTCACGTCCAGCAGCGACTCGCTCGTGTACACGCGCTTGCCGTCCGCACCGGGAATGTCGGGCAGCGCGGGCACGGAGCCGGTGTCGATGAACGTGCGCGCCGCCTCCAGCTGGCGCTCGCCGTCGGCCGTGCGCACGGACAGGTGCGTGGCATCGACGAACGTTGCCTCGCCGTCGATGACCTCGATGCGCGGGTTGTCGGCGAGCGTGCGGTAGCTCCGCTCGCGAAGGCGGGCCGTGGCCTCGTTCTTCTCGTCGATCACGGCCTCGTAGCGCTCGGCACGCGCCGGGAACTCGCCGCCTTCGAACGCGCTCACGGCCGCTGCATGCACGAGCATCTTCGAGGGGAGGCAGGCGGTGTTGACGCAGGCCCCGCCGTACATGCGGCTCGAGCGCTCGATCACGGCGACGGTGAGGCCCGCGCTCGCCAAGTCGAGCGCCAAGGGCTTGCTGGCTGCTCCGAATCCTATGATCGCCGCATCTACCTGGTCCATGGCTCTTCCTTTCCTCGGGGCCCGCGCGGCCGGGTGCCGCGTGCACGCGCCTACGGCGCAACGGGTTGATTCTGGTGGGTGCGCGCTTTGCGCGCGCTGTGCCCATCGTACGTCTTGCTCGCGCGCATACCCTGTCGCGCGGGCTTCCTTGCGCCGTGCGATAACCGAGCCGTTGGCAAACCGCGATGCAGCCCGCCGCGCGCCGTCCAGGCAACCGCCTCCGAACAACGACGCACGCAGCCTGCCAAAACCTTTATACTGTCAGTGAAGGAAGCTCGCCGGCGACAAGCGCGTTCGAAGCGGACGTGCGCGAAAGGAGCGCGACATGAAGATCAACAAGGTATTGGTGGCCGTGGACGAGTCCGAGGGCGCCCGGCGCGCGCTCGAGCTGGCGGAGGCCCTGGCTGCGCCCGATCCCGACATGCACCTCGATCTGGTGTACGTGGTTCCCATCCCGCTGCTTGACGAATCGCAGACGGCCAGCTTCAAGGATATCCTCGACATGATGATATCCGACGGCGAGGACGTGCTGGCCAAGATGGAGGAAAGCCTGGGCGAAGACGTGGCCGCGCGCACCGAGACCCTGCTCATGACGGGCGTGAACCCTGCGACGGAGATAATCAAGCTCACCGAGCAGCGCGATTACGATATGGTGGTCATCGGCAACCGCGGTCTCGTCGGCCTCAAGGAGTACATGGGCAGCGTGAGCCACAAGGTGCTGAACGGCACGAGCCTCCCGGTGCTTATCGCCCGGTAGCGTTTCGCCGATAGCAGCTGCACGCAAGCGCACCGCTGGGGGGCGGTGCGCGGCGGCCTCGCGTCCCTGCGGGGCCGCCGCAAAGAGCAAGGAGGAGAAATTTGAGGGAACGCAAGAACTCGTTGGTCCTGTTCAGCAAACCGCCGGCGCCGGGATTGGTGAAAACTCGCCTGACAACGCTCAAGGACGGCGTGTTCACGCCCGAGGTGGCCTCGGCCCTGTACCACTGCATGCTGTTCGATGTGACGGAGGTCTGCTGTGCGGCGCTCGCCGACCTCGAGGCGCGTTCGGCCGAGCGGGCCGAAGCCGAGGGCGTGCGCGACGTGTACGAGCTGGTCATTTCCACGACGCCGGCGTCGAACGTCGGGGTCATGCGCGACCTGTACTACAAGGCGGGCTCGTGGCCGCGCCCGCTCGCGTTCATCGCCGACGAGGGCTCGAGCTTCGACGAGCACTACAACCATGCGTTCGCGCAGGCGTTCGAGCGCGGTGCCGACGCGGTGCTGTCCATGGGCGCCGACATGCCGGCGCTCACGAAAGCCGACGTCATTGCCGGATTCGACGCGCTGCACCGCTTGGACGACGTGGAGGGCGGCGGCATCGTGCTGGCGCCGGACCAGGAGATGGGCGTATCGGTGATCGGATGGACGCGCGAGACGGACTTCGACCACACGGGCGTGTTCTACAATCCCGACGGCCTTACCGTGCTGCCCGCCTATATCGCGAAGGCGCGCAAGCAGGGGCTTCCGGCGCTGTACCTGCCGCCCATCCCCGACGTGGACACCATGGCCGACCTCATGCACGCCATCACCGTGGTGGAGGCGCTGTGCTACTGCGCGAAGTACGACGACGTCACGCCGCCGTGGCGCACCGCCGACGCCCTGAAGCAGATGGGCTGGGACGAGGTGCGCGTACCACCGAACGATCTGCACGACCCCCGCGAGGGGATCGACTAAGGAGAAGCCGCCACGAGGGCGATGCTGTGCGGAGGAGCGCGCGATGCTCCTCCGCACAGCGCACGTTCTCCTGGCATGCTTTCCCGCCTTTCCTCCCGCCGCCATGTCCTCCTGTCTTCGAAACGCTGGCAGCGCGATTTCCGATGCCGTTTGCACTGCGTCATCTCCTGCCTGCGTCGGATCCTACGTCATCCTGCGAACCCCGCGTTCGGTGTGACAAGTGGCCTCGTCCTGTCAGGATCGCGAAATGTCCTGGCGGGGCACTCACCTATCGTTCTCGAGCTTGAAATCGCACCGTTTTGACCGCTGTGAAGCGATTTCCAAGGCTTGGAGGCCCCTTCGCGCGGCGTGGCGGAGAAGACGGGAGCGTTTTCCCAGCTCGCCGACCGCGTATCCTTCTCGTGCGAGCTCGATGAGCTTCACCGCGGTCAAAACGGTGACTCGAGAGGGTCGATATCGCGAAGAACCCATGCTAGACCGCGCCAGATCCTCCGCGAACGGACGTGTGGCGCATTGCTGATGGGTTGGTGTCCGCTGTGTGCGAAGGTCGGCGTGCGACCGCACGGGACTGCATACTTGAGGTTCGAGATTCTGCAGACGCGAAGGAGCGGCGATGGAAGGCGTGGATCGAACAGGCGGCACGGCGGCCGATGAGGCGCGGGTGCGCGAAGCGGCAGAGACGCAGCGAACGGCCAAGGCGGCGGAGGCGAGCGGCCCCGCGCGCCCTTCGACGGTCCCTCCGCCCGCTTCGCCCACCACCGAAGGTGTGCCTGCTGCCGCCGTGCGCGACGCGCAGGAAGCCGCCGCGGCCGAGCGCGCCCGCGAGCTGGCCGCCGCCTCCGCCAGGCAGGGCGACGTGCCCGCCGCCGAGCCCAAGCCCGAGCGCAAGCGCGGCGTGGCGGCCGTGTTCGCGGGCCTGCTTTTGGCCATGTTCGTGTCCACGCTGTCCGAGACGGTCACGGCCACGGCGCTGCCCACCATCGTGGGCGACCTCGGCGGCGTCGACCACATGCAGTGGGTGACCACGGCCTACATCCTGGCCTCCACCATCATGATGCCCATCTACGGCAAGCTGGGCGACCTGTTCGGCCGCAAGTACCTGTTCATCGTGGCGCTTTCGGTGTTCATCGTGGGCTCGGCCACCTGCGGGCTCGCGCCCAGCATGGACGGCCTCATCGCGGGTCGCGCCGTGGAAGGGCTCGGGGGCGGCGGCCTCATCATCTTGGCGCAGGCCACCATCGCCGACATCATCCCGCCCCGGCAGCGCGGCAAGTACATGGGCGTCATGGGATCGGTGTTCGCCGTGTCCACCGTGGTGGGGCCGCTTCTGGGCGGCTGGTTCGTGCAGGTGACGGGCTGGCGCTGGCTGTTCGCTTTCAACATCCCGCTGGCGCTCTTGGCCATCGCGGCCGTGGCGTTCTTCCTCACGAACCCCGAGCGCCGCGACGACCGCCCGCCGGTGGACGTGGGCGGCATGATGGCCATGGCCGTTTCCGTGTCGTCGCTCGTGCTGGCCACCGCATGGGGCGGCACGCTGTACCCGTGGCTGTCGTGGCAGATCATCGGCTTGTTCGCGCTGTTCGTGGTTGCGGCCGTGGCGTTCGTGCTGGTGGAGCGGCGGGCGAAGGAACCCATCATCCCGATGCTGCTGTTCAAGAACCGCAACTTCGTGGTGTGCACCATCACGGGCATGTTCATCATGCTGGGCATGATGGGCACGGTGTCGTACCTGCCCACGTACTTCCAAATCGTGGACGGCCTCGCGCCCGAGCAGGCCGGGCTCATGACGTTCCCCATGATGGCGGGCGTGCTGCTCACGGCGGTGGGCACGGGCTTTTTGGCCACGAAGACCGGGCGCTACAAGTGGATGCCCATCGCCTCGTGCGCCGTGGCGGCGGTGGGCTTCGTGCTGCTGTCGCGCCTGACGCCGGATACGTCGCTGCTGATGACGGGCGTGTTCCTGTTCATCCTGGGCTTCGGCATAGGGCTGGGGCAGCAGATCCTCGTGCTCATCGTGCAGAACGAGTTCCCGCACGCCATCGTGGGCACGGCCACCGCGGCCAACAACTTCTTCCGGCAGATCGGCTCCACGCTGGGGGCGTCGCTCGTGGGCGCGCTGTTCACGTCGCGCCTCGCCGCCGACCTGGCCGCGCAGCTGCCGAAGACCGACAACATCAGCATGAACCGCATCACGCCCCAGTTCATCGATCACCTCGGCGGTCCCGCGCGCGACATCATAACCACCGCGTACTCCGACGCGCTCGTGCCCATCTTCCTGTACGTGGTGCCCCTGCTGGTGGTGGGCTTCCTCCTCATGCTCACCCTCAAGGAGAATCCCCTGGCAAAGAGCGTGAACCACACCGGCCACCCAGGGGACGACGCGCTGTAGGGGCATGAGGGCTTTTCCGGCTTCACGACGCCGAATCGGGCCCCTCGTGCCAAAAACGAGCCGTTTTGGCAATTCATATGAGGTAACTATGGATATGTTCGAAGAACGCCACCTGGTGAAACGCCCTCGTTGCTCGCTGTATGAGCGTCGGGAGCCCCCGAAGCCGTGTCGCGATTGCCAAACCGGCTCGTTTTTGGCAGAAGCGGGAAAAAACGGCGTCACTACCGGCGCAGCTCCCAGAAGGCCACGGCGCTGGCGGCGGCCACGTTCAGGGAGTCCACTCCGTGCTGCATCGGGATGCGCACCGTGTAGTCGCAGGCGGCGATGGTGGTGGGCGCTAGGCCGTCGCCCTCGGTGCCGAACACCAGCGCGAGCTTCGGCTCGGCGGCCAGGTCGGCGTCGTCCAGCGGCACCGAGTCGTCCGACAACGCCATCGCGGCCGTGGCGAATCCCAGATCGCGCAGCAGCGGAAGGCCGTCCTCCGCCCAGGCGCCCTTGCCCGCGCGCGGGTCCGCCTCCTCGCCGATGCGCGTCCACGGCACCTGGAACACGGTTCCCATCGACACGCGAACCGCGCGGCGGTACAACGGGTCGTAGCACTCGGGCGTCACGAGCACGGCATCCACGCCCAGCGCCGCGGCCGAACGGAAGATGGCGCCCACGTTCGTGTGGTTCGTGATGTTCTCCAGCACGGCCACGAGCCGCGCATCGCGCACGACGTCGGCCACGCTCGGCGGCGCGGGGCGTTTGAATGCCGCAAGCGCACCGCGCGTCAGCTCGAACCCCGTGAGCCTTGCCAGCTCCTCGCGCGGCGCCACGAATACGGGCACCTCGGGGTGCTCGGCCTCGATGCGTGCGATCACGGGCTGCAGGGCGTCGAGCCACTTAGCCTCCATAAGCAGCGACAACGGTTGCATTCCCGCCTCGAGCGCCCGCTCTATTACGTTGCCCGACTCCGCGATGAACACCCCGCGCTCCGGTTCCAGCCGGCTGCGCAGCTGCACGTCGGTCAGCCGCGCATACGCATCGAGCCGCGGGTCGTCGAGCGTCGAGATCTCCACTAGGGGCATGGCGGGTACCTTCCTCGTTCCGTATCGTTCGCAAGGACTATACCAGAAGCCGGCGCCTCTATGCCGAAGCGCTCGGACGCCTCGCCCCTTCGGCAATCGCTCGGCCCGGTTTTAGCACAGAAATCACCGAATGTTGCGCTTGCCGGCCGAATAGTTGTTGCTCAGATTTCTGTGAACTGCGGAAATGCTCGCAGTACGCCTGGCGGCGGCAGGTTGAGCCTCCTTGGAGGCGGAAATATGTGCAACTTTCGGTGATTTCTGTGCTAAAAGGCCCTCAGCGCCTGTTGCAGGCAGCGCGGACTTCGGCTGCCACGTCGCGCACGTTCGCCAGGCCTTGCGTGCAGAACTCGTCGCAGGTGAGCATCTGCGCGCCGATGTGGGCCATGTCCTCTATGTTCGCCGCCTGCACGGCCGGGGTGCGCGACGAGGTGCAATCCTCGATGACGGCCACGTTGTAGTCGAGCGAGAGCGCGTCGTAGCAGGTGGTGCGAATGCAGTTCGGCGTGGTGGTGCCGATGAGCACCACCGTCCCCACGCCCAGGCGACGCAGCACGTTGTCCAGATTCGTGTTGAAGAACGCGGAGAAGCGCGGCTTCACCACCACGCGGTCGCCGGGTTGCGGCGCGAGCGGCGCCGGCTCGTCGAGCGAGTGCGGATTCGCGCACGCCCGCGACACGGGCTTGCCGCCGCCATCCCAGGCAGCGTGGCGCACCGCCTCTACGTCCGAGCCGTCCTCGGCGTACTCGCGCACGACGTGGAACACGGGCATGCCCAGCTCGCGCGCGTGGTCGAGCGCGCGCGAGCACGCGGGCACCGTGGCCGCCGCCCCTTCCACGCACAGGGCCGATGCCGGGTCGATGAACCCGTTCTGCATGTCGATGATGATAAGGGCTGCCTTGCACGGATCGATCATAGCGTGCTCCCTTCCCCGAGCTCGAACACGTTCTTGTGGAAGTCTATGATACCCTCTTTCCTCATCCGCGACAGCTCGGCGCACATGGCGCTGCGGTCAACGGACAGGTAGTCGGCCAGCTCCTGGCGGTCGAACGGGATGGCGAACCGGCTCGCTTCCGCAGCTTTGGCCTGGTCGGACAGGTATGACAGCAGCTTGGCGCGCGTCGTGCGCTGCGACGTGTGCTCTATCTTGCGTGTGAGCGCGTGCGCGCGGCGCGCCACGATGCCCAGCAGGTTGCGGACGAGGCGCGCGTGGAACGCACACGACGCAGGGCACAGGCTGGTGACGCGCCGCACGTCCATGAGCAGGACAAGCGCGTCCTCGGCCGCCACCACGTTGAGGTCGAGGGGAAGGCCGGGCTCGCAGGCGTACACCTCGGCGAACGATTGGCCGGGGCCGAACGACGCCAGGATCGTGCGGTTGCCCCAGTAGTCCTCCTTCTCCAGCCGCACCGCCCCCTCCAGCACCAGCCCCATGCACGTGGTCACGTCGCCCACGCGCAGCACGGCCGACCCTTGTGGGTAGCGGCGCTCGCGTGCGCCCAGGCAGTGCAGCAGCGCCTCGAGGTCGTTGTGGTCGATGCCGTCGAACAGCGACGAGCGGCTGATGACGGGAAGATGGCGGTCCATCGATCTCCTTCGTTGGAATTACAACGGAACATCTTATGCCAGTATCGTAGGGTGGGGCGTGTCAGGCAAGAAGGAATTCGCGCGATCGCCCGGCATGGGGCCGCGAGTGGCGCGAGACGAAGGGAAGGACGACGGTATGGACACCACGATGTTCTGCTTCCAATGCGAGCAAACTGCCGGATGCGCCGGGTGCATGGGCGCGGCGGGTGTGTGCGGCAAGACGGCGGCCACAGCGCAGGTGCAAGACGAGTTGACCGGCGCACTTGTAGGTCTCGCACTCACGGTGCAGGCGGCGAAAGCGGCCGAAGGCGTGAAGGCGGCGGTGTGCGGCGAGGCCGATAACGTGGCAATGGAAGGCCTGTTCGCCACGCTCACCAACGTCGATTTCGATGATGCATCGTTGCGTGCGCTCACAGCTCGAGCGCACGCCGAGCGCGACCGCATCGCCGCCGCGCTCGGCGTGGAGGCCGCTTCCGACTACGATCTGGCCCTCTTGTGGAACGCGCCGGAGGATGTGCGCTCGCTTAAGTCGCTCGTGTTGTTCGGCTTGCGCGGCGTAGCCGCCTATGCCTACCACGCGGCCGTGCTCGGCTACCGCGACGAGACGGTGTCGGCTTTCCTTCACCAGGGTTTGGCTTCGCTCGCCGACAACGAGGCCGGCGCGGACGAGCTGCTGCCGCTCGCGCTGCGCGTGGGCGAGGTGAACCTGCGCTGCATGGAGCTGCTCGACCAGGCCAACACCGAGACGTTCGGCACGCCCGAGCCCACGCAGGTGGCGCGCACGATCGAGCCGGGGCCGTTCATCGTGGTGTCTGGGCACGACCTGCTGGACCTCAAGCTCGTGCTCGACCAGGCGGCGGGCCGCGGCGTGAACGTCTACACGCACGGCGAGCTGCTGCCCGCGCACGCCTATCCGCTGTTCAAGCAGTATCCGCACCTCAGAGGCAACCTGGGTACCGCGTGGCAGAACCAGCGCGAGGAATTCGCGAACCTGCCCGCGCCCATCCTGTTTACCACGAACTGCCTCATGCCGCCCGCTGCATCCTACGCCGATCGCGTGTTCACGACTGGTCCCGTGGCGTTCCCTGGTATGGCGCGCATCGACGCGAACAAGGACTTCGGCCCCGTCATCGAGAGCGCGCTGGAGCTGGGGGGGTTCGCCGAGCCGCGAGCCGTCGCGGCGGAAGAGGGGGCTTGGCTCACCACGGGTTTCGGGCATGGCGCCATCCTCGGCTCGGCAGACGCGGTGGTCGATGCCGTGAAGCAGGGCGCGATCAGCCATTTCTTCCTGGTGGGCGGCTGTGACGGCGCGCGGCCGGGCCGTGGCTACTTCCGCGACTTCGTGCGGCGGACACCCGCCGACAGCGTGGTGCTCACGCTGGCCTGCGGCAAGTTCCGCTTCAACGACCTGGACCTCGGCACGGTGGCCGGCCTGCCTCGTCTCATGGACATGGGGCAGTGCAACGACGCGTACGGCGCCATCCGCGTAGCCGTCGCGCTGGCTGAGGCGTTCGAGTGCGGCGTGAACGACCTGCCGCTCACGCTCGTGCTGTCGTGGTACGAGCAGAAAGCCGTGAGCATCCTGCTCTCGCTGCTGAACTTGGGCATCAAGGGCATCTACCTGGGTCCGACGCTGCCCGCATTCGTGTCGCCCGGCGTGCTGGACGTGCTTGTCCGCGAGTTCGACGTGCACCCCATCTCCACGCCCGAGGAAGACCTCGCCGTCATCTTGGCGTGAGCCGAAGGGGGAGTAGCGGGGTAGGGGGCGGGCGCTTGTGCCTGCCCCCTACCCCGCTACTCCCTTCCTAGATGTCCACGCCCAGGAACTGCTTCACCAGGATACCGATGACGAACGAGAGCGCGGCCACGCCCAGGCTGATGCCGGCCATCTGGCCGAAGCGCTTCTTGAACGGCAGGTCCTGCGCCACGGAGATGTAGTAGTTGAACACCACCAGGATCAGCAGCACGATGACGATCATGGTGGCCATGGCCCACAGGTAGTGCGCCTCGTCGAACAACAGGTACGGCAAGATGAGCAGCGCCACCGTCACCAGGTAGGCGATGCCGGTGTACGTGGCGGACTTGAATGCGTCCTCGCGGCCCTCGCTCTTGGATGACAGGTACTCGCTCGACGCCATGGAAAGCGTCGCCGCAATGCCGGTGATCAGGCCTGACAGCGCGATGAGGCGGGTGTTCTGCATGGCCAGCGTGAGGCCCGCCAGCGTGCCCGTCATCTCCACCATGGCGTCGTTCATGCCCAGCACCATGCTGCCCACGTACGACAGGCGCTCCTCGTCGAGCATCGCCAGGAGCGCCTGCTCGTGCGCCTCCTCGTCGGCGCGGATGTCCAGCGCCTCGGGGGCCTCGCGCGCCAGCTCCTCGTAGGAGATCTGCGCCTTGGCCTCGCCCTTCTCCATGAGCTTGACGGCGAACGTGAAGCCGAACACGAGCGCGATCAGCGCGTAGCGGCGCACCTTGCCGGCTTGCGGGCGCATCTCCTCGCCGGTGTAGCGCTGCCAGATGGCGGCGTGTTTTGCCTCCTCGTCGGCGATGCGCAGAAGCGTGTCGCGGTTGCCCGCGTCCTTCGTGCGCCGGGCGATGCGGCGGTACACCTCGGCCTCCGTCACCTCGTTCTGCTGGAACGCGCGGATCTGCGCGAGGGCCGCGGGCGAGAGCCGCGCGGCATCGGGCTGGTTGTTGCTGGTCATGGTGCTCCCTCGTTGCCGGTACGTCGAATCAACAGCACAGTATATCCGATTCTGCCGCCGCCGCAGCTCCGGCGTTCTCCCCCGCGGGATGCCTGCGCTATGCCCCGGGTCCCGTCGCGGCTCGCCTCGCGCGCCGGTCGGCCAGCACCAGCCAGGAGAGCGCCGCGGCCATGAGCATGAGGCCTGCGGCGTCGAAGGCTATGAACCGGATGATGGAGGCTGCGAGCGCCGCATGGCCGACGGGGAGCGACAGCAGGATCCACGACTCGCCTGTCAAGCCCACGACCTGCTGCACGAGCAGGACGGCGAACAGCGCGCGGAAGCGGCGCGGGTTTGCGATGACGGGGGGATAAGTGGCGTTCCACATGAGGAAGGCCACGCCCAGCCCGCGCACGGCGGCCGCGCCCGGAACGCCCGCCAGCTCGAACCCGGCCGCGAACGCCTCGGGCCACAGCGCGAACGACGCGGCGCACTGCACGTTCACGGCGAACACGAGCGCTACCGCCACGCGCGCCGCAATGCCCGCTGCCCTCTGGCCGCGCGTCATGCGACGGTTGCCCATCTTCCGGTTGCCCGTCTCCTGGCTGCCCAGGCGTCGGTTGCCCATGTCGTGTATCCTTCCGTCACCGTGTCCGCAGCTTGCCGAGCTGTCTGCTGCCCGCCGCCTCCCGCAGGTCGAAGCTGCAGGCCGCACGCAGCTCGCCGATCTGCGTGCGCCTCCCGCCGCCCGGCCGCCTCCCGCCGCCCGGCCTCCGCCTCCCGCCCTCCCGCCGCCCGGCCTCCGCCTCCCGCCCTCCGGCCGTCGCCTCTCGTCATCCGGCCTCCGCCTCCCGCCGCCCGGCCGCCGGCTCTCGCAAGCCGCAAGCTGCCTGCCGTTCGGCGTCGCTCGCTCCCGCTTCCGCAGGTTCGGCGCGTCAATGTCGCGCTGATCCGCCTCAAGTGTCAAAAAACGGTCGCTTTGGCAAGCGAAGCGGCGCCTGTCGACCGGTGTTTCGCCCATAGCGTTGCAGAAACCGCAGGTCACGTGTTCCCATGGAGACGATCGCCGCAGTCTCCGTTTGCCAAAGCGGCCGTTTTTTGACACTTGCGAGCAGGTTACGCTTCAGGGATGGGTGGCCGCGCATGTTGCGAGCGACCCGCCAGCCGAGGCTCCACCCGTCGCGGGCTCGCTGCCACGGGCTGCCAAAGCGCCTGCACCGTGGAGTGTAGCGCATTCGACGCCGCGTGCGTTGACGAGGGGTATACTGCTTGCAGACCATCGGCTGAAAGGAAGCGTCCATGACCACCGAGCCCGAACTTGCGCCCGCGCCTATCGCGCCCATCGACCACCCGTGCTTTGACGATTTCGTGGCCACCATCGCCGCACTGCGCGCTCCGGACGGGTGCCCATGGGACCGCGCGCAGACGCATCGGAGCATCGCGCATAACATGATCGAGGAGGCCTACGAGGCGGTGGACGCCATCGAGTCCGGCGACACGGCGCACCTGCGCGAGGAGTTGGGCGACGTGCTGCTGCAGGTGGTGCTGCAAAGCCAGATAGCAGCCGATGCGGGCGCGTTCGACATCGACGACGTGTGCGCTGACGTGAACGCGAAGATGATCCGCCGCCATCCGCACGTGTTCGGCGAGGCGCGCGCGGACAACGCCTCCGAGGTGCTGGACCTGTGGGACCAGGTGAAGCTGGCCGAGCGCTCCTCCCAGAATGCGGCAGGCATCGTGCCGAGCGCCGGGGCTTCGGGCTCCGATGCGGCGGCAGGCGCCGGCGTAGCCGGCCAGGTCGCACAAAGTGAGGGCTTGCTCGACGGCGTGCCCACGAGCTTCCCCGCGCTCATGCAGGCGCAGAAGGTGTCGCGCAAGGCCGCGTCCGCCGGCTTCGAGTGGGATTCGCTCGACGATGTGTGGGAGAAGGTGCGCGAGGAGGTCGACGAGCTGCGCGCCGCCTACGCCGCCGCACCGAAGGCCGCGAACGGCAAGGTCGATGCCGGCGCGGCCGAAGGCGATTCCGCGGCGGCCGAGCAGGCGGCGGCCAGCGTGGAGGACGAGTTCGGCGACGTGCTGTTCTCGCTGGTCAACGTGGGTCGCCGCATGGGCATCGATGCAGAGAACGCGCTGCGCGCCACGTGCGGCAAGTTCCGCCGCCGCTGGTCGTTCATGGAGGGCGCGGCCTGGGCGCAGGGAACGACGGTCGAAGCGCTCGCTCCCGAAGAGCGCGAGGCCCTGTGGCAGCAGGCCAAGGACCGCGAGCGCGCGTAGCCTTGCGGGGTGTGGCTGCGGCGAACCCCGGCTGCACCTCGCGCCCGCCCTGCGCGTCCACCCGACCGCCTAAACGAATCTTTGCAGGCCGTGCGATGGCGCCAGGCTCCCGCAAGCGTTAAACTATACGTCCGACATCATATTTCGCTTGAGAAGGCGAGGAGGGCGATGCGACCTGCATGGGAACTTGGAATCGCAAAAGGCTCGTCGGTGCAAGAAGAAGACGGGGGGGCTCATCTCCGGTTTCTGACCACGACACGCTCTCCGGGCTGCTGAGCAGGAGCGGGTTCGACAAGCGGGTGCGCATGATCATCGACGGCCACCCGAACGAGTCGTACCTGCTCGTATACGGCGACATCGACCGCTTCAAGGTCTACAACGACCTGTTCGGCGCGCCGGCGGGCGACCGCCTGCTCGCAGACATCGGCGCCATGATCCGCGACCTCATGCCCGCCGGGGCGGCGGCTGCGCGCCTGCGGGCCGACCACTTCGTCTGCTGCTGCTCGCGTTCCTCGTTCGATCCCGACCGCATGCTCGCCGCGCTCGACGCCTGGTTCGCCTCCTATCGCGAGGACTTCACCTTCTTCGTGCGCCTGGGCATCTTCCCCATCGACGACCCCTCCCTCGACGTCAACCTCATGTGCGACCGCGCGCTGCTGGCCCTGCGCTCCGCGAAGAGCGGCTACGTGGGAAGCAAGTACGTGTTCTACGACGAGAAGCTGCGCTCGTCGGTGCTCAAGGAGCAGGAGCTCGCCGGCGAGATGATCGCGGCACTCGAAGGCGGCCAGTTCGTGCCGTACTTCCAGCCGCAGTACCGCTACGCCACGGGGCGCATGATAGGCGCCGAGGTGCTGGCGCGCTGGAACCATCCGGCCAAGGGGCTGCTGGGGCCGACGGAGTTCATCCCCGTGTTCGAGCGCAACGGCCTCGTTGCCACGTTCGACTACTATATGTGGGAGCAGGCGTGCCGCTGCCTGCGCATGTGGATCGACGGGCGGGGTATCGAGGGCGCGCCCCGGCTGTCCGTGAACCTGTCGCGTGCCGATATCTACCGGTCCGACCTCTGCACGTACTTGGAGGGCCTGATCGAACGTTACGACGTTCCTGCGGAGCTGCTGCACCTGGAGATCACCGAAAGCGCGTACATGGAAGCGCCCGAGCAGCTTATCGGCGCCGTCACGAAGCTGCGCGCCGCCGGATTCGTCGTGGAGATGGACGACTTCGGCAGCGGGTACTCGTCGCTCAACACGTTGAAGGACGTACCGGTTGACGTGCTGAAGCTGGATATGGGCTTCCTCGGCGCGAGCGCCAGCTCGCGGGGCGGGCTCATCCTCGCGTCGGTCGTGCGCATGGCGCGCTGGCTCGACCTGCCCCTCATCGCCGAGGGCGTGGAGACGAAGCAGCAGGCCGCTTACCTGGCCAGCGTCGGCTGCGACTACATGCAGGGCTACCTGTTCTCGAAGCCGGTCGACCGGGAGACGTTCGAGAAGCTGCTCGAAGGCACGGCTGTCGAGGACCTTGCGCACCCGTTTGCGGAAAGCCTGCAGGACGGGGCCGCGGAGTTTTGGGATGTCGACTCGCAGCTCTCCCTCATCTTCAACAGCTATGCAGGGCCAGCGGCCATTGCCGAGTACGATGGGGAGACGTGCGAGCTCATCCGCGTCAACGGCGAGTTTGCCCGCTTGCTCGATTTAGACGACGAAGCGGCGTCGGCGGAGCTTGTGCGCAAGAACTTCTTGGGCGTGCTGCAGGAGGAGGACCGCGCCGCATTGGAGGAGGCGCTGCGGGCGGCGAGCGAAGGCGATGCGGCGTGCGATCTGCGCTACCGCAGCGCTGCCGGCAAGGGCCGCTGGCTCCGGCTGCATTTGCGCCCGCTCTCGCGCACGGATAGCGTGATCAGCCTGTACGTGCTGGCGGAGGAGACGACCGAGGAGCAGGTTCTGCGCGACCGCCTGGCGGCCCCGCGTGATTCCATTCCCGGCGGCCTGCAGCGACTTCGCCGGCAGAACGAAGCCCGGCAGCAGCTGTACGACGCCATACCGTGTGGAATCGTGCGCTATACCGTGGGCGACGGCCAGCATATCGTCTCAATCAACAAGAAGGGCTGCGAGCTGCTGGGCTACCGTGACAGGGAGGAGTTCATCGCCTCATCGGGCGACAACGCGCTCATGCCCATCCATGAGGACGACGTGCCGCGCCACCGTGCGGGCATCGAGCGCTTGAGGAACGGCTCGAAGCCCCTCGACTTCGCGTACCGCTACTATCGCAGCGACGGTACCGTTGGCTGGCTTGAGGGGACGTCGGCATACGAGCTGGGCCCGGAGGGCGAACCGATGATCCAGAGCGCCTTCCTCGACGTGTCCGGTCGGCGCCGGAAAAGCCACGAGCTCGATCTGCAGCGTTTCACGGAGGTGCTGTGCTCGGTATACGACGAGATATTCGAGTTCGACCGCATGGACGACCGGTACCACGTGCTGTATTCCGCCCTGCACCCCGAATCGATCGGCGTCGCGCTTCCGCTAGAAGAGGCGCTCGGGCGGTGGATGGCGCACATTCCCGATGGCGTGGAGCGCGCCGGCCTGCGCAAAACCTTTGACGAATGCCGTGCGAACGTCAGCGGAAAGCCGTCTTCCTGCACGTACAAGCTGTCGAAAGGCGGCAACGCCACCTGGTGCCAGAGCACGTTCATCCGCGTGTCCGATACCTGCACGCTGTGCTGCAACAAGGATGTCACGGAGGGCCTGGCCACCGAGGATCGCAGGCGGGCGTGGCAGGACGAGCGCTACCGGCTGCTCACCGAGATGACGAACAAGATGAGCTTCGACTACGATTCCGACACCGACACGGTCCTGCTGTACATCGATCGTACGGGCGACGGCGTCGAAGCGCAGGTCATACCGCATTACTTGGAAAAGCTTGCCAGCGCGCGCAGCGGCGTGGTGCATCCCGACGATATGGACGACGTGCGCAGGATGTTCGAAGACGCCCGGGCCGGTGCTGCGGAGGTGAGCGCGAAGTATCGGGCGAACTACTACGGTCACGGCTACGCGTGGTACCGCGCGAACCTGTTCGTCGCGCACGACAATGCGGGCGCATGGCATCTCGTGGGCCTCATCGAGAACATCGAGGACGAACGCGACCTGCGCTACCGTGCCGAGAACGATGCCGCCACGGGGCTGAGCAACCATGCAACCACGCAAGACCTGGTGGCAGCGGCGCTTGCGAAGCCCGCCGTTCGCGAGCACAGCGTGTGCGTGGTGCTGGACATCGATGACTTCAAGGCGGTAAACGACAACTCCGGCCACATGGAGGGCGATGCGCTGCTGCGCAAAGTGGGCTCGGTGCTGCGCTCGAGCTTCCGCGAGAGCGACGTCATCGGCCGCGTAGGCGGCGACGAGTTCGTGCTGCTGCTGAAAGAAGTGGATATGGATGTGGTGCTGCGCAAGTTGAACCAGGTGCGAGCCCAGATATCTGCCACGACGGTGCCCGGGCTGGGCCACGCCCCCACCCTCAGCGTGGGCGTGTATGCTACCTGTTCCGACGACCGCACGTACCGCGACGTGTTCACCCGTGCCGACGAAGCCCTCTACCAGGCGAAACGCGCTGGAAAGAACCGGATCCAAGTCTACGGCTCCTAGCGTCCATCCGCTCCCTGCCGGCAGTGCGCCCGTCGGCCCTCGCGCCCGCACCCTCCCGGCAGCAGCCGGTCTGACCCTGCCGTCCTGCGCATCCGCGGCGGTCGTGCCCGCGCCCGCGCCGGCCTTCCCGTCCCCGCTCTTTTTCCCGCCGATATCCCTTGACCTTCGACTTGGTTCAGGCCGTAAGGTGAGGCCAGCTTTTCAAACTGCAAGGGGAAAGGGAGGCTCATCATGGAGAAGCAGGACAATGGGGAGATCCGGGCGAACGAGGCCGGGCAGGAGGCCGACGAGGCCGTGCGCGCCGCCGGCGCGCCGAGGCGCGGCATGGACCGCCGCAACTTCCTGAAGGGTGCGGCGCTGTCCGCCCTGGGCGTGGCGTCGGCGGGCGCGCTGGCGGCCTGCGCGCCGCAGCAGAACGGTGGCAAGGCGGCGGATGCGTCCGACGGCGCGAAGGCCGGCGAGGACGAGCCGTTCAAGGCCGAGGAGACGGTGGACGCCGACGTGGTGGTGGTCGGCTGCGGCGCGGCCGGCTTCATGGCGGCGCTGCGCGCGTCGAAGGGCGGCGCGCACGTGGTGGTGCTGGAGAAGGGCGACAGCATGGCGGCCCCGAACGGCATCTACGTGTCCGGCCCGTTCGCCGTGGGCACCGACGTGCTGCAGAACAAGCCCGGCGGCACCACGCTCACCGTGGACGACGCGTTCTACCACGTCATGGAGTACTCGCACTGGACGCCGAACCCCGCGCTCATGCGCCGCTGCCTGGAGACGTCGGCCAGCGCCGTGGCCCAGCTCGAGGAGATCGGCTACACGTTCGAGGAGAAGAACTTCCGCTTCGAGACGCCGTTCATGGGTGAGAAGGGCGGCTTCCACGCCATCACGAACGCCTCCGACGAGCGCGCGAAGCTGTGGGAGCAGGCGCTGGCCGACCACAACGTGGACGTGCGGTTCTCCACGGCCCTCGTGTCGCTGGCTACCGCCGACGACGGCTCCGTGACCGGGGTGAACGCCGTCGAGAAGGACAAGAAGAACATCACGTTCAACGCCAGGGCGACCATCTTGGCGGCGGGCGGCTACCTGGGCAACCGCGATTTGCAGGAGCGCTTCCTGCACACGCGCAAGCTCAACGTGGCGCGTGGCGGCGACTCCATCTGCACGGGCGACACCATCCTCGCGGCCGAGAAGGCCGGCGCCGCGCTGGAGAAGACGTACGGCTACTGCCCCTGCGAGTACGGCGGCACGCACGCCGACGCGTCGCGTCCGGCCAAGCAGGACAAGTTCGACCAGAATACCGCGTTCAAGTTCGGCCTGTACGGCTGCCTCTTGGTGGACGCCGAGGGCAAGCGCTTCATCAACGAGGGCCTGCTGTGCGACTATCCCATGAGCTACGGTTCCGAGCAGATCCTCAAGAACTCGCCGTGGTACGCCGTGGTCGACCAGGCCTACGTGGACGCCATGAGCACGCAGGGCCTCTACAACTACACCACGGCGAAGGGCGCCACCGAGGACACGTGGTTCATCGGCAACTACTTCAAGGACCGCATCCTCGAGAACCTGCCCGCCGACATCGAGGAGGGCATCAAGGAAGGCTGGTGCTTCAAGGCCGACTCGCTGGAGGAGCTTGCCGAGCACTTCGGGCTTGACGAGCTGCCCCAGACGGTGGCGCGGTACAACGAGTTCTGCGACGCCGGCGCCGATGCCGAGTTCGGCGCGAACCCGTGGTACCTCTCGAAGGTGGCCACGCCGCCGTTCTACGTGACCGAGAACGAGCCGAGCGCCTGGAGCACGTTCGGCGGCGTGCGCATCGACGACTGCTGCCGCGTGCTGTCCGCCGAGACGAACGATCCCATCCCCGGCCTCTACGCTGCGGGTACCGACGCGGGCAGCCTATACTACTCGCCCTACTACGACATCCCCGGCTACTGCTACGGTCTGTGCATCGATTCCGGCTACATCGCCGCCGAGGAGGCCGTGGCCGCGCTCAAGGCGTAGGGTTTCACCAACTCCGAACGGTCCCGGCGGCGCACCCCCCCCCCGCGCCGCCGGGGCCCTCTCCGACCGCCCCGCCGCCTCCTCTCCCTCCAACGGCGGGGCGCCTTTATCTCACCGGGGCGAACAGCGTCTCGATATCGCTGCCGTTCCCGTCCAGGTTCAGAAACGACGGGAACAGGATCACGTCCCCCCGCAGCGCGTAGCCGTGGTCGTCCAGGTAGGCGAACAGGTCCGCGAACGTCTCCTTGCGCACGCTCTCCGCCCGCGTCACGCGGCGCCGGAACCGCACGCATTTCCCCAGGCACAGGCGGCCCACGTGCGCGCGGTCGACGCCTTCCAGCCGGTGCTCCTCGCTCTCGGGCATGGCGATGACGTAGCTGGGGTCCACCATTTCGCCCGGCGCGTCGAAGTCGCGCTTGGCGATGATGCGCGCGCAGCTGGTGATGCTCAGCAGGTCGTAGAACAGGGCGATCTCCCGCTCGTTTTCCACCGACACGCCGAAGTCGCGGCCCACCGATGCGCTCACGTACAGCTGGTCGGGCGCGTCCACGAGCGTGAAGGCCGCCCGGCCGCCCCCGTCGATCAGCGCGAGCGCGCTGTCTATCTTCGCCAGCCGGTAGCGCAGCAGGTCGGCCTCGCGGCGCAGCTTCGCCTGCTGGTCCTCCAGAGAGCGCTTGAACTCCTCGGTGCCCTGCTCGGCATCCAGCATGGCCACGGCCTGCTCCACGGTGAACCCGTACTGCAGCAGCACGCGGAACGCGTTTGCGCGGAAGGCGTCCTCGGGCGAGAACACCCGGTAGCCGTTCTCCTCGCGGCGCGTGGCCAGCAGGCCGTGCTTCTCGTAAAACCTGATCTTCGACGGCGGCAGCCCCGTCATTGCCGCAAACTCCTTGATGCGGTACATGCGAACCCCTCCCTCGCGCCAGCGTGCCGGCGGTCGTTCTCTGCGTGCAGCATACCATCCGCCCCTCCTTCAGGCATCTGGTGATTTGCGCGAGATTGCGCGCGCAAACGCCGCCGCGCGAACCCTTCGCGCTATCATGGGCGCCGAGGAGAGCAACCTTTCGCCAAGGAGCAACAACATGCCAGACGCATCGCAGCAGCGGTCGGACCAGCGGCTCGCCGTGGGGGAGAAGAAGGAACAGCCGCAGGAGCGCCCCCCGTTCAGCGTGACCGACGACCTGCGCGAGCCCATCGACGAGCTGACCCGCCTCAAGGACATGGAGGCGAAGACGCGCGAGATCATCCAGAAGTACCAGGCCGCCATGCGCGAGATGGAGGTGCGCTTCGAGATCCTCGACCAGGACCTCAACCTCAAGAAGCACCGCAACCCCATCCACCACGTGGAATCGCGCATCAAGAAGCCGGCGAGCATCTTCGAGAAGCTGGGCCGCTACGGTAAGGAGCCCACGCTCGAGAACATGGAGCGCTACATCATGGACATCGCGGGCGTGCGCGTGATCTGCTCGTACATCCACGACGTGTACAACCTGCTGGAGCTTTTGCGCAAGCAGGACGACCTCACCATCGTCACGGTGAAGGACTACATCGCCAACCCCAAGCCCAACGGCTACCGCAGCCTGCACGTCATCGTGCGCATCCCCGTGTACTTCCTTGACAACAAGGAGCTCATCCCCGTGGAGGTGCAGCTGCGCACCATTGCCATGGACTTCTGGGCCAGCCTCGAGCACGACCTGAAGTACAAGGCCGTGAGCGAGGTGGAGGGCATCGACTCCTACGACGAGCTGAAGGACTGCAGCCGCATCATCGAGGACGTGGAGGCCCGCATGCAGATTCTCGCCGGCGCCCTCGAGGTGGACGACTAGCAGGCGCCGCAGCCGCCCGCGCTCGCACGCCCGAACGCACCCTCCCGACGTTCGCGCTCGCTTGCCCCCAGAACGCTTTCGCGCGCCTCCCCCCATAACGCGAACAGACCCCGCATCGCAGGGCCTGTTCGCGAAAGAAAAGGGGAGGCTAGTTGTCGAAGTTCTCCGAGAAGCGCGCGATCTGGGCGTTCTCCTTGAGCACGGCCACGCTCTGCGGCTGCTCGATGCGGCGGAAGAAGAAGCGCAGGTAGTGCGCCAGCACGTAGGCCACCATGATCGTGGCCAGCGCAACCTCCACGTAGAACACCACGTCGAAGGCGAAGGGAAGCGCCACGCCGTTCGCCCGGAAAAACGCCGTGCCCTGGCCGAGCGCCGTGGCCGTTATGACGAAGGGGAACGTCATGGCCGCGTAGCTGGGGTAGAACTTCAGGCGCAACAGGCGCGGCAGGCGGGAGAGCACCACCAGGAACAGCACCTGGGCCAGCGCCATCATCACGCCCACGAACAGGGCGTTCGGCGCGTCCGTCACGGCCAGGTAGCCCACGATGGACAGGCTCATGGGGGCGGTGTAGATGCAGAACAGCGGGCGCGCGCCCTCGGGCACCTCGTGCTTGGCGTAGCGGTACGTCACCAGCACCAGCAGCGCCGCGTAGCACGCGAAGCCGAACCAGAAGATTACCTGGCCCAGGGCCTGCATCCCGAACGCGGGCGACGTGACCGAGGCCACCACGATGCCCACGTAGCAGATGAAGTAGGTGGGGAACACCTCGTGCAGCTTGAACGGGCGGAAGAAGCGCACCGTGAACCACACGATGAGCGCCAGGTGCGCCATCGTGGCCGCCACCCAGAGCGCGAACGCGGGGCCGAAGGCCAGCGGCGCCAGGTAGTTGGAGAACTGCATGAGCGTCATGAACACGGTGCCGCTCACGCTGGCCATGATGGAGTTATGCAGGTCGTCGCGGATAAGCTGGGGAAACATGACCGCCTTCGCCGCCAGCAGCACGATGAGGAACAGCGCGACGGCGCCGCAGAGGATATGGATGCCCTCGTAGGCCGGCTGCAGCAGGTTGCCCAGCGCCGTGAGGGCAAGGGCGACGCCCGCCGTGGGAATGGGTACTTTCTCTATGATGTCGCGCATGGTCACGTGCCTTTCAATGCCGTCCTTAGATTTGCTTAGACGCATTCTGGCATGCTCCCATCAAAAAGAAAAATTATATATCGTTATGCGTTGATAACTATATATAATAGATTGTCGTTCGCTCGGCGATTCTGCACCGTAAAAGGGCAGGTGATGTGCGCCGTTGTAATGCCGACGATACCGCGCCCGTCATGCGAGCACAAGCAACGAAAGGATTACCATGCAAGATTTCCGCATGAGCACGTTCTTGAGCGTGTGCCGAACGTTGAACTATACCCGGTCGGCGGCGGAGCTCAATATCACGCAACCCGCCGTGTCGCAGCACATCGCTTATCTGGAGAAGGCGTACGGCGCAAAGCTGCTTTCCTACCGCGGCAAGAAGCTCGCGCTCACGCCGGCAGGCGAGCTGCTGCGCGACGCCGCGGCTACCATGGCGCACGACGAGGCCACGCTGCGCGACGCCATCGCCGCGTTGGCTGGGCCGCGCCGCCGCCTGCGGCTGGGCATGACGCTCACCGCCGGCGAGTACGTGCTGGCGGAGCCGCTGGCGCACTACCTGGTGGGCCATCCCGAGGTGCAGGTGCGCATCGCCTCGTCCGACACCGAGCGCTTGCTGGCGCAGCTGCATGCCGGCGAGATCGATTGCGCGCTCGTGGAGGGGTTTTTCGACAAGAGCGCCTATGACTGGCGCGTGTTCGCCACCGAGCATCTCATGGCGGTCTGCGCCCCCGACGCGCCGCTTGCCGGCGTGAAGGAGCCCCAGCACTTCGAGGACCTGCTCGACCAGCATATCCTGGTGCGGGAGCGCGGCTCCGGCACGCGCGCCGTGCTCGAGCACGCCCTGGCCGCCCGGAACCTTTCGGTGGACAGCTTCGCGCGGGCGACGGAAGTGGAGAGCGTCAACATCATAAAGCAGTTCGCTGCCAGCGGCTACGGCATCGCCTTCCTCTACGGCGCCGCCGTGGTCTGCGAGCTCGAAGCCGGCACGCTCGCGCGCATCCCGTTGGCAGGCCACCTCATCGAGCACGACATCACGTTCATCCGCCCCAAGGGCAGCGTGTTCGGAGACGAGTACGCCCGCCTGTTCGACGACCTGCGCTCGGTGTGAGGCCGCGAGCATCCTGCGCGAAATTTCCGCTTGACTTCGAGTGCGCTCCAAGTTCTATGATGGTCGGGCAATCCTGACGAGAGGAGACCCCCATGAGGCCCGATTTGGAATCCACGCCGAAGCTCGGCTTCGGCTGCATGCGCTTGCCGCTGCTGGACCCCGCCGACCAGCAGAGCATCGACCTTGCGCAGCTCGAGCAGATGGTGGACGTGTTCCTGGAAGGCGGCGGCACGTACTTCGACACGGCGTTCGTCTACCACGAGGGCGCCTCGGAGAAGGCGCTCGGCCAGGCGCTCGTGGCGCGGCACCCGCGCGAGTCGTTCACCATCGCGACGAAGTGCCTGGCCTGGGCCATCGGCAGCGCCGAGGAGGCGAAGTCCAACCTGGGCACGTCGCTTGAGCGCCTGGGCACCGACTACATCGACTTCTACCTGCTGCACAACGTGGGCGGCCCGCGCACGGCCAAGTTCGACGAGCACGGCATGTGGGACTTCGTGCGCGAGCAGAAGGCGGCTGGCCGCATCCGCAACTGGGGCTTCTCCATGCACGACGGCCCTGAGGCGCTCGATGCGCTGCTCGAGGCGCACCCCGACGCCGACTTCGTGCAGCTGCAAGTGAACTATCTGGATTGGGAGAACCCGGTCACGCGGTCGCGCGCCTGCATGGAAGTGGCCGCCAAGCACGGCGTGCCCGTGGTGGTCATGGAGCCCGCGCGCGGCGGGCGGCTGGCCGAGTTGCCCGAGCAGGTGGCCGCGCCGCTTTTGGCGTGCCGCCCCGACCTGAGCATGGCTTCATGGGCGTACCGCTTCTGCTACAACCTCCCGAACGTGCTCACGGTGCTCTCGGGCATGTCCACGATCGAGCAAACGCGCCAGAACGTGGCCGAGTTCCGGGCGAGCGCGCCGTTCTCGCCCGAGGAGGAGCGCGCGCTGGCCGAAGCGCGCGAGATGCTTGAGAAGCTGGCCGCCGTGCCCTGCACGAACTGCCGCTACTGCGTGAAGGACTGCCCGCAGGGCGTGGCCATCCCCGAGATCATGAGCCTGCTGAACCTCGAGCTCATGACCGGCAACCGCGCCTTCGCGAAGGGCCTCTACTCGTGGCAGGCCGTGAAGCCGGCCTCGGAGTGCATCGCCTGCGGCGCGTGCGAGGCCATGTGCCCCCAGAGCATCGACATCGTCCGTCAGCTGGAAACGGCAGCCGAGCACTTCGAGTAGGACAGGGCGGTCCGTCTAATCGAATACCGTACGCGAAAAAGCTCTCATCTATTGAGAGCTTTTTCGAGCAATTAAAGCACGGGGAATGTTTGCTAGAATGCCACTTGTGCCGGCATAGTCCCGAGCGGGCGGCGCTTCCCGAGAGAGGGGAGGTGATCGCCTATGAGCATCGAATGCGCTCTTGAAATCCTGTACGCCGCCGCAGCGGTGGCGACGATAGCCGGGTTCGTTCTGGCTGTCTGGGAACATAAGCGGAGGGATGACGTGGGAGGAGGGGGAGACCCCGAGCGCAAAAAAGATCGGCGCTAGCTGGAACTAGTCGCCGATCTGGGTAAATCCGCGCCGCCCGTGTAGCAACACCTCTAACGAGGTTGGAACGGGCTTTGCCGGTGCTCCTGCATTATAGCACGCATGGCGGGACGCGCAACGCCGTGCAAGTTTGCTCCATCTTCAAAAGTTTCATGAGCGGCAATCCCCTCTGTCACGGAATCGGTGCTCTTTACGCTGCCCTTTCCTCATCCTGATCCCGTCTTTGCCTGATCTTGGGAGCATCTTTACGTGCGCCTGAACCCGCTTTTACCTGCCTTTCGTAGCATGGTCTGCAACGCGCCGAGCAATCGGCGGCGCGGCAACGAGACAACACTCCGGCGCTAAGGCCGGGAATGCGAAAGGATGGGTCGAATGGCAGACGGGTACCTGAGCAGGCGGCAGTTCGTGGCCGGCGGAGCGGCTGTGGCATTGGCGGGCATGTTCGGCGTGATGACGGGCTGCACGGCCGGGGGGTCGGGCGCGGCGGCGGGCGCGGCCGACCCGCAGTCCGGCAACGGCGGCGGCGCGGGCGACGGCTCGTCCGAGCCGATCACGTTCGTGTGGCTGCCGGACAACTCCTCGTCGGACATGACGTCGTCGCGCGAGGCCATCGGCGCAGCCATCCTGGCGGCCTGCGGGCGCAAGGCCGAGCTTCTGACCACCACCGACTACAACGTGGCCATCGAGGCCATCGCCTCGGGCAAGGCGCAGATGGCGCTCCTCGGCCCCGAGGGCTACGTGCAGGCCAACAAGAAGAACTCCGCCGTGCAGGCGGCGTTCACGAACAGCGACGAGGACGGCGGCCTGGACGGGGCGTGCTACTACAGCCGCATCTGCGTGCGCACCGAGGACGCCGACGCGTACAAGAGCGGCAGCGGCTACTCCATCGAGGGCATCAAGGGCGGGTCGTTCTCGTTCGTGTCCGCCACCTCCACGTCGGGTTTCAAGGTGCCTTCGAGCGGCATCGTGGAGGAGTTCGACCTGGACAGTTCCGACGTGCTCTTGGAGGCGGGCGGCTTCTTCAGCGAGGTGTTGTTCGGCAACTCGCACGTGGGCTCGGTGGTGAACCTGCTCTCGGGCGACGCCGACGCTGCCGCGTTCGACGACGTCGACGTGGACATGTACCTGGACCTCGTGTCCGGCGAGCCCAACAGCGTGGGCGCGGTGTACCAGGCCAAGGCCGACGCCGAGGCGCCCATGGACACCGTGCGCGGCAAGCAGTTCACCATCATCGCCGTCACGCCGGTGCTGAACTCGCCTTTCTGCTTCAACGAGGACGCCATTTCCGAGGAGGACCGCACGAAGATCGTCGACCACTTCTGCTCGGACGCGGTGGCCAACGACCCGGCCATCTTCGTCGATCCCGAGGATGAGAACGCGAAGGGCCTGTTCGAAAAGGATTCCGACAAGACGTGCTTCGTGAAGACCGACGACGCGTGGTACGAGCCCATCCGCAAGCTGGGCGGGGCCGCGTGATGGCCGAGCCTCTGCTGGCGGTGCGGGGCCTGACGAAGAGCTACGACGGCTGGTCGAAGGCGCTTGACGGCGTGTCGATGGAGGTGGCGCGCGGCGAGTTCGTGTCCATCATCGGCTCGTCGGGCGCGGGCAAGTCCACGCTGCTGCGCTGTGCGAACCGCCTCGTCGATCCCACCCAGGGTACGGTGGCGTTCGACGGCTGCGACGTCACGCGCGTGAAGGGCCGCGAGCTGCGCCAGGTGCGCCGCCGCATCAGCATGATCTTCCAGCACTACAACCTGGTGTACCGCGCCACGTCCATCGAGAACGTGCTGCAGGGCCGCCTGGGCTACAAGTCCACGGCGGCCGGCGCGCTCGGGCTGTTCTCGGAGGACGAGAAGCGCCGTGCGTTCGAGGCGCTCGACCAGGTGGGCCTGGCCGACTTCGCCTACACGCGCACCGACCAGCTGTCCGGCGGGCAGAAGCAGCGCGTGGGCATCGCCCGGGCGCTCGTGCAGGACCCGTTGCTCATGCTGGCCGACGAGCCCATCGCCAGCCTCGACCCGAAGTCGTCGCGCACGGTCATGGAGCACCTGCGCTGGGCGGCCGACGAGCTGGGCATCGCGTGCCTCGTGAACCTGCACCAGGTGGATTTCGCGTTGGAGTTCTCCGATCGCATCGTGGCGCTCAAGAGGGGCCGGCTCGTGTTCGACGGATCGCCGTCCCAGCTCGACGAGGCCGCCATCGCCGCTATCTACGAGACGGATGAGGGCGATGGCGAAGGGGTTGGCGGCGACGCGGGCGGTGCAGGTGGTGCGGGGGCTGCGGGCGCACCGGCATCGGGCGGTCCCGGCGATATCACTGGCGCCGCGCCCGTGGCGGGAGAGGCCGCATGATGGAGCGCACATTGCGGCCGTCGGGCCTGATCGCTGGCTTGCGCGGTGGAAAGGCTCAGCGGCGCGGCCAATACGACGCGTCCTTCTTCGTCCGCCGCACCGCGTCCCTCGTAGTTGCGGCGCTCGTGTTCGTGGCGCTCGGCGCGCTGTCGGGCACGTACGTCGGATTCGATTTCGTGCAGGCAATCCTCGACGTCCCGGGCGGGTTCGCGTGGATGGCCGCCCAATTCGCCCCCTCCCTCCCTTCCCTTGGCAAATTGGGCACCATCCTTCCCGCCTTGGGTTCGACGATCCTCGCCTCCATCGCTTCCAGCTGCACGGCGGCGGTGTTGGCCTATATAGTCGCAGTGCTCGGTTCGCGTACGGTGGGGGTGGGGGGACCCGTTCCCCTCATCGTGCGCGGCATCGCGTCGCTCTTCCGCAATATCCCGGTGGTGGCCTGGGCTTTCATTTTGCTGTTCTCGTTCAAGCAGAGCGAGTTCACCGGGTTCTTCGCCCTGTTCCTCACCAGCTTCGGCTACCTGACGCGCTGCTTCCTGGAAAGCATCGACGAGATGGGCTCCGGGCCGGTGGAGGCGCTGCGGGCGGCGGGCGCCACGTACGGCCAGATCGTGGTGCAGGCCGTCATTCCGATGAGCATCACGTCGGTGGTCAGCTGGGTGCTCTACATGATTGAGACGAACATCCGCGACGCCACCCTCATCGGCCTGCTCACCGGCACGGGTATCGGTTTCGTGTTCGACGTGTACTACAAGAGCTTCCGCCACGACGTGGCCGGCTTGGTGATACTCGTCATCATCCTGGCCGTGGTGGCGTGCGAGCTCGCCTCGAACTTCGTGAGGAGGAAGATCCTGTGACGGGCTGTGCAGACAAGATCGCGGCCGAAGCCGCCGCGGCCTCCCTGGCGGAGGAGGTGGGCGCGACGCGCAGTATGCCGGCCGACGAGCGCGGCGTCGGCGCTGGCGCGGGTGTCGCGCCGATGCGGGCGAACGGTGCGCGTCTGACCCGGTCGGGCAAGATCAAGGTGCGGGTGCCCAACCCGTCGAACGTGGCGCTGTTCGCCGTGCTGGCCGCTTTGGCGCTGGTGACGGCGTTCGCGCTGGCCACGATGGACTACGGGAAGGTGGCGTTCCCCGCGGCGATGGCGGCCGCGGTGGACGATTTCCTCACCATGATGCTGCAGCCGGGCCTCGGCGGGCACTTCACGCTGCCCGACGTGGTGGAGGGCCTGTTCGTCTCGCTGGCGCTGGCGCTGCTCACCACGTTCATCGGGGCGGCGATCGCCTTCGTGCTGGGGCTTCTGGCCGCGTCCAACCTGTCGAACCGCGCCGCGAGCAACGCCATCAAGGTGCTCATGAGCGTGGCGCGCGCCGTGCCCACCATCCTGTGGGTGCTCGTGTTCAGCGTGGCCATCGGGCTGGGGCCGGAGGCGGCCGTCATCGGCCTGCTGTTCCACAGCGTGGCGTACCTGGTGAAGGCGTACTCGGAGAGCTTCGAGGAAGTCGACGCCGGCGTGATCGAGGCACTGCGCGCCAGCGGCGCGTCGTGGTGGCAGGTGGTGTTCCAGGGCGTGGTGCCCGAGAAGGTGAACGAGATGCTGTCGTGGACGTTCATCCGCTTCGAGATCAACTTCGTGAACGCCGTGGCCGTGGGCGCCGTGGCGGGCGCGGGCGGCATCGGCTACCAGCTGTTCCTGGCGGGGAGCTTCTACTACAACATCCACGAGGTGGGGCTGATCGTGTACTTGTGCCTTGCGGTGGCCGTGGTGCTGGAAGTGGCGGCGACGAAGCTGCGGAAACGGTACTTGGTGCAGCGGTAGGTTCCACCTGCGGCGGGGCCTCGGGCAGCGCCCAGTCGCTCGGCAGTCCTGGCTCGCACGAAACGTCCACTGGACGTTTCGGCTCGTGCGGAACTCGCTTGGTGGGCGCTACCCGAGGCCCTTCGAGTCGATGGCCTACTGCTCACGCGGGCGTTTCCGCAGATTAGCGGCTGCACGTTATGAGGGGACTGTGGATGACAGGGGGACGTGACAGGGGGAGACCGTGACAGGGGGAGACCGTGACAGGGGGACGGTTCTCTTGTCGTTGGGGAAAGAGAAGTCGGTTTTGAGACGGACGGAAAGGATTGTTGTGAGTTTGAAGCGATACGAGAGAACGCGGGCGTTGGTGGACGGGGATCCGTCGCTGGCGCGGGAGATTGTGCGGGAGGTGGAAGGCGAGCTGGGCGCGGAGGCGCTCGAGGAGCTCGATGCGCCGCGCGAGGAGCTGGTGATGGTGCAGGTGCGCGAGACGGCGCAGGGCGGCCTGTTCTACCTGGGCGAGGCGCTCATGACGTCGTGCCGGGTGCGCGTGGGCCCGTCCGTGGGACTGGGGCTCGTGCTGGGCAGCGATCGCTGCCGCGCCTACGAGCTGGCCGTGGTGGACGCGGCGTTCGCGGGCGAGGCAGGTGCGCCGCGCGCGGAGCGCTGGGACGGGCGGCTGCGGCAGGAGCTCGCGCGCATCGAGGCCCGCGAGGCGGCCGAGGCGCGCCGCGTCGCCACGACGAAGGTGGACTTTTCGACTATGAAGGTGGAAGCATGATGATAAGGGAAGATGCCGAGCTGCACCGGGCGCAGCGGGCGTTCCGAAGCGTGCTCGACGCGTTCGCACGGCCCGGCACCGTGCAGAGCATCGAGCTGGCGCCCGGCAACCCGGCGCGTCCGGCCGCGCTCGACGCCGCGCTCGAGGCGGCCACGCGGCTGTTCGTGGATCAGGCGGTGACGTTCTGCGTTGCCGATTCCGAGACGGACGCGACGACCGCCTACCTGACGAGCGAGACGCATGCGCGCCGCGCGCCCCTGCGCGATGCCGACTTCGTGGTGGTTCCCGCCCGTGCCGACGCGCAGACGGCACGCGAGGCGGTGGCCGAAGCGTGCCGCGGCACGCTGACCTCGCCCGAGAAGGGCGCGACCGTGCTCATGGGCTGCGCCCGTCTGGCCGAGGTGCCCGAGGACGGCCAGGTGGCCGAGCCGGCCGTCCATGTGGTGGCGCTGCGCGGCCCGGGCGTGGAGCGCGAGAACCGCTTCGCCGTCGACCGCGCCGACTGGCTGCGTGCCCGCGACGCGCGGGGCGACGAGTTCCCCTGCGGCATCGAGATCGTGCTGGTGGATCCGGACGGCCGCGTGGTTGCCGTGCCGCGCAGCTCCCGCGCGACGTTGCTTGACGTGAAACAATCGGCACAAGGTGGTGCGACAAGGGAACAAATGTTTCACGTGAAACATTCCGAGGCTGCGCCCGGCGAGGCCGTGGAGACCGGCGCTTCGGTCGCAGGCGGCGCGTCCTCCGCTTCCGCCGAGGACCGCGCTTTCTCCGTATCCGCCGCGTCTGCCGTGGGCTGCGCGTCCGCCGCGAAGGAGGTGCGCTAGATGGGCTACGTAGCCGTCCGCGGTGGCGGGAAGGCCATCGAGGAGAGCCTCAAGCTGCTGGAGTACGAGCGCGTGAGCGCGTCGTCCGCCTGGGGAACCGACGAGATCGAGGGCACGTTCCCCGAGCTGGTGGACCAGGTGATGGGCGAGGCATCGCTGTACGCCCCGCGCCTGGCGGCGCTCGCGCTCAAGCAGGCGCAGGGCTCGCCCGACGAGGCCGTGTTCCTGCTGCGCGCGTTCCGCTCCACGCTGGAGCGCCCCTATGTCTCGCGTCCGGTGGACACCGGAGCCATGCGCGTCGCTCGCCGCGTGTCGGCCGCCTTCAAGGACGTGCCCGGCGGCCAGGTGCTCGGCGCCACGCGCGACTACAGCCACCGTTTGCTCGCGTTCGATCTGGAAACGGAAGGTGCCGAGGAGCTGGCCGGGAAGCGCGCCGCGCTGGCCCGCCACTTCGAGGAAGCCGTCGGCGACGCCCCCGAGTCCCCCGCAACCCTTCCTCGCGTGCTCGACTACCTGCGCACCGAGGGGCTCGTTGCGCGCGTGCCTGCCGACGAGGCCCCGCCCGTGGATGCCACCATGGTGCCGCTCGCTTTTCCCGCGCCGCGCTCCGTGCGCTTGCAGACGCTCGCGCGCGGCATGACGCAAGCGGTGGAGGCGCTGGGCTATGCCGCCATTCGCGGGTTCGGCCCGGCGCATCCCACGGTGGGCGAGCTGCGGCAGGGCCGCGTGGCGGTGGCCGTGGACGATCCGCTCGAGGCGGGCGGGCCGGACGACGCCTACTACCTGGGCTCGCTCCCCGTGACCGAGGTGGAGAGCGTGTTCGAGGGCGAAGGCGAGGACGGCCTCGCGCTCGACATCGGCTACGGGTGCGTGATCGGCCGCGCCGAGACGAAGGCCATTGCCATGAGCGTGCTCGACCACTGCCTCGAGCATGGCGACGCGCGCTACCCAACGGAAGACGAGGAGTTCGTGCTCTACCACGTGGACGGCGTGGAGGCCACGGGCTTCATCTCGCACCTCAAGCTGCCGCACTACGTGACGTTCCAGTCGAAGCTGTCCAGCGTGCGCGGCACGCGCGGCGACGCGGCTCCCGACGACGACCAAGCCGCCGACCAGGCCGCCATCGCGGCACTGGAAGCGAAGGAGGCGACCGATGCAGCAGCGCTATAACTACGCGTTCTTCGACGAGGCGTCGAAGCGCGAGATCCGCCGCGCTCTCATCAAGGGCGTGTCCATCCCCGGCTATCAGGTGCCCTTCGCCTCGCGCGAGATGCCCATCGGCCGCGGCTGGGGCACGGGCGGCCTGCAGATCACGCTGGCCATCATCGGTCCCGATGACACGCTCAAGGTGATCGACCAAGGCTCCGACGACAGCGTGAACGCCGTTAACATCAAGAAGCTCGTCGTTGACACCACCGACGTGGAGGTGACTGACGACACGGAATCGGCCACGCTCATCCAGTCGCGCCACCGTATTCCCGAGCATCCGCTCGACGAGGGCCAGATCCTCGTGCTGCAAGTGCCCACGCCCGAGCCGCTGCGCAGCTTCGAGCCCAGCGAGGCCGCCACCAAGCGCCTCCATGCCGAAGCCGACTACACCGGCGCATGGCTCGAGCTGTTCGACCAGATCGTGCGGTACGACGCTACCACGACCGGCGCCGACCATCCCGTGCAGGTGTTCGGCCGCTACGTGATGGCCCCGTCGCCCATCCCGCGCTTCGATAACCTGAAGCTTAACCAGGCGCGGCACCTCACGCTGTTAGGAGCCGGCCGCGAGAAGAAGATCTACGCCGTGCCGCCCTTCACCGACGTCGTCCCCCTCGACTTCGAGGACTACCCCTTCGCGGTGGAGCGCTTCGACGGGAAGCGCTGCCGCCGTTGCGGCGCGACGGGCGTCTACCTCGACGAGCTCGTCGACGAAGCCACCGGCGAAACGTACTACCAATGCAACGACACCTCATGGTGCGCGCGTGTCCCAAATGGGGACAGTCCCCATGTGGGACATCGCGCGCAGCGACGCGAGGAAGGAGCTCCCCATGCTTGATGCGCAACGATTCGGCGTCGACGAGGAGCCGTGCCTGTCGGTGCGGCACCTGTCGAAGCGCTTCGGGGTGGGATGCCCGCACTGCCTCGGCGCGGTCGCGCAGCTCGAGCGCAACGTGTGCCCGCGGTGCGGCACGGTGCACGCCGTGCGCGATGTGAGCCTCGACGTGTTCCCGGGCGAGATCGTCGGCATCGTCGGCGAGTCGGGCAGCGGGAAGTCGTCGCTCATGAAGTGCCTGTTCTTCGACGAGGAGGCCACGGAAGGAGACGTGCGCGCCCGCCCGTTCGACGGCGGCGCGGCGAACCTGCTGGAACGGTCGTCCCAGCATCAGCGCGCCATCCGAAACACGGTGTTCGGCATGGTGTACCAGAACCCCTACCTGGGGCTGCGCATGGATTTCTCCAGCCTGTCGAACATCGCGGAGCAGATGATCGCCGCCGGCAACCGCCACGTGGGCGCCATGCGCGATCGCGGCAAGGAGCTGCTCGAGCGCGTGAACATCCCGCTCTCGCGCGCCGCCGAGCCGCCGCGCAACTTCTCCGGCGGCATGCAGCAGCGCGTGCAGATCGCCAAGGCGCTGTCGAACAACCCGCCCATCCTCCTGCTCGACGAGGTGACCACGGGGCTCGACCTGTCCGTGCAGGCCGCCGTGCTCGACCTCATCCAGCAGATCCGTCGCGACTTCAACGTCAGCATGCTCGTGGTCAGCCACGATTTGGGCGTCATCCGCATGCTGGCCGACCGCACGCTCGTCATGCTGGACGGCCGCGTCATCGAAAGCGGCCTGACCGACCAGATATTGGAAGACCCGCAGCACGCCTACACCCAGCAGCTCGTCTATTCGCTTCTGTAGTCCCGAAAGGACTCATCCCATGAACGACAACTCCTGCATCATCCGCGGCGGCACGGTGGTGTGCGCCGACCGGGTGCTTCCCGACCACGACGTCGTGGTCATCGACGGGCGCATCGCGGCCATCGAGCCCGCCGGCGCGTCCGACTTCGACGCGCAGCCCGACGCCACCGTGGGCGTGCTGCCCATCGTGGACGCGCGCGGCGCGTTCGTGGCGCCCGGCCTCATCGACATCCACTCGGACTACGTGGAGAACGTCGCCTCGCCGCGTCCGAGCGTGGTCATGGACCTGAACACGTCGCTGTACAAGGCCGACCGCGAGCTCGTGTCGCACGGCATCACCACCATCTTCCACTCCCTGTCGGTGTACGGCGCGCACATCTTCGACCACAAGCCCATCCGCGACTTCGGCAACGTGAGCGCGCTCATCGACCGTGTGGCCGGCCTGCGCGCGGGCGAGGAGCGCGACCACCTCATCCGCCACCGCCTGCACATGCGCGTGGAGCTGGACTCGGTCGACCTCTACGACGACATCGAGGCGTTCCTGCGCTCCGGCAAGGTGGACCTCGTGTCGTTCATGGACCACACGCCCGGCCAGGGCCAGTACCGCGACCTCCTGCTGTTCGGCGACACGCTCAAGGGCTACCGCGACGTCACCGACGACGAGGTGCGCGACATCATCCGCCAGCAGCAGGAGAGCAGCAAGATGACGTACGCGCAGATCGCGGCCCTGGCGTCCATCGCGTGCGAGCGCGGCATCTCCATCGCGTCGCACGACGACGACAGCGCGGAGAAGCTCGCGTTCATGGACGGCCTGGAGGCCTCCATCTCCGAGTTCCCCATCTCGCTCGACGTGGCCCGCGAGGCGCGCGCCCGCGGCCTGCACACGGTGGCCGGCGCGCCGAACGTGATGCTGGGCCACAGCCACTCCGGCAACCTGAGCGCGCGCGAGGCTGTTGCGGCCGGCGCCATCGACGTGCTGTGCAGCGACTACTACCCGGCGGCGCTGCTCGACGCCGTGTTCGCGCTGCGCGACGAGTGCGGGCTCGACATCGCGCGGGCCTTCGCGCTCGTGTCCGCGAACCCGGCGAAGGCCGCCGGCATCGCCGACGAGGTGGGATCGCTCGCGGTGGGCAAGCGCGCCGACGTGCTGCTCGTGCGCGAGATCGCCTGCGGCGAGGCCGGCACGCGCACGATGCCCGTGGTCACGCGCGCGTTCGTGGGAGGCCGCTCCGTGTTCCGCTCGCATTACCCCGACCAGCCTCTCGGCTACGCCCGCGACCTGGGCGAGCACGTGCAGGTCCGGCGCGCCCTCGCCTCCGAGGCGGTGTGACATGGCGCTCCTGGAAATCGATGACCTCTCGAAGTCCTTCCTGCTGCATCGCGTGGACCGGCGCATCCAAGGGTGCCAGCACGTGAGCTTCGCCATTGAGCCGGGGCAGTTCGTGGGCATCACCGGGCGCAGCGGCAGCGGCAAGTCCACCATCCTGCGCTGCATCTGGCGCACGAACCTGCCCGAGCAGGGGCGCATCCTGTACGATTCCGCCCGCTTCGGCCTCGTCGACCTCGCGCAGGCCACGCAGCGCCAGATGCTCTACCTGCGCGCCTTCGAGCTGGGCTACGTGTCCCAGTTCCTCAACGCGCTGCCGCGCCAAACGGCCCGTGACATCGTGCTGAAGAGCGCGCTCGAAGCCTACGGCGCCGACGAGCGCGCCCGCGCCGAGCAGGAGACCGAGCGCATGCTGCGCCACTTCGACCTGGACGAGAGCCTGTGGGAGCTCTACCCGCGCACCTTCTCCGGCGGCGAGAAGCTGCGCCTCAACATCGCCGCCGCCATGATCAAGCGCCCGCGCCTGCTGCTCCTGGACGAGCCCACCGCCTCGCTCGACAACGCGTCGAAGCTCAAGGTGCGCACCCTCATCGAGCAGCTCAAGGCCGAGGGCACCACCATGCTCGGCATCTTCCACGACCTCGAATTCATGGACGGCTTGTGCGATCATGAGTTCAACATGCAGGAAGGGATGATGGCGTGAGGAACGGGCGGGAGCAAGGACGAATCGCGACGGCGGCCGCGCGCGGCCCGGCTCTCCACGCAGCGCGCAGGCGAACTCCGGTTACGTGGCAGTTTTTGACGGTAGTTGATCATTCGGAAGCGCCGAATCGGGCCAAGGTGTCGGCAGAGAATACGCGTCCCTGCATTTCACCTGGTCATAAGCGTGGCGAAAATCGCTATGAACGAGCCGACTCCGAGGCGATGATCAACTATCGTCGTTTTCTGCCACGACTGAAGGTTTCTCGTGCGCGCGGGCTCGGCAGGGAAGGGGTGACGGCATGAAAGCCGACCTCCACGTGCACACCACCATGTCGGACGGCTCGGACACCTTCGAGGAGGTGCTCGCCCAGGCGCGCGAGCGCGGCATCGGGCGCATCGCGTTCACGAACCACGACACCACGTGCGGCCTGGACGGGGCTGCGGCCCTCGGCGCGCGCTACGGCGTCCAGGTCACGGGCGGCATCGAGGTGAGCGCCTACGACTTCCAGCGCGGCCGCAAGGTGCACGTGCTGGGCCTCGGCCTGTGCGAGGACGCGCCCGCGCTCGCCGCCCTCTGCGGCCCGCTGCTCGAGCGCCGCAACCAGAACTCGCTCTGGCAGCTCGACCGCATGGTGGAAGCCGGCCTCCCCGTCGACGTCGAGCGCGCCCTCGCCCTCGGCCGCGCCTCCACCTGCCTGTACAAGCAGCACCTCATGGCCGCGCTCACCGGCGAGCCGCACCCGAGCGCCGCCTACCGCGCGCTCTACCGCAGCCTGTTCAAGGACGGCGGCATCTGCGACCGCGACATCGCCTACGTGGACGTCCGCGACGCCGTGCGTGCCATTGCGGAGGACGGCGGCCTGCCCGTGCTCGCGCATCCCGGCCAGCTGGACAGCTACGACCTCGTCCCCGAGCTCGTCCCCCTCGGCCTCGCCGGCATCGAGCAGCACCACCCCGACCACACGCCCGCCGACCACGACCGCTGCGCCCAGCTGGCCGAACGCTACGCCCTCGCCTGCACCGGCGGCTCCGACTACCACGGCCGCTTCGGCTCCATCCCGCACGTGGGCTACCGCATTCCCCAAGCCTGACCGCGAATCCCCCTGCCGTCAAAATGCCTCGATGTTGGCGGCCGCCGCCGTCGGGCTTTGCCGGTGTGAGCTCGCTTCCCTCTGCCGTTCCGGCATGCCGATGACGCGTGCTTAGCGGCGCGGATGCGGAGCAGGCTGAATGGCTTGATGCACACGCCGACGAAGCGGGGTCGCCATCCGGAGCCGGCTTATCGGAAAGCTGTCTTTCGGCGAGAAGTTGAATCGCCGTCCGTGGCCCATGCCTGCTGTTCGCGCTACACTTACCAGCTATGGAAAAGCAGACCTTGCATATCGCGCAGCGCACCCGGATCGACGGACCTGTCGGCTGCCTTCCCGATGATCCCGTCGTTCTCGGCGTGGACGTGGGCGGCACGCATACGAAGGTCGCGGCGTTCGACCTCGGCGGCGAGTTGCTGGGCACCCGCGCGCTCGACCTACTCGCGCACGGCGAGGGCTTCGGCACAGGGGAGCGCCTGAAATGACGAATGCCCGATGCGGGAGCGCTTCCATGCGCCCGCTTACCTCGCGGATCGCCCGGTTCGCGCGCGAGCGCACGGTGCTTGTCGTGTCGGCCTTAGCCGCCTTGGCAACTGTGGCCTTCGTCCCGCCCGACGAAGCGTATCTCGGCTATTTCGACGTGAAGACGCTCGCCTGCCTGTTCGGGATCCTCGCCGTCGTGGGTGCGCTGCGCGGCATCGGCCTGTTCGAGCATGCGGCGCGCCTCATCGTAGCGCGCTTCTTCACCTGCCGGTCGGCCGTGGCAGCGCTCGTGGGGTCCACGCTCGTGCTTTCGATGTTCGCCACGAACGACCTGGCGCTCATCATGATGCTGCCCCTCTCGGCCGCCACGCTGCTCAAAGCCGGATGGGAGCGCTCCCTGCCCTTCGCGTTCATCATGCAGAACCTGGCGGCGAACCTCGGCGGCATGATCCTGCCGTTCGGCAATCCGCAGAACCTCTACCTGTACGAGCGCTTCTCCATCCCGCTGGGTGATTTCCTCTCCAGCATGGCGCTGCCCTTCGCGGTCTCGGTCGTGCTCATCGCCCTCTGCTGCGTCTTGTTCGCCAAGCCAGAGCCCCCGAAAGCAACGAAAAAAACGAGCATCGGAAAAAGAGGCAGCAGAAAAAGGCGTGACGAAAAAACGAGCGGAAGAAAAGCGCGTTGGGAAGAATCGGTCAGCGGAGGAACGAGCAACGGAAAGCTCGCTTGCAGATGAGGGCCGGCAGCAGGCGGCATCCTCCGCATCTGGCGAGCCCCTCGAACGAACGGATGTTTCACGTGAAACATCCGCCTCCGAACAGGGGAAAGATGCCTATGCCGCCACTCCGCGCATCGTCTCGGCGCGCCGGCCGCGAGCGCTCGCTTATGCGGCACTGATGGCGCTGGTCATCGCGTCGGTGTTCCGGATCGTGCCCTATCCGGTTGCGGTGGGCGCCGTCGTGGTCGCGCTCGGCGCGCTCGACCGGCGGGCGCTGAGGACGGTGGATTGGGGGCTGCTGCTCACGTTCGCCTGCTTCTTCGTGTTCGCCGGCAACATGGCGCGCATCCCGGCCGTGGAGGGCTTCTTCTCGTTCTGGATGCACGAGAACGCGCTGCTCGTGGCTGCAGGCGCCAGCCAGGTGATCAGCAACGTTCCTGCCGCCGTGCTGCTGTCGCACTTCGCCGACGGCTACGCGGCGCTGCTCGTGGGCGTGAACATCGGTGGCGCCGGCACGCTCGTGGCATCGCTTGCCAGTCTCATCACGTTCAACGAGTACCGCATCGTCCGCCGCGGCTTCCCCGGCCGCCCTGCGCTCTCCCGCGTCACGCCCGGTGCCTACCTCGCCCGCTTCACCGCGTACAACGCGGCCTTTCTCGCCGTGCTCCTGTTCGTGTGCGCGCCCTTCGTGTAGGGGCGTGCCGGACGGGTTTCCACTCCACCGCTTTAGTGTGATAAACCGTACACATGCCAAAACGCCCCGTTCGCGGGGGCCCATTCATCGAAAACGTCGTTCGGCGACGGATAACTGTTTGAAAAGAGAGGGCTGGCGCTTTATAGTAGTGCGACTGCATCATACTTCATGACGTGAAAGCGAGATGCAGAGGAAAGGGGAGAGACCAATGAACATCAAGAAAATGGTTGCGCTCGTTGCAACCGGCGCCCTCGCGGCGTCGCTCGCGCTGTTCGGCTGCTCGTCGGGCGACGGGCAGGACTCCGGCGCGAAGGACGACAAGGCGGCCGGCAACGAGTCCGGCTACACGCTGGTGAACGACGGCAAGCTGACGGTGGCGGCTTCGCTCGACTTCCCGCCGTTCGAGAACCTGAACGGCGACACGCCCGAGGGCTTCGAGGTGGAGCTCATGGGCCTTCTGGCCGAGGAGATGGGCCTGGAGATCAACTACCTGCCGTCCACGAAGTTCGACACCATCGTTCCGCTCATCCAGACCGGCGGCAAGGCCGATGTGGGTGTTTCGGGCATCACCATCACCGACGAGCGCCTGGACCAGGTCGACTTCACCGACGCCGTGTGCGACGTGAACCAGAGCATCACCGTGCTCAAGGATTCGGGCGTCACCGACGTGGCGCAGCTCGAGGGCAAGAAGGTGGGCGCCCAGACCGGCACCACGGGCTACGAGTGGGCTGCCGAGAACATCAAGGACGTGGAGATGGTGGGCTTCGACGAGATGACCGCCGTGTTCCTGGCGCTGCAGTCCGGCCAGATCGACGCCATTGCGGTGGACCTGCCGGTGGCGAACTACTACGTGAAGACGGCCTACACCGACTGCCAGGTCATCAAGGAGATCCCCACGGGCGAGCAGTACGCCATCGCGGTGAGCAAGGACAGCCCCGAGCTGACCAAGGCGCTCAACACGGCGCTCAAGGCCATGCGCGAGAACGGGAAGTACGACGAGCTTGCCGCCAAGTGGTTGCAGTAACGCACAGATAGGGTGAGCATGCAGATCGCATTCGCATTTGCGCGGAAACACCTCGCAGGCGCCGCGGCGGTTCTCTTCGCCGCGGCGCTGGCGGTCTCGTTCGTCTTGCCGGTCCAAGCGCACGCGCTCGACGTGGAGCGCTGGACCGCCAAGCCGAACAAGGACGGCGACAACACCACGGTTCTGGGAGCCACGGCGACGCGCGTCACGTGGCAGGGCCAGACGGCGGAGGACGAGTCCCTTGCCTCCGTGACCATCGAGATGCCCGAGGGCACCACCGTCGGGGCCGAGAACGTGAAGACCACCGTGCTCGTGGGGCTCGATCGCCTGGATGCGGCGTCCGAGGCCGTCGTGGACGGCAACGACGTCACGGTGACGCTCGCCGAGCCTGCGCCGGCCGGTGCGCTCGTCATGGTGGAGTGCAACCGCACGCTCCTGCCGGGCGGCGGCGGGTCGTTCGGCCTGGCGGGCAGTTACACCACGGCCGACGGGCAGCGCCACGACATGCCGGCCACGGACCAGGTCATCAACGTGACGGGCACCTCGCCCGCCGAGCAGCTGTCCAGCTGGCTCAACCAGCAGGACTGGGTGAAGGCGTGGAACTCCAACAAGTTCCTGCACCTGTTCTTCGACCCGGCCATCATCGTCACGTCCGTGCCGGCGCTGTTCGCCGGCTGGCTCGTGTCGATCGGCGTGGTGGTGGTGAGCTTCCCGCTGGCCATCCCCCTGGGCCTTCTGCTGTCGTTTTTACGCATGGCGAAGCACCGCCTTCCGCGCGCCATCGGCGCCACGTACATCAACATCGTGCGCGGAACGCCGCTGTTCCTGCAGCTCTACATCGCGTTCTTCGGCCTGCCGCTCATGGGCGTGCAGATGGACAACTTCACCATGGGCGCCATCGTGCTGGTCATGAACTCCAGCGCGTACCTGGCCGAGATATTCCGCGCGGGCATCCAGTCCATCAGCCAAGGGCAGTTCGAGGCGGCGCGGTCGCTGGGCATGAACGGTGCGCAGACCATGTTCTTCGTTATCATCCCGCAGACGGTACGGCGTGTGATTCCCACTATGACCAGCGAGTTCATCCTCATGTACAAGGACACCTCGCTCCTGGCCGCCGTGGGCGTGACCGAGCTCATGATGTACGCGAAGACCATCACGGCCGCCACGGGCAACGTGACGCCCTATATCGTGGCCGCCGGGTTCTACCTCATCGTCACCATTCCGCTCACGAAGCTCATCAACACCATGGAAGCGCGCATGTCCAACGGGCGCCGCAAGCATAAGAAGGGCCCCGCCGACCGCAGCATCACGTCGGCCGCCTCGGTGGTGCCTGATTCCGACGCCGGCGTGGCGCGCAGCATCCGCCTGTCCGAGACGTTCGCCGGGCCCGCCTCGCAGACCGACGCGGCAACGCGCATCTACGAGGATGCGAAGCGCAACGGCAACCATATCAGCCATTAAGGAGGTGCGGATCATGAGCGAAGCGAACAACGGCGCGGCGGGTATCGGGGCGGCAGACATCGCCGGCGCGGACGCTGCGGACGAGACGGTCATCCGCATCGAGGACCTGCGCAAGACGTTCGGCGACAACGAGGTGCTGCGCGGTATCGACCTCGACGTGCGCCGCGGCGAGGTAGTGGTGATCCTGGGCCCGTCCGGCTCGGGCAAGTCCACGCTGCTGCGCTGCGTGAACCTGCTGGAGAAGCCCACGGGCGGCCGCATCTTCTTCGAGGACACCGAGATCACCGCGAAGAAGACCGACATCAACAAGGTGCGTGCCAAGGTGGGCATGGTGTTCCAGAACTTCAACCTGTTCCCACACCTCACGGCCAAGAAGAACGTTATGCTGGCGCAGCAGAAGGTGCTGCACCGCAACAAGGAGGAGGCCGCGCGCATCGCCGAGGAGCAGCTGGAGAAGGTGGGCCTGGGCGAGCGTATAGACTACCGGCCCTCCGAGCTCTCCGGCGGCCAGCAGCAGCGCGTGGCCATCGCCCGCGCGCTCGCCATGGACCCGCACGTCATGCTGTTCGACGAGGCCACGAGCGCGCTCGACCCCGAGCTCGTGCGCGACGTGCTGAGCGTGATGAAGGAGCTCGCCCGCGGCGGCATGACCATGATCGTGGTGACGCACGAGATGGGCTTCGCCCGCGACGTAGCCGACCGCGTCATCTTCATGGACGGCGGCCACATCGTGGAGCAGGGCACCCCCGAAGAGGTGTTCGACCATCCGACGTCCGACCGCACGAAGGACTTCCTGGGCCATATCTCGTAGGGGCTCCTCTTTCAGCCGGCCAAAGGCGCGTCACCTGCATAGCCGGCCGAAGATGTGTTGCCGCATAACCGGCCGAAGGCGTGCCGCCGCATAGAGCCGGCTGGGGGCATGCGTATCGGGGGAGCCGTCCGGCGCATGGAGAAACCTCCGAGGTTGACCACATGCGCCGGACGGCCTCCCCTGCACGCGTGGTCCCTGCCGGCTGGATGGAAAGGCGGCATTTCCGGCGAATGGAAGAGCGGCGTATGGCCCGCCGGAAGGAAGAGCGGTGCAGGGGCTGGAGGGGAGCGTTGCGCGGCCGACTGAATGGAAGCGGCGGCGGATGCTTGCAGGGGGAAGGGGTCGATGAGCGGCAAGATATGTTTTTTCCCGCCCCCTCTATCCCGGCGATTCTTCGGATCCCCTCGTTTTGTGCAAAACGCCGCCGTTTTTCCTACGGCAACCGCGGGCAGCTCCCCTGCATGAGGTTACGATTTGATTCCTTTTTATGCAGAACTATGGAAACAAAGAAGAAGAATATCCAATATGGTCATGATCTCGTTTCGCGCAAAGCTTCACCAAACCGTAATATTTTTGTGCATATGAACAAGATCATTGTTTTTTTGTTAAAAATCATTCGAAAATTTGTGTTGCAGGTGAACAAAAAAGATGGTATAACTTCCTCAACGGCAAATCTGGTAAGCATGCGACGGTAGGAAAACCGGGAGCGTCATGAACCACCAGTCTCCCAGCACTCTGAGTTGCAGCGCAAAAACCAGCAAGCTGCAGTAGTATGTAGTGTGCCACCCAACGGTAGCGAAGAGCGCTGCCACAGAAAGGAGACTGTCATGGCGAAGATAGTCAATTCTTGGAACGACTGGGATCCGCTGAAGCGCGTTATCGTCGGTCGTTGCGACAACTCGATGATCCCCCCCGAGGAGCCCGCGACTTCCGAGAAGGTGCCTGTCGACTCCGAGATGCGCGGCATGTGGGGCCTGCGTCCCCTCGCCACCGTCGAGCGTGGCAACGAGTGCCTCGAGAACCTCGTGAAGATCCTCGAGGACCGCGGTGTCGTCGTCGACCGTCCCACCCCGCTGCAGTGGAACCAGGCCATCGGCACGCCGGACTTCCGCAACGACTCCATGATGACCTGCATGCCTCCGCGTGACATCCTGCTCACCGTCGGCAACGAGATCATGGCCTCCGCGAACTCCTTCCGCTGCCGCTACTTCGAGTACCTGGCCTACTGGCCCCTCATGAAGCAGTACTTCGACGAGGATCCCGACTTCCTGTGGACCCAGGCTCCCCGTCCCCGCCTGACGGACGCCTCCTACAAGCACAACTACTACGACGAGAAGATCACGCTGGAAGAGCGCCTCGTCCGCACGGCCAACAAGGACTTCGTGACCACCGAGGTCGAGCCGATGTGGGATGCCGCCGACGTGATGCGCATGGGCAAGGACCTGTTCATCCAGCACGGCCTGACCACGAACCGCACGGCCATGGACTGGTTCCAGCGCTACTACCCCGAGTACCGCGTGCACGCCGTGAACTTCCCCGGCGACCCGTACCCGATCCACATCGACGCCACCTTCGTGCCGCTGCGTCCGGGCCTGATCATCAACAACCCGCACCGCAAGCTCCCCGAAGAGCAGCGCGCCATCTTCGAGGCCAACGATTGGCAGATCGTCGAAGCCGCCCAGCCGGCCCACGACGAGCCGCCGGCGCTGTGCTACAGCTCCGTCTGGCTGTCCATGAACTGCCTCGTGCTCGACCCGAAGACGGTCATCGTGGAGGCTTCCGAGGTTCACCAGCAGGAGCAGATGGACAAGCTCGGCATGAACGTCATCCCCTGCGACCTGCGCGACGCCTATCCGTTCGGCGGCGGCCTGCACTGCTCCACGGCTGACGTCTACCGCGAGGGCGACTGCCTCGACTACTTCCCGAACCGCGTCAAGGATCCCACCCTGGTGCGCCCGGAGATGTGGAACGACTAGTCGCTTAGCCGCCTAGCACAACAAGCCACTTGCTGAAAGCAAGCGTCGATTAACAGAAGAAAGGGGATCTGGCAGGGTTTATCGCTCCAGATCCCCTTTCCTGCTCTTCAACCTATACCACCGCATGCACGATTCGGCCCTGTGAGGCCGACTAGGTACCCGTATACCCATTCGGCCTCACAGGGCCCGATTTGCGGCTGGCAAAGGGGATTTCCTTTTTCTTGCTACTGGTTTTAAGGAGGACCAATGGCAGATACCAACAAAACCACCAACACGCCGGATCTGGGTGACAAGCCCGAGCTCGGCAACGGCAAGGACGGCTCCGGCAGCTACCAGATGAGGGTGGGCTTCGGCACCATCGCCATGCTCATCTCGGCGACCGGCATGGGCCTCGTGCCGCTGTTCAGCCGCTGGGCCACGCGCACCGACATGTTCAACGGGGCGGCGGGCCTGAACGCCGGCGATTCCATCGGCGCCCTCATGGCCGTGGGACGCATGGGCATGGGCGTCCTCTTCTTCGTCGTCCTGCTTCTTGCCACGCACAAGGTGCATGTGTTCAAGAAGCTCAAGCTCACGCCGGCTATCGCGCTCGGCGGCCTCATGATCGGCATGTCGTTGGCGTGCTACGTCACGTCCACGCTGCTCACCACCGTGTCGAACGCGGTTCTGTTCATCTACATAGGCCCGGTAGTCTGCGTATTGCTCGCGCGCATCTTCCGCAAGGAGCCTATGTCCAAGCTGCAGTGGATCTGCCTGGGGGCGGTGTTCATCGGCATGCTGTTCGGCAACAACCTCATGGGCTTCGGCGACAACGGCTTCTTCGTGGACTTCAACCTCGTGCCGTCCACGCCCGAATTCCCGCAGAAGGGCATCGGCGATGCGTTCGGCCTCGCTTCCGGCTTCTTCTACGGCGCCTCGATGTTCTTCAACGGCTATCGCAAGGACGCCGACACCACGGCGCGCGGCGTGTGGAACTTCATCTTCGCCGTCATCGGCGCCGGCTCCATCACCATCGTGCTGAACTCGCTCGGCAGCATCGACCCGAGCATGGCCAACTGGGCGCTCAACATCCACTTCACGCCGTTCAACTGGATTGGCGCCGTGCTCCTGTGGATCATCTGCGGTCCCATCGCGCTCGGATTCCTGCTGGTTGCCGGCCGTAACCTGCCTGCCGCAGACTACGGCACCATCGCGTACTGGGAGGTGCCCGTCGCCATCTTCGTGGGCCTCGTGGTGTTCGGCGAGGCGCTCACCATCAACACCATCATCGGCGGCCTGCTCATCATCGGCGGCGGCGCAGTGCCCTCCATCAGGGGCATGATCGTCGGCCGCAAGCAGAAGCAGCAGGAGGAGATCAGCGAGAACCTGGCTGCCCGCCTGGAAAAGGCCGAGGAAGACGAGCATCTGCAGTAGGCCGAGCGAGAAGAAAGGAACGGTGTGTCATATGAAGATCACGACCAATCTGACCCACATCGCCACCGAGGTCGAGTTCGAGCCTGCCCTGACCGAGGAGCAGCTCAAGGAGGCGTTCGGGGCAGTCGGCCTCAAGGGCTTCCCCGCCGAGCTGGACATTGCAGAACGCACGGAAGAGCATGTGCAGATGATGGCGCTGGACTCGTTCCTCGGGTTCGCCCAGACGTCGGGCGTGGCGGCCGTCACCTACGATGTGACGTATTTCCCGCATGCCGATGACGCCGAGGTGACCTACCAGCTCAAGCAGCTTGCACGCGAGCTGGAGATCAGCGCCGACGTTATCCGCGACGTATGCGCCGACGAGATCCGCGAGTACCTGGAGCTCGACGCGAAGCGCGATGCCAACGCCCCCGTGCACAGCATCGTGGAATGCTACGTGGGCGGCACGGCGTTCGCCTGGTACGGCATGAACGAGTACCCGCGCTTGAAGCGCGTCATCCTGCGCAAGCTGGCCCAGGGCGGTCAACGGGCCAAGCACAACTTCATCATGCGTGCGAGCAAGGCGCAGGTCGACCTGCTCGAAGATTACTGATAGCCGACTGGGCACGACAGGGGTTCTGAAAACGCGGCGGCTCGGTTCTGCCGGCCGCCGCGCCTCGGGCATCGCAGCGTCGGGGTTCTCGCTGCGATCTTCCCTTGCCGCCGCTTGCTCCAGCTGGTTTCCGCGCGTTCCGCGCCTTCTCCCAGACCCCGGTCGCGGAGCGCTGCCTGCCGGGTAAACGTTACATCTTGGTGGTAGGCCGAGTTTTGGCGTTATCATAACGGTTGCTGGAAGCGTATCTCCCCATTTTTGTCAGGAGGGCTCCACATGAAGCGAAGGCTTGCCAAGCGGTTTTGTCCCCGGCTCCACAAAGCCGCGCATTTCTTAGGGGACTATCATGAATGTTGAAAGCGGTACTGCCAACGCTGTTCCTCCCCGGTCGTTCTCGGAAGAAGAGCAGCATAAAACCCTGAAAAAGGTCACGTTCTCGTCGTTCCTGGGCAATTTCATCGAATGGTTCGACTACGCGAGTTATTCCTACCTGGCCACGGTCATCGCGCTCGTGTTCTTCCCGGGCGAGGACCGCTTCGTGGCGGTGATGAGCACGTTCGCCGTGTTCGCGCTCTCGTTCCTCGTGCGCCCCATCGGTGCGGTGTTCTGGGGGAACATGGGCGACAAGAAGGGCCGCAAGTGGGCCTTGTCCATCTCCATCCTCATGATGAGCGGTGCGACGTTCCTCATCGGCTGTCTGCCCGGCTACGCCCTCCTCGGCGTGGGCGCGCCGCTGCTGCTGCTTGCGCTGCGCATGGTGCAGAGCTTCTCGGCCGCCGGCGAGTATGCGGGTGCGGCCACGTTCATCGCCGAGTACGCGCCGAAGAACCACCGCGGCTTCTACTGCTCCATGGTGCCGGCGTCCACGGCCACGGGCCTGCTCGTGGGCTCGCTGTTCGCCACGTTCATGTTCAACACCTGGGGCGCCACGTCGGACTTCGTCGTGGACTGGGGCTGGCGCATACCGTTCTTGCTCGCGCTGCCGCTGGGCTACATCACGCACTACATCCGAACGCATCTCGAGGATTCCCCGGTGTACGAGGAGATGCAGGAGCACCTGAAGCAGCAGGGTTCCAGCGTGAAGCATCCCATCCGCACGCTGTTCAAGAAGCACCTGCGCGTGCTCATCATCTCGTTCGGCGCCTGCGTGTTGAACGCCGTGGGCTTCTATGCGGTGCTCACCTACCTGCCGAACTACCTCGAGACCACGCTGAACTACGATCCGAGCGCGGCATCCATCATCACCACTATCGTGCTGGTGGCCTACATCGGGTTCATCTTCGTGTCCGGCCGCATCTCCGACCGCTTCGGCCGCAAGAAGATGCTCATCATCGCCTGCGTCGGGTTCATCGTGCTCACCATCCCGGCGTTCATGCTGCTGGGTACGAAGAACTTCTGGATCATCCTGCTGGTCGAGCTGGTCATGTGCCTCATACTCACCATCAACGACGGCACGCTGTCCAGCTACCTGACCGAGACGTTCCCCACCGACGTGCGCTACTCCGGGTTCGCGTTGAGCTTCAACCTGGCCAATGCCATCTTCGGCGGCTCGGCGTCGTTCATCTCGTTCTGGTTGATCGATATGACGGGCAACGACATCGCGCCCGGGTTCTACATGGTGTTCATCGCCGCGCTGGCGCTGGTGGCCATGATCCTGTCGCACGAGCACACGGGCAAGGACTTGTCCGAGGTGTAGGCGGGGTGCGTGCGCCGCGCGCTGCGAGGCCTGCCGGGAGCCGCTCCGTTGGGGCGGCTCCTTCTTTCGGCGGCCGTCCGGGCCGCGGCGGCGGGCCGTCTCGGCACCGGCGCGTATTTCATCGTATAATGGGGCGGTTGCAACAGCGGCAGGGAGCAGGTTGGAGGGGTCTATGAGCGAATCGTCAACGCCGAAGTCATTGAAGGCTCAGATCACGCGCACGTCGCTCGTGCTCGCCGCCGCCGCGCTCCTGCGCGAGGAGGGTCCCAAGGCCGTCACGTACCGCAAGGTGGCGAAGTGGGCCGGGGCGGCGTCCTCGTCGGTGGGCTACTACTTCGACTCCGTCACCGAGCTCTTGCACGAGGCGGGCATGTACAACATCCAGCTGTGGGCGCAGCGCGCCGAGCGGGTGGCGGATTTGTGCGAGAAGCTGGAGCCCGAGGAATGCCGCGCGCGCATTACCGAGCTTCTGACGCGCGCGTGCCTGCCGGACGACTCCATCGTGCCCAAGGCGCACTACGCGCAGCTCATCGGCGCGGCTGATTCGAGCGTGGTCACGGAGGCCTACCGCAAGGGCCGCGTTCTGCTGGATGCCGCCATCGCGCGCATCCTCGAGCGGGCGGGCGTTCCCATGACGCCGCGCATCGTGGTGGCCATCGTCGATGGTGCCGCCGTGGCCTCTATCTCCGAGGGTCTGGACGTGCGCGAGACCACCGGCAAGCTGCTCGACGAGGCTATCGAGGCCTACACGAAGGCCGCTGGCTGCTAGAGGCTTTCCCGCCGGCCCTGAAAGCCTCTAGCTCGGCTTCGCCGTCGTCCGTTTGCGCATCCCGCATCCAGGGGCACCGCTGTATACGCACCTGCGCCCGGCGCCGTCGTTGCGCCCTTGCCCGGCACCGCGCCTGCATGCGCCTGCAGCCGAGCCTCCTGCACCTCCTTTCATATCCCGAACCTCACGCTTGAGCGACGGGAGAGTGAACCTTCTTCCCTCCATCGCTCTCCCTTTCCTGCGTCTGGTAGAACGGACGGACGCAAGCAAATGCGACGGCATCCATCTGCCTTTTGGGATGGCGGCGTCGCCCGTCTAGGAAAGGAGTTGGAGCATGAGCGAAACCCGTCAGCAGGCGGTCGCGCCCTCGGCCGATCCCGGTCCCGTGGGCAAGGTGAGCCGCCCGTCTTTCAAGCGGTCTTTGACGTTCTTCGGGTTCTTCGCCATCACCGCGTCCATGGTGATGACGGTGTACGAGTACCCTTCGTTCGCCTCGTCCGGGTTCCAGCTGGTGTTCTTCTTGATCATCGGCGGCATCCTGTGGTTTTTGCCCGTTGCCATGTGCGCGGCGGAAATGGCCACGGTGAAGGGATGGGAGTCCGGCGGCATCTTCTCGTGGGTTGGCAACACGCTGGGGAGGCGCTGGGGTTTCGCCGCGCTGTTCTTCCAGTGGTTCCAGATCACCGTGGGCTTCGTGACCATGGCGTTCTTCATATTGGCGGCGTTCGCCTACGTGGTGAAATGGGACGCGCTTTACAACAACCCGCTGGTCATGTTCTTCGGCGTGGCCGCCATCGTGTGGATCCTCACGCTCACGCAGCTGGGCGGCACGAAGTACACGGCGCGCATCTCGAAGGTGGGCTTCGTGGGCGGCATCATCCTGCCGGTCATCGTGCTTCTGGTGGGCCTGTTGTACTACTTCGCCACGGGCGGCGTGTCGCAGATCAACATGACGCCGGCCACGTTCGTGCCCGACTTCGGCAAGGTGGACACGCTCGTGATCTTCGCATCGTTCATCCTGGCTTACATGGGTGTGGAAGCGTCCGCCTCGCACGTGAACGAGCTGAAGAACCCTAACCGCAACTACCCCCTGGCCATGATCATCCTGGCGGTGCTCACCATCGCGCTCGATGCGCTGGGCGGCTTGGCCGTGGCCACGACGCTGCCGGCGTCGGTGCTGGACGGCAACCTGTCGTTCGGCGTGATCGAGGCGTTCCGCGCCATCTTCGTGCAGCACATCGGTCCCGGCCTCAGCTGGATCGTGTTCGCGGTGGCGCTGCTTTTGGCGCTGGGCGTGCTGGCCGAGATTTCGGCATGGATCGTGGGCCCGTCGCGCGCGCTGCTCGACACGGCGCACGACGGCATCCTGCCCCCCTCCTTCAAGAAGGTCAACAAGCACGGCGTGTCGGTGAAGACCGTGGTCATCCAGGCCTGCATCGTCACGGTGTGGGATGCGGTGCTCTGCGGCTCCATCGCGCTGTCCGGCGGGTCCAGCTCGTCGGTGGGCTACCTTACGGCCATCGGCCTGACGGTGGTCATCTACCTGGTGGGCTACGTGCTGTTCTTCCTCGGGTACTTCTATCTGATCTTCAAGAAGAAGGACCTGCCGCGTTCGTTCCAGCTGCCGGGCGGCACGCCGTTCAAGGCCATTGTGGCGGGCGCCGGCCTGTTCATGACCGTGGCGACGCTCATCATCTCGTTCTTCCCGTCGTCGAACCTCGACGCTCAGTCGAACATGGTGTACCAGGCCACGCTCGGCATCGCGTTCGTGATATCGGTGGCCATCCCGTTCGTCATCTACGCGCTGCGGCATAGGTGGGCGCCGCAGGGCCCGACCGACCGTGCAGCGGTCGGTGCCGCTGTCGGCGCGGGCGCTGGTGCGGCAGCTGGGACGCATGCTGCCGGCGCGCATGTCGGCAAGGGCGCCCCGATGGGCACGGCGGCGCGCGCGGTGCCCCTGGGCCCGAACGCCCGCAAGGCGGCGCATCCGTCCGATCCGGCCGCGGCCGATCCTAAGAAGGGCGCGGCCCCGACGACGAAGTCGAGCACGCTCGGCGACAGCGGGCCCATCAACAAGCGCACCCGGGCGTCGGAGAACCTGCGCGGCGGCAAGCCGAGCGGGGCGGGAGCGGCCGGCATGTCGGCCGGCGGCGGGCCCGGTTCCGATTTCGGCGCGACGGTCGCGCGCGGCATCTCCGCCGCGGTGGTCAGCGTGACCAGTCGTCCCTCCGGCCCCATGGCAGTCGATTCCGGCCCCACGGTCACCACGGACGACGTGCCGGCCGAGCCCCAGCCCGTCATGCGCGACGAGGTGGCGGTGCGCGAGATCGACCTCGATACGGGCGCCGGCGCCCATGAGGCGCCGCCCTCGTGCGGGGTGGCGGCGCATGCGCGCAAGAGCAACGTCAAGGATGCCGGCGAGGTGCGCGACGACTTGCTGGAGCGCGAGGCCGAGGGCGACCCGTCGCTGCGTGCGAGCGTCACCGAGGCCGTGGTGGGCGAGCGTGTCCCCCGTGCCGATCCGGACTCGCCCGACCCGCGACGAGAGACCGGCATCGACACGAACGGCCCCGACTCGAACGGCCCGGCGTCGCGCTAGGCCCCTCTCGGCAACGGGTAGACGGCCGGCGCGGCGATCCGCGCCGGCACGCCCCGCCTGCGCCGCCGGGCGCGGTGCAGGCGGGGCACCCGTTCGCCCTCTGATTCTGGTTCCAACCCTACTTACCAGGAGGTTTTCATGAAGGAACAAACGTCAACCAGCAAGATCCTCGACACGATGGACGAGGGCACCAAGTACTCCACGCCCATCTTCGGCTCCGAGGCGTCCGACGTGGCCATGCCGCGCACGCAGATGAACGACAAGCCGGTCGAGCCGCGCATCGCCTACGAGATGATCAAGGAGTACCTGTCCATCGAGGGCAACGCCACGCAGAACCTCACCACGTTCTGCCAGACCTACATGGAGCCCATGGCCACGAAGATCATGGCCGAGACCATGGAGAAGAACGCCATCGACAAGGACGAGTACCCCATGACGGCCGACCTCGAGAACCGCTGCGTCGCCATGATCGGCGACCTGTGGCACGCGAACCCCGACGAGGAGCCCATGGGCACCTCCACGGTGGGCTCGTCCGAGGCCTGCATGCTGGGCGGCTTGGGCATGCTGTTCCGCTGGAAGAAGCTCGCGAAGGACGCCGGCATCGACATCTACACCGAGCAGCGCCCGAACCTGGTGATCTCCGCAGGCTACCAGGTGTGCTGGGAGAAGTTCTGCCGCTATTGGGACATCGAGATGCGCCTCGTGCCGCTTGAGAAGGACCATCTGTCGCTGAACATGGACACGGTCATGGACTACGTGGACGACCACACCATCGGCATTACGGCCATCCTCGGCATCACCTACACCGGCAAGTTCGACGACGTGCAGAAGCTCGACGAGCTGGTGGAAGCGTACAACCAGGAGCATCCGAAGCTGCCGATCCGCATCCACGTCGACGGCGCGTCGGGCGGCATGTTCGCCCCGTTCGTGGAGCCCGACCTGGTGTGGGACTTCCAGCTGAAGAACGTGTGGTCCATCAACTGCTCCGGCCATAAGTACGGCCTCGTGTACCCCGGCATCGGCTGGGTGGTGTGGCGCAGCAAGGAAGCGCTGCCCGAGGACCTGATCTTCTGGGTGAGCTACCTGGGCGGCGAGGAGGCCACGATGGCCATCAACTTCTCGCGCAGCGCCTCGCAGATCGTGGGCCAGTACTACGTGCTCATGCGCAACGGCTTCGAGGGCTTCAAGGAGATCCAGGAGCGCACGCTCGACGTGGCGCGCTACCTGGCCGCCGAGCTCAAGGAGATGGGCATCTTCGAGATCTACGAGGATGCGTCGCACATTCCGATCGTGTGCTGGGGCCTGAAGGACGACGCCGACGTGGAGTGGTCGCTGTACGACCTGTCCGACCGCCTGCGCATGAGCGGCTGGCTGGTGCCCGCGTACCCGATGCCCGCCGATATGCAGGACACCACCGTCCAGCGCGTCGTGGCGCGCGCCGACTTCTCGATGCAGCTGTGTATCAAGCTGGTCGAGGATATGAAGAAGGAGATGGACACGCTGAACAAGGCGAAGTTCGTCACCGGCAACACCCAGGGCGTCATCCAGACCGGCTTCAACCACGGCGGCCGCTCTGCCGTCGACAAGGTCGAGAAGGTCCAGACGAAGGCGAAGACCACGCAGAAGTAAGTGCGCCGACCCCGCCCCGACCTCCCCGGTCGGGGCGCTTTTTCGGTGCTGGAGGAAAGCAGAAGGGCCTCTTATTTAGATTACGGTAATAGAATTGAAAAGAATTTCTGATATTTTACCGTAACGGGCAATCAGGCCCCCGAAATCCCCTCCGAAGGCGAGAAAACCGCCCAAAACAGCGGGAAGAGCCGCACGTTGGATGCCCAAAAGCGGGCTTCGGACAAGAATTCCCGCGATTCGGTAATATATCGATAAAAAATTCCAAATCCATTACCGTAGCCGAATATTCGATATCGTGAACGCGATCAACTTGCTTCTGATCGACACACGACGTGCGTTTTGCTCGCTGCGACTCTACCCGAAGAGCTGGTAGCCGAAGTAGCCTAGAACGGCGCCTACCGCGGCGGCTGCGAGGGTGAGGAGCACGCCTCTGAGCACGGGATGCCGCCGTGCGCGCAGGCTTTTGGCGTTGTTGCGGTCGATGGGCTCACCTTTCGAGAAGGCCATCAGCTCGCGATACGTCACCACGTCGTGCTGCTTCTTCAGGTGCTCGACCACCGTGAGCATGACCAAGCCGATGCCCCACACCAGCAGCCCGATGATGGCGGACGGCACGAGCCCCCAATCCCAGAAGGTGAACCCTCCGATGAAGAGCGCACATCCGACGACCACGACTGCGGTCCCTCCCCACGCCAGGTAGATCATCTTCCGGTAGTCTTTCTCGATTGCTTCCTTCATGGCTTCCACGTCTCCTTTGATCAGTTCGTCGACCGTTACGTCGAAGAGGACGCTAAGGAGCAGCAGGCTTTCCACGTCAGGGTAGGTCTTGTCGTTCTCCCAGCTTGAGACGGTCTGGCGCGAGACGTAGATCTTCGCGGCGAGGTCGTCTTGCGAGAGTCCGCGTTCCGTTCGGTGGCGTTTGATCTGGCTGCCGAGCTCCATGCGTTTCCCTTCGTTGATCCAAGGTTGCCATGACGCAGGGAAGTGTACCATCAAAGGGCTTTGACACGTCTCGCTTCGCGACCCTTTTCTGTGTCAAAAGTGCTTTACAATACGTTTGAACAGGTGTTATTTAGAATGACGCAGGACGTTGCCGGGAGTGCGCATGCGGGGCGGCGCCTCCAGCTGTACAGAGAGAACGCCCCCTGCGCTGAATCCGGTTCTCGTTCGCCATTTGGGACCGGATTCAGCGCAGGGGGCGCAGGGGGAAGAGGTGGCCACGCGGAGCGCGTCGCGCGCGACCACCGGTGATAGCGGAAGAGCTTAGTCCTCGCGCTCGATGGGCATGCTCATGCAGCGCGGGCCGCCACGGCCGCGGGACAGCTCGGCGGAGGGCACGATGATGAGGTCGAGGCCCTTGTCGCGCAGCACCTTGTTCGTGACGTCGTTGCGCTCGTACACCACGATCTTGCCCGGGGCGATGCACAGCGTGTTCGAGCCGTCGTTCCACTGCTCGCGCTCGGCCGCGATGCGGTCGCCGCCGCCGCAGGGGATGAGCTCCACGGGATGGCCGACGTAGGTCTCCAGGATGCTCTCCAGCGTGCCGTTCACTTCCTTGACCTTGATGCCGTCGCCTTCGGCGGTGATCTCGAACACCGTCAGCGGGCCCATGATGCCGGGGTGGATGGTGAACTTGTCCGTGTCGATCTGCGTGAACACGGTGTCGAGGTGCATGAAGGCGCGGGAGTTCGGGATGTTGAACGCCAGGATGGTCTCGATGGGGCTCGTCGGATCGCCGAAGATGTTCTTCGCGATAGCGTCGATGGCATCGGGCTCGGTGCGCTGGGAAATGCCGATGGCCAGCACCTTGTCGTTGATGTTGAGGATGTCGCCGCCCTCGATGTGGAACGTGTTGTAGCGGCTGTAGTACTCAGGCGTGCCCTTGAGCATCGGATGGTACTTGAAGATGTACTCGCCGTAGATGGTCTCGCGGTTGCGGGTCTCGGAGTACATGCGGTTGATGGACACGCCGTTGCCGATCATCGCGAACGGGTCGCGGGTGAAGTACAGGTTCGGCATGGGCTTGACGACCATCTTGGAGGACTCGGACACCAGGTCCACCAGCGAGTTGGACTTGTCGGTGTGGAGCTCGGTGAGGTTGATGCCCTCCATCGTCTTCAGCACGAGGTCCTTGGCGTCGGGGTAGTTCTCCTGCAGGTAGTCGAAGATGATCTTCTGGTAGCGATCCGTGCGGATGCCGGCCTCTTCGATCCACTGCTTGAGGAACTGCTCGCGCAGCTCGGGGTTGGCCTCGAGAACCTCGGCCATGAGGTCTTCCAGGTAAAACACTTCGACGCCGTTGTCGCGCAGAGCCTGCGCGAACGCGTCATGCTCCTCCTGGGCGACCTTCAAGAACGGGATGTCGTCGAACAGCAGCTCTTCGAGCGTGTTCGGCGTCAGGTTCAGAAGCTCTTTGCCCGGGCGGTGCAGCAGGACTTTCTTCAAGGGCTTGATCTCGCTCTTGACGTTCACTCCTGACATGTGCAACCCTCCTTCGGTTTGTCGGCCCGCGCGTCCTTTAAGCGCGCCGGCCTTTCTTCGCCAAGTGCGTCCGCGGCGCGATGCCGTGACGCGTTGGTCTCACCATGCGCCCTCCGCTGCGTGAAGGAAAGATGTAAAGCGGGTTTACCGGTGCATCGATCGGGGTGTACCCGGCCGGGAAAGACGCTAAACCTCAAATAAACCGCAGGTGGGAGCAATGCGCATCCTGCAACCATACACTGCGGCCGCGCGCGTTCGGCTCGGATGCCGCAGCCTTTTCCGAAACGATGCCGATTCGTGTATCATGGGTCATGTTGCAGACGGCCGTGCGCAAGCGAGGAAAGAGGTGCTCCTTCGTGGGATTCGTGCTCTTCCACTACACGCTCTTCGTGCTGTTGGGTTCTATCATGGCATCGGCTGCATGCCTTTCCGCCTACCTGGTATCGCGCAAGCGCGCCATGCGGTACGCCTTCGCTGGCTTCCTGTTCTACTTCTTCGACGTGGCGTGGGTGTTCCAAGACGACTTCTTCACCGGCGCCGACGCGGGGCTGGGCGCGGCGTACGCGGTGGTCATGTCGCTGGTGCTCGTGGTGACGGGCGGCGGGTTCCTCACGTCGTTCTGGCTTCTGGTATGCGATTACCTGGGCGAGGAGCGCCGTGTGTTCAAGGTGGCGCCGGCCGTGCTGTTCGTGGCGGCGAGCGTGGCCGTGCTGGCGCTGCTGCCCAAGGGCGATTTGCGCAGCTTCCTGTTCTACTTCCCGCGCGAGCTGTACCTGTTCTGGATGCTGCTGTTCGCCGGGTTCCGCTTCCTCGTGACGAAGGACGAGTCCGGGCGCAACCGCTTGCGCCGCCACCGCTTGCTCTACGTGCTGTTGTGGGTGTTGGGCCTGATGATCGTTGCGGAGGACGCCTGCGTGTTCCTGCTGCCCGACCTCGTCCTGCTCGGGCCGCGCGCCTATGCGCCCGAGCGCAACTTCGCCGAGAACGTGCTTATGCTGTGCTGCGCGTTCTTCGCCTGCCGCGATGCCTTCCGCGTGCTGTCGCTGCGCTTCGAGCGGCCTCCCATGCACGAGGGCGGCCGGCAGGAGGAGCTCATCGACGACAACCTGCTCCTGTACGGCAAGCGCTACCGCCTGTCCGAGCGCGAGTGCGAGGTGCTGCGCTACGTGCTGGTGGGCAAGGACAACCAGAACATCGCCTCCGCCATGCACCTGGCCTTGAGCACCGTGAAGGTGCACGTGCACAACATCCTGCAGAAAACGGGCCAGCCGAACCGCCAGGCCCTCGTCCAGGATTTCTGGAAGACATCGTAGAACGGCCTAGAGCGTGCCAAAAGCCCGGGGGCAATGGCACATCGGAAAATGTGCCATTGCCCCCGGGCTTTTGGCACGCTCCCCTGTCGCGCTCGCTCTACTGCTCCGCCAGCCATCTTCTCAACATGCTCACGATGTCGCTGACCAGGAAGTCGAACTGGTAGTTGCACAGCGCCTCGCCCAGGGCGGGGCCCGCGCGCGAGCGGCCTTGGCCGATCCCGCTTCGACGCCGGATTCGATAGCGATGGCGATGCGGGCGTGCGTTCGGCGCGGTGTCGCTGCCAACCGGCGACGCCGCGCCGTTCTTCCATATACGCGTGTCCTCCGTTCTGCTAAAGTAGACGAATCTGCGCGGCGCACCGCGCCGTAGGTTTCGCGCAACCGAGGCGAAACATGCAAGGGGGATCATTGGGGAGGCAAGAAGGTCGGCCCCAACGTGAGAAGGGAAAGGAGAGGGTATGAGCAGTACATTGGTACAGAAGTTCAAGAACGTGGGCCCCGGCGCGCTTGTGGCGGCCGGCTTCATCGGGCCCGGCACCGTCACCACGTGTACGGTTTCGGGTGCGAGCTACGGCTACACCATGCTGTGGGCACTGTTGTTCGCCACGGTGGCCACCATCATCTTCCAGGAGATGGCGTCGCGCGTGGGCATCGTCTCGGGCAAGGGACTGGGTGAAAACATCCGCGATCGTATTCCCAACAAGGCGCTGATGTGGATTGCGATCGTGATTGTTATCATCGCCATCTTCGTGGGCAACATCGCATACGAGACGGGCAACATCACGGGCGGCATCCTGGGCATCCAGGCGGTCCTGCCCGACGTGCCGATGATCCCCATCGTCATCGTGCTGGGTGTGCTGGCGTTCATCGCCATGTGGATCGGCTCGTACAAGGTGGTCGAGGTCATCCTCACGGCCATCGTGGTGTTCATGGGCGTGGTGTTCTTCGTCACGGCCATCGCGTCGTCGCCCGACTGGGGCGCCATCGCCACGGGCCTCTTCGTGCCGACGTTGCCCGAAGAAGGCTCGAAGGGCATCCTCACGGCCGTGGGCCTCATCGGCACCACCATCGTGCCGTATAACCTGTTCCTGCATGCGTCCGGTGCCTCCGAGCGCTTCAAGGACCCCGAGCAGGTTTCCGACGCCCGCTTTGACACCATCCTGAGCATCGGCCTGGGCGGCATCATCTCCATGGCCATCCTCATCTGCGCCGCCGCCAACATCTACGGCACCGATGCCGTGGTGGCGAACGGCAAGGACATGGCGTTGGCGCTGCAGCCGCTGCTGGGCTCGTGGGCCACGTGGATGATCGGCCTGGGGCTTCTGTGCGCCGGCTTCTCGAGCGCCATCACGGCTTCGTTCTCCGCCGCGTATGCCGTGAACGGCGTGCTGGGCTGGAAGAAGACGACGAAGGACCTGCGCTTCAAAGTGATCTGGATGATCGTGCTCCTGGCCGGCTGCATCATGGCGGTCGTGCTGGGCAAGAGCCCCACCGAGCTGATCCTGGTGGCGCAGGCGGCCAACGCCATCCTGCTGCCCATCATGGCGTTCTTCGTCATCTACTGCGCGAACGGCAAGGACCTGGGCAAGTGGCGCAACCACATCTTCGCGAACTGCGCGGGCGTGGTGATCATCGTCATCACGCTGTTCATGTGCTGGCGCAACATGTCCAGCTTCCTCACCTCGCTCCAGGCGCTCATCGGGGGCTAGGGCTAGGGCCTTCGCAACCGCAGATGCGCCCGCCGTTCGGCGGGCGCATCTGTTTATGATTCACGGTGGGTCGTGGCGGGCGCTTATGCGCCAGGCGCAGGCGACGCCTATCCTCGGCCTAGCGTGCGCCCACCGGCTTGATGGCGATGCTATCCTGCTCCAGCGCCTCGCGGATGCGGCGCACGAAGGCGAGGGCGGTAGGGGAGTCGCCGTGCACGCAGATCGTGTCGGCATGCAGGTCGATGAGCTTGCCGTTCACGGAGAGGATGGCGCCGTCGCGGATGGCGTTCTTCACCCGCTCGATAGCTTCCTCCTCGTTGCGGATGAGCGCGGCGGGGTCGTTGCGGCTCACCAGCTTGCCCTCGTCCGTATAGTTGCGGTCGGTGAAGAACTCCTCGGCGGTGACCAGGCCGATCTTTCGCCCCTCGTCCACGAGCGCGCTGTTCGCTAGGCCCACCAGCACCAGGTGATCGTCCACGTCGCGCACCGCCTGGGCGAGCGCGGCGGCAAGCTCCGGGTCCACGGCGGCATGGTTGTACAGCTGGCCGTGCGGCTTCACGTGCCGAAGCGGGACGCCGGCGGCGGCGCAGAACGCTTGCAGCGCGCCTATCTGGTACAGCATGTACGAGTAAGCCTCGTCGGGCGACAGGTTCATGTCGCGGCGGCCGAAGCCCTGCAGGTCGGGGTAGCCGGGATGCGCGCCGATGGCTATGCCGGCATCCGCTGCCATGCGTACGGTGTCGCGCATGACCATCGGGTCGCCCGCATGCTGCCCGCACGCAACGTTCGCGCTGGAAACGAGCGGGATGATCTGGTCGTCGAGCCCGAGCGTATAGCGCCCGAAGCTCTCGCCCAGGTCGCTGTTGAGGTCGATACGGTACATAAGCTGCCTTCTTTCCCACGGTGTTAGCTCCTATTGTAGAGCAAGGGTCGGCACGCTGCGAATACTTCACGCGCCTTCGGATTGCCCCCAATCTACCAGCACGCTTTCCACTTGCTGTATCAGCTGCTTTTTACCGGGTACGTGAGATACGTATCGCGAGGCGAAAACGGTGTTCTGCAATCCTCCGAGCGCGTATTCGGCTGTGACGGCGTCTTTGTCCGTGCATAAGATGATGCCGATGGGAGGATTATCGAACTCGTCGTTAATTTCGCAAGCATAGTAGTTCAGGTACATGTTGATTTGCCCGACCGCTTCCGGCATCAGCTTGGAGGTTTTCAACTCGATGAGCACGTATGCTCGGAGCAGCTTGTTGTAGAAGACCATGTCGACATGGTAGTGAGTGTTGTTGAGCGTGATCCGCTGCTGCGTGCCCACGAACATAAAGCCCTGACCCAGTTCAAGGAGGAATTTTTCAATATGGGTGACGAGTGCTCGTTCAAGCTCGCTCTCCGGGAGGGGTGCGTCGTCGGGAATTCCCAGGAATTCGAAGACGTATGGATCCTTGATGATATCGGCGGGTTGCACGACGCGGGCTTCGTCGTTCGAGGGGGAGAGCCTGCGCTGCATGCTCCAAGTGCTGCCCGATTGGATCAGCCGCTCGTACAGCGATGTCGATATCTGTCGCTTGAGCTCACGTACCGACCATCCGGCTTCGATGCATTCTCGCTCGTAGAAACGCCGCTTGTCAGGATCCGAGATGCTCAAAAGCTCGCAATAATGCGACCAACTCAATTTGCCAGACAGTGTCTGGCAAATTGGATAATCCAGATAGAGTAGGCGCATGTTCTGCAGATTCGAGCGCGAGAACCCCTTGCCGTATGTCTCGGTCAATTCTCGAGACAACCGCTTGAGCGTTGCAGCGCCGTACTCCGCGCGATCGGGGTTTTCCTGCTCGTGTTCCACTATGATGCGGCCGACATTCCAGTACGTGACCAGCATCTCATGGTTCACGTGCGCAATAGCACGCCGACGCCCCTGTTCCAACACGCGCTTGATGTCGTTGAAAACGGACTCGTAGGATGCGATTTCTTCATAAGACATGGCAAGCCTCCTCTTCGGTTCCCAAGGATGAGAAGATCTTGCTGGATCTTGCAGGCGTGGTACGGGCAACGGGGGAACGCGCTACCATCTATGGGCCGTCTGTTCGGAAGCGGCGCCTGCACTGGTTCTTTGTAGCGCATAATCTAATACACTGAAGGTTTAATTGCAAGAGCAAAAATCCCCCGCCTTCCAAAAAGAAAGGCGGGGGATTTTTGCTGCTTGGTGTCGAGGCTGATACAGCCCCGACGATTTTCCCTCGCAGAGCAGTTGTTCCGGGGTTCTATTCTTTCAGGTCGATGTTCTTCGTGTCGGTGATGAGCATGCATCCCGGGGCGTGGGTGATGGCGAACGGTGGCTTGCTGTTCATGACGATGGACTGGGGCGTGACGCCGCACGCCCAGAACACGGGCACCTCGCCGTCGCGGATCTCCACCGGGTCGCCGAACTCGGGGTGGGCCAGGTCGCGCACGCCGATGGCCGCAGGGTTGCCGATGTGGATGGGCGCGCCATGCACCTTGGGGATGGCGCCGGAGATCTGCACCGCCTTCACCACCTGGTTATACGGGATGGGGCGCATCGACATGACCATGTTGCCGGACATGCTGCCGGCGGGCGTGCACGGCACGCCGGTGAGGTACATGGGCACGTTGCAGCCCATGGTGTTGTGCCGGATCTCGATGCCGGCCTCGATGAGCTCGCTCTCGAACGAGAACGAGCAGCCGATGACGAACGACACCAGGTCGTCGCGCCAGTAGTCCTCGACGTTCTCCACCTCGGCTGTCAGCTGGCCGTGCTCGTAGATGCGATAGCGCGGGAAGTCGGTGGCGATGTCACAGTCGGTGGCGCAGATGGTGGCCTCGCGCGCGCCCGTCTCGGTGACCTCGAGCAGCGGGCAAGGCTTGGGGTTGCGCTGCGCGAACAGCAGGAAGTCGTAGGCCTGCTCGCGCGGCAGCACGATGAGGTTCGCCTGCGCATAGCCGGGGCACAGGCCGCTCGTCGGCGCCGTGAACGCGCCCGAGCGGATCAGCCGACGCGCCTCCACCGGCGACGCGGCAAGCATCTGGGCCCAAACCTCGTCGGCAACGCCCTCGGGCTTGGCAGGTTCCGGAGCATTCAACATGGCAGAACTCCCTTCTCGATAACTGCCCCCATTATCGCACGCCGCGCAGGCGATGAGGAGTGCTGGACGAAATCGGAGGCTATGGCAAGATCTGCTGCATCTGAAGCAGCAAAAATACCGCTCCGAACATCATAACCCCAGATCGCGCTCTGCTGCGCTCCTTCGCATCATGCCATAGCGCAAGATCTCTTCCATGACATGGAAAGTCATATATAAAAGCCGGTGCCGCACGGGCCCCGGCAGCCCCGTACCCTACACCTCGCCCTTCATGAAGCGGTCGATGAAGCTGGTGTCCGCCGCGCCGGCGGCGAACGTCTCGTTCTCCATGATGGCGTACTGGAAGTCCAGGTTCGTCTTCACGCCCACCACCACCATCTCCTCCAGCGCGGTGCGCATCTTGGCGATGGCCTCGGTGCGGTCGCGGCCGTGCACGATGATCTTGGCTATCATGGAATCGTAGTAGGGCGAGATCTCGTAGCCGTCGAAGGCAGCCGTGTCCACGCGCACGCCGTTGCCGCCGGGCAGGTGCATCTGGGAGATGGTGCCGGGCGACGGCAGGAAGCCGCGCTCGGGCTGCTCGGCGTTCACGCGGCACTCGATGGCGTGGCCGCGATACGTGATGTCGTCCTGCGTGAACGTGAGCGGGTCGCCCGCCGCCACGCGGATCATCTCCTGCACGATGTCGGTGCCCGTGACCATCTCGGTCACGGAATGCTCCACCTGCACGCGCGTGTTCATTTCCATGAAGTAGTAGTTCATCTGGTCGTCCAGCAGGAACTCTATCGTGCCGGCCGACGTGTAGCCCACGGCCTGCGCCGCGCGCACGGCAGCGTCCAGCATCTCGGCGCGCACCTCCGCGGACAGCGCGGGGGAGGGGCTCTCCTCGATCATCTTCTGGTGGTTGCGCTGCACGGAGCAGTCGCGCTCGCCCAGTGCCACCACGGTGCCGTACGTGTCGGCGATGACCTGCACCTCCACGTGGCGCGGGTTCAGCACGCAGCGCTCCAGGTACATGGTGTTGTCGCCGAACGCGCCCACGCTCTCGCGCTGCGCGATGGAGAACTGCTCGCAGAAGTCGTCCTCGGACAGGCTCACGCGCATGCCCTTGCCGCCGCCGCCCGACGACGCCTTGATCATGATGGGCCAGCCCACGGCACGCGCCTTCGCAAGCGCCTCCTCTGGCGCATGCACCGGCTCCTTCGTGCCGGGCACCACGGGCACGCCGGCCTCCATCATGGTCTTGCGGGCCTGGCTCTTGTTACCCATGCGGTCGATGACCTCGGGCGCGGGGCCTATGAACACGATGTCGTTCTCGCGGCACAGCTTCGCGAACGTGGAGTTCTCGGACAAGAAGCCGTAGCCCGGATGGATGGCTTGCGCGCCGGTGCCCTTCGCGGCGGACAGGATGGCGGCGATGTTCAGGTACGAGTCGCGCGCCGCGGGCGGCCCGATGCACACGCTCTCGTCGGCCAGGTACACGTGCAGCGCATGCTTGTCGGCCGTGGAGTACACGGCCACGGTCTTGATGTTCATGGCGCGGCACGCGCGGATGATGCGCACGGCTATCTCGCCGCGGTTCGCTATGAGGATCTTCTCGAACATGGCAGCCCTCGCGCCCTAGCGCGCTTCTGCGGTGGCGATGCGGAACAGCGGCTGGTCGTACTCCACCTGCGTCCCGTTGGCGGCCAGCACTTCCACCACCACGCCGGGGGCGGGCGCCGTTATCTCGTTCATCATCTTCATGGCCTCCACAATGGCCATGGTCTGGCCGGAGAGCACCTCTTGGCCCACCTTGACGAACGGGTCCTCGTCGGGGCTGGGCGACAGGTAGAACATGCCCACCATGGGACTGCGCACCAGCAGCGAGTCCTTGTCCACGTCCTCGAGCGCCGCGGCCTCGTGGCTCTCGGTCTTGCCGGCCAGAAGCGCGCTCACGCGGTCGGCCATGAGCGGCAGGGCCGACGACGGCAGCGGTCCGTGGCTGCGCTCCAGCTCGATCTTCGTCTCGCCGTCGTCCACGCGCAGGGCCGTGAGCTCGGCCTTGTCCATGATGGCGATGAGTTCTTCGATGGCTTTCGTGTCCATGGTGGCTCTCCTTGCACTTCTCTAGGCGGTGCGGCCGTTGCCGCGGCTCGCGGTCTGCGGGGCGTTGTCGGCGCCCGCCTTCTCGTCGGGGGTCTTCTCGTATTACAGCGCGTTGCGGCTCCCCACCCGCTCGGCGCGGTTCGCGCGGTCGATCCACAGCGTGTCGGCCTGCGTCTTCGCTGCTTGGCGCTCCAAGATGGGCGTGAGGCGGCGGGCCGTGCGGCGGGGCGATATGCCGTCGGCGCTGGGACGGCGCACCTTCAGCGCCAGCATCTCGAACTGGCGGGCCTCCTGGCGCAGCAGCTCTTGGGCCTGCTGGACCGTCACGGGTTCGAAGCGCACGCGGCTTCCCGGCGGGCGCTGCACGAGCTTCGGTATGTCCACGGTGGCGATGGTGCCGATCTTCGCGTACCCGCCGGTGGTCTGGCGGTCGGCCAGCATGACGATGGGCCGCCCGTGCGAGGGCACCTGCACGGCGCCGAACGCGATGCCGTCCGAAATGATGTCAGACCCGTTCCTCGTCTCGATCTCCGGGCCGTCCAGGCGGTATCCCATGCGGTCGCACTTAGCGGTGGTGGTGTAGGTTTGGCTGTAGAATGCCTCGATGCCCTCTTCGGTGAACAGGTCCTCCTGCGGCCCGGGCACCACGCGCACGAGCACCTCGTCATTTGCGAAGCCGTAGAAGGCGTCATCGTTGCCCGCATCGAGGCGGTGCGAGCCTAAATTCGGCAGGAAGTCCACGCCCTTGGTGACGAACGGGAGGTAGTCGCCCGTCATGAGCGTGCGCCCCTTCCAGCCGCCGAACTCGCACTTCAGGTTCGTGGAGCGGCTGCCCATGATCTCGGGTATGCGCACGCTGCCGCCCGCGATGGCCAGGTAGCCGTAGCAGCCCGTCTTCGCGGCGCCGAAGCGCAGGATGGAGCCTCGCTTCACCATGAGGGCCGTGTAGCGCGGGGCGGGCTCCCCGTCGATGGTTGCGCCGAAGTCGGCGCCCGTGATGGCGATGATCGTCTTGGTGGTGAAGCGCAAAAGGGGGCCGGCCAGCGCGAACTCCAGCACGGGGGCGTTCGGGTCGTTCTCTACCAGCAAGTTGGCAATGACGTAGGCGCGGCGGTCCATAACGCCGTTCGTGGAAAAGCCGCTGCCTTGGTAGCCGAAGCGGCCGTTGTCTTGGATCGACGTGTACACGCCGGGTTTTCTGACGACGAGGCCCATGCTATTCGTCCTCCACGAAGATCTGGTACTCGTAGGTGTTGGCTGCGAGCTGCTGTTCTATGGCGGCGTACTCGTCGGCTGTGATGGGCACGAAACGCAGGTACTCGCCGGCCGCGTACAGAATGGGCTCGGTGCGGTCCGGGTCGTAAGGGCGCAGCGGCGTGCGGCCGATGATCTGCCAGCCGCCGGGCGAGGCCAGCGGGTAGATGCCCGTCTGCGCGCCCCCGATGCCCACGCTGCCGGGCTCGATGCGCGTGCGCGGCGTGGCGAGACGCGGCGTGTGCAGGCGCTCGTCGAGGCCGCCCAGGTACGCGAATCCGGGCAGGAATCCCAGCATGTCTATGAGGTAATCGTGCGCGGTGTGGATGTTCACGACCTCCTGCGGGGTGAGCCCGGCATGCGCGGCCACGTTGGCCAGGTCGGGACCGTACTCGCCGCCGTAGCACACGGGTATCTGCACGATCTTGCGCACGGAGAGGTCGGCCTCGCCCACGTCGCGCAGCTTCCCGCGCAGGCGTGCGGACAGCTCGTCGAACGTGACCGCCAGGGGGTTGTAGTACACCATGAGCGAGCAGAACGTGGGCACGAGCTCGGTGATGCCCTCGATGGGGTCGGCAGTGAGGTTCTCCGCGGCCAGGCGGATCATCGCGCTCGTCTCCGGGGAGATCGCGTGTGCGAACTCCAGGTTGAGCGCCGAATCGCCGGCGATGGTGATGCTGAATCCCGCCATGTGGTTCCGTTTCTCGTCCGTTGGACCGCTGCTGCGCGATTGCAGGGGTTCGGTCGCATCGCCGCACGACCGCAGGGGCCCGGTACCGGCATCGCCCACCGGTACGCATCGATGGCTCTGCCCATCAATGCTACACTTATCTATCGGTTATCTCGATAGGATTGTAGCATATATGGAAAAAGCACTGTTTCTTGCGGCGTTCTTCTTTGCCTACACCGTGCAGGCGGTCACGGGTTTTGCCGGCAACATATTCGCCATGCCTGTGGGCACCACGCTCTTGGGGTTGAGCCCCACCGTATCTATCTTGAACGCGATGGGCTTCTTCGCCTGCGGCCTCTTGGCCGTGCTGAACATCAAGCACGTGAACTGGCGCGAGTTCGGCAAGATCATCGCCGTCATGATCGTGTTCATGGTGGTGGGCATCTGGCTGGATACGCTCATGCCGCTGCATGTGCTGCTGAAGATATACGGCGCCGTGATCGTGTTCATCGGCGCGAAGAACCTCATCTTCACCCGCCAGAAGTTCCTGCCGGAGTGGGCGCTGTGGATCATCCTGGCGCTGGCGGGCCTCATCCAAGGCATGTTCGTGTCGGGCGGCGCGCTGCTGGTGATTTACGCCGTGCAGAAGCTGCGCGACCAGCAGGAGTTCCGCATCACGCTCTCTCTCATCTGGACGGTGCTGAACTTCATCTACGCGTGCATCGCGTTCCAGCAAGGGCACTTCACGGGCGACGTCGTGCAGATCATCGTCATGTGCATCCCATTGGCCATCGTGGCCACCGTGCTGGGCAACAAGCTGCAGAAGAAGATCAGCCGCGAGAAGTTCCTGAAGCTCACGTACGTGCTGCTGCTGTTCATCGGCGTGGTGCTGCTGGTGACGTCATAGGCCCGCCACGGTTCTGGCCGACGGGTGACCTTTCGGGCGGACGGGGGCTCGGTTTCGTTTTGCTTGGAGCATGAGTCATCTTTCGCAACATTATTCATGAATAATATAGCTATGCATATTCATCTCGGATAACTATTGTTCTTTGAACATTATATGAATAATAGATCGCATGCGGGGAACAAGACTATAGTGTCAACGTCAACCACAGAGAGAGACGATGAACCGAAAGAAGGAACCCCTCATGACCGAAGCAACCAAGACCCTGGCGCAGCTGAAGAAGGCCAGCAAGCTCACGCGCCTCGCGTTCCACAAGAACGGCCCGAAAAGCTACAAGCGCGGCCAGGGCGCCCTGCTGAACGCCCTGCTGGCGAACGACGGCACCACGCAGCGCGAGTTGGTGAAGACCATGGGTATGGACCGCGGCGACCTCAAGGGCATCGTGAAGAAGGCCGAGCGCAACGGCTACGTGACCATCGAGGACTGCGACGCGAAGCACACCTATGCCGTGAAGCTGACCGACGAGGGCCGCAAGGTGGCCGAGAAGCGCGTGGCCGCCAACGACAAGACGGCCGAGGATATCCTCGACTGCCTGTCCGCCGACGAGGTGGCCCAGCTGAACGCCCTTACCGAGAAGCTCATCCTGTCTTGCAAGGACAAGGGCATCAACGGCAAGAAGAAGGGCCGCAAAGCCCACAGCTGCCACTGCTGCTAGCGCTCGAGGGAAGGGCCCGGTGCGTGGAGCATCGGGCCCTTCCTGCGCTGCATGCCGTCCCGTGCATCGCGATCGTCTGTTGCTGCCGCAGGCGCCCTACTTGCAGTACGCGCCGCGGGATCCGGACGGCAGCTGGGCTTCCGGGCAGGGCCGATGCGTTGGTTCGGCATCTCCTCCTGCTCGCATTCCGCTGCTGCGACTGCAACCGCGCGCTTATCGATTCCGTTGCCGAAACGGCGTGCGCTGGGGGTTCACGGACGGGGATCGGAACCGGTACAATAGGGGCAAGGCGAGGCAAGGAGCATCCATGGCGCAGTACCAACGCATCTTCGCAGCACTCGACGGCGCATCCACGCAGAAGGCGGTGGCCCAGCGGGCTGTGGCGCTCGCGGCCGACAACGGGGCGCGGCTCCTGTTCGGCCACGTGGTAGACTCGGTTCCCAACGAGGCGAACGGGGCCGACTATGAAGCCCTGTGCGCGGAAGACGTCATGCGCATCGAGGACGAGCTCGCCGACGAGCTTCGCGCGGTGCGCGAGAACCCCGCCATCCCGTCCGTCGACGTGCAGGTGCGCGCGGGGCGCGTGGCCGAAACGCTGGCCGAGCAGCTTATCGAGCCCTTCGCGCCCGATTTGGTAGTGTGCGGCGAGCGCGGGCTCTCCAACATCAAGTACGTGTTCGTGGGCAGCGTGTCCACCTACCTCATCCGCAACCTGCGCTGCGACGTGCTGGTGGTTAAGCAGGCAGGGGCATAATCCGATGCGGATCGGCCCCGGCTCCCTACCTTGTTTTCCATCTTTGCTTTAATGGTTGCACTTGCTGGTTTCGCTCGGTGAAAAGGCGTAAAATGGCACGTTGATTTAGCGGTGCCCGCGGATGTGGCGTCGGAGCGTTCGATGGGCGGAGGCAGAGAGAAGCTCGCGATGACGCACGTTCCCGATCGTCCGGCCCCTTCGTCGCTCGTGAGCGAGGGCGACAGCGTTCTTGTGGACACGCTTCGCCTGAGCGTGAGCAAGCACAAGGTTGATGAGCACTTCACGCTCGTGTGGGCCAACCGCTACTACTACGACTTCATCGGCTATCCCAAAGACGAGTACGAGGCGCTGTTTCATAATCGGCCCGATCTCTACTTCGCGGACAATCCCGAGGACTTTGCCGTCATTGCCGAGCATGTGACGGAGGCTTTCGAGAAGAACACGGGTGGATACGAGTGCATCGCCGGGCTGAACGTGAAGGGCGGCCATAAATGGGTGAAATTCGCCTCGACGTTCCTCGACGAGTACGTGGACGGCTACCAGCTGTCCTACACCACCATGACCGACGTGACCGACCTGGTGGAGGCGCGGCAACATCTGGAGGAAGCGAACGAGGAGCTGGAACGGCTCGCGTTCGTTGACCCCGTGACGGAGGGCTTCAACCAAACGCGGTTCGACCTGACCGCCCGCCATGCCATCGACCGGGCCGAGCCGGGGGCCTACGCCCTGGTGGCGCTGGATCTGAAGAAGTTCAAGCTGCTCAACGAGATACAGGGCACGGAAAGCGGCGACATGGTGCTGCGTTATGTGTACGATTGCCTGCGCGCGCATCTCGACGGGGACGAATGCGTGGGCCGCATCAACGCCGACGCCTTCAACGTGCTCATGCGCAACGAGGACCAGCAGGCCGTGTACGAGCGCATCGGCGGCATGGTCCAGGACGTCAACCGCTTCAACGTGGATGCGGAGCGGCCGTACTTCCTCTCGTTCACGGTGGGCGTGTACCCCATCGACGACACGAGCCTGCCCATGACGCTTGTGCGCGACCGGGCGAACGTCGCGCGCGGCTCCAGCAAGGAAGCGTCGAATGCGCGCCATTTCACCTGCGTGTTCTACAGCGATGTCGACCGCCAGAATTTGCTGTCCGAGCAGGACATGGAGAACCGCATGCACGGCGCGCTCGAGCGGGGCGAGTTCGTGGCATACTTCCAGCCCAAGCAACGCCTGGCCGACGGCTCCATCGGGGGTGCCGAGGCGCTCGTGAGGTGGATCGACCCGGCGCGCGGTCTCGTGCCGCCCGACGACTTCGTGCCGTACTTCGAGCGCAACGGCTTCATCATCAACGTTGACCTGTGCGTGTTCGAGCAGGTGTGCGCCCTGCTGGCCTCGTGGATCGAGCAGGGGCGGCAGCCGGTGCCCATCTCGGTGAACATGTCCCGCGCGCACCTGCGCGAGCAGGATTTTCTCACCCCCTACGAGCAGATCCGCGCACGCTACGGCGTGCCGGCATCGCTCATCGAGTTCGAATTGACCGAGACGTTGGTGTTCGGCGATCCCGAGACGTTCATGGGCGTTATCGACCTGCTGCACGCGCGCGGTTACCGCTGCTCGCTCGACGACTTCGGCAGCGGGTACTCGTCGCTCAACGTGCTGAAGGACGTGGACATAGACACGATGAAGCTCGACCGCGCGTTCTTCTCGGCCGGCGACGATGCCGGCCAGCGCGAATGGGACGTGGTGGAGTCGGTGGTGGACCTGGCGAAGAAGCTGGATTTGGGCACGGTGGCCGAAGGCGTCGAGGAACCCGGTCAGGCGGCTCGCCTGCGCGCCATCAACTGCGATATGCTGCAGGGCTACGTGTTCTCACGTCCCGTACCGGTGGCCGAGTTCGAGCAGATGCTGTTCGGCGCGTAAGCGGGTGTGCAGCGCCCGACGCGCTGGCATGCTGTTCGTCGGGCAGCCGCCGCCGGATTCCCGCTGTGCGCGGCCGGTGGACGCGTGCTAAGCGCGCGCGGCGGCCGCCTTGCGGTTGACGACGCGCTTGAACATGATCACGAGCAGCACCAGCCCCACGCCCACCATGATATGGCCGATGCCCGCAATCCCGGACAGGGCCGCGTCGGGCAGCGGCAGGACCGTGCCCGTCACCTGCGCCACCCCGCGCACGAGCATCATGCCAGCCGTGATGACCAGCCCGATGTTGTATACGAGGTAGAACGGCTTGAACAGCCGGTCGCCGGTGAAGTCGCTGGCGAGGGCGAACAGCGTGGCGATAAGGAACACGAGGAAGCCGAGCGCCAGCAGGTGCGGATGCATGAACCCGAGCGCGGTCTGCCCGGCGAAGCCGGAGAGCTTCGTGAACTCGCGGAAGAACACGCCGGCGGCCGCACCGGCAATGAGGTAGACGAGGGCCGTGTTGATGAGGCGCTTCATATGATTCCTTTCTAATAGCAATATATGAACGTTGTTCATCATGAGAGTTCGTCCAGGGGGATGCAAGGCTTTCGGGCAAACTGTTCCGAAGTTGCGATTCGGCAACCGGGTAGCCCGCCGACCGTGCGACCGTGCAATCAGGTGAAAGTGCGACCAATCGCCGGGCGCATTGCACGACCGGGTATTCAGGGCGAGGGCCCGGCCGGGCAGGCACGCCCCCGGCCGGGCGGTGCACGCGCCGCTGGTCTTGCGCGCCGTTCGTTGTGCTACCCTGTTCATCATCTAAAACAAGCGGCAAGACGAGGACGTGGTGCATATGGTGAACGAGAGGATGTACGGGCTGGGAGCGGAGCCGAGCGCGATTCGCGAGCTGTTCGCGTACGGCATGGCGCGCAAGGCGGAGATCGGCGCCGACAGCGTGTTCGACTTCAGCATCGGGAACCCTAGCGTGCCCGCGCCCGACGCCGTGAAGCAGGCGGTGCTCGAGCTCATGGAGGAGGAGCCGAGCGCGCTGCACGGCTACTCGCCGGCGGCTGGCGACCCGCGCGTGCGGGCCGCGGTGGCCGACCATATCCGCCGCCGCTTCGACGTGCCGGCCTCGCCCGACCAGGTGTACCTGACGGCGGGTGCCGCGGCGGGCCTGGCCATCTCCATCTGCGCCGTCACGGAGCCGGGCGACGAGGTGGTCGTCATCGCGCCGTTCTTCCCCGAGTACCAGGTGTGGATAGAGACCGCCGGCTGCACGCGCGTGGAGGTGCCGGCGCACGTGCCCGACTTCCAGCTTGACATCGATGCGCTGGACGCGGCCATCGGACCCGCAACGGCCGCCGTCATCATCAACTCGCCGAACAACCCGGTGGGCGCCGTGTACACGCGCGAGAACCTGGAGGCCCTCGCCGCGCTGCTGGCGCGCAAGGAGGCCGAGCTGGGACGCAAGATCTACGTCATCAGCGACGAGCCGTACCGCGAGATCACCTACGGCGCCGAGGTTCCCTACGTGCCGTGCGTGTGGCCGCGCACCATCGTATGCTACTCGTACTCGAAGTCGTTCTCGTTGCCGGGCGAGCGTATCGGCTATATCTACGTGTCCGACCTCATGGACGATGCGGCCGAGGTGTCCACGGCCGTGGCAGGCGCGGGACGCGCGCTCGGGTTCATATGCGCGCCGGTGCTGTTCCAGCGCGTGATTGCCGCCTGTATCGACGAGCCGAGCGACGTGGCGTCCTACGCCGAGAACCGCCGCCTGCTTACCGAGGGCCTGGGCGCGCTGGGCTACGAGTTCGTGGAGCCCGACGGCGCGTTCTACCTGTGGGTGCGCGCGCTTGAGGACGACGCCCAGGCGTTCAGCGACCGCGCGAAGGCCCATGAGCTCCTGCTGGTGCCCTCCGACAGCTTCGGCGTGCCCGGCTGGGTGCGCGTGAGCTACTGCGTTTCGCGCGCCACCATCGAGCGCTCGATGCCCGCGTTCAAGGCGCTCATGGAGGAGTACCGGGGGTAGGGGCTCCCAACTTCGCGCGCAACGAAGCGACGGCGGCCGGAGGGCCGCCGTCGCTTCGTTGCGGGGTATGCCGCCACGGCATAGAGCGTTCGGCAAAACCGCATTTCCCCTATGCGCTGGTCAGAACCTACACTGCGAGCAACGTCAAGTAGGCGGCGATCGACAGGAGGAGAACATGCTGACGGTATCGGAGCACGTGTACGACGAGGCGACGGGCATCGACCACTACGTATTCGAGCCTGGGGCCATGAAGGCGCAGGTAAAGGTGACTGAAACGAACGGCGAGCCCCAGGTGCTCCTCGGTGTGGAGGGCATGGCCGTCCAGCAAAGCGTTTCGGAGCCCACGTGGACGGTTTGCATGAACAAGGAGATTGTCGAGCGGGCGCTTGCCGATTATCGCGAACGCCGGATGTGAGAATCTGGCTGTTGGATCTTTAGAGCAAGGGGCGCGCCGTTATCGCAACGGCGCGCCCCTTGTCATAGTGCTCGGCTTTCGCCATTCGCGCGGAGCGCTTCCTGGGCCGTGTAATAGTCGGATGCTCCCTGTGGCTTGCCGATAGCCCCGCGCCTCATGTTGTGCAAATAGGGTTCATGGCACGAAGGGCACGCGGCTGCGCCTGGCTTGACGGGTTCGCCGCATGAGGAGCAGGTGAGCTCAAGTTTGAGGGAGAATATCCCGCATTTGTTGCAGTGGTTGCACGGGTAGCAGGGCATGGCAATTCCTAACAGTGTTCGCGCTCGGCAAGGTCGGCTTCCATGAAGTCGATGAAGCGATCGAGCGCCGGGTTGAGGTTCCCTATGTGGTACAGGGCCGAAAGGGGAAACGAGGTCGCCTCGCCGGTGAGCTCGATCACGCGGCATGACGAGGGGAGCCCCGCTTCGATGCGCTTCACGAAGTTGACCCCGGCGATGAGCACGTCGTTGCCGATGGTCGACGAGAGCGTGAGAAGATCGGTCAGGCGCATGGAGTACCTTCGCCGTGTTTTCGGTGCGAACCCGTTGAGCAGGCAGGCCCGCTCGATAAACCGCCATGCCTCGCTGACGTGCGCGCCCTCTATCCTGACCAGCGTCTCGTGGCGAAGATCCTCGATGTCGATGGATGCGCGGTTTGCGAAGGGGTGGCCGGCGTCGACGATGGCGGCCCATGGGCAACGGCCCACGATCACGGCCCCCACGGTGTCGTCATCGAGCTCGCTGGGTTCGAAGTAATCGAAGGCGACGTCGATGGAGCCGGCCTTGACGAAGTCGATGGGCCGTTTATGGTGGCAGCTTCGAACCTGGATGAAGCCGGTGCCGTACTCGCTTTCCGCAGAGGTGATGAAGCGTCCGAGCAGGGCCATCACGACCGTCTCGTCGGTGAGTCCCGTCACGGAAAGGCGTGCCGGCGCCTCGCTCTTTATGCGGCGTGCCTCCTCGTAGAACATGCTCTGCGCATCGAGGATCTTGTATGCAAAGGGGAGCAGCGCATTGCCGGCCTCGGTGAGGCGCATGGCAGATCCCGTCCGCTCGAACAGCGACAAGCGCAGTTCCTTCTCGAACGAGATGATGTGCTTGCTCAGCGTTGGCTGGGACATGTTGAGCATGCGGGCTGTTTCCGTGATGTTCAGCCTCTTGGCCAGCTCGACGAACTCGTTGAAGGCGCTGATATCCAAAGCCGACTCGCCCCCTGTTATAACCACCGAGGTCAACGATGTGTTTTCGATCTATGAGATTCCCTTTTCCACCTCTCGCTCGAACCAACATACCACATTCGCCCGGCATGGTTCGAATTCCCGGGCGGCATGGGCGGCAGGCATAAAAAGAATCCATCGCGGAGCTTTTTATCATTATTTCCATGCGGCATGCCCTTCCTATAATGCGCCCCATCCGATGCCGGACCGAACGGGGAAGCGGGCCGAATTCGGCAGAACAGCCGAGAGGAAGGGGAATTCTATGAGTTCCGCACAGGTTAAAGAGGGGTTCAACAAGGCGATCATTCCCATCATGGCGATCTTCGCGCTCGGCGCCTCCCAAGGAGGCGTCAACGCCGGCCTGGCCACCATGGGGGCGGCGTTCCCGGAGGCGGGGCCGAACATCGGCTACGTGATCAGCATGGTGGCGCTCGGCATGATTCCGTCGGGCATCATCTCGGGCGCGGTCACGGGCCGGTTCATCAAGTACCGTACCTCCATCATAGCCGCCATCGTCCTGTACATCGTTTCAGGTTGCTGGCCGTTCTTCATGGGGAGTGGCGAGTCGTTCGGCATGCTGCTGGCCTCGCGCTTCGTGTTCGGCTTCGCGGTAGGGTGGTCGTACCCGCTCGCCCAGGCGCTCACGTTCAAGACGTTCGACAACGAGAACAAGCGCGCGAGCATCCTCGGCGCCGGCATGGCGTTCTTCAATCTGGGAAGCCTGATCATGGAGCTTGCCGGCGGGTACCTTGCGCTTGTGAGCTGGCAGGCGTGCTTCCTGGTCTACCTGATCGGCATCATCCCGCTCGTCATCGTCATCTTCATGCTGAAAGAGCCCGAGCGTGATTCCGAGCAGGCGGCCGAGCTCGCTGCCGAGACGGGCGGCGAGGTGAAGACGAAGATACCGCCCATCGCCTTTTTGTACATGCTCATGCTCACGCTTATCGTTGCGTTCGCCATGCCCACGATCCTGTACTGCTCGTTCGTGCTGCCCGACTCGGCCATCTCCGGTTGGGTGCTCTCGGCCATGACGCTTGTGGGCGCCGTCACGGGCTTCACGCTGGGGCCGGTGTACAAGAAGCTCAAGAAGTGGACGCTGCCGGTAGCGGGGCTGTTCCTGGGCGTGCTGTACGTCGTCTGCACCCTCAACGCGCAGCCGGGCAGCTTCAACCTCGTGGTGTACATCGCGACGTTCCTCGTGGGGCATTGGGGCTTCGCCATCGTGATCCCCGCCACGGGCAACATGATCACGAACCTGGTGCCCATTGGCGCAGCCACGCGCGCCATGGGGTTCAACACGGCGTTCCATCAGGCCGGCTGCTTCCTTGCGACCCCGGTGGCAACGCTGGTCATGGGATTGCTGGGCGCGCAGGCGGTCACCGACCTGCTGCTTCCCTGCAGCATCGTCATCGTGGTGCTGGGCGTGCTCCAGTTCGTGCTGGCGGGCTTCACCGATATGTCCAAATACGATGACGGCTACGGCAAGGTCGAGCTGCATCACGACGCCTAAGCGAGACGGCGCGCCAAGCGCACGGCATTCCAGGAGGATTGCCCGCTTCCCCTGTTCGGTTCGCACATCGAAGCAACAAAGAGAGGAGACATCCATGTCGAACGATTACTACGAAAGCCACCGAGGCGAATGGCAGTGGCAGGACGGCGAGTACACCGTCACGCGCACGACCGCCTGGTCGGGGCCCGGTTGCCACGACGGCTGCGGCGTGCTGTACTACACGAAGGACGGCAAGCTGGAGAAGGTGGAGGGCGACCCCGATAACCCGTTCAACCAGGGCGCGCTGTGCATGCGCTGCCTGGAGATGCCCGAGTTCGTGAACAACCCCACGCGCCTCGGCCACCCCATGAAGCGTGCCGGCGAGCGGGGCGAGAACAGATGGGAGCGCGTGTCCTGGGAGGAGGCGCTCGACCTCATCGAGGAAAAGGTACGCGCCATCTGGAAGGACTACGGCCCCGAGTCCATCGTCTGCCATATCGGCACCGGGCGCAACAACTGCGACCAGATACCGTACCTGTGCTACGCGGCGTTCGGATCGCCGAACTTCTCCATGGGCTATCTGGCCGGCGACTCCTGCTTCTGCCCGCGCTCCGCGTCGATGGCGTCGCAGAACGGCGACTTCATGATCGCCGACTGCTCGCAGCAGTTCGAGAAGCGCTACGACGAGAGCACGGGCTGGCGCTGCCCCGAAGTCATCGTGAACTGGGGCTGCAACGCGGTCGTCTCGAACTCCGACAACTTCTTCGGCGGCTGGATCGTGGACTGCATGCAGCGCGGCTCCAAGATGATCACCATCGACCCGTCGCTCACCTGGCTGGCCTCCCGCTCGGCGTACTGGCTGCGCGTGCGCCCGGGCACCGACGCGGCTTTGGCCATGGCCATGCTCAACGTCATCATCTCCGAGGACCTCTACGACCACGATTTCGTGGCCAAGTGGTGCTACGGCTTCGACGAGCTTGCCGAGCGCGTGCGCGACTGGACGCCCGAGCGGGCTGCGGAGGTTTGCTGGGTCGAGGCCGAGGACATCGTGGGCGCCGCCCGCCTGTACGCCCAGGCCGACCCCGCCGCCATCCAGTGGGGGCTCAAGCTCGACCAGACCACCAACGCCACCGCCACCGCGTGCGCCGTCAACTCGCTGTGGGCCATCACGGGCAACGTGGACAATCCCGGCGGCAACATCATCATCCGCAACGCCTTCGACCAGAACCTCTCGTACGGCTACGGGTACCACCTGCTGCCGCCCGAGGTGCAGGCGAAGCGCCTGGGGGCCGAGTTCCCGCTGATGAGCCGTGCGGGCTACAGCTCCTCCGCCCATGCGGACTCCGTGCTGAAGGCCATCGAGACTGGCGAGCCGTATCCTATCCGCATGGTGTGGATGACGTCCACGAACCCCATCGCCAACATGGGCGCCGACGCGCCGCGCCTGTTCCGCGCCTTGAAGAGCGTCGATTTCGTGGTGGTGAACGACCTGTTCATGACGCCAACCGCCATCGCCTTCGCCGATCTGGTGCTGCCGGCCGCCATGTCTCCCGAACGCAACTCGCAGCGCTGCTGGTGGGTTCCGAACCGCACGCTCACCAAGGTCACCCAGTACGAGGAGTGCGTCTCGGACGACGACCTGGTCACCATGGTGGGCAAGCGCCTGCACCCCGAGAACTTCCCCTGGGACGACAACGTGGGATGGATCAACCACATCTTCGAGCACGAGACGAACGACGAGCTGCCCTACAAGAGCTTCGAGGAGGCGCAGAAGGTCGTGTGGTCCTACCCGGCGTTCACCTACCTCAAGCACGAGAAGGGCCTGCTGCGCCCCGATGGGCAGCCCGGGTTCAACACGCCGTCCGGCCGCATCGAGCTGTACAACACGAACCTCATGCTGTGGGGCTACGATCCGCTGCCCGACTTCAAGGAGCCCAGCTGCTCTCCGGTGAGCAGCCCCGAGCTCGCCGAGAAGTACCCGCTCGTCCTGACCACCGGCGCGCGGTCCTTCGAGTTCTTCCATTCCGAGCATCGCCAGGAGGGGACGACGTCGCGCGAGTTGCACCCCGACCCGCTGTTCGAGATGAGCCCTGCCGCCGCCGAGGCCGCGGGCATCTCCGAGGGCGATTGGGCCTGGATCGAGAACCAGCGCGGTCGCTGCCGCCAGAAGCTGCACGTGAACCCCTCGCTCGACGACCGCGTGGTACGCGCCGAGCACGGCTGGTGGTTCCCCGAGACCGAGGGGGCGGAGCCGAACCTGTACGGCGTGTTCGACTCCAACATCAACAACCTCACCCCGCAGTGCGAGAACGGCGACACCGGCTTCGGCGCCCCATACGCGAACCAGCTGTGCCGCGTGTACCCGTGCACAGAGGAGAACAGCCGCGTCCTGCCGGGCGAGCAGGTCACCAGGCGCGGGGGCTATTCCAAGGTAATCGACGAGTCCAACGGCGACGTGAAGGTGGGTGCTATCTATGGCTAACGCATTGATGATCGACTACGAGTTCTGCACGGGCTGCCACGCCTGCGAGGTGGCCTGCAAGAAGCATTTGGGCCTGCCCGCGGGCCAGCACGGCATCCGCGTGCTCCAGGACGGCCCCCGCGAGCTGGAGAACGGCAGGTGGGAGTACAACTTCCTGCCCATGCCCACGTCGCTGTGCGACCTGTGCGCCTCCCGCCTGGCCGAGGGCAAGGACGCCGCCTGCGTCCACCACTGCCCGGCCCACTGCATGGCGCTCGGGCCGGCCGAGGAGCTGGCGGCACGGTTCGACGGGAAGGTCGACCGCGCGCTGTTCGTTCCCGCTCAGTAACGACGGTTCGCGCCGGGTGCCCTGCCGCCCGGCGCGGTTATGGAAGGAGAAGCAATGGATCAGGCCAATAGCTACTACGAGGCCCATAAGGGCGAGGTGGAGTGGCGAGACGGCGACTACACGGTGACGCGCACGACGGTGTGGTCGGGGCCCGGCTGCCACGACGGCTGCGGCGTGCTGTACTACACGAAGGACGGCAAGCTGGAGAAGGTGGAGGGCGACCCCGACTGCCCCTTCAACCAGGGCACGCTGTGCATGCGCTGCCTGGAGATGCCCGAAGCCGTGAACCATCCCGACCGGCCGACCGGTCCGCTCAAGCGGGCGGGCGAGCGCGGCGAGAACAAGTGGGAGCCCGTCACCTGGGACGAGGCCTACGACATCATCGAGGAGAAGGTGCGCGCCATCTGGAAGGACTACGGCGCCGAGTCCATCGCGTGCATGATCGGCACCGGCCGCAACAACTGCTGGCAGATCCCGTACCTGTGCTACGCGGCGTTCGGCTCGCCGAACTTCTGCCTGGGATTTCTCTCGGGCGAGTCGTGCTTCCAGCCGCGCTCGGCGGCCATGGCCTCCATGAACGGCGACTTCCTCATCGCCGACATGTCGCAGCAGTTCGAGAGCCGCTACGACACCGAGAACACCGAGTGGGTTCCGCCCGAGATGATCGTGGTCTGGGGATGCAACCCCATCGCCTCGAACTCCGACAACTTCTACGGCGGCTGGGTCGTCGACTGCATGCAGCGCGGCAGCCGGTTGATCACCGTCGACCCGTCGCTCACCTGGTTGGCGGCCCGTTCCGACTACTGGCTGCGCCTGCGCCCCGGCACCGACGGCGCGCTCGCCCTGGCCATGCTCAACGTCATCATCTCCGAGGATCTCTACGACCGCGAGTTCGTCGAGAAGTGGTGCTACGGGTTCGACGAGCTTGCCGAGCGCGTCAAGGAATGGACGCCGGAGCGGGCGGAGGCGGTGTGCTGGGTTCCGAAGGACACCATAATCGGGGCGGCGCGCGCCTACGCGAAGGCCAAGCCCGCCACCGTCCACTGGGGCCTGCCCATCGACCAGGCGGTTGTCGGTATCCCCACGGCGCAGGCCATCAACGCGCTGTGGGCCGTCACCGGCAACACGGACGTGCCGGGCGGCAACATCATCATCCGCAACGCGTTCGAGCAGAACGTTTCGTACAACTACGGCTACCAGACCCTTCCCGCCGAGGTGCAGGCCAAGCGCATCGGCGCGGAGTACCCGCTCATGTCCAAGGCCGGGTTCAGCTCCACGGCCCATTCGGACTCCATCCTGCAGGCCATCGAGACCGGCGAGCCGTATCCCATCCGCATGCTCTGGCTTTCCTCCACGAACCCTATTGCCAACATGGCGTCCGACGCGCCGCGCGTCTACCGGGCGGTGCGCACCCTCGACTTCGTCGTGGTGTCCGACCCGTTCCTCACCCCCACGGCCGTGGCGTTTGCCGACGTGTTCCTGCCGGCGTCCATGAGCTGCGAGCGCAACACGCAACGCGTGTGGTGGGTGCCGCTGCGCGGCATGAAGAAGGTGACGCAGTTCGCCGACGTGCGTTCCGACGACACCATCGTCACGGACCTCGGACGCCGCCTGCATCCCGAGAACTTCCCCTGGACCGACGACATCGGCTGGACGAACGACATCCTCGTCAACGACACGCCAGGTTACGACGGCGACTTCGAGCAGCTGTGCAAGGACGTGTACGTCTATCCCGCGTTCGAGTACCGCAAGCACGAGAAGGGCCTGCTGCGCCCCGACGGGCAGCCCGGTTTCAACACGCCGTCCGGCCGCATCGAGCTCTACAACAGCATCTTCGCGCTGTGGGGCTACGACCCGCTGCCGCAGTGGGAGGAGCCATCCTGCTCGCCGTACGCCTCGCCGGAGCTGTACGAGCAGTACCCCTTCGTGCTGACGACGGGCGCGCGCTCGGTGGAGTTCTTCCATTCCGAGCATCGCCAGCTGGAGACGAGCCGCGAGTTCCACCCCGATCCGCTGTTCGAGATGAGCCCGAAGGCTGCCGAGGCCGCAGGGCTGTCCGAGGGGGATTGGTGCTGGCTGGAGAACCATCGCGGCCGCTGCCGCCAGAAGCTGCACGTGAACCCCTCGCTCGACGACCGCGTGGTGCGCGCCGAGCACGGCTGGTGGTTCCCGGAGCAGGAGGCCGCGGAACCCGTCCTGTTCGGGGTGTTCGACTCCAACATCAACAACCTGTTGCCGCAGTGCGAGAACGGGCCGACCGGTTACGGTGCCCCGTACAAGAACCAGCTGTGCCGTGTGTACGCCTGCACGGAGGAGAACAGCGCCGAGCTGCCCACGGCATGCGTGACGAGGAAGGACGGGTACTCGAAATGAGCGCTAACGCATTGATGATCGACTACGAGTTCTGCACGGGCTGCCACGCCTGCGAGGTGGCCTGCAAGAAGCATTTGGGCCTGCCCGCGGGCCAGCACGGCATCCGCGTGCTCCAGGACGGCCCCCGCGAGCTGGAGAACGGCAGGTGGGAGTACAACTTCCTGCCCATGCCCACGTCGCTGTGCGACCTGTGCGCCTCCCGCCTGGCCGAGGGCAAGGACGCCGCCTGCGTCCACCACTGCCCGGCCCACTGCATGGCGCTCGGGCCGGCCGAGGAGCTGGCGGCGAAAGCCGCCGAGAAGACGCGGTGCGTGGTCTTCTCCTAGGCTCCCGGATAGAGGCAGCCGGCACCCAGCGATGCATGGTGCCGGCCGAGGACAACGCAAACGTTTCGACAGACAAGGAGAATCCTATGTGCTTCAGACCAGCCACGGTCGCCCCCGACAAGACCTGCCCTGCATGCGGCGCAACCTGTGCCGGGGACGCAACGACGTGTTCCGCGTGCGGCGCCGACCTGCCCCAGGCCGCAATGCCCCCCATGCCGGGCACTCCCGGCGCGCCCGGTGCTCCGGGAGCGCCGAAGCCGCCGGAGGCGCCGGGAATGCCCGGGGCACCCGCGAAGCCGGGGGCCCCGCAGCCTCCCAGTTCGGCCAGCTAGCGCGAGGCGGGCGTCCATGAGGCGCGAAGACGGCGCGCGCCGGCACTATGCGCGGGTGGCGTTGCCGCTCATGCTGGTCGCGCTGTCCGTGACGGTTATCCAGTACCAGATACCCACCATCATGGAACGCATCATGGACGAGTTCTCTATGGATGCCGGCAGCGCTTCGTGGCTCATGTCGGTGTTCACGCTCGTCGGGATTGTCGCCGCCCTGCCCGTCGGAGGCCTTGCCGGACGGGTCGGGGCGAAAAGGCTCATGGTGGGTGCGGCGTTCCTGGCCAGCCTTGCCGCCTTGGCCTCGGCGTTCGCCAACGCGGCGCCCATGCTGCTCGCCCTGCGCGCCCTCGAGGGCCTGGGCTTGGTCGCCATCATCGCGAGCGGGCCGTTGGTCATGCAGCGCTGCGTCGATCCTCGCTGCATCGGATCGGCCACGGGCATCTGGATGCTCGGGGGCATGCTCGGGGCGACGCTGGCGGGCATCTCGAGGCTGCGTGCTGTACGAGGCGGTGGGTTTTCGCGGGCTTTGCCTCGCCTATGCGGGCCTGGCGGCGCTCTCGGGGGTGGTTTTGCAGGTGGCGGTGAAGGTGCCGCAGGACGATGCGGCGGGCGGTCTTGTTAACGAGCGCGTTCCTTCTGGGACGACCCCGCGCAGACTGGTATTGGCCGAAGGGAGGCTGCGTGTGTTCCTCGCGCGCGACACGTGGTGCTTCCTAGTGCCGTTTGCGCTGTTCCAGATGCTTTTGCTGAGCGTGCTGTCGTTCGCGCCGACGGCGATGCAACAGCGGGGCGCGGGGGCGGTGGAATCGGGGTTCGCCAGCACGCTTCCCATGCTGCTGGCCATCGTGTCGTCGTTGGCGTTCGGCCGGCTCTCCGATCGTTTCGGGCGAAACAAGCCGCTCTACCTTACGGGGATGCTCACCATGGCGCCATGCGCGTTGCTGCTCTTGACGACGACGGGTCCGGTCATGTGGGCGGCGGCTGTGGCCATGGGATTGTTCGCGATGGGCGCACCGACCGTGGTCGTGGCCGCGTACCCGCGCATGCTCGGCAAGCCGGAGCTTCTTGGCGTCGGGATGGGCGTGCTGCTGCTCGTGCAGTCGCTTGGCCAGTTCCTCGGGTCGTTCGTTCCTTCGCTTCTGCTCGGGCCCGACCTGACGCAGTGGGCGCTCTGCGGTGCGGTGCTGTGTGCGGCGGGTTTGGCGGGGGCGGCCCTGGTCGTCGCGTGCAGGTTCGATTGAGGGGAGGTGCGGCGAGAAGGATAACGGAAAGCTTGGCGCGTGCAAGGGGAAAACAAAGACGAGGAGGAAGCTATGGACGAGACAATGGTAAACCGGAGGAGCTTCGTGAAGGGGCTCGGCCTGATGGGCGGCGTGGCGGCCATGGGGATGATCGCCGGTTGCTCGTCGGAGCCGGCGACGGCGAACGATGCCGACCCGAAGGAGCAGCCGCAAGCGGAGGCCCAGCCGTCGGTTTTGGCGGAGGGTGCCAGCTGGGAGCTGGTGGCGCATGTGGAGGATGGCGGCCTGATCGAAGGCCTCAACTTCTCGCAAGATGGGACATTGTGGTTCATCGACGTGGTCAAGGGCCGCATCCATAAAGTGGTGGACGGCGAGGCCGTGACCGTTCACGACAACGAGGGGAAATCGATGCCGAACGGTGCCAAGTTCATCGACGGCACCACCATGCTTATCACCGACCGTTCCCAGGGGCTCTGCCGGTACGACACCGAGACGGGAGAGTATTCCGTTTGGGTTCCCAACTTCAACGGCACCCCGTTCAACGGCTTGAACGACCTCGTGCTCGACGGCCAGGGCGGCGCCTACTTCACCGACCCCGGGCAGTCGGACTATTTCAAGAGGATCGGTTGCGTCTACTACGTGAAGTACAACGAGGACGAGCCTGCGCTGCAGCTCATCCAGGATGGCATTGCCTACCCGAACGGAATCACGCTCTCGCCCGATGGGCAGTTCATCTACGTTGCCGAGTTCAACACGAACTCGCTCGTGTGCATCCCGTCGGCGGCGTACACGTTGGGCCGTGCCACGCCCTATGTGTTCGCACGCATGGACGGCGGCCATGGCCCCGACGGCATCACCGTCGATGCTGACGGCAACCTCTACGTGGCCCACCTCGAGGCGAAGGAAGTGCTGGTGTTCGACAAGGACGGCTTCCAGATAGAGCGCATACCCGCCCCGGAGGACGCCGATATCTTCGTCGACAACCTCTGCATTCACGACGGGTACCTCTATATCTGCGAGTTCGGAAGCAGCAACATCTACCGTATAGCCGTGACGGCTGAAACAGGGGAGAAGTAAAGGGACATAAAATTTGACGGGGAGGGGGTTCGGCATGCGTCCCCCTCCGTTCGTATTCGCAAACTGCCTGCTGGCATGCTGTGCGGAGCTCAGGCGTTTGATCGGCGCTCGGGGAGGACGCGGCGTTTGGGTATGAGGATCTCCTGGGGATCGAGGGCGAAGAGCTCGGCGGCGGTGAGGGTCTCCTCGCAGGTGAGGGCGCCGTAGCGGCAGGTGGCCTCGCAGACGCCGCAGTCGCGGCAGCGGGCGGGGTCGAATTCGAGCAGGGTGCGGCCGCCGGGCGCCCGGCCGATTCTTCGCAGGGCCTCGGTGGGGCAGAACAGGGCGCACTGGGCGCATCCCGAGCATCGCTCCACGTCGATGCTCATGCGCGGGGCGAGCACGCGGGGGACGACCGCGTCATCGCCAGCGAGTCCTGCGGCGTGCAGGTCGTCGAGCAGCTGCCAGCGGCGGGTGTCGGGTTTGATCGGGGCATCGTCGCCCACAGGGGCGTCCGCGAGCGATTGCAGCTGGCGGGCGGTCTCTGCCCGCGCAGTATCGAGCAGCGAGGCTCCTACCTGGGCGAACAGGCCGCGGCGGGAAAGCTCGCCGGTGGCATCGGCCTCGGGCGCAGCTTCGAGGTCGCGCAGGCTGGCGCCGTCGGCCGTCTCGAAGGTGGCGTCGATTCCCGCCACGGCGCAGATGCGTCGGGAGCCGTCGACGGCGGCGCGCACGAGCTCCGCGGCATCGGTCAGTTCGCATGACGGGCAGGCATCAAGCGGAACGGCGATGCGCTCGGCGCCGTTGCAGGCCAGGTGGACGAGCAGCGCCACGTCGACCCACGCGAGGCATGGCAGCACGACGACGCGGCTGCCGTCGAGGCGCAGGGCCTGCGCCAGCCGCTCGCAGGCGAAGCCGGCGGTTGGCGGCTCGATGGGCGTTGCGGCTTCTTCCCCGACGCTGTTCGATGCGCCCGCGGCCGCCGTTTCCGCGGCCGCCCGCTCGCGCGCTGCAGTGCCAGCGGCGTCCACCTGCGCGATCAGCCCTCCATCGTCGAGCGGCGGCAGCGCTAGCAGCGCGTTCGTGGGGCAGGCGACCACGCAGGCGCCGCAGCGCACGCATGCCTCGTCGTCGATGCGCGGGCCGGCGTCCCTCACCGCGTCCACCGAGCCGTAGAACGCGGCCCCCTCCACGGCCGCCGCACGCACGACGATGGCTCCGACGGGGCACGCCTCGGCGCAGGCGGCGCACGAGGACTCGCGGTCGCGCACGCGCAGGCAGCGCCCGCCGTCGAGCGCTGCCATCGGCGGCCGCTCGGCCAGGCGCTCGGCTATGGCGATCAGATCGGGCACGGCAGCCCCCTTCTTCCCTTACAACAGGGCCAGCAGCTCGTCGACGGCCTCGGGCCGTGTGGCCCAGCTGGTCGCGAAGCGCACGACGGTGCGGCCGTCGGGCGTGAGCTCCCAGAAGCCGAACGAGGCGTGCTCGGCCAGGCGCGCCTTGGAGGCGTCGTCCAGCGCGACGAACTGCTGGTTGGTGGGCGAGTCGAGGTGCAGGTCGTAGCCCTTCGCGCGGAACCCCTCGGCCAGGCGCTGCGCGAGCGCCACGGCGTGGCGGCCGGCGTTCACGTAGCGCAGCCCGCTGTTCTCCTCCTCGAACAGCACGTCGAACTGCAGCCCCAGGAAACGCCCCTTCGCCAGCAGCGCCCCGCGCTTCTTCATGAGCGTGAAGAAGTGGTCGTCGAGCTCCGGCTTGGTGAACACCACGGCCTCGCCGCACAGTGCGCCCACCTTCGTGCCGCCGATATAGAACGCGTCGCACAAACGCGCGATGTCGGGCAGCGTGACGTCGGCACCCACGGCGGCAAGGCCGTAGCCCAGGCGCGCGCCGTCCATGAACAGCCGCATGCCGAAGTCGCGGCACACCTGCGAAAGCGCCTCGAGCTCGGCCAGCGAGTAGACGGTGCCGTACTCGGTGGGATGCGAGATATACACGGCCCCGGGCGCCACGATGTGCTCGCGGTTCTCGTCGGCCCAGTACGCCTCGCAGAGCGCCCGCACCTCGGCGGCGTCCAGCTTCCCGTCGTGCTGCGGCAGCGGCAGCGTCTTGCGTCCACACGCCTCCACCGCGCCCGCCTCATGGGCGGTGATATGCCCGGTTGTGGCGGAGATGATGCCCTCCCACGGTCGCAGGATCTGGTCGGCCACCGCGGCGTTCGCCTGCGTGCCGCCCACGAGGAAGTACACGGCAGCCTCGGGGCACGCGCACGCCTCGCGGATGCGGCCGCGGGCGCGCTCGCACACCTCGTCGGTGCCGTAGCCGCTCGTCTGGTCGAGGTTTGTTGCAGCCAGCCGCTCGATGATGGCCGGATGCGCACCCTCCATATAGTCCGAATCGAAATGAAGCACCGGTTGCCCCTCCCCGTTCTACGATGTGTACTGTTGCATATAGTCTAGGATTTCCTGGCGCGAGTGCAAGCCGGTCTTCGCATAGATGCGCTTGATATGCGCATGGGCGGTGCCCGGCGTGATGTAGAGCTCCTCGGCCACGCGCTTCTGGGTGTAGCCGAGCGCGTAGAGCGCGAGCACCTCCATCTCGCGGTCGGACAGCAGGAACTGCCGCCCCATCTCCTCGGCGTTGTGCTTCATGGACGCCTGGCGCACGTCGGCCAGGCTCTCGTGCTCGTCCAGTCCCATGATCTTCACGAGGACACTCTCCTGCCGGGCGTTCTGCTGCTCCTGTTCCTGAACGTCGCGGCGTGCGATGTTCAGGAACTGCACGAAAATGACCTGGGCCGATACGACGATGCATGATCCCATGAGCGCATTCATGAGCGTCTCGTTCGGCACAAGGTCGAACGACCCCAACAGCGCCACGCGCGCGATAGCGCGGCATCCCAGCCACACGAGCCAGCCGGCGATGGCGTAGTAGTACGGGTCGCGCCAACCGTAGCTCATGAACGCGATGACGACGTACCAGGTGAAAGCCACCATGAGCGCGTTGAGCGTGGTGGTGAACACGGCGCCTATGTCCAACATGTCGGGGAAGGCGGCATAGGCAACGAGCGCGAGGCAGGCCAGAAGCTCCATGACGATGAAGATGCCCACGGTGAGCACCCGCTGGCGGCCGTGCAGGACCAGCGCTATGATAGCACCGCTAATACCGACGGTGAGCAGGCCATACGCTGCGCGTGTCACCGGTGTGAACGCGATGGCCTCGCCGCTGGGATAGCCGCGCAGCAAGCCGATCACGACAGAGAGGACGCCTATGCCGATGGCCGTGGCCGCGAGGAACTGCTTGCTCTGGATCATGGTCTTCGTGAAGCCGAAATAGTCGTTGGACTGCGATGCTCCTGCCGCGATGTCGTGCGGCTGCGTGCGTTTTCTGGCCCAAAGCATGCACGGGTACTGCACCAGCACGAGCACGGTGGCAACCAGGTTCCCCACGGCGACGGGCAGCAGCGTGCACAGGTAGATTTCGACTTCGCTCAAGATGAGAGCCGAGAACACGAACAGGGCCGCGACGATGGTGCCGGTGCCGCGGGCTCGGCGCAGCCAGTAGTAGATGGTGGCCGACGACACGAGCGTGCAGAGTGCGCTCAAGGCGAACCTTACGGCTGGGTTGTTGATATCGGCCAGCTCGGGCGTTGCCAAGGCCACGAGCGTGAAGGCCTCCAACGCGATGCAGATGCGCATGGCGGCGTTCGTGACGCGCTTGCCGAGGGAGACCTTGCCAACCGATATGACGACGAAGAACACGGCCAGTACGCTCAAGGTCACGAGCATGGCGCCGTCGGTGAAGATGCCCTCGTCCGTGCTGGTGTAGCTGCCATAGCTGGCAACGATAAGCCCTGCCCGTCCGAACGCAAGGCCCACCACGAGCGGCCAGAGCTGTGCGCAGGTGCGCAAGAAGTCGCCCGGTGTCTGCCGGGCGCTGTGCTCGTCTTCTGTTTGCTTTGCGATGGTGCCAGCATGACCGTCTGCGGTCGGCTCCAGGCGGCCGGATGCCCGCTCGGCTGTGCGGGCCGCTGCCTCATGGGGCGCTTGATATGCCAAAACCGATCCTCCCCGTTCGTATAATGGCAACATGGTAACGCTTCGGCCGCCGTGCGTAATCGTCGTCGGCTTTTTGTAAACAAACTGGGTCAACTATTCCCGCGCTCTCGTTCTCGCGCGGCGTGGAAATCAGGATAGCAGGACTTTCCGCCGCGAAACCGAATTTTATCCCTAAAGAGGGTAGGCCGGCGCGGGGGCAACGTGCATTATTGAACCATTCGGTGAAGCTTTCCGCTGCCGTCCGCTCGCGCTTCGTCGTTCGGCGGACGGTCTGACGACGAGAAGGAGCAGGCGATGGGAGAGTCGAGGAACGTGTACGTCGAGCCAGACGAGCGCGCCGTCATCCGCACGGCCGACGTGTACCAGACGGAGGTCGAGGCGGGTACGGGCGGCTACTCGGACACGCTTTTGGCCGTGGTGGCGAACTTCAAGAACAGCGGCGCCCCCGAGGGCTTCAACGCGCAGAGCATGGTGGGCAAGTCGAAGCGCGGCGAGGTGGCCCTGCGTCTGTTCGCCGTCATCGATCCGGAGGCGGAGACGTTCGTGCGCATGGGCTTCAAGTCGCGCGGCTGCCTGGCCATGACGGCGTGCGCGAGCACGATCTGCTCGATGGTAGAGGACAAGACGTTCGCGGAAGCGCTGGCCATAAGGCCCGAAGACGTGAAGGCTGCCCTTGACGGCGTGCCGTCGGACAAGCTGCACACGACGTACTTCGCCACGGAAGGCGTGCGCGCCCTCGTGGGCGACTTCCTCATCCGTCGCGGTGCGTCCATCGAGGAGTTGGACCGTGCGGTGCCGTGCGACGAGCTGTCCATCCCCTGTGCCATGTGCGAGCACTGCTCGCTGCGCGACGCGCGGGTGGAGCTGCTGTTCGGCGGCGAGGACGACGGGGCGGAAGAGGTGCGCGCATGAGCGAAGAGGCGATGGGGCCGGCGTGCGCGGACGGTTTCGGCGAGGCTGCGTCCGAGGATGCCGCCGCGCGTGAGCTGGCCGAGCACAACGCGCTGGCGGACGTGTTCGACGACGTGCGCGCGCAGTCGGCGCAGAGCGCGCTGGTGGAACCCACGCGCTGGCCGGAGATCGGCCTGGTGCCCGAGCATCTGGATGCCGAGGAGTTCGAGATGCTCGTGTACGAGTATCTGGAGGACGAGCGCGCGGCCCAGGCCGAGGACGAGGCGGATGCCGCGCCCGTGTACCGCACGGCCACGCGGGCGGTGGGCGTGCCGCGGGCGTTCGGGGGCTCTGCGCCTGCCGAGGCGGCGGCGGACGGCGTGTTCGCGAATGCCGAGCCGGAGGATGCCGAGGAGGCAAGCGCTGGGGTGGCAGATGCCGAGGCTACGGCTTGCAACGAGGTGTCGTTCGATCCGGCAGCTGCCGATGCTTCGGGCGAAGCCTTAGAGGGCGCGCCGTCGGCCTCGGAGACGGCTGCTGCCCGTGAGACGGTGAAGGCGTCGCCGGCCGCGGCGCCGCCCGAGGGCGATGATGGCGGCGACCCTTTTGCAGGCGTGGAGCTTCCCCCTGGCTACCGCTTGGTGGAGATGGAGGGCGAATTCGTGCTCGTGCCTGACGAGGAGGCCGAGCCCGTGGAGCGTGCCATCGACTGCTCGGGTATCGTGGCGTTGGTGGGCGCGCACAGCTACTACCTGTACGACCGCACCGTCATGACCGATGCCTACGCGCACTGGGCGTTCCTGGCGGCTGAGGACGACAACGTGGTGACGTTCGTGGACTGCGTGCGCGAGGACTCTCGCATATATCCGCGCCCGCTCGCCGCATCCAGCCTAGGCAACCCGCCGTTCAACCTGGCAGAGGATGCGGTCGCCCAGACATGGGATATCGTGCGCGAGTCGGGCGCCTATCCCGACATCCAGCAGACGACAGCCTCGAACGGGGACGTCTACTACTTCTCGACGGAGCACCTGAGCCCGGCATACGCCGCCTCGCTGGCCGAATGGGACGCGGTGGAGCGCAAGATGCATTTGTAGGGTGACGGGGATGAGGCATCATCCCCGTCCCTGTGTCTCGCGCAGAAGGGTTGGGTGGCAGAGAGGCGGGGCGATGTCTCGCATGCCTCCCTGCCACGAGATTCGGTTTATTTGTTCTCAGGAGCGGCTTTGCCGGGAGCCTTTTCAACGAAGCCCTCGGCGTAGGCGCTCGGCACTACGAGGGAGCCACCCGATTCCCGCAGGCTTTGGTTCACGAGATGCATCTGGCGCAGCTTGAAAGCAAGCTCGTCTTCCTTGTAGATGTCGGTGGCATCGTGCAGCATGGCGGCCACGTCTTTCTCTACTTCCGCCAGCACGATGCGCGCGTCCTTCTCGCGCTCCGCTTTTGCTGCTGCGGCCATGGTGTCTTGGAGGTCCTTGGGGATGACGATGTCGCGGATTTCCACCGACATGATGGATACGCCCCACGAGTTTGTCTTCTCTTCGATTTTTTCGCGCAATTCCTGGTCCAGTTTGTCGCGATGAACCGTTACGTCGGAGAGGCTGTTTCGTCCGATTGCATCACGCAGGGCGGTTTGCGCCGCCATGGATACGGCGTCGTAATAGTTCTCCACCTCCATGCATGCCTTTTCGGCATCCCAGATCATCCAGAATATGGCGGCATCTACGTTAACAGGCACGAGGTCGGAGGTCAGGATCTCTTCTGCACTGAAGCCCGTCAGCATGGTGCGCAAGTCTGCCTTCAGGGCAACGTGCTCGATGAACGGGATGGTGAGGTATAGACCGGGGCCTGCCATGCGGTTGTATGCGCCGAATCGCAGGATGACGTCGCGTTCCCACTGCGAGGCAATATGTACCGTGAAGATGGCGATGGTTGCAAAAACGAGACTCGAGCATAGCACCCAGATGCTCATTTCCCCTGTTGACATATATCCGATAGAAGCGACGACCGCGAATACGGCGACAAAGACGAAGGCCGAGAAAACATTCGAGGCATTGTCGTCAACGTGCCTGGTGCTCGGTGAATTGAGAAATTCGATTTCGCCGGATCGAGCATTCGCGCTGCCCGAGGCGCCGGCTTTCGCTCTGTTATTGAACAATCCCATATTCGCTCTTCTCCTCTTCCGCTTTTCGGGCCTTGCGTTCCAGTTCGTCGATAATCGAAAGCATGCGCTCGCGTGCTTCGCGGTACGTCATGCCTTTCGACCGGTATTGCCTGATGCAGTTTTCAAGCAGCGCGTCGATGGCGTCTTCTTCGGATTCTTCCGACGAGATGTTCCTTTGAACGAACATGCCGCGTCCTCGTGCGGATACAGCCAGCCCTGAAAGCTCGAGATCGCGGTACGCTTTTGTCACGGTGTTGTAGTTGATCTTGGCTTCGGCGGCTATGCTGCGCACGCTTGGGAGCTGTTCGCCAGGTTTGAAGAATCCCGTGCGAATCAGATAGGCGAAGCGGTTTCGCAACTGAGCCCAGATGGGCAGGTCGGATGTCTCGTCCACGCGAAACAACGGGTTGTCGTCGTTACTTTGCAATCTGTCACCTTTTAGATCGAGCTGGATAGAATAGGTGGAGTCCATGTATCAGGCGCGACGCCTCAGTCAATGGACTCCGCATGTAATGAGGCAATAACGCAAGCATAATCCGCCAAGCAAGCAAATGAAGTCCGAGACAGGTATGGCACGGCATTCCTTTCGAGTAATCGAGTAGGTTTCGAGCGTAATGGGCAGCGCGATTCCCATGCCAATCACGCCTACGCCCGCAATGGCCAGCATCTCGGGTTCCATCAAAAGGCTGAGGGAAGCGTCTGCCAAGGGGTTCCGAAAAGCCGCGTTGACGAATAAGGTCAAGAATACTACCTCTACAGCAAGGCAGGCCACATGGCATATCTGGAGCGGCTTGGTCGCGCGCAACAAAAGGGACTGACCTTGCGTGAACCAGTCGATTAACAGCACGACGGATACTCCCGATGAAAGAGAGGAAAACACAAACAGGACGATGATTGACCAATGATTCCAAAAGGGGATGCTGCCCTGGAAAAGGAATATTCCCGTATAGGCCATCGTCGCCAGGGCCCCGATGCAGCAAAGGGCTTCGACGATATCCAGCCAACGCCCGCGAAGGGTAAGGGGGCTGTTCGGCAGCGATGCCGCCAGCAGAAGCGCCGCCAAAAGGGCTTCGATGGCGAGCGTATAGGCACCGAAGGTGATGACAGTGGGATGGGGAAGAAAGAACACCATCAAAGCGCGCCCGGGGTTCCCTAAGTCTCCGAGCAGGCAAATCATTGCGAAAGCGAGCAACAGAAAACCCACGGTGTATGTTCGGCTGCGCAACGACTCGAATGCTGTGAGCAGGCGGGCAGGGTTCTCGGAGCGGCGAAAAGCGAAACTCCACGCAGACATGACGAAAAGCGCGCCTGCAGCTGCGCCGCCCAAGAACAAATACACTATGACCAAAGATCCGTACAAAGCACCCCGCATTCATTCCGATCGAGTCTTCCGGCATTATCCCACGAAATGATTCTCTAGGGAAATACTTATTGACTGAAACAGTGAATCGCAATACTATGTCACCAGTGAATGAATACGGCATCGTCCGTCGGCCGCGGAGGGGATGGCGTGTTTCCATTCAGTGGGCGAACCGTAACAAAGGGTGGGTCGCCCACATCCTGTTAGGGGTCTGTCCGAAGAAGGATGGCGCGTCGCGCGAGCACCTGCCCATCTTCGGCACCGAAGCTGATAGCGAGGTGTTGCAATGATTTCTGAATTCCCATTGCTCCTGTTCACGACTTTGGCCGGCCTGGCCGCCGGTGCCTATGCGGTGAGAGCCGTGTTCCCGGTGGGCGAGGATGCCAAGAAAGCGTGGCTGTTCCCGCTGGTATGCGGTATCCTTTTGGCCGTTGGCTTGGTGGGCCTGCCGCTGCATCTAGGTCGTCCCGAACGCATGCTCATCGCGCTCACGCAGCCCGGCGCCATGATTGCTCAGGAGGCATACTGGTCGATGGGCCTGGGTGTCATCCTGATCATAGATTTGGTGGTTTCCAAGGTAAAGGGCTCTGCGCCGCGTGCGCTGCGCATCGTGGGCGCCGTCGCGGCGCTCGGCCTCACGTTCGTGATGGCCAACGCCTACTTCATGTCGGTCGGCATCCCGGCATGGGCATCGTGGCAGACGTTCCCGCTGTTCATTTTGGGCAACCTGGCCATGGGCGCGGCGCTCCTGGTGCTGTTCGAGGCGAAGCTGGCCGAGGACGGCACGTACCTGACGGCGTCCGCCGTCTTGGGCGTGCTCGCCGTCGTCGCCATCGCGTTGGAAGCCGTGCATTTCGCGGGTGTCGGCGCGGACATGGTACTGCTGGTTATCGGCGCCGTGGCCGTGGCCGCAGCCGCCGTGCTGCAGTTCATGGCGAAGTCGGGCAAGTTGTCGCCGAAGACCGCCGTGCTATCCGCGTTCGCCTGCGCTTTCGTCGGCGTCGCCTTGGCCCGTTACGGCTTCTACGCCGCATACGCTCTGTAAGGTAAGGGGGAGAAAATGACCGACATTACTTCCAGCAAATCCCGCGGCTTCACCCGCCGCTCGTTCATCGCGGGCGCCGCGGCCCTCACTGCTGCCGGCGCTTTGTCCGGTTGCTCGGCTACTGCCAAGGGACTCGCCCCGCATGCGGCCGACTCGTCGAAAGCCGGCGTTGAGGAGATCTTCTCAGGTGCGTGCCGCTCTCAGTGCATTCAGGGCTGTTATCTGAACGTGCACGTGCGTGACGGTCAGATTGTGCGCACTACGGCTGGTCGCATCGAGGAAGAGCCGTTCTACGAACATATCTGCCCGAAGGGTTTAAGCCACCCTGCTCGCGTTTACAGCGCCGGGCGCCTGCAATACCCTATGCGCCGTGTGGGCGAGCGTGGTGCTGGTGAATTCGAGCGCATTTCCTGGGATGAGGCCATCAGGGAGATCGCTGACAAATGGAAGGGTTATCGCGAGGAGTTCGGTCCGGAATCCATCGCCTTCTTCATGGGCAGTGGCAACACGGCCGTGCTGGGCGGCGGCACAGCAGACGGGTCGGTCATGCAGCACCTGCAGACCGTCATGGGCGCTTGCAGCGTGCTTCCCGATCGCGACATCGCGTTCCAGTCGGCCATGTCGAAGATGTTCGGTCCTGGCGGTGCGTTCGTGTCCCCCAAAGAATGGAGTGGCGCCAATCATATCGTCATCTGGGGCTGCAACCCCGCCGTTTCCTGCAAGCGCATGATGCACCTCTACCTTGATGCGAAGGAGGCGGGCGCGCAGCTTACCACCATCGATATTCAGTACAACACCAATGTAGCGAAGTCCGATTGGTACGTCCCTGTCCATCCTGCAACCGACGGTGCGCTTGTGTTCGGCATCTTGAGCGAAGTTATTGCCCAGGGCTGGCAGGACTCCGAATTTTTGCGAGCCCATACCGAGGCTCCTTTCCTGGTGAAAGAAGACAACACGTTCTTGCGCATGAGCGATTTGGGTGTTCCGGCTAAGGAGGGCCCGGTGAACGCTATGACGGGCAAACCTACCGTCATTGACCCTGAAGTGGTGTGGGACGAGGCGACACAGTCCGTCAAGCCCTATTCGGAAGCCGAAATGCCTGCGCTCGAGGGTATCCCCGGAGAGGTAGAAGGTTTTAGAATCCGTCCGGTGTGGAGCATGATTCTCGAAGCTATTTCCGCTTGGACACCCGAGCGCGCCTCTGAGACCTGTGGCGTGCCCGTTGAAGACATCAAGCGCCTTGCGCGCATGTATGGCCAGGAGGGCCCCGTGCTCACCGGCATGAACCAGGGCTTGAACCATTACTTCAATGCCATCTACACTTATGATGCCATCTTTGCCCTTATGCTTATCACGGGCAACATAGGCAAGCCTTCTGCAGGCGTCATTTCCGGCGGTGGCAGCTTCGGCATCAGCAACTCAAAGGGCTGCATAAACCAGCCTAGCTCCAAAGGCGAAAAGCCTGCGGGTCCCGGTCGCAATATCAACTGGACTGCGCTGTACGGCATTGTCCATGACCAGGAATTACTGGGCAAACCGTTCCCACTGAAGAGCCTGTACTGCTCGTGCACCAACATCGTGTCGAACCAGACCGAGCAGAACGAGACCATCAAATCGCTGCAGGAGATAGAGTTTTTGGTTGTCCAGGAAATGACCATGAGCGACACGGCCCTGTATGCCGATATCCTGCTGCCAGCTTGCCATTGGTTCGAGTGCGAAGATGTGCGCGTTCGTTCGTACAACATGCCGTACCTTTTGTACAACGACAAGGCGATTGAGCCCCTGTACGAAAGCAAGCCCGACTTCGACATTTACAAGATGATCGGAACTGCCATGGGCTTCGGTGATTTCTTCGACTTCACCGAAAAAGACTATATTTCTCTGTGGCTCGACAGTCCTGTGGCAAAGAAGGAGGGTGTCACATACGAATCGCTTCGCGAGACGAAGATTGCCCGCAATCACCAACTTAAAGACAATCCGCTTCTAGGTGGTAAATTCTTCTACCAGAACGGCCGTGCCAAGCTTTGGACGGAAAAGGTCGTTCCCGAGTATAACCTGGGCCAAGAAGTCGACGAGAGCAAGGAGCACCTGCTTCTGTACTGGGAGCCGGCGCGTGAGGCAAACCTGGAAGCGCCCATTCGCGAGAAGTATCCGTACTCTGTGCTTGGCGAGCATATGCGCACGCGCAACCACACGCAGTGGTGGGATGTGGGCTATATGAAGGAATACGAGAGGCAGCCAGTTGCGCGCTTCAACCCTCATGACGCCAAGGAGCTGGGGATTGCCGAGGGCGATACCGTGCGCCTCTACAATGATAGGGGCTCGGTAACGCTGTTGGCCACCATTAACGCCGGCCAAGCGCCCAAGACCATCAACTGCCCGCGTAGTTTCCTTACGCGCGAGCACATCGATGGAGATTTCGCAACCATCTCGTTTAACGACTACAACCAGGTGACGCGCAATCAGTGCTACTTCGACCAGGCCGTTGCCGTCGAGAAGCTGTAGGAGGACTGATACTATGACTCGATATGGTATGGCTATCGACCTTGAGCGCTGCGTTGGCTGCCAAGCATGCGCCACGGCATGTAAGATCGCCAACAATCTGCCCAAGGATATAACCTACAACACGGTGTATACAAGGACGAGCACCAACCCGGACGATTTCGGCACGGCAGTCGTGCATGGCGCTACTGCCAACGATAATGCATTCGGCGAGTTTCCAAACTGCATGCTGGAATTCCTGCCAGTGCAATGCCAGCACTGCGACAATCCCCCGTGCCTGAGCGTATGCCCGACAGGTGCGACGAAGAAACGTGCTGACGGCATCGTATATGTCGACAACTCGCTGTGTATCGGTTGCCGCGCGTGCATGATGGCATGCCCGTACGATCACGTGCGGTCGATGAACGAAGGTGCGCCCGAGTATTATCTCGATGTTGTGGTGGGTGAAGCTGATGCACCGACGCACGAGGCTGGCACGGTGGAAAAGTGCACGTTCTGCCATAACCTGGTCGATCGTGGCGAAGTGCCGGCGTGCATGCAACTGTGCATGGGTCGCGCCCGGTTCTGGGGCGATTTGGACGACCCGGAGTCCGATGTATCGAAAGCCATCGAAGGGCGCAGCTACTACAAGTTGCGCGAATCGGCGGGAACCAGCCCCAATGTGTTCTATCTCACAAAGTAGCCGTTTGAGCCGTCGCGTCCTGCTGTGCGCGACGGCTCCCCAATAGGTGGAGTGGTTCATATGGGTGAAGGCATCGAATGGAAGCTTCATCGGGCTGTAGGTTTATCCGACCTCGCATCACTTCTGGCGACTGGCTTCTCCTTTCCGGACGGTAAGCTCGCCCAAGCGCTTTCCGACGGGGCATTTCTCGATGATTGGCGTGCGAGCATCGTCGATGCGTGCGGCAGGGAATCGGCGGGCGATGCGCGCTTGTCAAGTCGCTGTGCTGTGGCTTTCGCTGAAACCGACGAAGGGCTGTTGCGACGCGAGTACAGCCGCCTTTTCCTGGCACCTGGTGTCGACGTGCCGATTTGGCCCTACGAGAGTCCTTTTTTACATCGTATGGTGGGCGCCGAAGGAGCTCCGTCGCTGTTCCGAACTCGCATTTCGATGGACGTCGAGCGCTGCATGGCAGCAGCGGGCGTGGTCACGGTCGATCTGTGCCGAGAACCTGTCGACAGCGTATTCCACGAATTCGAGTTTCTGGCGCATCTACACGCTTGTATCGGCGAGGCGCTTCGAGTTGGAGACGGTGACGCCGAGAGGGAATGGCGCGACCGTCTGTGCTCGTTTGCCAGCGATCATGCTTTGAAGTGGCTTCCTGCTTTCATGCAGGAAGTGGCGGACTTCAGCCGCTTGGGAGAATATCGTGCATTTGCCCGTTTGGGTGTGCGCTATTTGGGTGAACTGGCGACCGAAACGGGAGCCGATATTGGAATTGTGAGCTCTGCGTCCTGCAAGGGGTGATCGCATGACGTTTCTGATCGTGTTCGCATGTACGGCAGCGGCGGCGTTTCTGCTGAAACCGGCCATCAAAAAGGTGCCGGTGGCGTGGTACGTGTCGGCAGGCATCCTGATGGTGCTCTACGTTGCGGGGCTGCAGGGCTGGCTGCCGTTGCCGGCTCCGGTTCGCAGCGTGCTGTTCCTGCTGCTGCAAAAGGGCACCCTTGCGGTTGCGCTGTTCGCGGTGGTGATGTTCATCGGCGCGCTCCCGCGCGATTCGGGGCCGCGCAAGCATCTCATGCCCATCCGTGCCGAGCTTTCCGTCATCGCATGCATCCTGGTATGCGGGCATATCGTCGCGTACTGCCTGTCGTACGTGCCGCGCATGATGGGGGCGGGTGGCGTTAACCCCTTCGTCGCCGTCGGGTTGGCGGTGGCAGCGGCTATCACCGTGCTGCTAGTCGTGCTGGGCGTCACGTCGTTCAATTCCGTGAAGGCGCGTATGAGCAAGCAGATATGGGTCAAGGTGCAGAAGTGGGCTTACGTGTTCTTCGGCTTGACGTACGTGCACGTGCTGGCCATGCTCCTGCCGAGCGCTCTCGGTGGTGGCGCTGCAGCCGTGCAGAGCGTGGCGGCTTACACGGTCGTGTTCGGCGCGTACGCCGTGTTGCGCGTGGCTCGCGCCAAGCGGGAATCAGGGGGCTGTATCAAAGACCCCAGATCGCAAGCCCGACAGGTGACCGCCTCGTAGGGCAAGTGCTCTGCTCTTGCCCTACGCTCGCCCCGGGAGAGACGGCGAGGCGAGGCTTTTGATGCAGCTCCCGCGCCTCCATGCAGAAGGCCCCGACGATGTCGGGGCCTTCTGCATGTATAAGGGTGCAGGCGCCGGGAAAGGGGAAGGAGGGGGAGGCCGGCGCCTGCTCGAGGTTGTCAGTTTACGGCAGCAGGTTGAGCGACTGCAGCTCTTCCTTCACGTCGGCCATGCCGTACGCGTCGAGGCAGGCGGCCGTGGGGCAGCCCAGCTTCTCGTCCCAGCCGAACTTGCCGTACACCATGCCGAGCGCCGTCTGGAAGTCGTCGCGGTCCATCTTGTCGGTGCCTTCCGTGAACGGCTTCTTGTCCGGGTCCTTGTCGAAGGCCCAGGCGGTGATCACGTCGTGGTCGGCGCGCAGGTCGTTGTTGCCGAGCGAGCCGTCGGCCTTCGTCATGCCGCGCACCGTGTTCGCGCGCTGCAGCGTCATGATCTTGGCGCCGGCCTGGTACAGGTCGTCGGTGGTCAGGTCCTCGCCGGTCACAGCCTTGAAGAACTTGGCCTCCAGGTCGAGGTCGCCGCGGTAGTTGCGAGCTTTCGTGGGGCTCATGGTCATGGGCCACACCCAGTTGCACAGCGTGAGCGAGTCGTGCAGCACGTCGGTCACGAGGCTCCACCAGGCGAAGTTCGCCTTGTGGTCGTTCATGGGCGTGTAGTTCTTGTCCTGGTCGATGGCGTCGGCGCCGCCCCAGACCTCCTCGGCGATCTGCTGCTTCAGCTCGAAGGGCAGGCCGCAGCCCTGGAAGTTCACGGCGGAGTGGATCATGTCGTCGCGGTTGAACATCATGTTGTACACGGCGCCCACCTGGCCGAAGCACTCGATGGCGTGGTGCACGGGCCAGCCGCGGTAGTTGATGAGCGTGGACTTCGCGTTGTCGAACCACGCCTGCTCGTTCCAACGCTCGCACCACACGTACGGGCCGTGGGCCAGATACGAGATCTCGGAGTCGTTCTGCGCGATCTTCGTGAGGATCTCGATCATGACCGTGGGGTCGCGGCGATCGGCGTCGAACTTGCCCCAGTCGATGGAGGCGTACTCGTCGGCCGGCAGCACGCGCTTGAACACGCCGTTGGCGTGGCAGTAGGCGATGTCGCGGTAGAGCTGGGCGTAGTTGCACCACAGGCCCAGGTTGTCCATCGTGTTGGACGTGGTGGTGTCCCACAGGATGGAAAGGTCGCCGTCGTCCTTCAGGCCCATCTTCAGGAAGGGCTCCATGTACACGCTCACGGGGAAGTTCGCCGCGCAGGTGTTGCCCGCGGTCTCGTAGCCCGTGGTCTCCTTCGTGCCCTCCACGCGCAGGTCGGAGTAGCAGTGGATGGGGCAGCTGTGGCAGCCGTTCATCTTGATGGTGTACTTCGAGGCGGCCTCGCCCAGGTCCTTCGTGGACTTCATGCAGCGGTAGCCCACGGTGTTGATCTCGCCGGGCTTCGGCTCGCCCGTCTCGATGGGCTCGCCCTCGGCGGCCTCCCAGAACAGGCCCTTGCGCGCCGTCCAGCGGGAGCCCTTGTCGTAGTACTCGGCCCACTCCTGCTGGGTGGAAGGCACCACGTGGTTGTTGTTCGAGCCGATGATCTCGCGCAGCATGTAGTCGGACAGGTCCGCCACCGTCTGCGGGTCCTTCACGTTCACGGAGCCGTCGCCTTCCACCACGAGGGCCTTGAGCATCTTCGAGCCCATGACCGCGCCCGTGCCGGCGCCGGCGGAGTGGTTGCGCGAGTTGATGATGCAGGAGTACGGCGTGAGGTTCTCGCCCGAGGGGCCGATGGCGGCCACGCAGGCCTGCACGCTCTCCTTGCGGCAGAGCGCCTCGGTGGCGGCGCGGGTGCCCAGGCCCCACACGCCGGAGGCGTCCTTGATGGTCACCTGGTCGTTCTTGATGTTCAGGTACACGGGCTTGCTGGAGGCGCCCTCCACCACGATGGCGTCGTAGCCGGCCAGCTTGATCTTCGCGCCCAGCATGCCGCCGCAGTGGGCATCGACGATGAGGTGGTCCTTCGAGAACGTGGACAGCGAGCAGATGGTGGTGCGGCCGGCCAGGGGCACGCCGGAGGCCGTGAGGGGGCCTACGGCAAAGACGATCTTGTTCTCAGGGGAGAAGGGATCGGTGCCGGCGGGAACCTCGTCGAACATGATCTTGTTCGCCAGGCCCATGCCTCCGATGTATTCTTTGTAGGGGTCGGTCGGTTGCGTCGTGACCGAGCCGGTGCTCAGATTGACGCGGAGGATCTTACCGGCCCATCCGTACGATGTTTCGTCAGCCATGTTGCATCTCCAAATCTTGGATAGACTACTGAGGTTCGTGTTGTGTGGGAACCGTCGGCCGCGATGCGAGCGCTGACAACAATCGTCGTGCCGCCAGTATGCCGACCCGCGCGCCCAGGGTATACCCTCTTTGGGGGTAATTCCGCAAAATCGCCGTTCAGGAAGCAGAATTCCCTCAAAGAGGGGAGGGCGTCCATCCAGCGCACGGCATACTTCCAAGTGTTGTGTGGTACCGCGAATCGGAAGCGAGCCGAGCGCAGCCACCCCGAGGGCGCACGCCCGCCGCGCGAAGGCGACGGCGGGGAGACGAGCGAGCACGAGCGCGCCGGCGGGGGAGGCATACGGAAACGACACTCACGGAACTTAAGTGAGGGAGGGAGCACCAGGCTATGTCAGATTCCAATCTGCACCAGAACACCTCCGAGGACCAGGGCGTCCCGAGCGGCGCGCCTGCGACGAACGGAACCGCGCCCGCGCCCGAGAACGTGGCAGGCGAGGGGGATCGTAAAAGCAAAACCTTCACGCGGCGCAGCGTGCTGGCCATGGCGGGCTGCGGCGTTGCCGGCCTCGTGGTCGGCGGCGTGCTGGCCTCGTGGGGCGTGACGTCGAAGTCCATCGCCTCCGGGCGCATCGAGATCCGCACGACGCCCACGAAGATGATCGTGACCGACCGCGCCCGCTGCTCGGGCTGCCAGCGCTGCGAGATGGCGTGCACGCTGAAGAACGACGGCCGCGTCTGCCAGCACATCGCGCGCGTTCGCGTGTGGCCCAACTACAACTTCGGCACGAACGTGGGCAGCACCGACGGTGCCTACGGCAACTGCGAGTTCACCGTGGAGCACTGCAAGCAGTGCGAGGATCCCGCGTGCATGAACTACTGCCCCGTGCATGCCATTTACGCCGACGAGAAGTCCGGTGCGCGCAAGGTGGACGCCGACCGCTGCATCGGCTGCGGCATGTGCAGCCAGGCGTGCCCGTGGAACATGCCGGTAGTGGATTCCGAGACGGGCGTGTCCACGAAGTGCATCTCGTGCGGCCGCTGCGCCGAGCAGTGCCCGAACGGCGCCATCAAGTTCATCGACTGGGAGGATATCGCGCAGAAGGTCATCGACCAGGGCGTCGTGAGGACGACGACCCTCGTGCAGGCGTGATGACGCCCGGTGCAGCCCCCGCTTTCCGTGCCATTGGCTCGGAAAGCAGCGAAAACGGAAAGGAGGATGAGCGATGATGGAAGACGAGGCCGTGTTCTCGGTGCTTGCCCAGTGCTTTGGCCCCGTGGACGAGGGCTCTTGGAGCCAGCTGGTGGGTAGCTCGCTGTGGTCGGACTTCCTCGACGGTGCCCGCCGCGTCATGCAGGCAGACGAGCTGGGCGTGCAGGCAGCCCCCCTCGCACGGGCGCGCAAGCGCTGCCCGCTGCAGGAGTTCCTGTCGTCGGGCGAGGTGAACGCGCTGTTCGCGCCGCCGACATACGACGAGAAGCAGGCCTTCGCCGCCCGCCACTTCACGGGAGGGCTCCCCGAGTCCGCCGTGCCGGTGGAGTCGCTCTACCGCACGTGGTCTGCAGGGGCCGCGCCCGCTCCGTTCTCGCAGCAACAGGGGCTGTACCTGGGAGATTCGGCGCACTACCTGCGCGAGCTGGTCGAGCGGCTGGGCATGGAGGTGCCGCCGGCGTTCTCGGCGTGCCCCGACCACCTGGCGCTCGAGCTCGATCTCGTGGCCGTGATGCTGCGGTCCGGCATGCGGGAGGAGGCCCGGCAGTTCCTCGCGGAGCGCTTCGCCTGGCTCACCGCGTACCGCATGCGGCTCTTGGCCCTGGAGGACGAGGCCCGCTTCTACATCGGGCTCGTCGACGTGATCCTGGCCATTCGCGCGCAGCAGACGACCGCCGATGCGGTGGTCGCATGAGCGCCGACGATAAGAGAACTCACGTGCATGCATACAGAGAGGAAACAGCTATGTCAGAAAACGCTATAACCAGGCGAAGCTTCCTGGCTGGCAGCGCTGGGGCGGTTGCGCTCACGGCGGCAGCCGGCTATATGGGCTTCGACGCTTGGGAGCAGGCGCATGCTGATGACGCATCGGGAGGCGGCGAGACCAAGACCGTCCACACGCTGTGCAACGCCTGCTCGAGCAAATGCGGCTACACGGCCTACGTGGTCAACGGCCGCTTGACGAAGCTCATCGGCGATGCCGACCACCCCTACTCCAAGGGCAAGCTCTGCGCCCGCGGCTACGGCTACTCGCAGATCGCCTACTCGGAGGATCGCCTCACCGACCCGCTGAAGAAGAACGAGCAGGGCAAGTTCGAGGCCATCTCGTGGGACCAGGCGTACAGCGAGATTGCCGAGAAGGTGCGCGCCATTATCGACGCCGACGGCCCGCAGGCACTGGCCATGGTGCAGGACCCGCGCCCCAGCGGCAAGTACTACACGAAGCGCTTCATGAACGCGCTGGGGTCGGCGAACGTGTACACGCACGGCGCCGCCTGCAACCTGTCCAAGGAAAGCGGCATGACTCAGGCCATCGGCACGGGCAGCTACTCGTCCGACGTGGCGAACTCCAAGATGACCATGTTCATCGGCCGCAGCTACGCTGACGCCATCCGCCCCAGCTCCGTGGTCGCGCTGCAGAAGGCGCACGAGAAGGGCGCGCACATAGTGCTGGTGGACCCGCGCTGCAACAACAGCCGCGTGTTCGCCGACGAATGGGTGCCCATCAACCCGGGCACCGACCTCGCGCTCGTGCTGGCCATGAGCAACGTGCTGGTGACGCGCGGCCGCTACGACAAGGAGTTCGTGGCCGCGAACACCGTCGGCTTCGACGAGTGGGCAAAGGAGCTCGCGGAGTACCCGCCCGAATGGGCCGAGGGCGTCACGGGCATCCCGGCCGACACCATCGCGCGCCTGGCCATGGAGTTCGCCGAGGCGGCCCCCGCGGCCTCCATCGAGCCCAGCTGGCGCGGTGCGTTCGGCTGCTCGTACGAGAACTCGGGCGAGACGGCGCGCGCCATCTGCCTGTTCAACACGCTCTTGGGTTGCTGGAACCAGAAGGGCGGCGCCCTGTTCACGCCCAGCGTGTCGGCCGGCAAGCTGGCCGACGAGCGCTTCGCCGACCCGAAGAAGCCCGAGGGCAAGCAGGTGGGCGCGGCCGAGTACCCGCTCGCGCTGTCGAGCATGGGCACGAACCTCGCCGCCGCCCAGGCCGCCGAGGACGGTACCGTGAAGGGCATGTTCTTCTACAACTCGAACATGGCCGCCGGCTACTCGAACACGGCGAAGCTCGCCGAGCTCTTGGGCAAGCTGGACCTCATGGTGGTCGTGGACGTGCAGATGTCCGAGACGGCGATGCTCGCCGACTACGTGCTGCCCGACACGAGCTACCTGGAGCGCCTGGAGCTGCCCGAGTTCATCGGCGGCAAGGTGCCGGCCGTGGCGCTGCGCGACCAGGTGATCGACGTGGTGCACCCGAACACGAAGCCGGTCGACCGGATATTCTCCGAGCTGGCCGAGGCGTGCGGCGTGGGCGAGTACTTCCGCTTCGGCGTGGACGAGCTGGCCGACGCGCAGCTGCAGACGGTGGGCCTTTCGCTCGATGCGCTCAAGCAGACGGGCACGGCGCACTTCCCCGAGAAGGAATTCGCCTACGGCACGGCGCCGAAGTTCAAGACGCCTACCGAGAAGGTGCAGTTCACAAGCGAAGCGTGCGAGAAGGCGGGGTTGTCGGCCGCACCCGTGTGGGTGGAGCCGGCCGTCATGCCCATGGGCGACGAGCTGCGCCTCATCGGCGGCAAGCAGGCCATCCACAGCCACACGCAGACCGCGAACATCGAAGACCTCATGCAGATCACGAAGGATTACGACCTGACCCGCGTCTGGATAAACGCCGACGTGGCCAAGCGCCTGGGCATCGAGGACGGCGACGAGGTGGAGGTGTCGAACCCCCAGCACACGGGCCGCGTCCGCGCGAAGGTGACGCAGCGCATGAACCCCACGGCGCTGTACATGCCCAGCCACTACGGCTGCTCGTCGCCCGACCAGCACACCGCCTACGAGGTGGGCCTGCGCCAGATGGACTTCGTGCCGTTCCATTTGGAGCCGGCTTACGGGGGCGCGTGCACGCAGGAGGCGGTCGTGACCGTTAAGAAGGTAGGTGCGTAATGGCCCGTTACGGAATGCTCATCAACACCAAGAAATGCATCGGCTGCTACGCGTGCCGCGTGGCCTGCCAGCGCCAGAACGACCTGCTGCCCACGCAGGACTTCATCCGCTACGAGGAGCACGAGACGGGCACGTATCCCAACGTGGCCATCGAGACGGTGCCGCTGCAGTGCATGCACTGCGAGGACGCCCCCTGCGTGGCCGTGTGCCCCACGGGCGCGGCCTTCATCGGTGCCGATGGCATCGTGGGAGTGGACGAGGGGCGCTGCATCGGCTGCAAGTACTGCATGGCCGCCTGCCCCTACCAGGTTCGCGTGCACAACGAGAAGACGGGCACGGTTGACAAGTGCCGCTTCTGCACGGTGTCGGCCGAGACGAGCGGCACGAAGATGTGCTCGTGCGTGGAGGCGTGCCTGACGAACGCCCGCATCTTCGGCGACCTGGACGATCCCGAAAGCGATATCTCGAAGGAGATCGCCGCGACGAACGCCCAGCCCATAGCGGGCGACCTGACCAAATCCAAAGTATTCTACGTGAGGTGATGAGCGATGTCTTTTGAACCTATCTGGGGCGCCATCATCGCATGGTACCTGTTCCTCGCCGGTCTGGGCGGTGGCGCGTTCATCACCTCCGCCTTCCTGGGTTGGCGCCATCCCGAGGCCGTGTCGATGCGCAAGGTGGGGCACCTCATCGCCCCCATCGCGGTCATCATCGGCCTGGTGCTGCTCATGTTCGATGCCGAGGGAGGCCTGCACAACCCGCTGCGCTTCGCGCTGCTGCTGACGAACTTCGGCTCCGTGATGACGTGGGGCGTCGTGTTCCTGGGCGGCTTCACCGTGGTGGCCCTGGTCGTGGTGGTGCTGGACTTCCTTAAGAAGTCGGTGCCGGTGTGGCTGGACATCGTGGGCGTGGTGTTCGCGGTGTGCGTGGCCGTGTACACCGGCGCGCTCTTGGGCGTGTGCAAGACGTTCCCGCTGTGGAACAACGCGCTGCTGCCCATCCTGTTTTTGGTGTCGGCCGTCTCGGCCGGTGCTGCCAGCGTGCTGCTGGTGGCCGTTATCCGCCATGCGGACGAGTTCAACCGCGTGGGCGTGCTGAAGAAGTTCCACTTCTGCCTGCCCATCATCGAGCTGGTGCTGGTGGCCTCGCTCATGTTCATTACCAGCTTCAACTCCGTTGCGGGTTGGAACTCGGTCATGAGCTTGCTGGTGGGCCAGTACGCGCCGCTGTTCTGGATCGGCCTGGTGCTTATCGGCCTCGTGCTGCCCACGGCGCTGGAGACATGGCTTTTGTTCTTCAGCCCGAAGGAGTTCGAGGAGAGCCGCAAGGCCCACTGGATCAGCTTCGGCTCCGATGCCGGCGTGCTGGTGGGCGGCTTCCTGCTGCGCTTCCTGGTGGTCATGGCGGCCCTGCCGGTGACGATCACGGTGCCCATGCTGTAGCTGCGACCGAACAAGTAGTGCATCTGCCACGCGCCGCCCCTTTCGAGGGGCGGCGTTTTTTTGCATGAAAGGGACGGTGTGTAGGTTGACTCAACCGTTGATTGAGTTGAAGTGTTGCGGAACCGTAAATTTTGCACGGGCCTTCGGGGAACGGTAAAATCAGCTTTCTAATAAAGAGAAGCCTGAGTCCCGCATGAGAAACATTAGCCGAAAAGAGAAGAAGTTCCTCGTCGACCTGACGAGTGCGAAGAAGCTCGAAGGGCTGCTCTCGCAAGTGATGCCCGGCGATCCGCACAATGGCTCACGCGGCTACCCGGTACGGTCGCTCTACTTCGACACGCTGCACGACCGCGACTTCGCAGAGAAGCTGTTCGGCACCGATCCGCGCCGCAAGGTGCGGCTGCGCGTGTACGACCCAGCGGCGGACTTCGCGCTGCTGGAGCTCAAGCAGAAGCAGGGAGAGAACCAGCGGAAGCGCTCGCTGCCCTTGACGCAGGCCGAGGCGCGCCGCCTCATCGACGGCGATTTCGACGTGCTGCTCGGTCGCGAGGAGCCCTTCGCCGCGGAGATGCACGCGCTCATGAGCATCAACGGCTATCGGCCGAAGGCCGTCGTCGAGTACGACCGCACGGCCTTCATCGCGAAGGAGAACAAGACGCGCGTGACGTTCGACCGGTCGATCCGCGCGACCGAGCTGAACTACGACCTGTTCGACCCGAAGCTGCCCCTGTATCCGGTGTTCGACCCGTTCAACGTGGTGCTGGAAGTGAAGTTCGACGGTTTTCTGCTCAGCTACGTCCGGTCGGTGCTGAATATGGCGGACAAGAGCGAGCTGTCGGTGAGCAAGTACTGCCTGGCGCGCGGCGCGCGCATGGCGTACCAGTTCTAAAGAGGAGAGAGCGTGAAAGAGCAACTGTACCAGCTGTTCCAGGGCACCACGGGCGCGCCCACGGTGGAGGACCTCCTGCTGCGCGTGGGCGTGTCGGTGGTCATCGGCCTGGCCATCTTCGTGTCGTACTGGATCTCGCATGCGGGCACCATCTACTCGCAGAAGTTCAACATCAACCTCATCACGCTCACCATCCTCACGGCCACGGTGATGACGGTCATCGGCAACAACATCGCGCTGTCGCTCGGCATGGTGGGCGCGCTGTCCATCGTGCGCTTCCGCACGGCCATCAAGGACCCGCGCGACACCACCTACATCTTCTGGGCCATCATCTGCGGCATCTGCTGCGGTGTGGGCATGTTCCTGGCGGCGGCCATCGGCAGCGTGGCCGTGTTCGTGGTGCTGCTCATCCTGGGGCGCGTGCGCAACGACGTGCGGACGCTTTTGATAGTGCGCGCCGCGCGCACGCAGGAGCTGCCCATCGAGGGCAAGGTGTACGAGTATTTCGGCGGCCGCGCCGTGCAGCGCGTGAAGAACACCACGGAAACCGACGTCGAGTTCATGTTCGAGCTGTCCCGCGGCATGCTCGACCGCGCGCAGAAGAAGGCCGAGCGCCCTATCACCGACGAGCTGTACGCCCTCGGTGGCATCGATTACGTGAACATCGTGGCGCAAAACGACGAGATAGGCAGCTAGCGCGTTGGCCATGGAGGCATTGCGAGGCAGGAAATACCAGCTCATAGCCGTGGCGGCCATCGCGGCCGTCGTGGCTGCGGGCGTCGTGGGCACGCTGGCGGACGCGAACAAGCTGCTGCCGGAGCGGTACCATCAGCATGAAAAAGCCCAGCAGCTGGCCGACCTGCCAGAGGCCGACCGCGCGGCGGCGTCCGGCACCAACACCGATGCGGCCACCTTCGCCTCGCACCTGCCGGTCGTGAGCATCGACACCGGCGGGCAGGAGATACCGGGCGAGCTCGTCCGCGACGAGAACGGCAAGACCATCGAAGGCGGAGACGGCCGGGCCGTCGTCACTGCTGCGCCTTCCGGCGAGCCGTCCATCACCGCCAGCCTGGTCGCCTTCGACGCCGAGAGCCAGGACGCGGTGCGCGCGAACCGGCTCTCCGACGAGCCTGAGATTGAAAGCTCGTGCCTGCTGCGCATCCGCGGCAACTCATCGCGCGCTTTCGACAAGAAGAACTACCAGATCACGTTCGTGAAAAGCGACGGAACCGACAACGACCAAGAGTTCTTGGGCATGGCGAAGAGCGAGACGTGGACGCTGCACGGTCCCTCGCTCGACAAGACCCTCATGCGAAACTACCTGGCGTACGGCATCGCTGGCGAGTTCATGAACGACTACGTGCCCGACGTGCGCTATTGCGAGCTGTTCATCGACGGCGAGTACCAGGGACTCTATCTGGCAACCGAGACGGTGAAGGTGGAGGACGGCCGGCTCGACCTCAACCCCGCCGATCCGAAAAGCCCCACGACCAGCTACGTGCTCGGCATAGATCTGACGGGCTCCGGTCCGCTGACCATCTCGGATTTCCTCCGCTACACGCTGCGCCTGAGCAAGTACATGAACATCGAGTATCCGAACGCGACCACGCTCACCGATGAGCAGAAGGCGTGGATCGAGCAGGATGTGAGCTCGTTCGAGAAGGCTTTGTTCTCGTACGACTACGACACCCGCGACTACGGATACGTCAACTACATCGACGTCGACAGCTTCGTTGATTCTTTCGTGTGGAACGAGTTCGTCATCAACGACGATTTCGCCGCTTACTCGACGTATCTGTACAAGGACGTTCGGGGCAAGCTCACGCTGGGGCCTCCTTGGGACTTCAACAACGTGTTCGACAATTATCGACTGGCCACGCCTACTGACAAGTTCTACCTGGTCGATCGTGCGTGGTACTTCATGCTATTCAAAGACGAGGCGTTCACCGAGCGCGTGATCAGCCGCTATAGGGAGCTTCGGGCGGGCGCGTTGAGCGAGGAGCACCTCAACGCCTACATCGACGAGACGACGGAGTACCTGGGCCCGGTCGTGGAGCGCAACTTCAAGGTGTGGGGCTATCTGCTCGACGCTGAAAATGTTTCCCATGCGCAGAAGGTTGAGCCTGACGAGCGGAACCCGCGCTCGTTCGACGAGGCCATCGATCAGTTGAAGTCGTTCGTGACGGAGCGCGGTGCGTGGCTCGACGGTTCCATCGAGCATCTGCGCCAATACTCTCATGAGTCGGCCGTCAAGAAGTTCAACCATTAGGGAAGGGAGGGGTCCGTGAAGAAGTTCATCATCGCTGCCGCGTGCCTGTTCGCGCTGGCGGCTTGTGCGGCGTTCGCCGTGTTCGGCACGAGCGTGAGCATCGATCTCGACCCCTCAAAGCCCGTGACCGCCTGGGTGCGCCAAGAGGGACGTGCGATCCAGATCGATCGCGGCGACGGTTGGGAGGATTTCGAGATACGCGGCGTGGACATGGGCGCGGGCATCCCCGGGCATTTCGCCACCGACTACGCCATCGACAAGGAGACGTACCTGCGATGGTTTCAGCAGGTCAAGGATATGGGTGCGAACACCATCCGCGTCTACATCCTGCTGGGCACCGACTTCTACGAGGCCTTCTACGAGTTCAACAAGGATAATCCCGATCCGCTCTACCTCATCCACGGCGTGTGGATCGATGACTACGCGCAGAACTCCCATATGGACGCATACGACCCCGCCTATCTCGGGCGGTTCAAAGAGGATGCGCGCACGGTGGTGGACGTGATACACGGCCAACGTTGGATCGAGCTTGGCCGGCTGTCCGGAACGGGCATGTACACGAAGGACATCTCGCCATGGGTGCTCGGCTACATCCTGGGCGTCGAATGGGAGGCGCCTACCGTCATCTACACCGATCGCACGCACGAGGGCATGGGCACCTACCATGGCTCCTACGTGAGCAGCACGTCGGAGGCGAGCGCGTTCGAGATCATGCTCGCCCAGGTGGGCGATGACCTGATGGGCTACGAGTCCAAGCGCTACAAGCAGCAGCGGCTGCTTGCTTTCAGCAATTGGCCCACCACCGACCCGATGAGCTATCCGCTGCCGCTGCAGCTGTTCTTCGAGAAGTACAGCCAGGTGGATGTGGAGAACATCGTGGCCGAGGAGACCGTGGTGTCGGGCATGTTCGCCTCTTACCACGTGTACCCCTACTATCCCGACTACCTGCAGTACCTGCCCGAATACGCCAACGCTGTGGACGATACGGGCCAGGTGAACACCTACCGCGCGTATCTGGAGACGCTCGTTGCGCACCACAGCGTGCCGGTTGTCATATCGGAGTTCGGCGTGCCCAGCTCGCGCGGGCGCGCCCAGGTGGACGCGAACACCGGTCGCAACCAGGGCGGCATGAGCGAGGACGACCAAGGGAGGGCCATCGTTCGCTCCTATGTCGATATCATGGCTTCGGGATGCGCGGGGTCGGTGATCTTCACCTGGCAAGATGAATGGTTCAAACGCACGTGGAACACCATGGCCAACGTGGATCTGCTGAAGACGCCCTACTGGAGCGACTACCAGACCAACGAGCAGTATTTCGGGCTTTTGTCGTTCGACCCTGGCACGGAGCGCAGCGTGAGCTATGCGGACGGCGACGACGAGGAGTGGACGGACGCAGACGTGATCGGCGAGGCCGACGGTCGCACGCTGTCGATGAAGTACGACGAGAAGTTTGTGTACCTCATGGTGCGCGGAAGCGACGTCGGACCGGGCACGCCGCTGTACCTGCCAGTGGACACGACGCAGAAGACGGGCGCAACGGCCAGCGCCGACCCGGTCGTGTCGTTCGAGCGTGCGGCCGACTTCCTCATCGTGCTCGACGGCGAGGACGAGAGCCGCGTGCTGGTGCAGGAACGCTACGAGGTCATGCGCGCCATGGCGTTGCGCACCACGACCGGCGAGGATCCTTATGAGAACATCCCTGCGAAGGACACGACCCGGTTCAAGCACATCGACCTGGTGCTGCAGACCATAACGGAAACCCAGGCCATTGCAGATGCGGTCGCCAACCAGAAGAACGCCATCGCGGACAATTTCTACTTCGAGTCCTACGAGACCGGCAAACTCGTCTACGGGGACGCGAACCCCGCGCACGAAAACTTCGACTCGATGGCCGACTTCTGCTATGGCGACGGGTTCGTGGAGATCAAGCTGCCGTGGCAGCTGTTGAACTTCTCGAATCCCTCCGAGATGCAGATCCACGACGACTATTACGAGCACTACGGCGTGGAGAACATGAAGATCGACCGCATGTACGTGGGAGTGGGTGACGGCGCGGACGGGCAGGCCATCCCGCTGTTCGAGAAGCCGCTCAAGGGCTGGGGCACGAAGGTGACGTACCACGAGCGCCTGAAGGAGAGCTACTACATCGTGCAGCGGATGTGGGCGGAAGGCGTCCCGGCCGAGGAGCTGTGGCGCGAGGACGCGGCAACGGGTGGTGAGACGACGGATGCCGTCGTAGCGGGCGGCACCTCGTGAAGATCGAGTGGCTCATAGCGTTCTACCTGTTCATCAGCGTGATGATGATCGCGTTCAACTTCGGGTACCTGGCCTACGAGAAGCTGCACGCGAAGCGCTTCGACGCGCGGACGAAGCGGCTCGCGGAACTGCTGGGCGACGAGATCGAGCGCAACGCCGCGTTTCCCACCGAGGAGCACAAGCGCACGCTCGAGCGCGCGATGCGCCGGATGGCCGGCATGGAGTCGTTCGACCTGACCATGGGCCATCTGCTGGAGCAGGACCCCGCCAAGAGCGAGCGCTACCTGCACGGCATCGCCACGGTGTTCGACCACCTCACCTACCACTTCGCGAAGAAGGACGACCTGCACCGCGCCTACTTCGCCTACATCGTGAAGCGCTGGTACCGCGAACGGCCGGCCGGCAACACCGTTGAGCAGGCGCTCCTGCGCTACGTGCGCGAGGGCTCGTTCTACGCTCGGCAGAACGCGCTCGAAGCGCTTTCGCAGGTGGGAAGCGCCCGCGCGCTGGCCGAGGCTATCGCCACGCTCGAGCGCGACGGGGAGTTCCACAGCCCCAAGCTCATCACGGAGGCCGCGCTCGCGTTCGCGGGCGAGGCGACGGAGCTGGAGGCCGAGCTCAAGGAGCGCGTCGGGCGCTTCAGCCCCCACACCGTCGCGGCCCTCGTCAACTACCTGCGCATGGCGGGTCTGGGCGATCCCGACGTCATCCTCGCCCTCATGCGCGACGAGCGGGAGGACCTCGAAGTGCGCCTCGCGTGCATCCGCTACTTCATGCGCCGGCACTGGCCGGCCGCCGAGGCCGACCTGCTCAAACTCGCCTCCGACAACGATCCGGCGCGCTGGGAGTACCGGGCCATCGCGGCCACGGCGTTGTCGAATTATCCCGGCATGGAGGCCGTCGAGGCGCTGAAGGGGTGCCTCTCGAGCCCCTCGTGGTTCGTGCGCAACAACGCGGCGAAGACCCTGTACGACTACGGCCTCGCGCTCGACGACCTCGCCGACGTCATGAACGGCCCCGACGCCTACGCGCGCGACATGCTCGCCTACCACTGGGAGCTCAAGCGCGTGGAGGAAGAGGAGCGCAAGCGGAAGGAGGCGCTTCCGGTATGATCGCCACCACCGTGACAGCCGCGGCGATCGTGCAGGGCTTCCTGTACTTCGTCGGCGTGTTCTTCGTGCTGTACCTCATCGGGTACTCGACGTTTCTGTTCCTGTCGGTGACGGTGGGCTCGTCCATCCTGCACCGGCGCAAGCGCGAGGCCCACTACAAGAGCACGCTCGAGGTGGACTGCTACGTGCCCATCACCATCGTCGTGCCCGCCTACAACGAGAGCGTGACGGTGGAAAGCTCCCTGCGCTCGCTGCTCAACCTGGACTACACGCTCTACGAGGTGATCGTCGTGGACGACGGCTCCACCGACGATACCGCGCAGACGGTCATCGACGCGTTCGACCTGCACCCCATCGACCGGCCCGTCCGCCGGCAGGTGCCCTGCGCGCCCGAGCGCGGCGTGTGGTACGGGCGCGTGGGGCGCATTCCGGTCACGCTCATCTCCAAGGAGAACGGCGGCAAGTCCGATGCGCTCAACATGGGCATCAATGCCTCGCAGTACCCCTACTTCATCTGCATCGACGCCGACTCCGTGCTGCAGTACGACTCGTTGCGCGAGATAGCCGCGCCGCTCGTGGAGCACGAGAACGTGGTGGCCGTGGGCGGGCTCGTGCGCATCTCCAACGGCATCAGCATCAAGGACGGCCGCCTGACCAACTACTCGCTGCCGAAGAAGATCATCCCCGCCATGCAGGTGCTGGAGTACGATCGTTCCTTCCTGTCGGCGCGCATCCTGTTCGACCAGTTCAACGGCAACCTGATCATCTCGGGAGCGTTCGGGCTGTTCCGCAAGGACCTGGCCATCGCGTGCGGCGGCTACGACCTGGACACGGTGGGCGAGGATATGGAGCTGGTCACGAAGCTGCACGTGTTCTGCCGCACCAACGGCAGGGACTACCTGATAAAGTACGCGCCCGACGCCATCTGCTGGAGTCAGGCGCCCGAGACCCTGCGCGACCTGGTGAAGCAGAGGCGTCGCTGGCACACCGGCCTGTTCGAGACCATGACGAAGCACTGGCGCATGTTCGCCAACCTGCGGTTCGGTCTGGTGAGCTTCTTCTCGTACACGTACTTTTTGATCTACGAGCTGCTCTCTCCCGCCATCGAGCTGTTCGGCCTGGCCACGGTGGCGGTGGCTGTGGCGTTCAACTTCATCAACATCCCGTTCATGATCATGTTCTTCGGCATCTACGCCGTGTTCGGGGCCGTGATGTCGCTCACGGCGTTCTTCTCGCGCGTGCAGACCCGCGACCTCAAGCTCTCCCCGCGCGACGTGGCGAAGGCGCTGCTGCTGTCGCTCTTCGAGGTGACGGTGCTCCGCTTCGTCCTGGCCACCACCCGCATGTTCGCGCTGCTGGGCTATCGCCGCAACCGCGGCCGCTGGGGCAGCATCAAGCGACAGAAGATCGACGTCGAGAACTGAACGAGCGAACGATCCCTCCTGGTCGTTCCGAGCGAGAGGCTCTTGTCGTCCTGAGCAAGCGCAGCGAGTCGAACGATCCCCATGCGATGTCAGCCGTAGCGCTTCCTGCTCGCGCCGCGCGGGATCCTTCAACTCCATGCTGCGCACGCCGAACGAGATGACAGCCGGAGGAGTACCTCGTAAAAAAATGCTTTCCGATGCACAGAAATCAACGCGGTGAAGTGTTTTGGTGGGCTCCGTTACTCCTGCACGCGCACTCATGGTTTCTGGGGGAGCGTTTCCCCTGCTCGGAAAATGATGGGATGAGCCAAACGCCCCTCGCGAACTTCACAGCGGCACGTTCTGTGCATCTGAGAACCCGAAAATACGAAGACAGGATCGCGGCCGAAAATGTCGAGAAAGGGGCTGCCCCCTTTCTCGACATTGCGATAATCCGATTTTCCCATCCGTGGAAATCCTAACTTTCAATACCGTATTTCCGCAGGTGAGGCAGCTGGAAGAAAAGAGGGACCGCCTCCTTTTGGGCTATTTTTGCGGCTCCACGATGTTGAAGAAGAAGTCGAAGTCGACCAGGTGCTCGGTGAGCTTCTTCAGCACGTCGGGGTCGCCGTCCACCTGGATGCTCTTCGCTTGGGCGTTCTCGTCGCGGTTGAGGATGGCGAACAGGTCCAGGCGCGGCGGGGTGAGCGTGGCGTCGGCGTCCGCATACTGCACGCCGCGCTCGTAGAGCACGACGCCCGCGCGCACGGTGAGCGCGTAGGGGTCGTCGTCGGTGAACGCGAGGTTCACCACGAGGTCGAGGTCGGCGGCCGCGTTCGCGTCGAGCAGGATGCCCAGGTAGTCCAGCATCATGTCGGGCGTCATGGCGCGTAGGATGTCGGCGCTTCCGCTGGCGCGGAACTTCGGGTCGGCGTCCACGCCGCCGCGCAGCTCCTTTGCGGCGGTGAGGTAGGCGTTGCGCCACGGGCCGGACTCGGCCGCGTAGCCTAGCTGCTCGAGCGCGTCGGCGCACAGCAGGCGGGCGGGCTGGTTGGACGGGTCGGCGAACACGAGCAGGTTCGTCACTTCGGCCACCCATTGGTACTGGCCGTCGTCGAAGTCGGCCTGGGCCTTCGCCAGCACGGCATCCGCGTCGCCGAAGTACTCGACGAACTTGCCCGCCGACTCCCCCGGCGGCAGCGCGTTCAGGTGCACGGGGTTCGCGTCGTACCAGCCCATGTACTTCTGGTAGACGGCTTTCGCGTTGTGCGCGATGGTGCCGTAGTACTGGCGCGTGTACCAGCTTCGCTCGAGCGCGGGCGGCAGTTGGATCAGGTGCGCGATCTCGTTTGACGTGAGCCCCTGGTTCAAGTACATGAGCGTCTGGTCGGCGATGAACTTGTACATCGCGGCGGTGTTCACCAGGTACTCGCGGATGAACTCGGCGCCCCAGTGCGGCCAGTTGTGCGCTTGGAACGTCACCTCGGCCAGGTCGCCGTAGCGCGCGAGCGTTTCCATGAGGTAGTTCGCCCATGCGTTGCCGTCGCGCACCTCGGCGCCGCGCAGCGTGTACAGGTTGTGCAGCGTGGCCGTGCAGTTCTCGGCCACCCACAGGGCTTTGAACTGGGGGAACCACGTGTTCATCTCGGCTGGTGCCTCGGTGCCGGGCGTCATCTGGAACTCCATGAGCACGCCGTCAACCTCGCGCGTCTCGCCCGTGGCCGTGATCAGGTCGTTCGGTGCGATGTAGGACACAGTGCCGGTGGACTGCCCCATGCCGATGCCGATGGAGAGCTTGCCTTGCGGCCCCGGCTCCAAAAACGTGCCGTACTGATACCCCGCGCGGCGGCCCATCGCGTTGCCGGCATACACGTTCTCGGCCACGGCGTGCTCCGCGAAGCCGCTGGGGACGATGAGGGGGATGCTGTGCGCGGCCACGTCCTCCTCGCTGACGATTCCCTTGATGCCGCCGTAATGGTCGACGTGTGGATGGCTCATCACGATGCCGGTGATGGGTCGCTCACCCAGGTGCTCGGTCACCAAGGCGAAGGCTGCGCGCGAGCATTCGCAGCTCATGAGCGGGTCGAACACGATCCAGCCCGTCTCGCCGCGCACGAACGTGATGTTGGTCATGTCGTAGCCGCGCACCTGGTAGATGCCGTCGGCGACCTCGAACAGGCCGAACAGGTGGTTCAGCTGCGCGTTGCGCCAGAGGCTGGGGTTGGCGGTGTCGGGCGCGCCGGCCGGTTGGCCGTCGGCTCCGTCCAGAAACGCGTAGGCTTTCTGGCTCCACACCACCTTGCCGGCGTCGTCCGCGATCTCGAGCGCGTCCGGCGCGGCGATGAGCCCCCGGCTGGCGAATTCGCGCTCCCGCTCGTCGGAGAAGTCGAGCAGCGCGTACACGGCGTCGTTGGCGTCGCGCGTGGCTTCGGTGGCCGGCTTGGGATCGGCCGTGAGGTTACCGAGCGCGGAGCCTGCGGCGGCGGAGGAGCCGCCCCCGCCGCTCGCGCCGTTGGCCGAGCAGCCGCACACGGCGGCCCCGGCGGCCACGAGCGCCCCGGTTGCGAACGTCCCGGCGATGAACGTGCGTCGATCGATGCGATGATTGCTGGTCATAGGGGTCTCACTTTCGCTTGGAATTGCGGAGCCATCGGCGAGATAGTATTGCCGCCGTGCCTGCCACCGCCAGAAGGGCTCCGAGGGCTCCCATCCAGCCAGCCGCAGAATCGGCGGTGGGTGCGAGCTTCGTGCCGCCGCCCGACGCATCAGGTTTCGCGACCGGCGGGACCTCTGCGCTATCCACGATCACAGCGAAGGGCGACACCTCGCTCACCTGCACCGTCGCCACCCCGTCGGCGACGTGGGCATCGAGCGCCACCATGCCGTCGGGATGCTCTTGGAGCACCGTGACGTTGCTTCCCGCAAAAGCCGCAGGCACGGGAATCCGCAGCGTGACAGGCCCGCCGAGCGCCGTCTGGCCCGACTTCCTCCCGTTCACGGGCAGCAGGGCCCGATAGGCCGCTGCCAGCTCTCCCAGCAGGTCGGCCTCTTTCGCGTGCCGCACGAGCGCGTCGTGGCTGGCGCTTCCTTCGTCAAGCGCCTCTAGGGACAGCACGGCCCCGGCATGGATGGTGCCCTGCAGCGTGATGCCGGTGGCGCCGTCGGTCAGAGTGCGCTCGATCAGGGGATCGCTCACCAGGTAGGGGAAGCCTGCGTTCGTGTCGGCACTGTACGCCCAGTAGCGCATGTCGCCGGAAACCTGCTCGTTCAGCATGTCAGCGAACTCCTGCGACATCATGGTCGCGGTGGGCAGCTCGGCCAGGCTCGCGTCCTCGGCGTCGCCTACCGATCCTTCCCCTATCGGGCTCTGATCGAACTGCGCGAACGTATAGCCGAAGAACACGTCATGGTGGTTCGATCCGATGAACGTGCCCGCCACGGTGGAGGGTTTGGGACGCAAAACGCCGATAGCCCCCGAATACGAGTTCACCACCTCGCCACGGTTCTCGCCGACGAGCCCGCCGAAAAGTACCTGCGGGTCCGTCGTCCAGCCAAGGGCGTAGCTGTTCCACACCGAGGATCCGTCCGCGGCGCGACCCACCAAACCGCCCGCTGTCGAAGCGATCACGTCGGCTCCCGACCAGCAGTTCACCACGTCGCCGTGGTTTTCACCCACCAGTCCGCCCGCGAGCGTGCTGCGAACGGTGGCGTTCAGCAGGCGGAGCTCTTCAGGGGTGATGGTTCCCGAGCTGGGTGCGTGATACCACGTTTGCGCCGTGCCCGTGGAGCAGTTCTCTATCCGCCCGTGGTTCGCTCCGGCCAGCACCCCGATAACGTGGTTCGTGGTGAATCCGAAAAAGTCCGTCCCGTACACGGCCAGGTTGCGCACGGTGCCGCCGTCTCCGATGACGCCGAACAAGCCCCCGAAGGTTATGTTTTTAAGGGGGCTGTCCGAGACGTCCATGCTCATGGAAAAGCCGCCGATGCCGAATCCGGCCCCGTCGAAGGTGCCGGTGAACGGATGCTCCTCGCTGCCGATGGGGGCAGTCCAAGCGGGGGCGGGGCGGCGCGTGTTCTCGATGTTGCCCGTCAGGCGGAACGTGGCATGCTCGTACATTGCGGGATGCTGCTCGTAGGCGGCGGACACGTTGACCAGATCGTCGAGCGTGCTGATCAGGTACGTTCCCTCAGAGTCGGTGGCGAAGTGCAACGGGTTGGGCATGGCCTCGCCCGGCGTGGCTATCAGGTAGGCATCCTGGTACGGCATGCAGAACGCGAAGGTCATCGTGGTTCCCGACCCCTCGGCAAGCAAGGCGGCCTCGGAGCTCGCGATGGTTTCCAGCTCGTCGCCGTTTGCGTTTTTGAGCACAAGCGAATCGAGGGCGACGGGATCGGAGGCAGTGACGGCCACCTTGACGCAGGTTCCGGCGGGAACGTCGGCTGGCAGCTGGTTCCCGGCCAGGTCGGTCGTCTCTATCGCGAGCCCGTCTGCGTTCGCGACGTGCAGGCGGCTCGTTTCCCGCTTGTCGGGGTTGCGCGCCAGCACGACGAGCATGGCGGGGTCTCCCGCAGAATCCTCCATGGTGAGCTTGACCTTGGCCGAGTTGTAGTCGCCGTTGGTCGGGATGGCGGTTCGGTACAGATTGAACAGCGAGTAATGGTTTTGAGACAGGGCGCCCGTGTGAGGCGCCGGAGAGACGTAGCTGTTCATGAGCACGTAAGGCGCCTGCCCGATCGACGTCATGCCGTTTCTTCGAAGGTGCTCGACGAGAGAGCCGCGTGAGCCCGCATAACTGGGTTGGCTGACCAGGGGCGCGAGCGGGCCGAAATCTGCGGGAAGCGCGTACACGCCGTCTTTCGTGGACTGCACATTGAAGAAATCCTGGTCGGGGAAGCCGTAGTACTCGGGGGTGAACAGCATGCCGCCGAAGGGTATCTTCTCCCAATAGCGCAGACCGTGAATGAGGTCGCCATGCTTCTCTCCGTACGAGAGGTTCCGGCTGCCATCGACGACCAAGAACGGCGCGCCTTTCACGGCGGCGCGATACACCGGCATCGTAGGGGCGGTTCTCACCGCCTGCGACGTGTAGAACGCCGTGGTGGTCGCCTTGCCGTTGGGGTCGGGCAGCCGGTACTTGAACGATCTGCTGGCCGAGCTCGCGTAGTCGAAGTCGTACTCGGTTTGGAAGTCGTAGGGGCGCATGAGGGTGAGGAGGTCGGTGCGCGGCCACGAGGCGTCGCCGTCTTTGTTCGCGAATTCGGATGCGGTGAAGTTGATGTCCCTCACGATGCGGTTGAGGTTCGTGACCAGATTGTTTTCGAGGTCGGCCGCCTTTGTGCGCAGGTCGGCGTCGGCGGGGGCGTTGTCGGCCTTCGCCTTCCAGTAATCGTATTCGAGGCGCTGCACGTAGGCGACTATGTTCAGGTTCATCACCACGTCGTTGATGCCGGCGGTGAGCAGCGCGTAGCGCTGGTGGTCGAAGGCGAGCGCTTCGTCGGCGTATTGGTCGAGGTTGTGCAGGTAGCGATGGTTGGTGTAACTGCCCATGAATATGCCGTAGGTTTCGATGGTGGTCAGGTCGGCCTCGTAGTCGAGCTTGTCGAACGCTGCCACCAGCGCGCGCTCCTTGGTTTCGGCCGCTTCGCGCCGTGCGCTTTCGTTGGCGGTTCCCCATGCTTCCGCGTACGCCTTCGAGGCATCGATGAACTCGCGGTAGGCGGTGAGCGCGGGCGCGTACACCGAGTCGCTCATCTTGATGATCTGTGCCCGCTGGTTTTCTATCTGATTGAGCGTCACGGTCTGCTCGAGTGCGTTGAACTGCGCGTCGATGCTGTTCTCGAGGTCGCCAAGCTGTTGGCTCAGGTCTTGCACGGCTTGCAGGATCTGATCGCATTCGTGCTCGATGCCGGAGCTGCCTCCCAGCAACCCGTCCACGAAGTCGAGCACTTTGTTCAGCTGCTCGGCGTCCTGCGGGTCGACCGCTTCGTTCAGCGCCTTGAAGGCGACCGTTTCCGCCAGGCCGAAAACGACGCCGTACACCTTGTCGAGCACCCAGTCCCCGGGGCCGCGCACCTCGGGGTCGTCACTACTGGCCGGGGCGATGGCGGGGGCGTTCTCGTTGGCGTCGCCTTCCGGCTTGTCGGCGGCATCGGTTGCGGGATTGCCGGAGGGATCCGTCGCAGGCTCGTCGGCGGGATTGTCCGCCGGCTTGGCCGCAGGGCCGGCTGCCGGATCGTCGCTCGGGCCGTCCGGCGCGGGCGCGTCCTGCGACTCGGGCGCGCCTCCCTCTCCTTGCATGGCGAAGGCGGTTACGCTGCCCGTTCTGGAAATCGGAGCCATGAAGCCGATCAAGCTCAACGCAAGCAGGAGGCAGAGCGCCGAGCGCAGGGACTGGGACGTTCGCTTGCGGGCGGTGATGCTCATGAGGAGGCTCCTTGGTCTGGGCGGTCGGGGGAGGGCTGGTCGGCAGGAGGGGGCGGGGGCGGGGGTTCTCCGGCCAGCACTTCCTGCAGTTCGGTTCCCATTTGGCGGACGCGAGCAGCTTCGAGCTCGGTCAGGTAGCCGGAGCGCACGGCCATCTCCAGGTAGTAGCTCACCTCTTCGATGGCGGCTGCGGCCTCGCGGGCACGGGACGCCTGGGCGGCGCCGGCCAGATCTTCCAGATCACGCGCCGCCATGCCCGCGCGCACGCCGGCGGCCAGCATTTCGGCGGCAAGGGGAAAGCGCTCGGGCTTTTCTCGCAAGTACCGCACGAGCTCGGCCACGCGGATAGCGAAGTCGAACGCATCGTTCGATCGGTTCATGGGCCCCTCCTCGGTGGTCGCGTGGAATGGCAAGCTTCCCTGCGCCTTTCACGATAGCGAGACCCGCCGGAGAAAAACATCATTCGGGATGAGGTTTTGGGAAACGGTTTTCGCTCGAAGTGCGAGCCTGCCCAATCAGCCGCTCACGCGGATTCCCTTACCTGAAAATGTCGGATTTTCTTAAATGAGAACTTCGGATTTTCTAAACCGTTTATAATGAGGGAGCGACAAAGCGCTCGGAAGGAGCATCGCCATGCCTCATGCCAACCTCAAGCCCGACGGTTATCTGCCTCGCATCGTGGACGAGCAGGTTGCGCATTATTTGCGCGTGTTCGGCGCCGTCGAGGTGGCGGGCGCGAAATGGTGCGGCAAGACGTGGACGGCTCTAGCTCATGGATCGAGCGTCAGCTACGTGGAAAACGATCTGGGCATCGCCAAAGAAGACCCCTCTCTTATGTTGTTGGGAGAGAGGCCTCATGTGGTGGACGAGTGGCAGCTGGCTCCTTCCATCTGGGATGCCGTTCGGCATGGCGTAGACGCGCAGCGCGGTTTGCGGGGCGGGTGGATATTGACAGGCTCTTCGACGCCCGTATCTCGAGGAGGCGGCGAAGACGCCCCGAAGCACAGCGGCGCCGGGCGGATCGGGCGGGTGCGCATGCTTCCGATGAGCTTGGCCGAATCGGGCGAGTCGGCATGCACGGTATCGCTCGCCTGCCTGTTCGAAGGGGAGTTCACGTCGAGCAAGGTGCCTTCGGACACGCTCGAGCTCGTTAGGCTCGCCTGTCGGGGAGGGTGGCCCGAAGGGATCGACCTCGACGCTGAAGACGCCCAACTGCTCGCCCGCGATTATCTGAGGCTCCTTTTCTCGGAAAGCGTTCCCCGGCACGGCAAGGACGGGAGAGCAGCTCGGAAACTGGTGGCATCGCTTGCGCGCAACCTCGGGCAGTCGCCCACCTACAAGACGATCCTCGCCGACATGTACGGCGAGGAAGACGAGCCCGGGGCGCTTATGTCGGAGGTGACCCTCGCCTCGTACCTCGACTTGTTGAACCGTCTGTATTTGACGGAGGAGGTGGAAGGGTGGGTTCCTCCTCGACGTTCTCGGAAGCGCCTCTCCGTCAAGCCGAAGCGCTACTTTGCCGATCCTTCCTTGGCGGTCGCGACGCTTGGCATGTCCCCGCAGTCGCTTTTGGATGACTGGCAGACGTTCGGGCTCGTGTTCGAGAATCTCTGCATGCGGGACCTCATGGTGTATGCCCGTGCCCTCCCTTTGGCTGGCGACGTGCCGGTTCGCTACTATCGCGACGATGCCGGCCTCGAAGCCGACGCCATCGTGGAGCTGGCGGATGGGCGTTGGGCGGCCTTCGAGTTCAAGGTGGGTGAGTCGAAAGTCGGAGAGGGCGTGGCCAGCCTCAAGCGGCTGCGTAAGAAGGTGTCGGAGAACCCGAAGGCGAGAACTAGCCCTCCAGAGTTCCTCGCCGTCATAGCGGGCGTGTCGGAGTACGCGCGGAAGGTCGAGGACGGCGTGTACGTGATTCCTTTGCGTGCCCTATGTGCTTGAGAGCGGGCCGCCTTATGCGCGGATTGACGTGCGACGGAAGGTTTCGGACCGCAGCATGCGCCGAAAGGAAGGGAGAGGCATGAACCGCGACGACGCAGAGCTGATTCTCAGCGAGAAGTTCGCACCGGCGGACCTTCCCGACGTGTGCGCGCCGCGCCTGCGGGTGGTGGACGCCATCGGCCGAGCCGTCCGCACGCGGCGCTTCGTGTACCTGGGCGCGCCGGCGGGCAGCGGCAAGACGGTGTCGGCGCTGCTGTGGCTGAAGAAGGCGAAGCGCGCGTGCGTGTGGATCGGCCTCGACCGCTACGACGACGTGCCCTCGGTGTTCTACAAGCAGCTGGCGACGGGGCTCTACTCCATCCAGCCGGATAACGCGGGCATGCGCGCCGTGCTTGAAAGCCCGACGTTCTCCGCGTCGCCCGTGGAGCACACGGTGCAGCTGGTGATGGAGATGCGCCCGCTCGAGCGCCGCTACGCGCTGGTCGTCGACGACCTGCACCTCATTCGCAACCGCGAGATCGTCAAATCGCTGCCTGCCGTGCTCCGCCGCCTGCCCGGCGCGTTCGCCGTGCTGCTGCTGTCGCGCGCCGAGCTGCCCGAGGAATGGCGCACGCTCGGCGGCGCGGAGGGCCCGGCGGTGCTCGGAGCGGACGATCTGCGATTCGCGCCCGACGAGATACGCGGCTACTTCAACGCGCTCGGCCGCTTTCCCACGCCCGACGAGACGCGTCTCGTGCACGCGGCCACCGAGGGGTGGGCCATCGGCGTGGCGGCGCTCGCGAAGTCGGATCGCACGGACGGACGCAACGGCCACTACCTGTTCGCGAGCTATTTCGAAGAGCAGGTGTGGGGTGCTTGGGACGACCAGCTGCGCTCGTTCTGCCTGGCCACCAGCGTGGCAGAGGAGTACGACCCGACGTTGGCGGCACTGCTGTCCGGGCGCGACGACGCCCGGGAGGTCATGGAGCGCCTCGCCCGCACGAACACCTTCCTCTCGCGGTTGCACGGCGACACGTACCGTTACCATCACCTGTTCCGCGATTTTCTGCGCGAGAAGGCCGCGGAGGCGGGCGTGGACCGCGTGGTGCTCTGCAAGCGCGCGGCCGAGCACTTCCGCGACCGGCACGACTACACGCGCGCCTTGCGGTTCTGGTTCGAGAGCGGCGATTTCTCCGGCATGGACACCTACCTGCTGCTGTTCCTGTTCGAGAACGCGCGCGGCTCGGTTGCCGACTACGCGGACTTCCTGCGCACGCTCGATATCGAGTCGCTTCCCGCCGACGCGTACCGCGTGTGCCCGCCTTTGCGCGTGCTGGCCGCGTGGTACTTCTATCTCACCAGCCAGCGCACGGCGTTCGAGCACCACCTGGACGAGCTGTACCGAGCCCTGCCGCACATCGCGGCGTCGGATTCGCGGTTCATGGAGTTCGCGCTTCTGGCCTACAGCGTGGACCACCGCACCACCATCATCGAGAAGGCGCGGAAATTCTCGCTGTTCGGCCGGTTCGTGAAGCGCTTCACCCCGGCGGGGCTGGCCACCGAGATCGCGTCGTTCACGCACAACCTGCCCTATCCGCATCGCAGCAACGTGGATTACTCGGCCATCGTGCTGGAGGACGGCGGCATGGAGCTGATCGGCCGCACGTTCGCGCCGCTGCTGGGGGCGGAATGGGGTTACGTGCGTCCGCTGCTGCCCGCGTGCTTCGCCTACGAGCGCAATCGGCTGGACGAGGCGCTCGCCGGGCTGCGCGAAACCGAGAAGGCGCTCGTGCCGGAGAACCGCGAGGACGGGCGCGCGTGCATCATGGTGATGAAGCACGCGACGTTATGGCAGATGGAGCGCGAATCGGAGGCTGCGGCCGCGCTCGATGACCTCGTGGCGCTCACGGAGGCGGAAGCGCCGCATTTCCTACCCAACCTGAAAGCGTACCGAGCGAAGCTCGCGCTGTTCGATGCGGACAAGCGCGCAGCGCGTGCGTGGCTGGACGAGTACTTCGTCACCGACGTCGAGCGCATCGTGTTCGTGCGCTCGTTCCAGCACTTCACCACCGCGCGAGCGCTCATCGTGCTCGGGGAGGCGGACGAGGCCGAACGCCTGCTGGAACGCTTGCGCGCGTTCGGGCGGTCGTTCAACCGCCCGCTCGACGTGGGCGAGGCGTGCGCGCTCCTGGCGGCGCTGTTGTGGGCCGCGCGTCGTCGGGCCGAGGCTGTGGACGTGCTGATCGAGGGGATGGAAGCGCTCGCGCCTTACGGGTTCTTCCGCGTGGTGGCCGACGAGGGCGCGGCGGTGGAGCCGGTGCTGAAGAGCCTGGTCGAGCGTCTGGCGCGCTCGGGCTACGACGGGCCGCTCGAGCGCGCGTTCGTGCAGGAGGCCTACCTGGCCGCGCACGATCGCGCGCGGCGCTTCCGCGGCGTATGCGCCAACCTCGGCGTGCGCACCAAGCCGGTGAAGCTGTCGCCGCAGCAGAAGCGCGTGCTCGAACTGCTCGCGCGCGGCCTGCGCAATTCCGAGATCGCCGCCGAGACCGGCTTGTCGCTGCCCACGGTGAAAAGCCACGTGCAGGCGACCTACCGCAAGCTGGACGTCCACGCCGCGCCCGACGCCGTTCTGCGCGCGCGAGAGCTGGGGCTACTGTAGGGGGAGGTGGCTCTTTACCGATCGTCCTCCTTTCCGCGGAAGCCGAGCGATGCGGCCAGGGCGGCGCCGGCCGTCACGACGGCCACGGCGATGAGGTGCAGCGGGCCCTGACGGTCTCCGGTCCTGACGAGGGGCTTAGGTTGCGCGGGGTCCGTCGAGCCGGGCGTGGGCTCCGGCGTGGGCGCGGGGCCCGGTTCGGGCTCGGGTTCCGGCTGGGCGAAGTCCGCGTAGCCGTAGAACGCTTCGTCGCCGATGCTGCCTGCCGGTATGGAGCCCGGCGCCTTTTGCGTGAACAGCGAGTCCGCGTACCAGGCGTTCGTGCCCGCTTTGGCGCTCTCGAACGTGGGCGGCGCGATGGGCAGCTCGCCGTCGAGCACCGTGTGGGAGGTCGGGTTTCCTGCGGGGTTCTTGCCGATGCCCGCGAAATAGAACAGCGGATACTCGATGAGCCTCCACTTGGCGTACAGGCTGATGTCGCCCGTCGCGCCGCGGGGGATGACCGTGACGGGCTGCGAGAGAGAGCTGTCGGCGAACCATCCCTCGAACGCATAGCCCTCCTTCGAAGGGTCGCGCAGGGTGACAGTCGTGCTGTCGTTCATGAGCGTAGCGGGGTTGTCGGGGCTGTTCGTTCCGCCGTCCAGCTCGTATGAGACGGCGTACTCGTTCTGCGACCAGGCGCTGTACACCGTCGTCTGCCCGGGGCCGGACGCGAACGGGGGTTCAAACGGGTTTGCCAGGTCGGCGTCGGTGAACCAGCCATCGAACTGGGCGCCCACCATCGCGGGGGCGATGCTAGGCAGGGGCATGTGCTTCGTGAGGGCGTACGTCGGTCCGCCGGGCAGAAGGCCCTCGGTGTCGCAGGTGAGCAGGTGGGCGGCGCGCTCTGGCAGGACCACGCCGTAGTTGATGATGAAGTACTCGTTGATGGGCAGCACCTTGTTCACCGTGGGGCTGTCCAGCGAAAGGCGAGCTTCGACTTCGAACACCCGCGCGCCGTCGCCTCCCGAAGGAGTAAGGGGCCAGTAGCTTGAGCTTTGGTCGGAGGCGGGATAGTCGCCTTGAAGCGTATGCAGTCCGTCTGTGAGGGCGAGGTCCTTGCTCGTTCCGACATTGCGTCTGCCGTTCTCGTAGGTGTACCTGGAGAGGGTGATTTTGCCGAGGCATGGGTCGCCCGCAGCGTCCTTCACGGTGAAGGTCATGTCGAATGTGCAGCCATAGGGGACGAAGAACTCGTCGCGGTGCTGGACGATGGTGTTGTCGTCGGTGGGCGTCAGTTCGAGCGTGACGGTCGGCACCATCCTGAGCGTCGCCGCAGCTGCGTCGGGGTCGGCGATTGCGCTCGTTAGCTCGACGCCCAGCCGCGCCGGTTGCGAGCGCACCGTCGGCACCACGCCGCTTGCGTTGACCGTCCGGTCCATCACGTCCACGCAGAAGAGCGTTCCGTTCCACAGGGTGTCGGCCGCATCGATGGCGTAGTCGGGTCCCGTTTCGCCTACGACGGGCTTCCATTCCGCATAGGCATTGTTGCTTGTGTCGAGGTAGAACCACTGATAGCTCAGGGCCTCGCCGCGTTGGGAGTGCGCCTGCACGGAGAACGTGGCGGGGGTCCCTCCAAACACGGTCACGCTTTTCGGCTGCTCGTCGATGGCGGGGACGTCGCCGCCTATCGTGGTGCCGACGATCGCCGGGCTGTAGGCGCTCGGGTTGCTCTGGCCCAGGTCATCGTAGGACTGGAACCGCACCTGCCGGGTGTCGCCCGCGGCGAGGCCGTCTTCGATCCAGAACCTGCCCGTGTCGACGCCCATCACGTTGCCGGCGGGCACCGTCCACTCGTTGGTGCTCGTGGGCAGCGCAACGCCGTAGGCTCCTGCGGGACGGGTGGTGTTGTTGCTCCAGGCCCAGATGATGCTGTGCTCGTTCGCGCTGTAGGCCATGGGATAGAGCGGAAGGCTCTTCGGCGCGGCGCCCGACCCGGTTCCCTCCACCACGTAGCCGATGACGAGCGGGTTCTTCGCCACGGCATCGGTCTGCCACACGGCCAGGCGCGTGGCGTAGGAGTATTCGTTCCCACCGTGCGTCAGGTAGGAAAGGGGGTGCAGCGAGGGCAGCGACGTGGAGAACTGCGCGCCCTTCGTCTGCGAGGACACCCAGCTGGCGCCGCCCGTCGCCTCGGCCTTCCATCCCGCGTGGCCGCTCACGGACAGGGCGATGCCGATCGTCTCTTGGGCTTGCACGGCCAAGGACATGCCTCCGCCCACGGTTATGTCGAACCCGTTGGTGAACTGGGACGTGTCGGTTACCGTGATCTCTGCCGAGGCCGTCGAGCCCTTGTCGGCGGCAACCTGCACGTTGGGGCCCGCGAGCAGGGCGTTGCCGTTGTTGTGCACGTTCGCGATCTGGCTCGTTTGAGTGGGATAGGTGGTGGGGTCGCCCTGCGTGTGCGGGAACACGGCGGCCATGTCGATGGGCGGCACGTCCGGAGATCCCACGTTCGCCGCCGCATTGTTGTAATCCTCGAGCGTCATGAGCCCGAGGGTGGAATCGTAGGTGTTGTCCACCTTGTAGGCTACGTGGACGTTTCCCGCTTTGGTGCCCACCTTTTCCGGCCCCCACTGCGTGCCGGGCGCGGCGTGCTTGTTGTATTCGTCGAGATAGTCCTGCGTGACCGTGAACTCGGGCACGTACACGTCGTACTCGTAGACGACCACCGGTACCGCCGACGTCACGACCATGGTCCTGCCCGCGTACTCCTCATACGTTAGCACGCGTTCGACGTTGCGCTCATGATAGTAGCTGCCCACGTAGTTGAGCATCGCCTCGAAATCGAAGCCGCCGCCCAGCATGGCGCTGTTTCCGAGGATCCCCGCGCCTAGGAGCAGCTCGGCGGACATGTTGAAGCCGCCGCCCAGGCCCCACCTGCCCTCGGTGCCCGCCGATTCGGACGACGAGATGCCGAAGGTCGTGGTGCCGATGTCCGTTTTCTCCTCGCCGAGCCGCTCGTCGGAAAGCTCGCTCCAATAGGGCACGCTGGCCAGGATGGCAAGGGGTTGCGGCGCGCTCCAGCCGAACGATTTGGACTTCAGCGCGAACTTGAACGCGTTGTTCTTGTTGATGTCGCAGGCGGCGATGGTCAAAAACGTGCCGTTGTCGTCGGTGCTCGCGTTGTGGATGAAGCTGGGATCGGTGTCCTCGGTTGCGAGCTTGCCGTTCTGCTCCAGCACCCAGCGCACGTCGAAGGTGACCTTGTAGTTGCTCGATTCCACCGCCCCGCTCTGCACGATGAGCTGTTCGGTGCCGATGTTGGTTTTGGCGAAGTTGCCGGATACCGCTTTGGTGATGAAATGGTTGCGGTAGCCCGTCAGATCCATGTGGTACAGCGAGGTGAAGCTGCTGTCCCTGAAGTGCGCCGCCTCCGAATCGCCCTTTTTGTTCGTGGACGAGAGCGAGAACACGTACCCCTCCAAGAAGAGCAGGTCGTTGGCCTCGGAGCGCAGGAACTTGCCCGTGGCGAGCGCGGCGGGCGCGCACATCTCGTACTGCACGAAGATGTCGCTGAGAGCGGGCACTTCCTGCGGGACGTCCCAGACGTACTGGTAGATTTCCTTCACCGTGTCGAACGTGAACATCTGCACGAGGTTTTTCTCCGGAACCATCCAGCCCACCTGGTCGCCTTTGCTGTAGGCGTTGTAGTGGCCGGCCATGATGAGCTCGGGTACGCCGTTGCCGTTGAGGTCGGTCTGCAGCGTCGAGGCGAACCGCATGCGATACGACCCGAAGTCGGGGATGTAATGGTAAATCCGCTCGAGCCGGGGCCGCGTTTCCTTGGTCTTTCTCGAATAGATGGCCATGTATGAGAACGGGCTGTGGCTTCCGTAGCCGTTCTGGTAGGTGAGCGGCAGGCTCAGGGTGACAACGAGGTCGTCGTAGCTGCCGTGCGAGAACGTGGCCAGGTGGACGATGGGCATGCGCCAGTCGCTGGAGCTGATGCTGAAGCTGGTGTTGATGTCGCCGAGGTAGAGTCTCTGCTCCTCGACGAGTTCTCCCTTTGAGGAATCGAAGCGGTAGACGATGATGAAAGGATTGTAGGACCAGGGAGTGTAGATGGCGAGCTCCTGGTTTCCGTCGCCGTCGAAATCGCCGCCGACCATGGCAAGCAGCCCGAGCGAGCCCTCCTGCTGGATATGCTCCATGATGAGCGGGTTGTCTTTCACGGTCAGGTCTTCGTGGGCTCTGGCCAGCGTTTGAACCCGTCCGTTCGAGAAGCGCTGCAGCTGGATGTCCTGCCCGCTTTCCCGATCTTTGCCGTGGCGTGACTTATAGGTGCCCGTGTAAATGGTGTTCGAAACGATGAGCTGCTCTCCGCTGTGTTCGAGCGTGCACGCGTTGTTCGCGTGGTACTGGTATTCCTTCCAGTTGGTGTCGAGGGAGGTCGACCCCAGGGTTTTGCGAGCCATGCTGTCGAGCTTCATCGAGGATGCGGTGAGCGCCTCGAGGCTGTCGGCGACGTAGGCGCTCCCCTTGTCGTAGCCGGTTCGGTTCATGTAGCCCACGTAGAGGTTCTGCGGGTCGAGCGTCGTGAAGCCCGCGAGGGGATCGCTCGACGTGTCGTCGTTGAAGTCGGCCGGCGCGACGGAGGTGTCCAGGTTGAAGGCGCGGTACGATGAGGCGTCGGGGAAATAGTTCTGCGCGTTCGCCTGCGACGTGGCTGCTGCAGTGTCGGCCGATGCGGGCACCGCAGCGTCGAGCGCCGCTTCGTCCGCGTGCGCGCGGGGGATGAGCGACCCGACGGAGCCGAGCGAGCATGAGATCGCCACCACGCCTGCTCCTGCCACGAACGAGCGCCTTGTCAACGTTATGCTGCTGCCGTGTTTCTCGGACATGCCTGCTCCTTGCGTACGGGGTTGAAACTCTAACGATGCAATCGTGTTTCGCTTCGAATATACGCTCGGAGGCGGGGCGGCACCATCATACAGTATGAGGTTTTGGGGTATACTCTCGATAAAAAGCCGGGTTGCGACGGCGGAAGGGGCGGCGGTGGCAGACGATCTCATCCTCAGCGACAAGTTCGCTCCGGCGGCGCTGCCGGACGTGTGCGCGCCGCGCCTGCGGGTGGTGGACGCCATCGAGCGCGCCGTGCGCACGCGGCGCTTCGTGTACCTGGGCGCTCCGGCGGGCAGCGGCAAGACGGTGTCGGCGCTGCTGTGGCTGAAGCAGGCGAAGCGCCCCTGCGTGTGGATCGGCCTCGACCGCTACGACGATGTTCCCTCGGTGTTCTACAAGCAGCTGGCCCTGGGCCTGTACTCGGTGCAGCCGGGCAACGACGGCCTGCGCGTCGTGATCGAGGAGCCTGGGTTCTCGCTTTCGCCGGTGGAGCACCTGGTTCGGTTGCTGGCCGAGATGACGCCGCTCGAGCGCCGCTACGTCCTGGTGCTGGACGACGTGCACCTCGTAGAGAACCGGGAGATCCGCAAGTCGCTGCCCGCCGTGCTCAAGCGCCTGCCGCGGGCGTTCAGCGTGCTGCTGCTGTCGCGCGCCGAGCTGCCCGCGGAGTGGGCCGTGCTCGGCGCCGACGGCGGCCCGGCCCTGCTGGACGCGGCCGACCTGCGCTTCACGGCCGACGAGATACGCGGCTACTTCCAGGCGCTCGGTCGCGACCTCGCGCCCGACGAGGCGGGCGCCCTGTTCGAAGCCACCGAGGGGTGGCCCATCGGCGTGGCGGCGCTCGCGAAGTCCGACCGCGCGACGAGGGGCGGCAGCAGCACGCTGTTCGCGAGCTTCTTCGAGGAGCAGGTGTGGAACACGTGGGACGAAAGCCTGCGCGCCTTCTGCGTGGCCACCAGCGTGGCGGAGCAGTTCGACCCGGCGCTTGCCGAGCTGCTTTCGGAGCGCGCCGACGCGGCCGCCGTCATGGAGGAGCTTGCGCGCACCAACACGTTCCTCATGCGGCTCTCGGACACCCTGTACCGCTACCACCACCTGTTCCGCGACTTCCTGCGCGAGAAAGCCGCCGAAGAGTGCGTCGACCGCGCCAAGCTGTGCAAGCGGGCCGCCGAGTTCTTCCGCGCGCGTGGCGACTACACGCAGGCGCTGCGGTTCTGGCTGGAGAGCGGCGATTTCAAGGGCATGGACACGTACCTCTTGCTGTACCTGTACGAGAGCAGCAGCGGCTCGGTGGCCGACAGCGCCGACTTCATGGGCACGCTGCGGCTGGACGACCTGCCGGACCGCGCGTACCGCGACTGCCCGCCGCTGCACATCCTGGCGCTGTGGTACGACTACCTCACCGGCCAGCGCGAGCGGTTCGAGCACCATCTGGACGAGCTGTACCGCGCGCTGCCGCGCATCGCGGCCTTCGACCCGCGGTTCATCGAGTCCGCCACGCTCTCGCATAGCATCGACCACCGCACCACCATCATCGACAAGGCGCGGAAGTTCTCGAAATTCGGGCGCCTCATCAAGCGCTTCACGCCGAAGGGCCTGGCCACCACGCTCGCGTCGTTCACGCAGAACCTGCCGTACCCCCACCGCAGCAACGTGGACTACTCGGCCATCGCGCTCGAAGAGGACGGGATGGGGCTTTTGGGCAAGACGTTCGCGCCGCTGCTGGGCACCGAGTGGTGCTACGTGCGCCCGCTCATCCCCGCCTGCTTCGAGTACGAGCGCAACCGCCTGGATGCGGCGCTTGCGGGCATCGACGAGGCGCGGCGCGCGCTCGTGCCCGAGAACAAGGAGGACGGCCGCGTGTGCATCGGCATCATGGAGCATGCGGTGCTGTGGCAGATGGGGCGCGCGGACGACGCCGCCCGCGCGCTGGCCCAGCTGGAGGCCTACGTTGCGCAGGAAGCGTCGCAGTTCTTGCATAACCTGCGCGCCTACCAGGCGAAGCTCGCGCTGTTCGACGCCGATGCCCGCGCGGCGCGCTCATGGCTCGACGAGTACTTCGTCGTGGAGGCCGAGCGCATCGGCCTCGTGCGGGTGTTCCAGCACTTCACGACGGCGCGGGCGTACATCGCGCTCGGACGTGCGGAGGAGGCCGAGGCGCTGCTCCGCGACTTGGTCGAGTTCGGGCGCGGCTTCAACCGGCCGCTCGACGTGGGCGAGGCGGGCGCGCTTTCGGCGTCGCTGCTGTGGGCGCGCGGCCGCAAGGACGAGGCGGTGGACGCGCTGGCGGAGGCCCTGGAAGCGCTCGCGCCCTACGGGTTCTTCCGCGTGGTGGCCGACGAGGGCGCATCGGTGGAGCCGGTGCTGAAGAGCTTGGCCGCGCGCATTGCGCGCCCCGGCTACGATGGCCCGCTCGAGCGCGGTTTCGTGCAGGAGGCGCTGCTGGCCGCGCACGAGCGCGGCCGCCGATTCCGCGGTGTGTGCGCGAACCTTGCCGCGCCGCGCGCCGGCAAGCCGGTGAAGCTGTCCCGCCAGCAGGCGCGCGTGCTGTCCCTGCTGGCGCGCGGCCTGCGCACTCCCGAGATAGCCGAGCAAACGGGCCTGACCGTCCCCACCGTGAAGAGCCACACGGCCGCGGCCTACCAGAAGCTCGGCGTCCACAACGTTATGGACGCCGTCCTCAAAGCCCGCGAGCTGGGGCTGCTGTAGGGATCGCCGTCAGTCCCGCTTGGCGCGGCGGCGCCTTCCGGCGGCGATGCCGATGGCGAGCGCGGCGGCTCCCGCCACGCAGACGAGCAGCTCGGTCAGGGCGCTGTCGCCGGTTGCGGCGAGGGCGGGCTTGGCCTCGGGCTTGGGAAGGGGCTTGGGGTCGGGCTTCGGGGCGGCGTTGACGGTGAGCGTGCCGCCCGCATAGGACACGTTGTAGTTGGCCTGGTTGTCCACGATGCCGCCGTCGATGGCGATGACGAGGGAGCCGGCCGCCGTCGTGTCGCCCGCAACCGACAGGCGGGGTTCCTGGACGACGCGGTCGGAGCCCGCCAGCCCTTCGGCGGCGTAGCCGAGCGACGGCAGGGAATCGCCCGCCGTCATGGAGGCGTCGAGCGCGCGGAACACGAGCGACGCCTTGTCGATGGCGAAGTTGAGCACGAGCGGCTCGCCCGTGCAGGGCGCGTTCTGGGGCAGCGCGAACGTCGCCCGGTAGATGCCGGCCGCAGTGGGCGGCGCGGAAGTGGGGCCGTAGGCCGTGCCATCGGCGGCCGTGCCGGTGTAGGAGATATCGAACGGTCCGTTGTAGGAGAGGGGGCTCGTCGTGCCGGCGGGTGTGTAGACGGCTGTCGGCGCTCCCGTGTAGCCCGCCTGCGGAGCGCCGTCGTAGACGAGGCCCGTGGCGGCTGTGGGCCCAGTGACAACGCCGTCGGCGCGTGCATAGCGCACGGTCACCTCGGCCGTGCTGTTCTCGTAGTTGCCAATGGCGGAAAGCTCCACGGTCACGGTGTCGGTCGCGCTGTCCAAGGCGTCGGCTTTGGCCGTGAGCGCGAGCGTGCCCGATGCGTCCACCGAAGCGTCGGCGAGGCCTTCCGACGTGAACGACTTCACGGCGTAGGCGGGTCCGGAGCCCAAATCGCCCGGCAGCCCCGGCACGCTTGCGAGGTCGATGGTAGCCACGCCACTGGGTTGCAGCTGTGCGTCGGCATGTATCGTGGCGAATGCGGGGGCCTTGTCGATGGTGAAGTCGAACGCGGTCGAGCCCTTGCATACGTGGCCCGGCGAGATCGCTATCGTCACCTGGTAGGTGCCGGCGTTCGTGGGCGGCGTGGTGGAATCGTAGCGCGTGCCGTCGGCGGCCGTGCCGGTGTAGGAGATGGAGAACGTTTCGCCTGGCAAAGTGCCGTAGTCCACGCGGTTGCCATTGTAGAGGTAGTAGGCTGTCGGGGTTCCCTCGAAGCCCGCATGGGGTTGGCCGTCGTATTCGACGGGCGAGGGCAGCGCGGTCACACCTTCGATAGCCTTCACTGTCTCCCTAAAGTACTGCACGTGCAAGGTGACGTTGAAGTCCTCATGGTTTTCGAGCGCGCTCATCCGAACCGTCACGGCGTCGTAGGCGTCGTCGCCCTTGCCGTTGGCGTAGACCTTGAGATAGGCCACGCCGTTTAGGTACACGATCTCGGCTTTATACAGACCCTGGGTTTCCGTCATGTCCGTGATGATCGTGTACGTGGCGGACGTGCTGCCCTTCGG